>NZ_JBVIZH010000001.1:1602130-1631846 GCF_055591765.1 Streptomyces sp. NPDC041205 | reverse complement strand
CATTCCGAACCCGGAAGCTAAGCCTTACAGCGCCGATGGTACTGCAGGGGGGACCCTGTGGGAGAGTAGGACGCCGCCGAACTAAAATTGATAAAGCCGTATCCCCCGAGTTTCGACTCGGGGGATACGGCTTTTTTTGCGTTCCAGCGCCTCCCTCTTCGTCTACAGGCGGCCCGCCGCCTTCAAAGACAAGTAGGCGTCGGCCAGAGCAGGGGCCAGATTGTCAGGGGTCGCGTCCACGACCGTTACGCCATGGCGGATGAGTTGTTCCGCGGTGTGCTGGCGTTCCGCCTGAGCCTGTGCGCCGGCTGCGGCGTCGTACACCGCCTCCGTCGTTCCCCGGGCCTTCGCCATTTCTGTGATGTGCGGGTCGGTGACCGAGGCGACCAGGACCGTGTGGCGCTGCGTGAGTCGGGAGAGTACCGGCAGCAGGCCCTCCTCGACGGGGGCCGCTTCGAGACTCGTGAGAAGCACGATCAGAGAGCTTCGGGAGGCCGCGCGCAGCGCTGTCGCTGTGAGGCCGCGGGCATCCGTCTCGACGAGCTCGGGCTCAAGCGTGGCCAGGGCGCTGACGAGGGACGGCAGCACATCGCCGGCGGCCTTGCCCTGGACCAGGGCGCGTACCCGGCGGTCGTAGGCGAGGAGGTCCACGCGGTCGCCTGCGCGGGATGCCAGGGCGGCCAGGAGGAGAGCGGCGTCCATCGACGCGTCGAGGCGTGGGGCGTCGCCGACGCGGCCCGCGGAGGTGCGGCCGGTGTCGAGGACCAGCAAGATGTGGCGGTCCCGCTCGGGGCGCCAGGTGCGGACGGCCACCGAGGACTGCCGTGCCGTGGCGCGCCAGTCGATGGAGCGGGTGTCGTCGCCGGGGACGTACTCGCGGAGGCTGTCGAACTCCGTGCCCTGACCGCGGATCAGCACGCTGGTGCGGCCGTCCAGTTCACGCAGGCGGGCCAGTTTGGACGGCAGGTGCTTGCGGCTGGCGAAAGGTGGCAGGACGCGGAGCGTCCACGGCACCCGATGGCTGCCCTGGCGGGAGAAGAGGCCCAGTGGGCCCTTCGAGCGGATCGTGACGCGGTCGGCGTGGTGGTCGCCGCGGCGGGTCGGGCGCAGCCGGGTCGTGATGCGGCGGCGCTCGCCGGGCGGGACGTCCAGGGGATTCCGGGACGCGGTGACCTCGGTGCCCGGCTGCCAGCTGCTGGGCGGCCAGGCGTCACGCACTTCGGCGCGCAAGCGACGGTTGGTGGGGTTGGTGACGGTCAGCTGGACGTCCGCGGGCTCGCCGAGGCGTACGGAAGAGTCGCCGGAGCGGGTCAGGCCGAGGCGGCGTACGGGGGCAGCAAGGGCGAAGTCGCAGGCGCAGGCCAGGGCCAAAGGGACGTTGACCGCGAGGATGCCGGTCCAACTGGGATCCACGATGCCCACGGGGAGGGAACCCAGCGCCGCCAGGAGGGCGGTGCGGCCGGTCAGGGGCATCAGCGGGGCACCGGGACGTGGGCGAGGATCGCGTTGATGACGGAGTCGGCCGTCACACCCTCCATCTCGGCCTCGGGGCGCAGTTGGACGCGGTGGCGCAGGGCGGGGAGGGCGAGGGCCTTCACGTCGTCGGGGATGACGTAGTCGCGGCCCGTCAGCCAGGCCCACGCGCGGGCCGTGGACAGCAGGGCCGTGGCGCCTCGCGGGGAGACGCCCAGCGTGAGGGACGGCGATTCGCGGGTGGCACGGCAGACGTCGACTACGTAGGCGGTGATTTCGGGAGAGACGGCTGTCTTCGCGACGGCGGCGCGGGCCGCTTCCAGGTCGTCGGGGCCCGCGACGGGGCGTACGCCGGCGGCGCGCAGGTCGCGCGGATTGAAGCCTTCCGCGTGGCGCGTCAGGACGGCGATCTCGTCCTGACGAGTGGGCAGGGGGATCGTCAACTTCAAGAGGAAACGGTCCAGCTGGGCCTCGGGAAGGGGGTACGTGCCCTCGTACTCGACCGGGTTCTGGGTGGCGGCGACGAGGAAGGGCTCGGGGAGCGGCCGTGGGGTGCCGTCGACCGTGACCTGGCGCTCCTCCATCGCTTCGAGGAGGGACGACTGGGTCTTGGGCGGGGTGCGGTTGATCTCGTCGGCGAGAAGGAGATTGGTGAAGACCGGGCCCGGCTGGAAGGAGAACTCGGTGGTGCGGGCGTCGTAGACGAGGGAGCCCGTGACGTCGCTGGGCATCAGGTCGGGGGTGAACTGGACGCGTTTGGTGTCGAGTTCGAGGGAGGCGGCGAGGGCGCGTACGAGCAGGGTCTTCGCGACGCCCGGGACGCCTTCGAGCAGGACGTGGCCGCGGCAGAGCAGGGCCACGACGAGGCCGGTGACGGCGGGGTCCTGGCCGACCACGGCCTTGGAGATCTCCGTGCGCAGAGACTCCAGGGAGGAGCGGGCGCCGTCGGAGCTCGCGGTGTTGTCAGTGGTCGGGTCCATCATGAAGTACGTACCTCACTTTCGAGGGCGTCGAGTTGGTCGGCGAGGGCGACGAGCCCTGCGTCGTCGCCGGGGGGCGGGCCGAAGAGGAGGGGGAGCAGGTCCTGGCCGGACGTGCGGAGACGGCTGGTCAGGGCGGGCAGGAGCGCTTCGGGCGTGTGGGCCCGGGCGGTGGGGACGCCGACGAGGGGGGCGAGTCGGGTGCGGGTGGCCGAGCGGAGGGCCGCGGCGGCGCGGTCGCGGGCGTCGGCCTTGCGGTAGAGGCGGGCGCGGCCCTCGGCGGTCTCCGAGGCGCGGATCGCGACGGGGAGCTTCTCGGGGACGAGGGGGCCGAGGCGGCGGCCGCGCCACAGGGCCGCGAGGACGGCGGCGAAGGTGAGCTGCAGCGTGCCCCAGAGCCAGCCGGAGGGGATCAGGTCGAAGAAGCTGTCGTCGGCTGTTTCGTCGACGGCGTCGTCGGAGAGTGAGGGGAGGTACCAGACCAAGTGGGGGCGCGAACCGAGCAGTTGCAGGGCGAGCGAGGCGTTGCCGTGCTTGTCGAGGCGGTCGTTGTGGAGGATGTCGGGGGCGCCGAGGACGACGGTGTCGCCGCGCGCCGGGGACTTCTCCGGGGTGTTCCGCGCGGTGCCTTCCGGTGCTTCCTCCGGGTTGTCGCCGGTCTCTGGAGAGCCGTCCTTCGCGGTCGTGGTGGGGAGGACGAGGAGGCTGGGCAGGCCGTCGGAGACGTAGCAGGCCTCGGTGCCGGGGGCGAGCGAGTCGTAGCGGATGCCGCCCACGTCCGCGGAGCCGGCGCGGCGGGCCGTGGGCAGGTCGCAGTCCGGGGACAGCGTCGAGTCGTCGCTGGGGGTGGCGTCCGCGGTGACCCCCGGGGCGAGTTTCGACACCGACGGGCTGCCGGGGGCGACCAGGACGGTGCGGCCGCCGGAGCCCTCGGTGGCGTCGTGCAGCCGCGACTGCTGACGGTCGGTGAGCAGGTCCGGGTTGGCCACCAGGAGGGTGGTGTCGGGGCCCGCGGCGGCCCGCGCCTCGGCGGTGGTGGTGACGACGCGCGTGGAAACGCCCCGGTCGGCGAGGAGCTCGGCGACGGCGCGGCTGCCGTAGGGGTCGGCGGAGCGCGGGTCGAGGCTGCCGTGCTCGGTGCCGGAGCGGACAGCCGCGATGGCTACGGCGGTCGCCAGGAGGACGACGGCGGCGAGGACGATGCCGCGGGTGCGGGTCCAGAGCTGACGGGGCGTGGCGGCCATCGAGGTCGACAGGGGGGTGGGCGTGCCGTCGGTCGGAGGTGGTTCGGCGGTGGCCGGTCCGTCGGTGGTCGGTGCGCCGGTGGTCGGCGCGGGAGCGTCGGTGAGTGCGGTGGGGGTGCTGGTGGGTGCGCCGGGAGTTCCGGGTGCGCCGGTGGGTGGTGCCGTCGGGGTGTGGTGCGTGGGGGGTGTCGGCCCGGGCGGGGTGTCGGGGGAGTCCGTCATCGGATCGCTCCCCAGGAGGTGCTGTCGGACGGGGCGTGGGACGCGGTGGCGAGGAGCGGCTTGGCGCGCTCCACGTCGCGGTCCAGGTCGGCGAGCCGGTGGTACGCCGCTTCGGTGGCCGTGCGGCCTCCGTACGTCACGTCGTCGAAGTCCCGGGCCGCCGCGTGCAGGCGGTCCTCGTGGTCGGGCAGGGGGCGGGCGGCCTCCGCGGCGGCCTCGTCGGCGGTGCGGCCGGGACGCGGGTCGAGGAGGGCGCGTTCCTCCAGGGAGCGCACGATCGCCCGCATCCGCTCCTGGAGGGCCTGGCTCCAGTGGCCCTGGGCCGCGTGCGCCTCGGCGTCCGCGCGGTGCTCCGCGGCGCTGCGGGGGCGGTCGTCGAAGAGCGCGGCGGAGGTGGCGGGGGCGCGGCGGGGGGTGCCGAGGCGCCACCAGAGGGCCGCGGCGACCGCCACCACCGCGAGCACGATGACCACGAGGCCGATCACGCCGCCCGGCGCCGCGCCGGACGCCGCGCTCAGCAAGTCGTCGACCCAGCCCCAGAAGCGGTTCAGGGCGCGCTGGAAGAGGCCCGGGTCGTTCTCGTGGTACATCGACTTGGACAGCTCGCGCTCGGCCGCCTCCCGCGCGGGGCGGCCCGGGATCGTCAGCGGGGGGCCGTCGTCGCCGTTCGGCAGCGTGACGCCCGGACCGGCGCCGGGTGGTGTCACGGCCACCGACACGCCGGTTCCGGGCGGTACGACGGCCGCCCGGAACCCGGTGCGCGGCAGTGCGGAGGCCGCGCCGAAGAAGGCGTGCGGCAGCCGTGCGGCCGCGTGGAGCACGTCGAGTACCGCCCCCGCCGACGTCACCGCATCAGCTCCCCGGGGTGCCGGGGGCGTCGTTGGGGCCGTGGCCCGGCACACCGGCGGCGCGGGCGAGTTCGAGGTCGAGGGCCTCGCGGCGGATCCGCTGGTCGATGTAGAGGAGCACGGAGACCCCGGCGGTGATCGGGAACGTCAGCATGGAGCCGATCACCTGTCCGATGCCGCTGACGATCAGGAAGGTCCAGCCGACGTCGCTCGTGCTGCTGTCCAGGAAACCGGACACGCCGTCGCCGCTGACCGCGCCCGCGATGAGGGTGAACGGGATGCCGATGATCGACACGACGACGTTCGTGATGACCGTGGCCAGCAGATTGATGCCGAAGACCCGCCACCAGGAGAGGCGCACCAGCTTGGCGGACCGGCGGAGGGCCTGCTTCACTCCCTGCTTCTCCAGCATCAGCGCCGGAGAGGCGAGCGAGAAGCGGACCATCAGCCAGACGGCGACGACACCTGCCGCGAGCCCGCCGAGGAAGATGAGGGCGATCCCGCCGTCGCCCCCTCCGGCGAGCGTGACCAGGAGTCCCGGCACGGTTCCGGCGGCGACCACGCCCATGGCGATGAGCGGCAGGAGCAGTGTCAGACCGAGCAGCTTCCACAGCTGCGGGCGCGCGTCGTGCCAGGCCTCGGCCGTGGTGACCGACTTGCCCAGGACAGCGCGGCTCGTGACCATCGTCAGCAGCGCCGTCGCGACGATCGTGCCGAGCAGCATGACGACGATGACGACACCGAAGTCGAGGAGCGTGTCACGGAGCGCTCGCACCACCTCTCCGGAGGTCGCGCTCGAGTCGTCCAGGGCCTCGAGGCTCTGGTTGTCGTTGAGGACCAGGCCCTGGAGGAGGACGAGGCAGAGCTCCGTGACGACGGCGACGGTCAGCGAGATGCCGAGGACCGTGCGCCAGTACGTACGCATCGTGGAGACCGCGCCGTCCAGGATCTCGCCGACGGCCAGCGGGCGCAGCGGGATGACGCCGGGCTTCGCGGCGGCCGGCGGACCCTGCCAGGCGCCCCAGCCGCGGTAGGGGCCGCCGGGACCACCGGGGGCACCGCCCCAGCCGGGCCCGCCGGAGCCACCCGTGCCGCCCGGGCCACCGGGACCCCCACCCCAGCCCTGGCCGGGAGGCGCGGGCGGCGGTGGGTTCTGGTCGGGGGCCGGCGGGCTGGGCGCGGACCACTGGGCGGGCGGCGGCTGCTCCTTGGACCACTTCGAGCCCGGGCCGCTCGGCTGGTCCGCGGGCTCGTCGGACCCCTTCTTGCCGGGGTCGTGGCCGTCGGAGGGGGCAGATCCGGGCGAGGCCCAGCCCGGAGTGTCGTTCATCGTCGCTCCTTCACAGTGCCCGTCCGCCGTCGCGGCGGCGGGTTGGCAGCCATCGTGCCACGGGGCGGTTGCGCCGGGGTCGGGCGCGGTGGTGCGGATGCCGAGTGCCGTGGCCGGATGGGCTGCACACCTTCTATTGTCCGGCCGGTAGCGGGCAGACTGGGCGGATGGCTGATCAGTACGCGCAATCCGGCGAGGCCGTGCGGCCGTCCGAAAGCCCTGAGATCCACGAGACCCCCGGGGTCCCCGCGATTCCCGCGATCCGCTGGGACGAGCCTCCGGAGGGACCCGTCGTCGTCCTCCTCGACCAGACCCGGCTGCCGGGTGAGGAGAGCGAGCTGGTGTGCACGGACCCACCCGCCCTCGTGCAGGCCATCCGGACGCTGGCCGTGCGCGGGGCGCCGCTGCTCGGCATCACGGGCGCGTACGGCGTCGCGCTGGCCGCGGCCCGCGGCTTCGACGTGGACGAGGCCGCGGACGCCCTCGCGGGTGCGCGGCCCACCGCGGTCAACCTGGCGTACGGCGCGCGCAGGGCCCAGACGGCGTACCGCGAGGCCCTGGCCGGCGGCGCGGACGAGCGGCGCGCGGCGGGGGCGGTCCTCGCCGCCGCGCGGGCGGTGCACGCGGAGGACGCCGAGGCCAGCGGGCGGATGGCGGTGCACGGCCTGGCGCTGCTCGACGAGCTGATGCCCGGCGGCGGCCACCGCGTCCTCACGCACTGCAATACCGGGGCGCTGGTCTCCGGCGGCGAGGGCACGGCCTTCGCGGTGGCGCTCGCCGCGCACCGTGAGGGGCGGCTGCGCAGGCTGTGGGTCGACGAGACCAGGCCGCTGCTTCAGGGCGCCCGGCTGACGGCGTACGAGGCGGCGCGCAACGGCATGCCGTACACCCTCCTGACCGACAACGCGGCGGGTTCGCTGTTCGCGGCCGGTGAGGTGGACGCCGTGCTGATCGGCGCCGACCGGATCGCGGCCGACGGTTCGGTGGCCAACAAGGTGGGGAGCTATCCGCTCGCGGTGCTGGCCCGCTATCACCACGTGCCGTTCATCGTGGTGGCGCCGGTGACGACCGTGGACCCGGAGACCCCGGACGGGGCCGCCATCGAGGTGGAACAACGAGCCAGTCATGAGGTGACGGAGGTCACAGTGCCCTTCGCGCCGATGGCCGGATCCGAGGCGGGAGGGGGGATCGCGGTGGCACCACTGGGGACACAGGCGTACAACCCGGCATTCGACGTCACCCCGCCCGAGTTGGTGACAGCCGTCGTCACGGAGGAAGGTGTCGTCTCACCCGTGACAGCGGAGGGCCTCGCCGAGCTGTGTGCCAGGTCACGCCAGGTAACGATTAGCTAATGGGATGATGTCAGGCATGAAGGGACGAGTCCTTGTCGTCGACGACGACACCGCACTGGCCGAGATGCTCGGGATTGTGCTGCGTGGTGAAGGTTTTGAGCCGTCGTTCGTAGCTGATGGCGACAAGGCGCTGGCCGCTTTCCGGGAGGCCAAGCCCGATCTGGTGCTTCTCGATCTGATGCTGCCCGGACGGGACGGCATCGAGGTGTGCCGTCTGATCAGGGCGGAGTCCGGGGTGCCCATCGTCATGCTCACGGCCAAGAGCGACACCGTGGATGTGGTGGTCGGTCTGGAGTCGGGGGCCGACGACTACATCGTCAAGCCGTTCAAGCCCAAGGAGCTGGTGGCCCGCATCCGTGCGCGGCTTCGGCGCTCCGAGGAGCCCGCGCCGGAGCAGCTGGCCATCGGTGACCTGGTCATCGATGTGGCCGGGCACTCCGTGAAGCGGGACGGGCAGTCGATCGCGCTGACGCCGCTGGAGTTCGACCTGCTGGTCGCGCTGGCCCGCAAGCCGTGGCAGGTGTTCACGCGCGAGGTGCTCCTGGAGCAGGTCTGGGGCTACCGGCACGCGGCCGACACCCGCCTGGTGAATGTGCATGTGCAGCGGCTGCGCTCCAAGGTCGAGCGCGACCCGGAGCGCCCGGAGATCGTTGTGACCGTCCGTGGCGTCGGTTACAAGGCCGGACCGAGCTGACGTGTCCCGGGACAGTTCCTCTCCGGCGCCCGGGGAACCGGGAGCGCGGCCGGAGCGGACTGTGCGGCCGCCGAGCCCGCCGCGGCGAGCCCCGCGGTTCGGGGCGCTGGTCGACAGCGGTCTGATGCTGCAGGGCGGCGTGCAGGGCAGCAGCCCGCTGCTGCGGCTCTTCACGCGCTGGGTGCGCCGCCCGCTGCTGCCGATGATGCGGCTGTGGCGGCGCAACATCCAGCTGAAAGTCGTCGTCACGACGCTCCTGATGTCGCTCGGCGTGGTGCTGCTGCTCGGCTTCGTCGTCATGAGCTCGGTCAGCAACGGCCTGCTCAAGGCCAAGGTGAACGCGGCGCAGAGCCAGGCCGACGGCGGCTTCCGGGCCGCCCAGGAGCAGGCCAACACCGCCCACCAGCCCACCGGCCAGGGCGGCGACGCCGCGGACGGCCCCACCGCGCAGAACGCCGCCGTGTGGCTGTCCGAGCTGGCCGAGCAGCTCGCCAGCGGCGGCCAGAACGCCTTCTACGTAGTCACGCTCAGCTCCAGTGCGAGCGACAGCGGCAGCGTGCGCGGGCCCAGGGCCTCCGGTGGTGTGGACCCGATCCAGAGCGTGCCCGTGGACCTGCGCGACCGGGTCGACGGCGGCTCCCTCGCGTACCAGAGCAATACGCGCATCAACTTCATCGACCACCGCGAGTCCCAGCCCGGCCTGGTCATCGGCAAGCAGCTGAGCGACCTCAACGGCGACTCGTACCAGCTCTACTACCTCTTCCCGCTGACGCAGGAAGAGGAGTCGATGAACCTGGTGCGCGGCACGCTCGCCACGGCCGGTCTCTTCGTGGTGGTGCTCCTCGGGGCCATCGCCTGGCTGGTGGTGCGCCAGGTCGTCACGCCCGTGCGGATGGCGGCCGGGATCGCCGAGAGGCTGTCCGCGGGGCGCCTTCAGGAACGCATGAAGGTCACCGGGGAGGACGACATCGCGCGCCTCGGTGAGGCCTTCAACAAGATGGCGTCGAACCTCCAGCTGAAGATCCAGCAGTTGGAGGAGCTGTCGCGGATGCAGCGGCGGTTCGTCTCCGACGTGTCGCACGAGCTGCGTACGCCGCTGACGACCGTGCGGATGGCCGCCGACGTCATCCACGAGGCGCGCGTCGACTTCGATCCGGTGACGGCCCGTTCCGCGGAACTGCTCGCCGACCAGCTCGACCGCTTCGAGTCGCTGCTCGCCGACCTCCTCGAGATCAGCCGGTTCGACGCGGGTGCGGCGGCCCTGGAGGCCGAGCCGATAGACCTGCGCGAGGTCGTACGCCGTGTGGTCGGTGGCGCCGAGCCGCTGGCGGAGCGCAAGGGCACCCACATACGGGTCGTCGGTGACCAGCAGCCGGTCGTCGCCGAGGCGGACGCACGACGGGTGGAGCGGGTCCTGCGGAACCTCGTCGTCAACGCCGTGGAGCACGGTGACGGCAAGGACGTGGTGGTCCGCCTCGCGGCCGCCGGCGGCGCGGTTGCCGTGGCGGTGCGGGACTACGGAGTCGGGCTCAAGCCCGGCGAGGCCACGCGCGTGTTCAGCCGTTTCTGGCGGGCCGACCCGGCACGCGCGCGTACCACCGGTGGTACGGGCCTCGGGCTCTCCATCGCCCTGGAGGACGCCCGGCTGCACGGCGGGTGGCTGCAGGCGTGGGGCGAGCCGGGCGGCGGATCGCAGTTCCGGCTCACGCTGCCGCGCACCGCCGACGAACCGCTGCGGGGCTCGCCGATACCCCTGGAGCCCGACGACTCCCGCCGCCACCGCGGCCTCAACGGCGCGGGCCTGCCCCTCGCGGGCGGTACGAAGCGGGCCACGGTGCCCCACCAGGCGCCCCCGGACCGGGTGCCGCCGCCCATGCCCGCGAAGGCGCCGATCGCGCCGCGCCTTGCCCACGCGGCCGCCTTGGACGTGGACCCGACGGCACTGCCGGGCAATGGCGCGCGGGTCGTACCGCGGCAGGCCTGGGAGGAGTCGGGGGCGGAGCGGGCTCCCGAAGGCGGCGCGGAGACCGGCGCGGACGCGGAAAACGGCTCCTATGGAGAGACCGATTCGCTCGGAGAGACCGATTCGCCAGAGACCGATTCGCTTACGGGCGCCGCGGAGGCCATGGAGGCCGACGCGGACGCGGTCGGCGACGGCTCGGCGGGCAGCGGTGCCCCGGCGGACAGGGGCGTCCCGACGGGTGCCGACACCGCAGACGTTCCCACGGACGCCGACGGCCCGGTGGACAGGGACGCCTCGACCGGCGCGAACGCCGTCACGGACAGGGACACCCCCATCAGCACGGACACTTCGGCGGACCGTGACGTCCGAACCGGAGCGGACGCCGTCGCGGGCAGGGAAGAGGAGGCCTCGCGTGGGCGCTGAGGGTCAACTGCGGGGGCGCGCGCGTCCGCTGCGCGCCGGTGTGGTGCTCGCCGCGTGCGGCGTACTGATCGCCGGATGCGCCGCCATGCCCGACGAGGGCAACATGAAGAAGGTCGAAGCCTCCCAGCGGCCCGACTCGCAGTCCCAGGTACGGGTGTACGCCATGCCGCCGCCCGAGGACGCGGGCGCGGTCGACATCGTCCAGGGCTTCCTGGAGGCGCTGACCAGCGACGACCCGGACTTCGCCATCGCGCGGAAGTACCTGACGAAGAAGGCGTCCCAGAACTGGCACCCGGAGCGCTCCACCACGGTGCTCGCCGACGGCCCGAACACGGTCGCGGACAACGTGGGCAACAACAACGAAGGCGAGCGTACGTACTCGCTGACCGGCCGCAGGCTCGCCACCGTCAACGCACAGCGCGCGTACAAGCCCGACCCGAGGCCGTACAACCAGTCCGTGCACCTCACTCAGCAGAGCGGCCCGAACGGCATGGTGTGGCGCATCGACGTCCCGCCCTCGGGCGTCGTGCTCGGCGAGTCCGACTTCGAGCGGAACTACCAGGCCGTCAACAAGTACTACTTCGCGCTGCCCCCGGGGAACGTGAAGACCCGTGACAGGCCCGGCGGGCAGCAGGGGCTCGTCGCCGACCCCATCTACGTACGCCAGCGCATCGACCCGCTGACCGAGACGGTGAAGGCGCTGCTCGACGGCCCCACCAACTGGCTCACGCCGGTGGTCCGTTCGGCGGTCCCGATAGGCGCGGGGCTCGCGTCCGGCACCAAGTCGCTGACGCCCGACGACAAGAACAAGCTGGTCGTGCCGCTGAACGCGCGCGCCGACACGCTCGGGCACGACCAGTGCACGCAGGTGGCCGCCCAACTGCTCTTCACGCTCCAGGACCTGACGGCCTCCGGAGTGGAGCAGGTGGAACTGCAGCGCAAGAACGGCTCGCAGTTGTGCGTCCTCAGCAAGGACCGCGCCGAGACCGTCGCGCCGCACCGCACGGCGGACCTCCCGGCGTACCAGTACTTCATCGACGAGAAGAAGCGGCTGGTGCGGATGCCCGGCAACGCGGGCAGCAACGCCGCGCCCGAGCCGGTGACCGGGCCGTTCGGCGACGAGTCGCAGCCGCTGCGCTCGGCGGCGGTGTCGCGCGACGAGGAGCACGCGGCCGGCGTGTCCCCCGACGGGCGGCGGCTGTACACCACGTCGGTGGTGTCCAAGTCCATGCTCGGCGGCCCGGAGCTGCGTTCCCGCGCCAAGTCGGACAAGGACGGCCTCTCGACGCCCAGTTGGGACGGGCGGGGCAACCTGTGGGTGGCCGACCGGGACCCGAAGCGGCCGCGGCTGCTCTGGCTCTCGGAGGGCACCGGCGAGCCCGTCCAGGTCCGCGTCCCCGACCTGAACGGGCGCATCGAGGCGGTGCGGGTCGCGGCCGACGGGGTGCGGGTCGCGCTCCTGGTGACGAAGAACGGCGAGACCAAGCTGCAGATCGGCCGCGTCGAGTGGGAGGACGGCAAGGGTGGACAGCCCGACATCTCGGTGGTCGAACTGCTGGAGGCGGCACCGCAGATGGAGGAGGTCACCGCCATGTCCTGGGCGGGCGTCAGCCGCCTCGTGGTGATCGGCCGCGAGTCCGGCGGCGTGCAGCAGATGCGGTACGTCCAGTGCGACGGATCCGCGCGCACGGGGGCGACGCTGCCCGGTCTGACCGGCGCGAAGGAGATCGCCGCGTCGGAGGACGAGCGGCAGCCGCTGGTGGCGCACTCGGACGACGGGATCGTCCGGCTGCCGTCGGGAGCGCAGTGGCAGACGGTGGTCAAGGAGGGGACAGCGCCGATCTACCCCGGGTGAGCCGGTCTCCCAACAGGGCTTCGGCGCAGCTCAATCGGGGTGCCCTGAGTTATCCACAGGCGGTTGTCCACAGGGGTGGCCGGGCGGCGTGCGGGTTGGCACAGTGGGGACATGCGGGGGTGGTGGCAGGACCTCACGGATCTGGTGCTGCCGGCTGACTGCGCGGGCTGCGGGAGGCCGCGCGTGGCGCTGTGCGCCGGATGCCGGGCCGCTCTGTGCGGGGCGGCGCCGCGCAGGGTGTGGCCGGACCCGGAGCCGCGGGGGCTGCCGGTGGTGCACGCGGCCGCGGCGTACGGGGACGCGGTGCGGGCGGTGCTGCTCGCGCACAAGGAGCGGGGCGCGCTGCCGCTGGCCGGGGCGCTCGGTGAGGCCCTCGCGGGGGCGGTGCGGGCGGCGCTGCGGGCCGCGGTGGTGGACGGGGCGGAGCCCGTGGCCGGTCCGGGCCAAGCTCCCGGCGGGCCCGTGCTGTTGGTGCCGGTGCCGTCCGCTCGGCGGTCCGTGCGGGCGCGGGGGCACGACCCGGTGCGGCGGATCGCGCTGGCGGCGGCGGGGGAGCTGCGGCGCGCCGGGATGCCGGTGAGCGTGCTGTCCGTGCTGCGGCAGCGGCGCGCGGTCGCGGACCAGGCGGGGCTCAACTCCCGTCAGCGGCAGGCGAACCTGTCGGGCGCGCTGGAGGTGGCGGCCGGCGCGGGGGCGCTGCTGCGGGGCGCGGGGCGGATCGTCGTCGTGGACGACCTCATGACGACGGGTGCCTCGCTGGCCGAGGCGGCTCGGGCGTTGGGAGGCGTATGTGGCGTACACGGGGTAGGTGACAGGGCAGGGGGAGAGGGGGACGCGAGGGTGAGGGGGGTCGGCGGGACCGGCAGGAGCAGAGGGAGCGGCGGGGGCCGAGGGAGCCGAGGGGGCGGCAGGACCGGACGGAGGACACAGGTGGCGGCAGAGCGCCAGAGCGGGAACCGGCCAAGCTGGGACGGCCGGGACGGCGTCGCGGAAGGGGCCGGGAAAGGGGGCCCGGCCAGCGGAATGCCTCGTTTAAACATCATCCGGGCCGCGGTTGTCGCCACTTCCGCGACTTCTTTCGAAATAAACCGGAACTGACCGAGAACTTTCATCGTTGCAGGTAGTGAGAGGGCCTATCCACCCGAATGGAGGTACGTGTCAGTAGAGGGTGACGACATCCGTCCGGGCGAGATATGTTCGGTTGTGAGGAACGGCGGACTGCGCCCCTCGCATATCGGAATGCCGGTCTTTGGGGTTCCCCGCAATCACCCGGGACCGGTGGGTGGAGATCTTGTCCACGGGGGAGGAGGAGGTGGAAGTCACCGAGTCCGAGGCTCCGGGAGTTTCCGGGGCCTGGTGCAAAAGGGAGAAGCTCCGCCGAAGCAGCGGAGCGATCCGGGAACGGAGTTCTGCGTGGACATCGTCGTCAAGGGCCGCAAGACCGAGGTGCCCGAGCGGTTCCGCAAGCACGTGGCCGAGAAGCTGAAGCTGGACAAGATCCAGAAGCTCGACGGCAAGGTGATCAGCCTCGACGTCGAGGTGTCCAAGGAAACCAACCCGCGTCAGGCCGACCGTTCCGACCGCGTGGAGATCACCGTCCGTGGACGTGGACCCGTGATCCGTGCGGAAGCCTCGGCATCGGATCAGTACGCGGCGCTCGACCTGGCCACCGCCAAGCTCGAGGCACGACTGCGCAAGCAGCACGAAAAGCGCCACAACAGGCGCGGCAACGGCAGGCTCACCGCCGCCGAAGTGGCCGCCCGGGTCCCGGACGCGGCGCACCTCAACGGAGACGGCAGCCTGGTCCGCGATGAAGAGCCCGAGGGTGTGCCCACCACCAGGATCGGCTCACTGGAGATCCAGGGCGAAGGCCCCCTCGTGGTCCGCGAGAAGACGCACGTCGCGGCGCCCATGTCCCTCGACCAGGCGCTGTACGAGATGGAACTGGTCGGACACGACTTCTACCTGTACGTCGACTCCGAGACCAAGGAACCCAGCGTCGTCTACCGACGGCACGCCTACGACTACGGCGTCATCCGCCTCAACACCGACCCCATGGTCACGCACCCGCAGCCGTCCGGCGGGAGCGGTGTCCTCGGCGGCTGACACCCCCTTCGCGGAGCGCATGGAACGGTGCCCCTGGAGCGCGTGTGCGCCCCCAGGGGCACCCCCGTGCGACCACTGCGCGCACGACCGGGGGGCCGAGCATGGAATCATGGGCCCGACGGC
Organism: Streptomyces sp. NPDC041205; assembly: GCF_055591765.1. Lineage (NCBI taxonomy): Bacteria > Bacillati > Actinomycetota > Actinomycetes > Kitasatosporales > Streptomycetaceae > Streptomyces > Streptomyces sp. NPDC041205. Next base: position 1,617,233 of record NZ_JBVIZH010000001.1, on the reverse strand, counting down.
CCAACCCGCTTGACTCTGCCTAGGGTTGGTGCAGCCAAGGCAAGAGACGGGCCCTGGCCTTCAGGGGGAGGAACGATGGCGGACAGCTTCGGACCGATGCGGAGCGAGGATGCCGGTGACGGCATCGGCATCGGCACGGACGCGGGCGCCCCGCGCAAGGAGCCCATCAGGGTCCTGGTCGTGGACGACCACGCGCTCTTCCGTCGCGGCCTGGAGATCGTCCTCGCCGCCGAGGAGGACATCCAGGTGGTCGGAGAGGCCGGCGACGGCGCCGAGGCGGTGGACAAGGCCGCTGACCTGCTGCCCGACATCGTGCTCATGGACGTACGGATGCCGAAGCGCGGCGGCATCGAGGCGTGCACCTCCATCAAGGAGGTGGCGCCCAGTGCCAAGATCATCATGCTGACCATCAGCGACGAGGAAGCGGATCTCTACGACGCCATCAAGGCGGGCGCGACCGGCTATCTCCTCAAGGAGATCTCCACCGACGAGGTCGCCACGGCCATCCGCGCGGTGGCCGACGGGCAGTCGCAGATCAGCCCCTCGATGGCCTCGAAGCTGCTCACCGAGTTCAAGTCGATGATCCAGCGCACCGACGAGCGGCGGCTCGTGCCCGCGCCCCGGCTGACCGACCGGGAGCTTGAAGTCCTCAAGCTCGTCGCCACGGGCATGAACAACCGCGACATCGCCAAGGAGCTGTTCATCTCCGAGAACACCGTGAAGAACCACGTGCGCAACATCCTGGAGAAGCTGCAGCTGCACTCCAGGATGGAGGCCGTGGTCTACGCGATGCGGGAGAAGATCCTCGAGATCCGCTGAGCCTGGGCCTGGGCCCCCGCCCGGTCCGGTTCGGGCGGGGGGCCGGGTGGGCCTGAGGTCAGCTCACCGCGCGGACCAGGTCCGCGGTCAGCTCCGGGCGGTCTACGCGCTCGATGCGTACGGAGTCGCAGTTCACCCACTGCGCCGCCTCGACGAGCGCCTGCGCCACCGCGGGCACCGCCTTCGGGCCGTCCAGGGACACCTGCTTGGCCACCAGCGTGCTCCCCTCGCGCGCGGGGTCCACCCGGCCGATCAGGTGGCCGCCCGCGAGGACCGGCATCGCGAAGTAGCCGTACACCCGCTTCGGCTTGGGGACGTACGCCTCCAGGCGGTGGGTGAAGCCGAAGATCCGCTCCGTGCGCGCACGCTCCCAGATCAGGGAGTCGAACGGCGAGAGCAGCGTGGTGCGGTGGCGGCCGCGCGGGGGTGTGGCCAGTGCCTGTGGGTCCGCCCAGGCCGGCTTGTCCCAGCCCGCCACCGTCACCGGGACCAGGCCCGAGTCCGCGACTACCGTGTCGAACTCCTCGCCCTTCAGGCGGTGGTAGTCGGCGATGTCCGCGCGCGTGCCGACCCCCAGGGCACGGCCCGCGAGGGCGACCAGGCGGCGCACGCACTCCTTGTCGTCCAGGTCGTCGTGCAGCAACTCGTCCGGGATGGCGCGCTCCGCGAGGTCGTACACCCGCTTCCAGGAGCGGCGCTCCGTGCACACCACCTCGCCGTACATCAGCGCGCGCTCCACGGCGATCTTGGAGTCGGACCAGTCCCACCACTCGCCCTTGTTCTTCGCGCCGCCCAACTCCGTCGCCGTCAGCGGTCCTTCGGCGCGGAGCTGCTTGATGACCTGGTCGTACGCACCGTCCGGGAGGTCGTGGTGCCAGTGGGGGCGGGAGCGGTAGGCGCGGCGGCGGAAGGCGAAGTGGGGCCACTCCTCGATGGGGAGGATGCAGGCCGCGTGTGACCAGTACTCGAACGCGTGCGGGTGGGCCGGGGGCTTTTCGGGGGGTGTGGGTGTCCAGTACGCCGACTCGACCTTCTTGCGGCCCACCGCGCCCAGGCGGGCGTAGGGGATCAGCTCGTGGGAGCGGGCCAGGACCGAGATCGTGTCCAGCTGGACCGCGCCCAGGTGACGGAGCACGCCTCGGACGCCCGACCTGCGGTCGGGGGCGCCGAGGAAGCCCTGGGCCCTCAGGGCGATGCGGCGGGCCTCGTCGGGGGTGAGGGTGAGCTCGGGGCGCGGCATGCTCGTCGTCATGGTCGGAACGATAGGGGGAGGGTCTGACAGTGGGGGCGGGTGAGACGGCCTTCGCGGGGCGCCCCAGTCCCGCCCCTTCACCGAAACCGGGGCGCTGCGCCCCCGGACCCCAGCCCGTGGCCGATGCCCCGTGCGGGTGGGACGGGTCTGCGCCGGTCGCGCTGCGCGCTCGTCCTCAAACGCCGGACGGGCTGGGACAGGGCGGGCTGGGACGGCGCGGGCCGGGGATAGGGCGGGCCGGGATGGCACGGGCCGGGATGGCACGGGCCGGGATAAGGCGGGCCGGGATAAGGCGGGCCGGGATAGGGCGGGCCGGGATGGCGCGGGCTGGGTGTGCGGGTGGGACAAGTCATCGCCGAGTCGGCGCTTCGCGCCTCGTCATCGAGCGCCGGACGGGCTGAGATGAGGTGGCCGTGCCGCCGCCGACCGGCCTTCGGCCCCGTCCTCGCGTGCCGGACGGGCCGGTGGGTGCTTTGTGGTGGCCTCAGGCGCTGGTTGTCGGGCTGGGGAGGTACGGCTGGAGTGAGGGGAGGCCGATGTCTGAGGGGAGTAGGGCGGCTACCCAGCAGTCGCGGAGGGTGGCCTTGTTGAGGAGGGCCGCGCGGAGGGTGCCCTCGATGGTGAAGCCCGCCTTCTCCGCCACCGCGCGGGAGCCGCGGTTGCCGACCTCCGCGCGCCATTCCAGGCGCGTGCAGCCCAGGCGCTCGAAGGCCCAGTGGGCCACGGCCTGCACGATCTCCGTCATGTAGCCCTGGCCCCGATGCTCGGCGGTGGTCCAGAAGCCGATCTCCCAGGCGCCCGAGCGCGGGTGGTGCAGGCTCGTCGCGGCGAGCAGCGGGCCGCCGCCGCGCGGGCGCACCGCCCAGGTGTACTCCATGTCGTACCGCCAGCCGTCCGGGACCATGCGGCCGACGAAGCCCTCGGCGTCCACGCGCGCGTAGGGCGACGGGATCGTGGTCCAGCGCTGGATCTCGGGATCCTGGCAGGCCGCGTACACCTCGTCGATGTCGTCCGGCGTGAAGGTGCGCAGCAGCAGGCGCTCGGTGGTCAGGGTGACGGGCTCCATCGGCTGATTCTGCTTGTGGCGGAGCCGACGACGCCAGCGGTTTGCGGGGAGGGGGAGCGAGAGGGGCGGGGGAGGTAAGGGAGGATTCGAGGGGTGGGGGCGGCACCTTCGTGGGTGCCCGGGCGTTGACGTAATGGCAGACCTCCCGGCACGGCCGGGTCCTCGCATACGATGGCCGTTGCCCGACGAGTAAAACCGACCGTGCCAGGCCCGACCGGCAAGGAGACCAACCCCCGTGTCCGTCCTCTCGAAGATCATGCGTGCAGGCGAAGGCAAGATCCTGCGCAAGCTGCACCGCATCGCGGACCAGGTCAACTCCATCGAAGAGGACTTCACCGCCCTCTCCGACGCCGAGCTGCGCGCGTTGACCGCGGAGTACAAGGAGCGGTACGCCGACGGCGAAACCCTCGACGACCTCCTGCCGGAAGCATTCGCCACGGTCCGCGAGGCCGCCAAGCGCGTCCTCGGCCAGCGTCACTACGACGTGCAGATGATGGGCGGCGCGGCCCTGCACCTCGGCTATGTCGCGGAGATGAAGACCGGTGAGGGCAAGACGCTGGTCGGCACCCTGCCCGCGTATCTGAACGCACTCTCGGGCAAGGGCGTGCACCTGATCACGGTCAATGACTATCTGGCCGAGCGCGACTCCGAAATGATGGGCCGCGTCCACAAGTTCCTCGGCCTGAGCGTCGGCTGCATCCTCGCGAACATGCCGCCCGCCGAGCGCCGCGAGATGTACAACTGCGACATCACGTACGGCACGAACAACGAGTTCGGCTTCGACTACCTCCGCGACAACATGGCGTGGTCGCAGGAAGAGCTGGTCCAGCGCGGCCACAACTTCGCGATCGTGGACGAGGTCGACTCGATCCTCGTCGACGAGGCGCGTACGCCGCTGATCATCTCCGGCCCCGCCGACCAGGCCACCAAGTGGTACGGCGACTTCGCCAAGCTGGTGACCCGCCTCACCAAGGGCAAGCCCGGCGAGCCCCTGAAGGGCATCGAGGAGACCGGGGACTACGAGGTCGACGAGAAGAAGCGCACCGTCGGCATCCACGAGTCCGGCGTCGCCAAGGTCGAGGACTGGCTGGGCATCGACAACCTCTACGAGTCGGTGAACACCCCGCTCGTGGGTTACCTGAACAACGCCATCAAGGCCAAGGAACTCTTCAAGAAGGACAAGGACTACGTCGTCATCGACGGCGAAGTCATGATCGTCGACGAGCACACCGGCCGTATCCTCGCCGGCCGCCGCTACAACGAGGGCATGCACCAGGCGATCGAGGCGAAGGAAGGGGTGGACATCAAGGACGAGAACCAGACCCTTGCGACGATCACCCTGCAGAACTTCTTCCGCCTCTACAAGCGTCACGACCACGAGGGCAAGGAAGTCCCCGGCCTCTCCGGCATGACCGGTACGGCCATGACCGAGGCCGCCGAGTTCCACCAGATCTACAAGCTGGGCGTCGTCCCGATCCCGACGAACCGGCCCATGGTCCGCGCCGACCAGTCGGACCTGATCTACCGCACCGAGGTCGCCAAGTTCGCCGCCGTCGTCGACGACATCGCCGAGAAGCACGAGAAGGGCCAGCCGATCCTGGTCGGCACCACCTCCGTCGAGAAGTCGGAGTACCTCTCGCAGCAGCTCTCCAAGCGCGGCATCCAGCACGAGGTCCTCAACGCCAAGCAGCACGACCGGGAAGCGACGATCGTCGCCCAGGCCGGCCGCAAGGGCGCCGTCACCGTCGCCACGAACATGGCCGGACGAGGCACCGACATCAAGCTCGGCGGCAACCCCGACGACCTCGCCGAGGCGGAGCTGCGCCAGCGCGGCCTCGACCCGGTCGAGCACGTCGAGGAGTGGGCCGCCGCACTGCCCGCCGCCCTGGAGAAGGCCGAGCGCTCCGTGCAGGCCGAGTTCGAAGAGGTCAAGGAACTCGGCGGGCTCTACGTCCTCGGCACCGAGCGGCACGAGTCCCGCCGCATCGACAACCAGCTGCGCGGCCGCTCCGGCCGTCAGGGCGACCCCGGCGAGTCCCGCTTCTACCTGTCCCTCGGCGACGACCTGATGCGCCTGTTCAAGGCCCAGATGGTCGAGCGCGTGATGTCGATGGCCAACGTCCCCGACGACGTGCCGATCGAGAACAAGATGGTCACCCGCGCCATCGCCTCCGCGCAGTCCCAGGTCGAGCAGCAGAACTTCGAGACCCGCAAGAACGTCCTCAAGTACGACGAGGTCCTCAACCGCCAGCGCGAGGTCATCTACGGAGAGCGCCGCCGCGTCCTGAAGGGCGAGGACCTGCACGAGCAGATCGTGCACTTCATGGACGACACCATCGACGCCTACGTCTCCGCCGAGGCCGCCGAGGGCTTCGCCGAGGAGTGGGACCTCGACCGGCTGTGGGGCGCCTTCAAGCAGCTCTACCCGGTGAAGGTCACCATCGAAGAGCTGGAGGACGAGGTCGGCGACCGTGCCGGTCTGACCGCCGAGTTCATCTCCGAGGCCATCAAGGACGACATCCACGCGCAGTACGAGGCCCGTGAGGCGCAGCTCGGCTCCGACATCATGCGTGAGCTGGAGCGCCGTGTCGTGCTCTCCGTCCTCGACCGCAAGTGGCGCGAGCACCTCTACGAGATGGACTACCTCCAGGAGGGCATCGGCCTGCGCGCCATGGCGCAGAAGGACCCCCTGGTCGAGTACCAGCGCGAGGGCTTCGACATGTTCAACGCCATGATGGACGGCATCAAGGAGGAGTCCGTCGGCTATCTGTTCAACCTGGAGGTCCAGGTCGAGCAGCAGGTCGAGGAGGTCCCGGTGTCGGACAGCGCGCCCTCGCTCTCCAAGAACGGCGCCCAGGACGCGGTCCCGGCCGGCGCCCGCCCGGAGATCCGCGCCAAGGGCCTCGACGCCCCGCAGCGCCCCGACCGCCTGCACTTCCAGGCGCCGAACGCCGAGGGCGGTGTCGACGAGGGCGACTTCACGACCTCCGACCAGCCGTCCGGCAGCACGACGCCGGCGTCCGGCGACGGCATGACCCGCGCGGAGCGGCGCAAGGCCCAGAAGGGCGGACGGCGCCGCAAGAAGTAGCGCTGCCACAAGCAGCGCTGCCGCGCGGGGCGTAGGCAGGGATTGTGCGAGGGCCGGGCACCGGGTGGTGTCCGGCCCTTCGCGTCGGCGGCGGTCGGTCTGTCGGCGATCAGTCTGGTGGGGGTCAGCCCTGGCGGAGGGGCGGTCCTGCCACCTCCACCGCCGTGCAGCGCCAGCGTTGGTCGTCGCCCCGGTGCAGGCGGAACGCGAGGGCGCGTAAGGCCGTGCCCGCGCTCACGCGCGCGAAGACCTCGAAGACTCCGGGGCGAACCTCGTAGTGCCCGACGCGGCGCACGGCCGGGCGGTGGCCGCCGACCGTGCCCAGAGGGCGGGTTTCGGCGAGGCGGGCCAGGTCGTCGTACGCGGTGTGGGCGATGTGACGGGCCACCCAGTGCAGGGGGCGCTGGCCGCTGAGGACCAGCATCAGGCGCTCTGTGAACAGCTCGGTGGGGTGCGGGGGCGGCTGGACCGGTGTGAGGGGCGGGTGCGGGCGGCGTGGTTCGGGGACGCGGGTGTCGTGGCGGCCGGGCGGGCGGTTGCCGGGCGGGCGGCCGCCCGGGGGTCGGGTGGCCGGTGGACGGGGGCCGCCGGGGCGGGGACCCCCGGGGCGGCGGCGGGGCCTGGACATGACCTTGGGCACGGGGGCGGGGTGTGTGTGCGGCTGGGTGGCGGTCCAGGGGCCGTGGGCGGGGCGGGAGGCGTGAGAAGGGGGCGAGGGCTCGTGCATGGTGTGGCTCCGTTCGGGGCGTGGGGCATGAGGCGTGGGGCCTGAAGCGTGAGGTGCGGGTCGTGGGCCAGAGGGCTGGTGGGTTCCGTGGGCCGTGGGTCAGAGGGGCGGTGGGTTCCGTGGGCCAGTGGGTCGGGGGTTCCGTGGGCCAGAGGGCTGGTGGGCCGTGGGTCGTGGGCCGTGGGGCAGAGGGGGCGGTGGCTTCCGTAGGCCGTGGGGCGGCTGCGGTACCGGGGGGTAACTTGTGCTGGGGATCTTGTACGGCGGCCGGGGCGGGCGCCGCAACGGTCGACGAAGGGGGCCGCGGCCCACGGAGTGGTTCACTCATCTGGGTGAGCAGGGGTGGCCCCGGGCCCGTGTTCGCCGGGGCCGGGCGGGTGATGACCTGGACCGGGGTGGACGCGGTCGAGGGCTCGGGCGGCAGCTCGAAGGGGGACGCCCGCACGTATCCTGGGGGCCCGTCCCGGGAGTCCTGGAGGCCCCTCCCGGGAGCCTTCGCGACTACGAAAGCGGCCAGCCATGCGCGTGTACGTTCCCCTGACACTGCCCCGTCTCGCGCAGGCGCACGAAGCCGGTGAGCTGGGTCCCGGGCCGCTGACCGCGTACGCCGTGACGCCCGCGCTGCGCGAGTGGTACGTCTCGGACGACCTGGAGGAGCTGGAGTACGCGGCCCTGAACCGGGCGGCGCTGCACTCGCTGCGGCTGCTCGCCGGGGAGCCGGGGACCGCGCGGCGGCGGGTCGTCCTCGCGGCGGACGTGCCGGACAGCGCGGCGGTCGTCGACCCCGACCGCGGGCTCGACCGGGGCGCGCTCGGCGAGGTGCGGATCACGGCCGCCCTGCCGTTGGCCAAGGCGGCCGCTGTGCACGTGGACGGCGGGGACGCCGAGGCCGACGTCATCGCGGCGGCGGACGCGCTGGGGGCGGCGGACCAGGGGGACGACGACGCGCAGTTCGTCGTGGACGGGGCCGAGGATCACGAGCTGCTCTGGTTCGCCACGCAGGAGATCCCGAATCTGGTGCGGCCCGGGGCGTAGTCCCCGGGGGCGGTCGCGCCCCAGGTGGGGTGCGGTCCGGTCTGGCTGTCGGTGGGGCCGGGTACGGTTTTCGGCATGGGGAAGCTACAGCGCGGGGCGCACATCGTTTGGGACTGGAACGGGACCCTCCTGCACGACATCGACGCGGTGATCGGCGCGACGAACGCGTCGTTCCTGGAGATCGGGCTCGAGCCGATCACGCTGGAGCGGTATCGGGAGCTGTACTGCGTGCCGGTGCCGCTGTTCTACGAGCGGCTGATGGGGCGGCTGCCCACCGAGGACGAGTGGCTGGTCATGGACGCGGTGTTCCACAAGCACTACGGGGCGCGGGTGGACGCCTGCGGGCTGGCCGAGGGCGCGGCCGAGCTGCTCGCCTCGCGGCAGGCCGAGGGGCGCACGCAGTCGTTGCTGTCGCTCGCCCCGCACGAGCACCTGGTGCCGTTGGTGCGGCGGCACGGGATCGCCGAGCGGTTCATGCGGATCGACGGGCGTACGGATTCGTCCCATGCCGGGAAGGCCGAGCGGATGGTCCGGCACCTCGGGGAGCTGGGGGAGGTCGAGGCCCGGCGGATCGTGGTGATCGGGGACGCGTTGGACGACGCCGTGGCCGCGGCCCATGTGGGGGCCCGGGCCGTGCTCTACACCGGCGGGTCGCACAGCCGCGGGAGCCTGGAGGCCGCCGGGGTGCCCGTCGTCGACAGCCTGGGGGAGGCCGTGGAGACCGCGGAGCGGCTGGTCGCCTGAGCGTGTGGCTTCGGCGCCCCGGGGCGGCCGGGGCACCGCCGTCGACAGGGCCACCGCCGTCGACAGGGACCGCTACGTCACCGGCGCCTTCGCCCGCAGCACCGTCAGGAATTCGCGCATCCAGCGCGAGTGGTCCGGCCAGGCGCGGGCGGACACCAGGGTGCCGTCGACCACCGCTTCCGCGTCCTGGAAGGTGGCGCCCGCCGCCTGCATGTCGAGCTCCAGGGCCGGGTAGGCCGTGACGCGGCGGCCCGCGAGGGCGCCGACGGCCGCGGTGAGCAGGGGGCCGTGGCAGATCTGGGCGACGGGCTTGTCCGCGTCGAAGAAGGACTTGAGGATCTTGCGCAGCTCGGGGTCGGCGCGCAGATACTCGGGGGCGCGCCCGCCCGGGATGACCAGGGCGACGTACTGACCGGGGTCGACCTCGGCGAAGGCCAGGTCGGCGGGCCAGGTGTAGCCCGGCTTCTCGGTGTACGTGTCGAAGCCTGGCTCGAAGTCGTGCACCACGAACTGGAGCTTCTTGCGGGTGGGGGCCGCGATATGGACGTCGTACCCCTCCTCGCGCAGCCGCTGGAAGGGGTAGAGGACCTCCAGTGACTCCGCCGCGTCACCGGTGACTATGAGGATCTTGGCTGCCATCGCTTTCGCTCCCAGGGTCGCGGGTGTCGCCAGGGTCGGGTCGCGCGCTGTTCGGTCTGTCACGCTGTTCGGTCCGTCGCGCTGTTCGGTCCGTCACGCTCAACGTGCATCGCCCGGCCGCGTTTGCCAAGGGGGCGCCCGGATCGTGTGCCCACCGCGCGCCCGTGGCCGGATCGGCACACGATGGGCGTGAGGCGACTGTGCAGACTGTCAAAGTTGACCCCCTGGTTTTGTACACATACGGCTCATGACGACTTCCGGGTGCGGGGCGATAGCCTTGTCCCGTGATCAGCGCGATATCCCGCGGAGGCGACGTCGCCTCCGCCCCGCGCCCGGAGACCACGGTGTACACGAACCGTGCCGGGCGCCTCGCTGACGACTCTTCCCAGAGCGGACGTCGCGGACATCGCGTACACCTGGGCCGGCCAATGACTTCGCCAGATTTGGCGGATTTCCGCTCGCTCAGCGCTCATCGCGGCATAACGTCGACTTCGACCGGAGACCCCGTGTCGCGGCGTTATGTCACATCACTTCCTTCTACGTCACGCAACGGCGCGCGACAGGAGTCAGAGGACAATGCAGACCAAGCTGGACGAAGCCAAGGCCGAGCTGCTCGCGCGGGCCGCCCGGGTAGCTGAGAACAGCCCGGTCGGGGGGCGCCTGCCAACGGGAGCACCGACCGGGTCCACGGGCGGGAGCCACGACACCGGCGGGTCGGGGACGGCCGGGGCCCGCAAGGGCGGCAAGGCGGCAGCGGCCGACCAGGCCGCCCCGGCGGACCCCTCCAAGGTGCTCGCGTTCCTCCAGCGGTACTACCTGCACACGGCCCCCGAGGACCTGAGCGACCGCGACCCGGTCGACGTCTTCGGCGCCGCCTACTCCCACTACCGGCTGGCCGAGAACCGCCCCCAGGGCACCGCCAACGTCCGGGTGCACACCCCGACCGTCGAGGAGAACGGCTGGACCTGCAGCCACTCCGTCGTCGAGGTCGTGACCGACGACATGCCGTTCCTGGTGGACTCCGTCACCAACGAGCTGTCCCGGCAGGGACGCGGCATCCACGTCGTCATCCACCCGCAGGTCGTGGTCCGCCGAGACCTCACCGGCAAGCTCCTCGACGTACTCCCCGAGGGCCAGAACGCCGGCGCCGAGCGCCCGCACGACGCCGTCACCGAGTCCTGGATCCACGTCGAGATCGACCGCGAGACCGACCGCGCCGACCTCAAGCAGATCACCGCCGACCTGCTGCGCATCCTGTCCGACGTCCGCGAGACGGTCGAGGACTGGGACAAGATGCGCGACGCCGCGCTGCGCATCGCCGACGAGCTGCCGATCGAGCCGACCGCCGACGACGTCCGTGACCAGGAGGTCGAGGAGGCCCGCGAACTCCTTCGCTGGCTGGCCGCCGACCACTTCACGTTCCTCGGCTACCGCGAGTACGACCTGACGGACGAGGACTCCCTCGCCGCCGTCCCCGGCACCGGCCTCGGCATCCTGCGCGCCGACCCGCACCACAGCGAGGGCGACGACCACCACCCGGTCAGCCCGTCCTTCAACCGGCTCCCGGCCGACGCCCGCGCCAAGGCCCGCGAGCACAAGCTGCTCGTCCTGACCAAGGCCAACAGCCGCTCCACCGTGCACCGGCCGAGCTACCTCGACTACGTCGGCGTGAAGAAGTTCGACGAGAACGGCGACGTCGTCGGCGAGCGCCGCTTCCTCGGCCTGTTCTCCTCGGCCGCGTACACCGAGTCCGTGCGCCGCGTCCCGGTCATCCGCCGCAAGGTCGAGGAGGTCCTCAAGGGCGCGGGCTTCACGCCCAACAGCCACGACGGCCGGGACCTGCTGCAGATCCTGGAGACGTACCCGCGCGACGAGCTGTTCCAGACCCCGGCCGACGAGCTGCGGTCCATCGTCACGTCCGTGCTGTACCTCCAGGAGCGCCGCCGCCTGCGCCTGTACCTGCGCAAGGACGAGTACGGCCGCTACTACTCCGCGCTCGTCTACCTGCCGCGCGACCGCTACACCACCGGCGTCCGGCTGCGGATCATCGACATCCTCAAGGAGGAGCTGAACGGCGCCAGCGTCGACTTCACGGCCTGGAACACCGAGTCGATCCTCTCCCGCATCCACTTCGTCGTCCGCGTCCCCAAGGGCGGCGAGGTCCCCGACCTCTCCGACGCCGACGTCGAGCGCATCGAGGCCCGTCTGGTCGAGGCCGCCCGCTCCTGGGCCGACGGCTTCGGCGAGGCGCTGACCGCCGAGCTCGGCGAGGAGCGCGCGGCGGAACTCCTGCGCCGGTACGCGGGCGCCTTCCCCGAGGGCTACAAGGCCGACCACACCCCGCGCGCCGCCGTCGCCGACCTCGTCCACCTGGAGCGGCTCTCCCAGCAGAGCCACCAGGACTTCGCGCTCAGCCTGTACGAGCCGGTGGGTGCCGCGCCCGACGAGCGCCGCTTCAAGATCTACCGCTCCGGCGCCCAGATCTCGCTTTCGGCCGTTCTGCCCGTCCTTCAGCGCCTGGGCGTCGAGGTCACCGACGAGCGGCCCTACGAGCTGCGCTGCTCGGACCGCACCAGCGCCTGGATCTACGACTTCGGCCTGCGCATGCCGAAGGCGCAGAACGGCAGCGGCGACTACCTGGGCGACGACGGCCGGGCCCGCTTCCAGGAGGCCTTCGCCGCCGCCTGGACCGGCGAGGCCGAGGTCGACGGCTTCAACTCGCTCGTCCTGCGCGCCGGTCTGAACTGGCGCCAGGCGATGGTCCTGCGGGCGTACGCCAAGTACCTGCGCCAGGCGGGCTCCACGTTCAGCCAGGACTACATGGAGGACACCCTCCTCAACAACGTCCACACCACCCGGCTGCTCGTCTCGCTGTTCGAGGCCCGGATGTCCCCGGACCGCCAGCGCGCGGGCACCGAGCTGACCGACGGGCTCCTGGAGGAGCTGGACGGCGCCCTGGACCAGGTCGCCAGCCTGGACGAGGACCGCATCCTGCGCTCCTTCCTCACCGTCATCAAGGCGACGCTGCGCACCAACTTCTTCCAGGAGGCGGCGGGCGGCAAGCCGCACAGCTACGTCTCCATGAAGCTGGACCCGCAGGCCATCCCCGACCTGCCCGAGCCGCGCCCGGCGTACGAGATCTGGGTGTACTCGCCGCGCGTCGAGGGCGTGCACCTGCGCTTCGGCAAGGTCGCGCGCGGCGGTCTGCGCTGGTCCGACCGGAAGGAGGACTTCCGTACGGAGATCCTCGGCCTGGTCAAGGCGCAGATGGTGAAGAACACCGTCATCGTGCCGGTCGGCGCGAAGGGCGGCTTCGTCGCCAAGCAGCTGCCCGACCCGTCCGTGGACCGTGACGCGTGGCTCGCGGAGGGCGTCGCCTGCTACAAGACGTTCATCTCGGCGCTGCTCGACATCACCGACAACCTGGTCGCCGGCGAGGTCGTGCCGCCCGCCGACGTGGTCCGGCACGACGAGGACGACACCTACCTGGTGGTCGCCGCAGACAAGGGCACGGCGACGTTCTCCGACATCGCCAACGCGGTCGCCGAGTCGTACAACTTCTGGCTCGGGGACGCCTTCGCCTCCGGCGGCTCCGCGGGCTACGACCACAAGGGCATGGGCATCACCGCCCGCGGCGCCTGGGAGTCCGTCAAGCGGCACTTCCGCGAGCTGGGCCACGACACCCAGACCGAGGACTTCACCGCGGTCGGCGTCGGCGACATGTCCGGCGACGTGTTCGGCAACGGCATGCTGCTCTCCGAGCACATCCGTCTGGTCGCCGCCTTCGACCACCGGCACATCTTCATCGACCCGAACCCGGACGCGGCCACCTCCTACGCCGAGCGCCGCCGCCTGTTCGAGCTGCCCCGCTCCAGCTGGGCCGACTACAACAAGGAGCTGCTCTCCGCGGGCGGCGGGATCTTCCCCCGCTCGGCCAAGGCGATCCAGCTCAACGCGCACATCCGCCAGGCCCTCGGCATCGAGACCGGCGGCGCCAAGATGACCCCGGCCGAGCTGATGCAGGCCATCCTCAAGGCGCCGGTGGACCTGCTGTGGAACGGCGGCATCGGCACGTACGTGAAGGCGGGCGCCGAGTCGCACGCGGACGTCGGCGACAAGGCCAACGACGCCATCCGCGTCGACGGCGCCGACCTGCGCGTGAAGGTGGTCGGCGAGGGCGGCAACCTGGGCCTGACCCAGCTCGGCCGGATCGAGTTCGCGCGCGCCGGTGGCCGTATCAACACCGACGCCATCGACAACAGCGCGGGCGTGGACACCTCCGACCACGAGGTGAACATCAAGATCCTGCTGAACGCCGTGGTGCAGGCCGGGGACATGACCGTCAAGCAGCGCAACAAGCTGCTCGCCGAAATGACCGACGAGGTCGGCCAGCTCGTCCTGCGCAACAACTACGCGCAGAACACCGCGCTCGCCAACTCCGTCTTCGAGTCGCCCTCGCTGCTCCACGCCCACCAGCGGTTCATGCGCCGCCTGGGCCGTGAGGGCCAGCTCGACCGGGGCCTTGAGTTCCTGCCCGCCGACCGGCAGATCCGGGAACTGCTCAGCTCCGGCCGCGGCCTCTCGCAGCCCGAGCTCGCCGTGCTCCTCGCGTACACGAAGATCGTCGCTGCGGACGAGCTGATCCACACGTCGCTGCCCGACGACGACTACCTGCGGCGGCTGCTGCACGCGTACTTCCCGAAGGCGCTGCGCGAGAAGTTCGCCGAGCAGGTCGACGCGCACGCGCTGCGCCGCGAGATCATCACGACCGTCCTGGTCAACGACACCGTCAACACCGGCGGCTCGACCTTCCTGCACCGGCTGCGCGAGGAGACCGGGGCGTCCCTTGAGGAGATCGTGCGGGCGCAGCTCGCCGCGCGCGAGATCTTCGGGCTCGGCGAGGTCTGGGACGCGGTGGAGGAACTCGACAACGTCGTGGCCGCCGACGTGCAGACGCGGGTGCGGCTGCACTGCCGCCGCCTCGTCGAGCGCGGCACGCGCTGGCTGCTCAACAACCGGCCGCAGCCGCTGCAGCTCGCCGAGACCGTCGAGTTCTTCCGCGCCGGTGTCGACCAGGTGTGGACCGAGCTGCCGAAGCTGATGCGCGGCTCCGACCTGGAGTGGTACGAGAACATCCGCGAGGAACTGTCCGGGGCCGGGGTCCCCGACGAGCTGGCGCAGCGGGTCGCCGGATTCTCCTCGGCCTTCCCGGCGCTCGACATCGTGGCCGTCTCGGACCGCATGGGCAAGGACCCGCTCGCCGTCGCCGAGATCTACTACGACCTCGCCGACCGGCTGCGGATCACCCAGCTCATGGACCGGATCATCGAGCTGCCGCGGGCCGACCGCTGGCAGTCCATGGCCCGCGCCTCCATCCGCGAGGACCTGTACGCGGCGCACGCCGCGCTGACGGCCGACGTCCTCGCCGTCGGCAACGGCACGGCCACGCCGGAGCAGCGCTTCAAGGCGTGGGAGGACAAGAACGCGGCGATCCTGGGCCGGGCCCGGACCACCCTGGAGGAGATCCAGGGCTCCGACGCCTTCGACCTGGCGAACCTGTCGGTGGCGATGCGGACGATGCGGACGCTGCTGCGCACGCATTCGTAGGTCGTACGTTGCCGGGGGGGGGGCCCCCCCCCCCCCGGGTGGGGGGGCCCCCCCCCCTTTTTCTTTATGTTGGGTTTGTTTGGGGGGGGGGGAACCAACCCCCTCCCCACAAAGTACACAAACCAA
>NZ_JBVIZH010000001.1:1541557-1602120 GCF_055591765.1 Streptomyces sp. NPDC041205 | reverse complement strand
CTTGGAACCCCCTTCGGTGACGGTTGGGAAAGCGGGGACCTTGCTGCACCCGCGTGCGGCGTTTTGCCGTTACTGGGGTGCCCCCCCCCCATGCGGGGGGGGGGCCGCCCCCGTCTGTGTGTCCGGCGTGGTGTGTGCGGCGGGATGGGGGACACCCACCGTCTGCGGAACGGGTGACGAGACTGACCTTATGCCGTTAATTCGGGCATTTGGGCTACGGTAGGTGAGATTGTCTGACGGACGAGTCCGTACGGGTCGGGAAGGTCACAAGGTAAGCCGATGACAGAAGCAAGTCCGTTGGACGCGGCGGAGCGCGCGGTCCGGGTGCTCGGCGCCGGACGGCTGCCCGAGGAATGGGCCGCGACGCCGCTGACCGTCGTCATGCCCACGTACAACGAGGCCGGGAACCTGCCCGGCATGGCCGACGCGCTGATGGCGCTGCCGCTGCCGGGCCTCAGCCTGCTCGTCGTCGACGACTCCAGCCCCGACGGCACCGGCGACATCGCCGAGGAGCACGCGCGGCGGCACGCGGAGACGGAGGGCCGCCGCCGCATGAGCGTGCTGCACCGCACCGAGAAGGACGGCCTCGGCCGGGCCTACGCGGCCGGGATGGCCAAGGCCGTCGAGGACGGCGCGCACTACGTCCTGCAGATGGACGCCGACGGCAGCCACCCCGTGGAGAAGGTCGCGGAGCTGCTCGGCGTCGCGCTCGCCACGGACGCCGGGGTCGTCGTCGGCAGCCGGTACGTCCAGGGCGGCACGCTCTCCGACGCCTGGGGCGCCCACCGCAAGCTCCTGTCCCGCTGGGCCAACGCCTACGCGGGCACCATCCTCGGCACCCGCCTCCGCGACATCACCGGCGGCTTCAACCTGTGGCGGGCCGACGCGGTGCGCGCGGTCGACCTCGGATCCGTCGACAGCGCGGGCTACAGCTTCCAGGTCGAGATGAAGTACCGGGCGGTGGGCCACGGCTTCGACGTCATGGAGGTCCCGATCCACTTCGAGGACCGGACGGTCGGCGAGTCCAAGATGAATCTGATGGTGCAGTTGGAGTCGGTGGTGATGCCGTGGAAGCTGCGGCTTTCCCGCGCGGCCCGTGGGGTCCCCGGCGTACCGGGGCGTCGGACCGGGTCGGGTTCGGGGCCGTCCGTATGACCAGCACGCTGCACGAGGCGCCGGCCGGGCCCGTCGTCGCTCCCGCCCCCGCCGCGCCCCGTGTTCCCCTCGCCCGGCTGCGCCGACTGTTCCTGGAGGTCGTCCGGTTCGGCGTCGTCGGCGGCAGCGGAGTGGCCGTCAACCTCGTCGTCTTCAACCTCCTCCTGCACGGCCTCGGCCGGGCCCCGATGACCGCCACGGTGCTCGCCAGCTGTGTCGCCATGGGCACCAACTACCTCGGCTTCCGCTTCTACGCGTACCGGGACCGCGCCTCGCGCACCAAGCGGCAGATCGCCCTCTTCTTCGTCTTCAGCGGCATCGGCGTCGTCATGGAGAGCCTGCTGTTCTACGCCGCGTACCACGGGGCGGGCCTCAACGGGCCGCTCGGCTCCAACATCGCGAAGGCGCAGTCCATCGTGCTGGCGTCGGCGTTCCGCTTCCTGGTGTACCGGACGTGGGTGTTCCAGCATCGGGCCCACCATGACGCCCGGCGGGCCTAGCCGGTCCCGCTGGGTGTGGGGGCTCCGGGCGGTGGCTGGCGCCGTCACCGCCCTTCTCCTCGCCGTCGTCGTCCGCCTGCCCTGGGCCGGTGACCTGGGCATCCACGCGGCGACGATCGAACGGCTCCGCCACGATCCGCTCCACCCCGGCGATCCGCTGGTCGACGCCGACGTGCCGAGCCCCTACTACTCGCCGTGGACCGTCCTCCTCGGCTGCCTCGCCAAGGCGACGGGGGCGGGGGTCTTCGGGGTGCTGCGCGGCGCGGCCGTCGTCGGCCTCGTCCTTCTCCTCTCCGGGATCTGGCACTTCGTCCGTACGCTGACGGAGCGCCGGGCCGCCCCGCCGCTCGCCGTGCTGTGCGTGCTGTTCCTGTGGGGCCCGGCGCTGTTCGAGTGGAGCGGGTTCCTCGGGCTCAACTCCCTTGCCCTGACGGTGTCGTATCCGAGTACGTTCGCGCTGGGCCTGTCCTTCCACCTGTGGGCGTGGCTGCGGAAGGCCCTGCGGGCGGGCTCCGGGTGGCCGGTGTTCCTCGGCCTCGGCGCCCTGTGGGCCGTCGTGCTCCTCACCCACCAGTTCACCGGTGTCGTCGCCTCGCTCGGCGCGGCGGCGATGCTGCTCGGCACCCGGCCGTGGCCCTCGCGCGCGGTCCTGCCGCGCCTGGCCGCCGGTCCGGCCCTCGGCCTCGTGGTGCTCGTCGTCTGGCCGTACTACCCCTTCTTCGAACTCTTCGGCGCGGGCGCGGACCTGGAGCAGATCCACCGCCCCCTGTACCGCGACCTCCTCGGCCGCTTCGGCCTGGCCCTGCTGGGTGTGGCCGCGCTGGCCCTGCGCCTGCGCCGGGACCGGCGCGATCCGCTGGTGTTGTTCTTCACGCTCGGCGCGGTGGTGTTCGCGGCCGGGGGCCTGAGCGGTCACTACTCGTGGGGGCGGGTGCTGCCCGCGGCGCTGATTCCGGCGCAGGTCGCGGCGGCGGTGGAGGTGGCGGAGGTGGTCGGGGCGGCGGTGACGTCGAGGGCCGCGGGGGCGGTCCCCGCTGCCCGCCCGCGTCGGATCTTCGCCGCCGTCCTCGCCGCCGCCCTGGCCCTCGCCCTGTCCGTCGGCGCGTGGGGGCAGGCCGGGACGCTGGGCTACGTACTCCCGAAGGACGCGCTGCCCTCCGCCGTCGCCGCGAAGTACCGGCCGCCGTGGCCCGGTTACCGGTGGATCACGCCCTGGGTGCGGTACGGGGACGTCGTCATGGCGAAGACGTTCCCGGCCCGGCAGATCCCGGCGTACGGGGCGTACACGGTGGCTCCCGGCTACCCCGACTTCTTCCTGCCGGACGAAGTCGCGCGCGAGGACGCCGTGCGCCGGTACTTCGCGCCGGGTACGCCCCGGGCCGAGCGGATGGAGGTGCTGCGGCGGTACGGGGTGCGGTGGGTCGTGGCGTATCCCGGGGACGGGGGTCTGGGGGCGGACGATCCCGCGCTGCGGAAGGTGGGGACGGGGCCGCGGGGGCTGGGGCTGTACCGGGTGGTGGGGTGAGGCGGCACCGGCCCACGGGAAGATCTGGAGTGGGGGTCGCCGGAACAGCCGTACACTCGGGCTCATGGGTCGCATGGGTTCGCTGAGGCAGTGCCCGCACAGGGCGGCCTCAGGACCGCGCCCGATCGTCGTCCACGCGGCTGTCGCCGTTGACGTCGAGACACCCCTTCCCCGGCGGATCGCGCTCCACGGGCACGGTTAGCGCGCTGGGGCGCACCGGTTCGCCGCTCTTCCGTGCCGCGCGCCGGGCCATTCGCGGCGGCGTCCCGCGGTCTCCCAGGGCCTCCAGGCGCCGAGAGCCGTTTGCGCCTTTCCCTCCCCCCCCGCCCCGCCGGGCGAATTCCCTTCCCTCGCCCCATCGCCACACCAGCTTGCCGGCCTCCGCCGGTGCTGCCACCTGGCTCCGACCGCACGACCGGGCCGGGGCCACCTCGAAGGGATCACTGTGAAGCTGAGCGAGCTCCTGGCCGGACAGGAACATCAGGTACTTGAGGGTGACCCGAGCGCGACTGAGGTCACGGCGGGGGTGACCTTCGACGTCGACCGGGTCACGCCCGGGGCCGTCTTCATCGCCGTGCCCGGACACCGGGAGGGCGGACCCGGCTCGGTGGCGGCCGCGTTCGCGCGGGGCGCTGCCGCTGTGGTGGTCGAGGGGCCGGTGGTCGAGGGGCCGGTGGCCGAGGGCTCGGTGGTCGAGGGGCCGGTGGCCGAGGGCTCGGTGGTCGAGGGGCCGGTGGCCGAGGGGCCGGATCCAGCCCTTCCCGGCCGTCCAGCCCTTCCCGGCCGTCCAGCGCTCCCGGGAGCCGCGGGCAGGTGCACCGTGCGGGTGCCGGACGCCCGTCGGGCGGCTGCGGTCGTGGCCTCCCGGTACGTCGGCGAGCCGGGCCGGTGGATGGACATGGTCGCGATCACCGGGACCAACGGCAAGACGTCGGTCTCGTACATGGTCGAAGCCGTACTGCGGATGTCCACGGGGGCGAAGGTCGGAGTCATCGGGACGGCGGGCAGCCGCATCGGCGACGAACTGATCCCGATGCCGCCCTCGGTGCTCACCACTCCGGAGTCGCCCGACCTGCAGTACCTCCTTGGGCACATGCGGGACCGCGCGACCGGCAGCGTGGTCCTCGAAGCCACCTCGATGGCTCTGCTCACCCATCGGGTGGACCGGACGTTCATCGACGTCGGCGTGTTCACCAACCTCACGCAGGACCACCTCGACGACCACGGCACGATGGCCGACTACCGGGACGCCAAGCTCCGCCTCTTCCAAGGCCTGTGCGGGCACGCGGTGGTCAACGCCGACGACCCCGTGGGCGCCGGGATCGTGGCGATGATGCCGGGGGCGGTGACCACGTACGCGCTCGACGCACCGGCGGACTTCCGGGCGACCGACCTCGCGGTGAGCGCCACGGGGACGCGGTTCACGCTGCGGCACGGTGGGCGGGCGTATCCGGCGGCCATACCCTTCCCCGGCCGGTACTCGGTCGCCAACGCCCTTGCCGCGCTGGCCTCCTGCCACGTCCTGGGGCACGACCTGGACGCGCTCGTCGCCGCGCTCGCCCACATGCCGCCCGTACCCGGCCGGTTCGAACGCTTCGAGACCACCGACGGCACCTCCGTGATCGTGGACTACGCCCATTCCCCCGACTCCCTGGACAAGGTCCTGACCACCATCCGCGGCTACGCGCGCGGCCGCGTGATCACCGTCTTCGGCTGCGGCGGCGACCGGGACACCACGAAGCGGGCCGACATGGGCAGGATCGCCGGGACCCACTCCGACCTGTGCGTCCTGACCTCCGACAACCCCCGCGACGAGGACCCCGAGGCCATCCTCGACGAGATCACGCCCGGCCTCACCGCGACGGGCACGCCCTTCGAGCGCCTCGCCGACCGCCGCGAGGCAATCGCCTTCGCCCTGTCCGCGGCGGGTCCCCGGGACACGGTCCTCATCGCGGGCAAGGGCAGCGAGCCGCACCAGACCGTGCGGGGGCGACTGCTTCCGTTCAGCGACATGGCCGTCGCGCGGGAGGCCGCCCTGGAGGGGGCGGGGGGTGGGGCCGGGGTGGGGCGACCCGGGCGGGGTGGCGCTGCGGCTGCCGCCAGCCTGGCCTGAGGGCCCGGGCCGGACGCGGCACCGGGTGGCGGCTCGTGCCGACCATGCTTCACCTGCGGCCACAACCCGGCCCGGTGGACCGGCCGTTGGCTAGTCTCGGAGTCAACGGTCGACAACTGTCCGGAGCGCCCCGTGACCGACTTCGCCGTCCGCGCCCGTGCGGGTGGGGCGGTGCCTGACCGTTTGCGGAGTGAGTGTGCCTCCGTCGTCGCGGAGGCGGCCCAGGTTGCTGGGTGGCTCTTGTTCGTGGCCGACCGGCAGGAAGCCGCGCGGGCCGCTCGGGCTCTCGCCCACGCGGGCGACGGCGGCCGCGCCCTGCGCGAGATGAAGGCGGCCTGGGCAATTCTGGACGACTCGATCGGTCCCCGGGACCCGGCCCGGACCTGGTGGCTCAACGAGTGCGAGCTGTCCGGCCACGAGGGCGAGGTCCGGCTCGCGCTGGGCGAACCGGCCAGGGCGCTGCCCCGACTGCGAGCGCAGTGACGTTGGGGGTGAGGTCGCGTTCGCGGGGGTCACTCAGGTGTGAACTCGTATTGCAGCTCATAGAGATGGCCTGCCTTGGCCATGACGGTGACCTCGATGGGGAGGTCGTTGTCGCTGTAGACGACGCGCAGGGTGTGGAGTACCGGCAGGTTGCCGGGCAGCCTCAGAGCCTGGTGCTGGTCCTGGGTGGGAACTCTGGCGGAAACGCGGTCCACACTCCGGCGCGGCGGGAAGCCGAGCTCGGCGAGCAGGGCCGGGGTGCCGCCTTTGATCCGGCGCTTGTCCGTGATGGCGGTTCCCCTGGCCAGGGTCAACGGGTAGTACGACGTGACCAGTTCGGCCGGTTCGTCGTCGATGGTGAGGAGCTGCCGTCGCAGCAACGCCGATTCGCCATCGGCGAGCTTCAAGGCGGCCGAGACGTCGGCGGGCGGGTGCGCCTCTGCCACGTCCAGCAGTGTGATGTGCGCCGACGTGCCGTGCCGCGCCACCTCGGTGAGCCAGCGATACGGCTCTCCCGGGCCTGCCGGGGCCATGTAGGAAGCGGGACGCATGGTGCGCTGCCTGTGTTCGCGTACCGTGACCGCCGCTCCGGCACGGCCTATGACGAGCTGTTCGTCCTTGAGGAGTTGAAGCGCCTTCTGGATGGTGGCGTTGGAGGCGTCGAAGCGTGTTTTCAACTGCGCGGTGGACGGCAGTTTGCCGCCCGGGGGCAGGTCGCCGCTCATGATCTCGTCCCGGAGGTCGGCGGCGATCCGCTCGTGCAGTGAGCGGCGGTCGAGCGCGTGGGCTTCGGTGGTGGGCACGGTCATCCGATCCTGATCTCGTAACGCAGTTGCTGCCGATGGGCGGGCATGACCATCAGGTCGACCTGGATCGGCTGGTCGTCGCTGTCCAGAGTGACCCTGGAAAGGCGCAGGACAGGTTCGTCCGTTCCTGTACGCAGCGTCTCGCGCTCGTCCGCGCTGGGCATCCGCGCGGTGACGTCCTCCCGGACCCGTACGCCGACGTGGCCGAGTTCGGCGAGCAGGGTGACGGCACCGCCGGGGATCTTCCGCTTCGCGGCGAGGCGGGTGCCGCGGGCGATGGACACGGGATAGTACGTGTCCGTCAACTCGCATGGCCGGTCATCCAGTTCGATGACCCGACGGCGCACGACGACGGGTTCGCCGGCTGCCACGCCGAGCAGCGCGGCCACCGCGTCCGGGGCCGGCACCTCCCCGGCGTGCACGATGCGCTGACCTCCCGTGCCGCCCTGGGCGGCGGCCTCGGCCGCCCACGCGTGGGGCTGTCCCGCCGCTCGCGGCGCCAGGTACGGCATCGAGGTGCTGACCCACGTGCTCTCGCTCACGGTGTCCTCCGAGTGGCCAGTGGCTTCGACCTTGCTGCTTTACACGTTAAGCGACCCGCTCGGCGCCTGACCCTTGGGTCACCTTGCTGCTTTTCGTGAATAGTAGTACGGTCATCGCCATCGTACGGCCCAGGATCAAGGCGGTGTTCACCGTGTCCCTGTCACGGCAACGACGATTTCCCCGCGCACGTGGCTCCGTGCCCGCTGCTCGCGCCTTCGCTCTTGAGACGCTGGTGGAGTGGGGTGTGGACGTCACTGATCGGTATGACGACGTACGTCTCTGCGTCTCGGAGCTCGCCACGAATGCCGTGTTGCACGGCGTTCCGCCGGGGCGTGAGTTCTGCCTCACGCTTGTTGTGGACGGTCCGCTGCTCCGGATCGAAGTGCGGGACAGCGGCGGCGGGTTCCCGCGGATCGTCCGTGAGGGCGGCGAGGAGTGCGGTGGCCGAGGGCTGCGCCTGGTGGCGGCCTTGGCCGACGACTTCGGTGTCACCGTTCACACCCCTGGCAAAACCGTCTGGCTGGTCTTCAAGGCCGTCACCGAAGTGGCGCCGAGGTCCGCGCGTGCGGACGGGACGCTCGGGGTTCGCGCGTGAGCGGGAGGGGCGGGATCGCGTGAGGCAGGTATGGGTTCGACGCTGTGATGGTCGACCTGGATGCGGCTTCGGACGCACCGTAGGCGGAGAGGTGGAGGGCTGCTGCCCGCGTGGGTTCACTCGGGTCGGCGGGGGCGGGCGGGTGGGCAAAGGCCGGGCGGCGAGGACGGCGGTGATCGGCTGCGGCGTCATGGGGGCGGGCTCGGGCGCAGCCTCCGCGTCAGCGGGTCGCGCTTGCCAGGAGGCGGGCCGCTCGGCGTACGCGGGAGTTGCTGGGGCCGATGATCCTGCGGGTCAGGGGACGCAGGACGTGGGCCGTCACGCCCGCCGGGGTCCAGGTGAGTTGGAGGCGGCCCGCGCCGCGGCCTTCCGGCTCCGCCGTCACCTGGTGTGGGGCCGTGCCCGAGCGGTAGGGGATCCGGGCCGTCATGCGGGGGAAGGTCAGCGGGGCCAGGAGCAGGCCGCTGTTGCGGAGGCGGCCGTCGGTGAGCTGGATCAAGGGGTGGCGCGTGCCGGAGAAGCCGTCCACGGGGACGCGGGCCTGCGCCAGGTCCAGGACGACCTCGCCCTCGAAGACGCCGGGGCGGACCGGGTCCAGGCGGAAGCGGGTCGTCATGCGGCGGCGGCCCGGCGCCACGACCAGGCTCGCCACCTGCGGGCCCACGGGGAGGCGGAGCCCGGGGTCGTACGTGCGGACGGAGAGGGTGAGTGCCGCGCCGACGGGGGCCCGCTCGATGCGCGTGATCTCGTGCCGGAACTGCGCGCTGGGAAAGGGGCGCGCATCCAGGGCGAGTTCCGTCAGGTCCAGCTCCCCGCGCGCGGACGGTGTGTCCGGGACCCGCGCACCCCAGTACAGCCGCCCCTCCCCGTCCACACACACCTCGCGCGGAGCGACTCCGTGGCCGAGCCCTCGCGCCGCGACCTGCGCCTCCGCGAGTCGCCCGTCCCGTACGAGTTGGAGGACGACGCGCTCCGCGCGCGGCAGCCGCTCGTACGCCCTCTGCGCGAGGCCCGCCAGATAGGGGTTCACGATGTCCGCGAAGCCCCGCAGCCACTCCTCGTCCCGGAAGGGGAGGTCGCCCGCGTACATCCGGAAGTCGTGCTTGAGGAACTTGTAGTCCTTGGCCTCCCGCACTCCCGCGTGCCCGCTCTCCACCAGGAACGCATCGATCAGGCCCTGCACGTGCACCCGGTCCCGCACATTGCTCAGCTTGTGCCGCTGGTTGGAGATCGACGCCGCCTCCGCCGCGCCGTAGGGCTCTATGTACCAGCGGTACACCGGCTCGGGGATCACCGTGAACGCCTTCGCCAGGCAGTACGCCTGCGCCGAGAACAGCTGGTCCTCGTAGTGGATGCCCTCGGGGAAGCGGAGGTTGTTCCGGTCCAGGAAGGACTTCCGGTACATCTTGCTCGTCGACAAGTGCTCGAAGAACAGGCCGGGTTCGGCCTCGATGCCCGCCACCGTGCGGCGCTCGGCGACGAGGTGCGGCATCCACGTCGACGTACGGCCGGTGTCCACCCGGACCCGCTCCACGGCGCCCATCACGAAGTCGACCTCCGCCTCGGCGTGCGCCGCGAGCAGCAACTCCACCGCTCGCTCGGGGAGTTCGTCGTCACTGTCCAGGAACATCAGGAACGGTGCGCGCGCGATCTCGATCGCCCGGTTGCGGGGCGCGCTGCAGCCGCCGCTGTTCTCGGGGAGGCGGAGGTACGTGACCCGGTCGTCCCGCGCCGCCAACTCCCGCGCCACGCGCGGCGTCTCGTCCGTCGAGTGGTCGTCGCTGATGACGATCTCGATGTTCGGGTGCGTCTGGGCGCGCAGTGAGGCCACCGCACGCGGGAGGCGTTCGGCGTCGTTGTAGACGATGACGGTGACGGTCACGTCGGGGGCTTCGGAAGGCGCTGACGGGTGTGCGGTGCCCTCGGTGCTCATCGTGCCGCCTCCTCCGGAGTCGGGGCCGGGGTCCGTTCGTCCAGGGGCGTGACCGGCGGCAGCGACGCTTCGCTCTCGCCCAGGAACACCCGCCGTACGACCCGCTCCGCCGCCCGCCCGTCGTCGAACTCGCAAAAGCGCCGCCGGAACGCCGCCCGCGCCTTCGCCGCCGTCTCGTCCCGCCAGGCGTCGGAGACAAAAAACTGCGTCAACTCCTCCTGGGTGCGCGCCACTTGGCCCGGCGGCTCCGCCAGCAGGTCGAAGTACACACCGCGCGTCTTCGCGTACGTCTCCCAGTCGTCGGCGTAGACGACGATCGGGCGGTCCAGATTGGCGTAGTCGAACATGATGGAGGAGTAGTCCGTGATCAGCGCGTCGGCGGCGAGGGCCAGGTCCTCGACGGGGTCGTACGTCGACACGTCGATGACGCGTCCGGCGCGGCGCAGCCCGGCGAGCGGGGAGGCCGTGCCGCCGTAGAAGTAGTGGCCGCGCACCAGGAGCACGGTGTCCTCGCCGAGCCGGTCGGCGAGGGTCGCGAGGTCGAGGCGCGGGGTCCAGGTGGCCTCGTAGTCGCGGTGCGTGGGGGCGTAGAGGAGGGCGCGCTTCCCGGGGGCGATGCCGAGGCGTTCGCGGACCGCGCGCACGTCCGCCGCCGTCGCCGTGTAGTACACGTCGTTGCGCGGGTAGCCGTAATCCAGCTCCACGTACCGCGACTGGTAGGCGCGCTGCCACATCTGCGTGGAGTGGGTGTTGGACGAGACGCTGTAGTCCCAGCGGTCCACGCGCGCGAGCAGGTCGTGGAAGTTCAGGCCCTTGGCCGCCGCCGGGTAGTCGAGCTGGTCCAGGCCCATGCGCTTGAGGGGCGTGCCGTGGTGGGTCTGGACGTGCACGGCGTCGGGCCGCTTCACGGTCGCGTTGGGGAAGTTGGCGTTGTTCACCAGGTACTTCGCCGTCGCCAGGGCGCGTGAGTGGCGGCGCGTGCCGGGGACGACGTGGTCCGTGCCGGGCGGCAGCAGCGGTACGTTCTCGGCCGCGACCACCCACACCGGGTGGATGTGCGGGGCGAGTTCGGCGAGCTTCGCGGCGATCGCGGCCGGGTTGCAGGCGACGCCCCGGTCCCAGTACGCGGAGAACACGGCCAGGTTCGGGTCGACCGGGCGCCGCAGGTCCTGGTGGTAGCGCGCGTCCCGGACCTTCCTGCCGACCGCCGCCCGTCCCGCCCCGACGGCCGAACGCACCTTGCGCCGCCGCTGGTTGACCGCCTGGAACGCGCGGTACTTCGCGTACGCGTCCTCCTCCAGGAGGCGTCGGCGCACCCCTTCGAGGCCGCCGGGGCTGCGGTACCCGGGCGGGCGGTGGGCGACCGCCGCGCGCGAGGCCCGGCGGAAGAACTCCCGCGCCGCCGGTTCGGGCAGCCGGTCGCGGGCGACGATCCGCAGGCTCGCGGTGACCATCGCCGCGTACAGCACGGCGCCGGGGCCGCCTCCCGCGTCCCGCTCGGCCGCCAGGTTCAGGAGCCGCTCGTACGTCTCCAGGAGCGCGAAGCGGTCCTCGGGCGTGACCGGCGGCAGGCTCTCCACCCGCAACCGCCGGTCCTCCAGGGCGACTTGGTCGTACGCTGCCACGCGCCCGGCGACCAGCGGCACCGCGTACGCCACGAACAGCTCGTCGTCCGTACCGAACAGCTCCGCGTGCGCCCGCCAGAAGTCGGCCCGCACGATCCTCGTCCCCAGCAGCGGCGTGACCTTCAGCAGATCCGGGCAGTCGGCGAGCGGCACGTCCCGGCGGCCCGGCTTGGCCAGGAACCGGCCGTCGCGGCTCGGCGTCCGCGAGTGCCGCCAGGTGGAGACGACGTGGTCGGTGAGCAGCACGTCCACGGTGTCGTCGAGGGCCGCCGCGCGCTCGGCGACCGCTCGGGCCGCGAGCGCGGGCACCCCGTCCTTGCTGTGCGCGAACTGCAGCCGGCGCCCGCTCGCCCGCGCCGCGCCCGCCGCACGGGCCGCGCCGTCCGGGGTGCCGTCGGGCAGCGGGACCACCGTGACGTACGGGTGGCGGGCGGCGGCCTCCTGGGCGGACGCGCCGACGGCCGCGAGGACCACCTCGACCGCGGGGCCGGCGTCCGCCAGCTCCGCCAGGGCCTCGGGGAGATGTCCCTGCACATTGCGGCCGTACACGACGACGCTCAGGTCTGGCATCCAGCGGCCCGCCTCTCTCGTCCTTCCGGTGTAAACGCTCCCATAGTGTAAGGATCTGCGTATTGATGCGACAAAAGGGGCACTGTCAGCGGGCGGTGAACCGCTCGTACTCCTTCATGACCTCCGCCGTCGGCCCGTCCATCCGCAGCTCGCCGCGCTCCAGCCAGAGCACGCGGTCGCAGGTGTCCCGGATCGACTTGTTGTTGTGGCTGACCAGGAAGACCGTGCCCGCGCGTGCGCGCAGTTCGCGGATGCGGGACTCCGAGCGCTTCTGGAAGGAACGGTCGCCGGTGGCGAGGGCCTCGTCGATGAGGAGGACGTCGTGATCCTTGGCCGAGCCGATGGAGAAGCGGAGGCGGGCCGCCATGCCGGAGGAGTACGTGCGCATCGGCAGGGAGATGAAGTCGCCCTTGTCGTCGATGCCGGAGAAGTCGACGATCTGCTGGTAGCGCTCGCGGATCTGCGCGCGGGACATGCCCATGGCCAGGCCGCCGAGGTGGACGTTGCGCTCGCCGGTGAGGTCGTTCATCAGGGCCGCGTTGACGCCGAGCAGGGACGGCTGGCCGTCGGTGTAGATGTGCCCGCGCTCGACGGGGAGCAGCCCGGCGACCGCCTTGAGCAGGGTGGACTTGCCCGAGCCGTTGGTGCCGATCAGGCCGATGGCCTCGCCGCGGTGGGCGGTGAAGGAGACGCCGCGGACGGCGTGGACCGTGCGGACGCCACGCGCCTCCCCGCCCTCGCGGCGGCGCAGGATGCGGCCGAGGGCGGCGGTGGCGGCGCCGCGGCCGGAGGTGGCCGCGCCGTGGACGCGGTAGACGATGTCGACCGCGTCGGCGATCACGGTGGGGGTGTCAGCCACGGCCGTACGTCTCCTCCGCCTTCCAGAAGTACAGGAACCCGCCGACCCCGGCGAGCAGCGCCCAGCCCACCGCCCAGGCCCACACGTGCGCGGGGAGCCGGCCCGCGTGGAAGCTGTCGATGAGGGCGAAGCGCATCAGGTCGATGTAGACGGCGGCCGGGTTGGACTCCAGGAGCACGGTCACCGCGTGCGGCAGGTGGCGGTCCTTCAGGACCGTGTCGATGCTCCACATCACCCCGGACGCGTACATCCACGTCCGCAGCACGAACGGCATCAGCTGCGCGACGTCCGGGGTCTTGGCGCCGATCCTCGCCAT
This sequence comes from Streptomyces sp. NPDC041205, assembly GCF_055591765.1. Classification (NCBI taxonomy): domain Bacteria; kingdom Bacillati; phylum Actinomycetota; class Actinomycetes; order Kitasatosporales; family Streptomycetaceae; genus Streptomyces; species Streptomyces sp. NPDC041205. The sequence continues at coordinate 1,589,097 of NZ_JBVIZH010000001.1, read as the reverse complement.
GGCGAGGGCGAGCCCGGCGTTGAACGTGAACTGCAGCGCGAGCGCGGGGATCGCCAGCAGCCAGGACGCGGTGGGCGGCACGCCGAACGCCAGCAGGATCGCCACCAGGGCGCACAGCGAGAACAGCAGTTGCTGGAGCTGTTGCAGGCAGTACGAGAGGGGGAGCGAGGCGCGCGGGAAGTGCAGGGCGCGGACCAGGCCAAGGCTGCCGGAGATCGCCCGCGTGCCCGCCATCACCGACTGCTGCGTGAACGTGAACACGAAGACGCCCGTGACCAGGAACGGGACGTAGTCCGGCACGCCGTGCCTGGTGTTCATCAGCACGCCGAAGATGAAGTAGTACACGGCCGCGTTCAGGAGCGGCGTCATGATCTGCCAGAGCTGGCCGAGCTTCGCCTGGCTGTACTGCGCGGTGAGCTTGGCGGTGGCGAACGCCGTGATGAAGTGCCGCCGGTGCCACAGCTGCCGTACGTAGGCGGGCAGGGTGGGGCGGGCGCCGCTGACGGTCAGGCCGTGGCGGGCGGCCAGGTCGGCGGGGGACAGGGCGGGGGGTCCGGAGGGGGCGGCCGTCGCGGTGGGCGGCTTGTCGAGGAGCTGGCTCACGTCCGCTGCTTTCGCTCGGGGGCGCGGGGGTCCGAGGGCGACGGCGACACGTCTGTGCGTCGGGACGGGTCCGTATCGTCGTCACGCCGACAGTAGGACGTCATTACGTCGGGACGCAACCGTATCGTCGTCACGCCTTATGCTGTCCGTATGACGACGAGCGACGGGGACGCGGGCCGTACCGCACGCCAGCAGGGCAAAAGGACGCCGGCCGGAGCCGCCGTGCTCCGTGAGGATGTGACCGAGGCCATCCGGGCCGCCGTCTTCGGGGAGCTCGCGGCCGTCGGCTACGCCCGCATGTCGATCGAGGGCATCGCGCGCCGCGCGGGCGTCGGCAAGACCGCCGTCTACCGGCGCTGGCGCTCCAAGCTGCACCTGGTCCTCGACCTGGTGTCGGCCCTGGCCGTCCAGGGCCTGCCGACCCCGGACACCGGCTCCCTGGAGGGCGACCTGCGCCTCCTGTACGAGGTGACGTCCCGGGCCCTGCGCCACCCCGTCGCCTCCCAGGTCATCCCCGACCTCCAGGCCGAGGCGGCCCGCAACCCCGAGATGGCGGCGGCCCTGCAGAAGGCGCTCCGCGAGGGCCAGCACGGCGTGGCGAGCGGCATCGTCGCGCAGGCGGTGGCGCGCGGCGAACTGCGCGCGGGCCTGGCCGACGGGGACGAGGAACTGGCCCTCGACCTGATGTCGGGGCCGCTGTACTGGCGGGCGGTGGTGGTGCGCGGGGAACTGCCGAAGGGGTACCTGGAGAGCTTGGTGCGGGCTACGGCGGCGGGGCTCAGGGCGCTGTAGGGCCGCGCGCCGCCCGGACGCGGGTGGGCCGGGGCGCTGTGGGCCGATGCGGCCCAGGCCCGTCCCGGCCCTCGCTCAGGCCCGCTTCTCGCGCGTCAGCACCAGCGCCGTGATCGAGCCGATGACGGCGACGCCCGTGGTGACGCTCACGGCGATCTCCAGCGCGCCGTCGAACAGCATGCCGCCGAAGGCGTTGACGATGGTGCCGAGGGCGAGCAGGAGCCAGAGGGCGGCCTTCATGGTGTGACCTTTCGGGACGGCGGGACGGCTGGGCGCCCGGACGAGGGGTGAGGGCTGGAGGGTCCGTCGGTTTCGTACGTGATCAACTCTGCCGCCCCCGCGCCTCGATGGCGAGGGAGCGTCCCCCCGAAGCGATGGTGCAGCCCGCTGCACCATCCTCCAGGGGGCGGGCACGCCCGCGCCCACGGAAGCCCTCGCCTAGCCTGAGGCTCATGCGAGAGACGATCGACCGGGCGGACCGCGCCTCCATGCTGCTGCTCATGGGCGCCGGCCTGTCGATGATCTCGTACATCTTCGTCGGCATCCTCCTCTTCACCGTCGTCGCGTCGCTCATCGTGGTCGGCCTGGGGATGCTGCCCGAGACGGTCCTGCTGCTGCGCAGGCTCGCCGGGATCAAGCGGCGGCAGGTCGGCGAGTGGTCGGGGCGGCGGATCCCCGAGGCGTACACGCCGCTGACCGGCACCCTCGTCGAACGGGTGCGGAAGGCCGTCAAGGACCCCGGCACGTACCGGGACCTGCGGTGGCTCGTCCTGCACTTCATCTACGGCTTGCTGCTGCTGTACGTGGCGCTGCCGGTGTGGGTGGTCGGCATGCTGGTCGACGGCGTGTGGTGCGGACTGCTCGGCCGCAGGGCCGTGGTGCTCCCGCTGATCGTGCGCTTCGCCGCCCTCGACGCGCGCTGGTCGCGGGCGCTGCTCAAGCCGTCGCCCGACGCCGAGCGCAACGCCGAACTGACCGAACGGGTCGAGGAGCTGACCGTCACCCGGGCGGGCGCGGTCGCGGCGCACGGCGCCGAGCTGCGCCGGATCGAACGGGACCTGCACGACGGCACCCAGGCGCGGCTCGTCTCCCTCTCGATGCGCGTCGGCCTGGCCCGGCGGGCGTACGACAAGCAGGTCACCGCCGACCCCGGCGCCGGCCCTCCGGACCCCGAGGTCGTCCGCAAGCTCCTCGCCGACGCGCAGGACCAGGCCGAGGAGGCCCTGACCGAGCTGCGCCACGTCGTGCGCGGCATCCACCCGCCGATCCTGACGGACCGCGGACTCGTCGGTGCCGTCAGGGCGTTGGCGGCCAGCAGTGGCCTGGACGTGACCGTGCGCGACGAGGGCGTGGAGGGCGGGCCGCGCGCTCCCGCCGCCGTGGAGGCGGCCGCGTACTTCGTGGTGGCGGAGGCACTGACGAACGCGGCGAAACACAGCGGGGCGCGGCGGGCGGCGGTGGAACTCGCCCGTGGGGCGGCGGGGCTGCGGCTGCTGGTGCGGGACGAGGGGCGGGGCGGGGCCGACGAGTCCGGCGGCACCGGCCTGCTCGGCATGCGGCGCCGGGTCGCGGCGCTCGACGGGACCATGGAGGTGGTCAGTCCCACCGGGGGGCCGACCGAGATCGGAGTGGAGCTGCCGTGCGTGTGGTGATCGCGGAGGACAACGCCCTGCTGCGGGAGGGTCTCGTGCTGCTCCTGACGTCCGTGGGACACGAGGTGGCGGCCGTCGCGGCCACCGGCCCCGAGGTCCTGCCCGCGCTCCTCGAACACCGCCCCGACGTCGCCGTCCTCGACGTCCGGATGCCGCCCGGCTTCCGCGACGAAGGCCTGCGCGCGGCCCTCGCGGCCCGCGAGCAACTGCCGGAGCTGCCGGTGCTCGTCCTCTCCCAGTACGTCGAGGAGACGTACGCGGCCGAACTCCTCGGCGCCGGGGCGAGCGGCGTCGGCTATCTCCTCAAGGACCGCGTCGGCCGCGTCGACGAGTTCCTCGACGCCCTGGAACGGGTCGCCGCGGGCGGCACCGCCCTCGACCCCGAGGTCGTCACGGAACTCCTCACCCGCCGCGGCGCCGACCCGCTCGACTCCCTCACGCCCCGCGAACACGAGGCCCTGCACCTCATGGCCGAAGGCCGCGACAACGCGACCATCGGCGCCACCATGTCCATCTCCGACCGCGCGGTCAGCAAGCACATCGGCAATGTCTTCCTGAAGCTCGGGCTGCCGCCGAGCGACAGCGGGCACCGGCGGGTGCTCGCGGTCCTCGCGTACCTGAACAAGGCCCAGTAGGACCCGGCACGCGCAAGGGGGTGGGCCCGGACCGGGCCCACCCGACGGTTCGGCGCGCCCGCGGCTCGTGGCCGGTGGAGGTGCCGCCGTGACCGGTGCTCAGGACGTGGTCAGGAGCACGCCTTGTAGAAGTGCTTCCACCCGCTGGTGGGCATGGCCGGCGGCTCGGCCGGGGTGCCGGTCTTGCCGTACCGCTGCTGCAGGTCGTAGTCGTACTTGCCCGGTCCCGTGCCCGGCTTCGAGAGGCGCACGGACCGCTCCCACACGCCGTCACCGGCGTTGTTGAGGACCGCGAGGTCCGGGTACGCGTCGCCGCCGTAGTCGGCGATCCGGAGCTGCTTGGCCTCGCCCTGGGTGCCGATGTCGAGCTTGCGGGCGGAGGCGGAGCCCAGGTCGGCGCGCTTGAGCGGGCCGGGGCGGTACTGCGCGACGCGCGCCTTGTTGGGGTCGTCGATGCCGGACGGCTTGACGATGTTGACGACCATGTCGAGGGTGCCGTCGTTCTGGAAGTCGGCGACCGCGGCGGTCGTGACCTCTCCGGACCTCGTGCCGAGCAGCTTGCTGACGGTGTGCTTGGTGCCGAACGAGCCGCTCGCGGTGCCCCACTGGACCGTCATCTTGAGGCCGGTGTGCCCAGGGTTGATGATCTTGTCCGGGCGGCCGTCGCCGTCGAGATCGCCGACCAGCGTCGTGGCGCCCGCCAGACACGGGGCCGCCGCGGCCGCCTTGCCGGACCGGTCCGCGCCGCCCGAAGCCGAGGACTCGGCCGCGCTTGCCTGGAAGCCGGCGACGGTCAGGGTCAGGGCCGCAGCCGCGACCGGCGCGGCGATCAGCCGTGAGCGCTTAAGCATGTACGAACTCCTCATGTCGTTGCGGTGAAGCCGTTGAGCCCCACTGCCACCAGCGTGCGAGGTGATCCATGCAAATCGCCAATAAAACCGGGCAGCTTGGGACACTGGAACGCAAAAACGGTCGTTGGCCAGGGGATACGCGTGCAGCCTGGAACGCCGGGGTGGAACGCTCCGCCGCCTCAGCCCGTCGGATAGCGCCCCCGCAGCACCCGCCACAGCGGCGGCACCGTCCCCGCCAGAGTCGTCGCCGCGACCACCGTCACGATCAGGATCACCTGGGTCGCAGGGAGGTGGGGCAGCGCCCCCGTGAAGGCGAGGCTGAACGCGAGGAGCGGGACGAGGGCCGCCGCGGCGCCCACGGTCAGGCCCGTGAGAGCGATCGCCGCCGCCTCCGCGTGGAGCATACGGCGCAGTTGGGCGCGGGCCGCTCCCGCCCGGCGCAGGAGGGTGAGTTCGGGGCGGCGGCCCACCCCGATCAGGGTGAGGGTGCTCAGGACGGCCACGACCGTGAAGGCCCCGATCGCCCCGACCGCCGTCGCGTTGACCACCTCGCCCAGGGCCTGGTCCTCCGGCTCGACGTGCGCGGCGGCCCGCACGGCCTCCGCGCCCCGGTCCACCCGCGCCCCCGGCACGGCCGCGCGTACCTTCTGGGCCGCCTGGGCCCCGCCGTCCGTCGCGACGAGCACCCGGGCCGCGCCGACGCCGGACGTGTGCCGCAGGACCTCGTCCCGGGAGAGCAGGAAGTCCCCCGCGCCCAGGCCCCGTTCGTACACCGCGACCACCCGCAGCCGCCCCTCGGCCCCGTCGCCGAAGCGCAGCGTCACCGTCGAGCCCGGTTTGGCGTCGAGGGAGCGGGCCCGGTCCGAGGAGAGGGCGACCGTGCCGGGGCGCAGGCCACCCAGGCCGCCCTCGCGGACGTCGGGGTCCAGGGTGCGGGTCAGCCGCTGCGGCGTGACGCCGAGCACCGGTACGCGTTCCAGCACCGGCGACCCCGCCTCCTTGCGGGCGAGGACGACCGTGCTGTGGACCACCTCGGTCGCCGCGGCCACCCCGGGCGCCGAGCGGATCCGGTCGAGGGCGCCGGACGGCAGGCCGCCGTCCGCCCGCACCACCAGGTCCGCCCGGGCCACCTCCCGCGCCTGCGCCCGCGCCTCGTGCGAGAGCGTCGCGCCCGCCGCGAGCTGGACCACGGAGAACGCGGTGACCAGCACGATCGGGGTGATCGCCGCGCCGAGACGGGCCGCCGCGGCCGTGCAGTTGGCGGCGGCGAGCCCCCCGCCGGGGCCGCCGAAGCGGCGCATGGGGGCGCCGAGCACCCGCATCGCGCCCGTCGCGATCCACGGGCCGAGCACCGCGCACGCGATGACCAGCGAAACGGCGGCCGTGCTCGTCGCCGCCGCGGCGGCCTGGCCGTGCTGCGTCACCGCCGTCCCCGCTGCGGTGACGCCGACGCCGAGCAGGACCAGGCCGGTGACGCGGCGGGGCGTCCCGGGCGGCGACTCGCGCAGCGCCTCCGCCGGACGGACCTTCGCCGCCCGGGAGACGGCGAACAGGGCGGACAGACGGGCGACGAGGACCGTCACGGCGGCGGTCACGAGGGGAGCGGCCAACAGCCAGGGCGGCAGGGGGAGCCGCAGGCCGTCGGGCAGCGCGCCGCGCGCGTCCAGGAGCGCCCGCAGGCCGAGATACGCCGGTACGGCGAGGACCGCGCCCACCGCCGCGGCGGCCACCGCGACCCGGCCCACCTCGCGGCCCACCGCGCCCCGCAGTTGCCGGGGCGTCGCGCCCACGGCCCGCAACAGGCCCAGCTCGTGGCCGCGTTGCCGCAGCGCCTGCACGATCGTCGACGCCACCACGAGGACGGCGATCATCACCATGGTCCCGGCGACCGCGCCGAGGATCTCGATCATCGTCGCGCGGGCGGGCGCCGCCGCCAGGTGCTCGGCGGTGCCCCTGCCGTCCCCGGAGAGCACCCGCAGCCCGGCGGAGTCCCCGTCGGCCCGGTCCCCGGCGGCGCGCAGCTCCGCCTTGTCCACCGCGTCCCGCACCCGCCCGTACAGCTCGCCCGCGCTCACGCCGGGCCCGGCCACGACGCCGATCGCGTCGACGGTGCCCGCGTGCCCGGCCAGGTCACGGGCCCGCCCGGCGGTGAAGTACACGGCGGCGCGCGGCCCGTCGGCGACGCCCACCACGCGGTACGCGGCGTCCGCCCCGCCGGCGCGGAGCGCCACCCGGTCGCCGGTGCGGGCCCGGCCCGCGCCCACGACGACCTCGTCCGGCCGCTGCGGCGCCCGGCCGTCCCGCAGCGCGAACGGCGCCAGCCGGGCCGCGTCCCAGGGCCGACCGGTGACCGACTCGCCCTTGAGCCCCACCGGGAACAGCCGGTCGGCGACGGCCGCTTCGACGCCGGGGACCGCGCGGACCACACCGAGCGCGGCCTCGGGCACCCGCACCCGCTCCGTCAGCCCCGTGGTCTTCGTCTCCGGCTCCGACCCCCACGGCTTCGCGGTGTACCGGGTGTTCTGGTCCCCGGCGACCACGAGGTCCGCCGCCGCGTACCGCTCCACCGGCGCGTGCCCGAGCGCCGCCGACGCCACCGCCAACGCGAAGGTGCCGAGCAGCGCGGAGGTCAGCACGAGCGCGGCGAAGACAGCGGCCCAGGCCTTGCGGTGGGTGCGGGCGGCTCGGGCGGCGAGGAGGGCGGTGACTTTGGGCTTGGGCGTGGACTTGGGCGTGCGCGTGGATGTGGGCGTGCGCGTGGACTTGGGCTTCCGCCTTGACGTGGGCGTGGGTCGGGATGCGGACGTGCGCTTGGACGTCGACTGCGGCGCGGACATGGGTGTGGGCTCCGGTGCGGGCGCGGGTGTGGCGGCGGGTGTGAATGCGGACTTGGCGTCGGGCGTGGACCTGGCGTCCGGCGTGGACCTGTGTCCGGACGCGGACGCAGGCCAGGACTCCGGCGTGGACGTCGATCCGGGCTCCGGCGTAGACCCCGCCCCGGGCCCCGGCGCAGACCCCGCCCCGGGCCCCGGCGTAGACCCCGCCCCGGGCCCCGGCGTAGACCCCGCCCCGGGCCCCGGCGTAGACCCCGCCCCGGGCCCCGGCGCAGACCCCGACCCGGGCCCCGGCGCAGACCCCGACCCCGCCCAGGACTTGGGCGTGCTCACGCCGCCACCGCCCCTCGTCCCAGCCGTCGCATCACCGCGTGCACCCGTTCCGCGTCCGGGCGGTGCAGGGTCGCCACCACGCGGCCCTGCGCCAGGAACACCGCCTCGTCGCACCACGCCGCCGCGGTCGGGTCGTGGGTCACCATGACGACCGTGTGGCCGTCCTGGTCCACGGCCTGGCGCAGCAGGGCGAGGACGTCGTGGGCGGTCGCCGGGTCGAGGGCGCCGGTCGGCTCGTCGGCGAAGACGACGGCCGGGTCGGTCACCAGGGCGCGGGCTATCGCGACGCGTTGCTGCTGGCCGCCGGAGAGTTCGGTGGGGCGGTCGTCGGCCCGGTCGCCGAGGCCGACGGCGGCGAGGGCCACGGCCGCGCGCCGGGCCGTCGTCTCGTCGGTGCCGTCGGCGCCGCCCAGCATCAGGGGCAGCGCCACGTTCTCCGCGACGCTCAGCGACGGCACGAGATTGTGCGCCTGGAAGACGAAGCCGATCCGCTCCCGGCGCAGCCGCGTCAGGGCGGCCTCCTTCAGCGAGCCGAGCTCGACGCTCTCCACGCGCACGTGCCCGGACGTCGGCCGGTCGAGCCCCGCCGCGCACTGGAGCAGCGTCGACTTCCCGGACCCCGAGGGCCCCATGACGGCGACGAACCGGCCGCGCCCCACGGCCAGATCGGTCGGGTGCAGCGCGACGACGGCGCCACCGCGATACGTACGGGAGACCCCGTCGAGGGCGAGGGCGGCATCGCTCGGCGCGTGGCCGCCGTTGGGCGCGAAGCCGTCACCGCCGGGCGCGAAGCCGTTCCCTCCGGCCCCCGCCCGCCCCGCCCGCGCCAACCGCTCCGGACCGCGCCGCCTGAACATTCCGTACGCCCTCTCGGTGACCGTCGCGGCACACGCCGCCCGTCACCGAGAACGCTAGGAATCGGGGCCCTTCGGGCACGAGAGGGCGAGCCCCCGAGGTGGGGGTGCAGCCTGCTACACCCCCGGCCCCCGAGGCCCCGGCGGGCCCTACGCGGGCTTGCGCAACACCTCCACCAGGGCGCTGACGCTCTGGTCCGCGCGGCCCTCCGCCACCGCCCGGTCCAGGAGCGCGTGCATCGGCTCCAGCCAGCGGGTGTCGAGCCCGGCCTCGGCCGCGACCTCTCGCTCGTCGGCGCTGCCCGCGTGGAAGATGCCGATGGACGACTGGGGGTCGTCGTAGGCGCCGCGGTCGATCTCCGCCGCGTAGTGCGGCAGCAGGGAGACGATCATCTCCAGCCACTTCGCGGTGTACGGCACCAGCGTGCTCGCCTCCAGGCCCCGCGCCGTGACCAGCGCCGCGCCCTGGAAGAAGCCGAGCAGCGCGGGCAGCAGCGTGCCGCCGACCGCCGACTCGTACAGCGCCGCGAGGTCCGGCTCGGTGCCCAGGTGCACGGTGTCGCCGCCGATGACTCGCAGCGTGGCCTCGTACTCCTCGAAGAGGGCGCGGTCGCCGCAGTAGTAGTGCAGGGTGTCGGCCGCGCCCACGGCCGCGGGGACGTTCTTGATCGCGCCGTCCAGGAACCGCGCGCCGTGCCCGGTGGCCCACTCGGCCATCGCGCGGGCGCCGGAGGGGATACCGGAGTTGACGGTGACGAGGGTGCGTCCGGCGAGCGCGGCGGTGGCCGGTTCGAGGGCGGCGAGGGTGGCGTCGTACGTCGTCAGGCAGGTGATCGTCAGGGGGCTCGCGGCGAGCGCGTCGCGGATGTCGGGGGCGTGTGTCGCGCCCCGCTCGACGAGGGGCGCGGCCTTCTCGGGGCTGCGGTTCCAGACCGTCGTCGGATGCCCGGCCGCGACGTACGCCGAGGCGAGCGCCGCTCCCATGGCACCGAGTCCGACGATCGTCACGGGCGTGCGGGCATGCTCGGGCATGGTGCTCCAATGCTGGGGTGGGGTGGGCGATGCGGCCTCGCACCCCAGCCTGGATTCCGCCGTACGGATCCTCAAGTACCTACTATTTGGTGCGGTACTTACCGTTCGGTGCGTGCCTCGGGGTGCAGCCGCGTCCACCCCGCCCACGCCGACTCCACCATCTCGCGCACGTCCCGCTTGGCCGACCAGCCGAGTTCAGCGGTGACGCGGTCGGCGGCGGCGACCACCCGGGCCGGGTCGCCCGCGCGCCGCTCGGTGACCGTCGCCGGGATGTCGTACCCCGTGACGTCCGCGATCAGGTCGACCATCTCGCGCACCGAAACCCCCTCGCCACGGCCGACGTTGAGGGTCAGGTCGGTGGACTCGGGCGCGCCCGCGAGGCGCCGGGCGGCGGCCACGTGGGCCTCGGCGAGGTCCGTGACGTGGATGTAGTCGCGCACGCAGGTGCCGTCGGGCGTGGCGTAGTCGGCGCCGAAGATCCGGGGGGCCGCGCCCGCGGTGAGCTTCTCGAAGACCATCGGGACGAGGTTGAACACGCCGGTGTCGGCGAGCTCCGGGCTCGCCGCGCCCGCCACGTTGAAGTACCGCAGGCAGGCCGTGCGCAGGCCCGTCGCGCGGCCCACCGCGCGGGTCAGCCACTCGCCCGCGAGCTTCGTCTCGCCGTACGGACTCATCGGCACGCAGGGCGTGTCCTCGGTGACCAGGTCCACGTCGGGCATGCCGTACACGGCGGCCGACGAGGAGAGGACGAAGGACGGCACCCGGGCGTCCGCGACCGCGTCCAGGAGGACCCTGAGGCCTTCCACGTTCTCCCGGTAGTAGCGCAGGGGCTGTTCGACCGACTCGCCGACCTGCTTCTTCGCCGCCAGGTGTACGACACCCGTGACCGCGTGGTCCCGCAGGGCGCCCGCGACCCGGTCCGCGTCGAGGGTCGAGCCGACGACGAGCGGCACCCCCTCAGGCACGCGCTCGGCGAGGCCCGACGACAGGTCGTCGTAGACCACCGTCCGCTCGCCCGCCTCCGTCATGGCGCGCACGACGTGCCCACCGATGTATCCGGCGCCGCCGGTGATCAGCCAGGTCATGGTCAGCTCGTCCCGTCGTGTCGTGTTGGCCCGGGATGTACCCCGGACATCCCGGACGTGCAGTGTCGCAGAGCCCGGATACGGGTCACGTCAGGGGCCGTCCGCCCGACGGCCCCGGCCGGGGGCCGTCCGCCCGCGATGGCCTTCGCGCACGTCAGAGGCCGTCCCCTCGTCCGCCCGCACGCCTCCGCACGAACCGCGCCAGCCGCCGCCGCGCCACCGCCACCACCCCGCGGAGCCCCGGCGCGAGCCGCACCGACAGGTTCCCGGCCTGCGTCGCGTACGGCTGGACGAGCAGCACGCCGCGCCGCCCGCCCGGCACCACCGTGCGGCGCAGCAGGCCGGGCCCGGCCACCGCGCGCGCCGTGGTCTCGCGCGCCGTGCCGTCGCCGAACAGCAGCCGCACGCGCAGGTCCCACACGTCGCCGTCGAGCGCCGCGAGGTCGACCCGCACGTCGGCCACCCACGTCCGGCCCGGCTCCTCGGCCGTGAACGCCGCCGACCGCCGCACGCCGGGGCGCCCGCCGCCCCGGCGCGTCAGCTCCACGTCGACCACCCCCGGGCCCGCCGCCGCGACCCGGCCGTACAGCTCGTGCAGGCGCAGCCGCAGCACGCTCGCGCCCCGGCGCGGACGCAGTTCGGCGTCGACCGCGAGCGGCAGCAGGCGCAGCGGCCTTGCGAGGAGGTGCTCCAGGGTGACCTGGGGCAGGTCGGCCGACCAGACGGGGGTGTCGTCGGCGGCGCGCGCGTAGGGCGGGGCGAGCCGGGCCGGGCGGGCCGCGACCTGCTTGAGGCGGTCCAGGTCGCGCGGCTCGGCGGCCGCGAGGACGACCCGGGCGATGACGCGGCCGGGGGCGGGGGCGGCCGCGAGGTCGGCCTCGTCGAACTCGGTGAGGTAGGCGCGGGTGAGCGCCCACCACTCGCGCTGGTACTCGGGGCCGCGCTGGGGCAGTTCCCGGGTGTACATGCGCAGGCCGTGGTCGAGGAACTGGGCGCGGGCGGCCCGCGCCAGCACCTTGTCGCCGTCGGCGGCGCCGCGCAGGATGTCCACGGCCTGGCGGTGTGCCGTGATCCGGGCCCGCCAGTTCTCGATGCCCGCGCGGTCCAGCGAGATCGACAGCTTGGCGGCGGTGCGCCGCACGTGCCACACGTACACGGTGTCGGGGACGAGGGCGATGCGCGGGGCGGCGGCGAGGACCCGGGCGCCGAAGACGAAGTCCTCGTAGATGAAGCGGCCTTCGGGGAAGCGGACGGCGTGCTCCCGCAGGAAGTCCGTGCGGTAGAGCTTGTTGACGCACAGCGTGTCGTGGACGAGGCGGGGGCGCAGCTCGGGGCGGGTCACGAGCGCGGCCTTGCGGTACAGCTCGGGCTGCCAGGGCACCTCGCGCCCCGACGGCAGCTCGCGCCGCACGCACAGGCCCGACGCGACGTCCGCGCCGTGCCGCAGCGCCGCGGCGAGGAGCGCCCGCGCGCCGCCCGGCGCCAGCACGTCGTCGCTGTCCAGGAACATCAGGTACGGCAGCGTCGCAGCGTCGACGCCGTCGTTGCGCGGGGCGCCGCAGCCGCCGCTGTTGACGGCGCGCCGCACGACCCGCACCCGCCGGTCGGCGGCGGCCAGTTCCGCGAGGACGGCGGGGGTGTCGTCCGTCGAGCAGTCGTCGACCGCGATCACCTCGCCCACCACGGGGCCCTGGGCGAGCGCGGAGCGCACCGCGTCGGCGATGTGCGGGGCGTCGTCGTAGCCGATCACGACGACGGTGATCTGGGGCTCTTGAGGTGAGATGGGGTCCACAGGGGAAATTTTAGGGCTTGGTAGAAATTATCCGATTAGGGGGCTTCGTCACGGAGTGCCGGACGGAGCGCAGGACGGGGTCCCGGACCGGGACCGGCGCCGCTCATCCGCCCGAGGACGCGCCCTCATCCGCGCGACGACGCGCCACCCACCCGCGCGAGGACCTCGCCCGTCCGCGCGCTCCACGCCACCACCACCGCCTCCGGCGGCAGCGGCTGCTCCGGCGCCACCAGGAGCCAGCGCACGTGGTGGCGCCGGACGACGGCGGCGCGTTCGGCGGCCGAGGTGGCCGGGTCGAGGTAGGCGCGCACCTCGCCCAGGCGCTCGTTGCGCGCGGACTCCGCGAGCGACGCGTCCGGCCAGGCGGGCGCGACCAGGTTGACGCCGAACGCCGGGATCGAGCGCATGGGGCGGTAGCCGTCGGTCAGGACGACGTCGCCGCGCTTCATGTGGGCCGCCGCCCAGGCGTAGCTCGGCCAGCGCGGCGGCTGGTCGAAGCCGATCGGGTCGAGGGTGCGGGGCACGACGGCGCCCGCCTGGATCTGGACGAAGCCGACGAGCGCGCCGAGCGCGGTGGCCCCGGCGAGGGCGGCGCGCCGGTTGCCCCAGGTGCGGGGCGCGGTCAGCTCGATGGCGAGGGCGAACTGGAGCGGGACGAGGGTGAGCCCGAGGATCCTGCCGTACGTGTAGTGGCCGCTGAGCCAGCCGTAGCCGACGATCGCGCAGTCCAGGGCGAACATCAGGACCAGCGGGTCCGCGCGGTCGCGCCGCCAGCGCAGGAACAGGGCGGGCAGACCGAGGGCGGCGAGCCAGAAGCGCTGCGGCATGTCGGTGTAGAGCTGGCGGTGGATCCAGTCGACGCTCGCGTCCCCGACGAGCGTGAGCGGGTTGAAGTACGGCCAGGTGGTGGCCACCGCGAGCGCGGCGAGCCCGGTGAGCGCCCATCGCAGCGGCGACCGCAGGCGCGGCAGCGCGAACGCCGTCACGCCGATCACCGCCGCCACCGAAGTGATCGGGTGGATCAGGAGGACCAGACCGCACAGGGCGCCCAGACCCGCGTACGCCCACCAGCTCCTGGGCGGCGCCCCCGCCAGCGAACCCGCCCACGCCCAGGCCCAGAACATCAGCGCGATGCCGAACGTCGACGGATAGCCGAGGTTGCCCGTCATCGACATCAGGCCCAGGTAGCCGCTCCACCACGCCATCCGCGTGCCCCACAGCAGCACCATCGCGAACAGGGCGAGGACGGGCGCCCAGGGCCGGGGGGTGAGGACGCGCACGAAGCGGGCGATGCCGGTGAGCAGGACAAGGAGGTTCAGCGGCCCGGAGAGCTTGACGACCTGCCAGCCCGCGAGGCCCGTGGCCTTGGCGAAGAGGGCCTGGGCGACGGCGTACGGCGAGTAGTACGCGCTGCCGTCGCCCGGCAGGTCGGCCATCGGGTGCCGGGGGTGCAGCAGGTCGTCCTTGAGGCGTTCGACGACGGCCGCGTGCTGGCCGAAGTCACAGCAGATCGGCACCCGCCAGTACGCGAGCGACATCACCAGCCAGAACAGCCCGCCGACGACCAGGTAGGGGCTGGGGTGCCAGCGGATCCCGAAGCCCGTGGCGGTCGCGCCGAGCCGGGCGCGCCGCCGCTGCCACGTCGTCACCGCGGGGGCCGCCGCGGTGCCTTCCGCGGCCGGCGCGGTCGTCGTCCCCGAAGTGCCCGCCGCCGTCATCGCATCAGCCTGTCCGCGACGCGCTCCGCCGCCCGGCCGTCGTCGAGGTCGCAGTAGGCCTCGCGGAACGCCGCGTACGCCTTGCGGTGCCGGGCGGAGACGGAGTCGAGGTCGCGCAGGGCGTCGACGACCTCGCCGGTGGAGGCGAGCAGCGGGCCCGGTGCGCGGGACTCGAAGTCGAGGTAGAAGCCGCGCACGGTGTCGCGGTAGTGCTCCAGGTCGTAGGCGTGGAAGAGCATCGGGCGGCCGGTGTGCGCGAAGTCGAACATCAGGGACGAGTAGTCGGTGATCAACACGTCGGCGACCAGGAGGAGTTCGGCGGTCCGCGGGTGGCCGGTGACGTCGCGGACGAAGGGGGCGCGGGCGCCCGGGAGCCGCCCGGAGGTCAGCGGGTGCTTGCGCACGAGCAGCACGTGGTCGTCGCCGAGGACGTCCTCGGCGGCGCGCAGGTCGAGGGCGGGGTCGTAGCGGAAGCGGCCGGGGCCGAAGCCGAGGTGGTCGCGGTAGGTCGGGGCGTACAGGACGATCCGTTTGTCGGGGCTCAGGCCCAGTTCGCGCCGGACGCGTTCGGTGACCTTGTGGCGGTCGTCGGCGAACAGCACGTCGTTGCGCGGCGATCCGGCTTCGAGGACCTCGCCGTCGTAGGTGAGGGCGCGGCCCAGGTGCGGGGTGGCGAAGCCGCTGGGGGAGACCAGGACGTTCCACTGCGCGGCGAGCCGGGGCAGCCGGTCGAGGTGGCCGTGGTCGGCGTACAGGGTGTCCGTGAGGTCGGCGCCGATGCGCTTGAGGGGCGTGCCGTGCCAGGTCTGGACGACCGTCTGGCCCTCCCGGCGCGCGAAGAAGTCCGGCAGATGGCCCGCGGTGACGATACGACGGCAGCGCGCGAGCGCCCCGTACCACTCGGCGCTGTGCTCCTCCACGCCGCGCGCGCCCGCGGGGACCCGCGTCTGCTGGTCGTGCGTCACCCAGAGGTGCTCGACGTCGGCGCCGCGCCGCACCAGCTCCTCGTGGACGGCGCGCGGCGAGTCGCCGTCGAAGTACAGGACGGCGTCGCGCAGGCTCTTGACGCGCTCTCTGGGGTAGTGCTCCGTGCGCAGCCGGTGGCGCCGGTACGCGCCGCGCTCGGTGGGCGCGAGCACCGACCCGGCGTCGATCAGAAGCCGGTCGCCGAAGCGCCGGTCGGCGCTGAACTCCCGCCCCTGGACCACCCGGTGGTCCGGCATCCCGGCCCCCACCGACGTGAGCACCCGCACCGGCACGCCCGCCCCGCCGTGCCCGACCTCCCGCAGGAACGCGTACCACCGCCCCTCCCGCAGCACCCCGCCCCCGGGTGCGACGCGGGCCCGGAACCGCCCGCCGGACAGCTCCACCGGCACGGTCACCTCGTCGTCGCGGCCGCTGTGCCGCAGCACCAGCTCGGCCGACGGCCAGCTCGCCGCCGCGGCCGTGCCCTCGACGGCGAGGGTGCCGTCGTCGGCCCAGTCGACGCGGTCGGCGACGGGACGCCGGGTGAGTTCGACGACGAGGCCGCCGCGGTCGTCGGCGGTGGCGCACAGTTCCCGGCCGGGGCGCGTCGCGTAGCGGCCGGGGGGCAGGTCGAGGGCGGCGGCGAGGGGCGCCGTGCTGCCGTCGGCCAGTTCGAGGACGGCCCCCCAGCGGTCGCCGTGCGGCGGCTCGACCTGGGCGGGCGCGCGGTGCGGTGCGGGCGGCACGTCCTCCAGGTCGGCGAGGCGCACACGGGCCTCGAAGCGGTCGTCGACGAGGGCGACGGGGTAGCTGAAGACGGTGCCCTCGCGGGTCAGGCGCAGGGCCTTGGGCCGGGCGGCGCCCGCGGGGGCGGTGGTGAGGGTGCCGGTGAGGATCACGTCGCCGCCGTCCGCGCGATGGCCGTCCACCCGCGCCGCGTACTCCTGGACGCGCAGCACGAGCCGCCCCTTGCTGAAGCCGAGGACCAGGCGGAGCCCGTCGCCGAGGTCGCGGGTCAGCGACTGGGTGCGGGGGCCGTCCGCCGCGCGCACGGCGGCCCGGCGCACGGTGCCGTGGCCCGCGACGACCACGCCGAGCAGCCAGTTCCCTGGCCGCCACCGGCCGCCGGCCTTGAGCTGCTCGGGGTCGACGGTCATCTCGAAGCCCGACAGGTCGTAGCAGTGCAGCCGCTGCCCGGAGCGCTCGGTGGCCTCGGGCGCGGGCACGGTCCGCGTCGGCACCCGCTTGAACCGGCCCCTGCCGTGCGCCGACTTGAGCAGCCCCGCCTTCACCGACTGCCCCGGCCGCGCCGCCTCCAGGTTGCGCACGTAGGCGTGGCCGCGGATCCGCAGCCGCCCCCGCTCGTCCCAGCCGGCCTCGTCGAGCCGGGCCACGGCGGGCAGTTCGCTCTGGTCGAGGCGGGTGAGGTCGCGCGGGAGCCGGTCGACGCCCGGGTAGGCCGCGTACCGGCGCAGCGAGCCGCGCACCGCGAACGCCCCCTTGCCGCCCCGCCGTTCACGGTCGAGCAGCTCGATCAGCTCACCCGTGCGCCGCTCGCGTACGAGATGCCACTTCACGCGCAGGTCCACGGGAAGCCGCCGCAGGATCGCCGGGTCGGCGGTGCGCAGGAACTCGGCGGTGTCCGCGAGGAACGCCGCCCGGTACTCGGGCCCGCCCATCGGCAGCCCCTCCAGGAAGTACACGAAGTCGTCGCGCAGACAGGAGACGTCGTACGTGGACTTCAGCTCCGGCGCGT
Source organism: Streptomyces sp. NPDC041205 (assembly GCF_055591765.1). Classification (NCBI taxonomy): domain Bacteria; kingdom Bacillati; phylum Actinomycetota; class Actinomycetes; order Kitasatosporales; family Streptomycetaceae; genus Streptomyces; species Streptomyces sp. NPDC041205. The sequence goes on along the minus strand of NZ_JBVIZH010000001.1, from coordinate 1,572,194 downwards.
GCTCGGCGAGGAAGCCGCTGACGTGCGCGCAGGCCGCGACGCGGTCGCGCACGCCCTTGACGTCGGTGCGCCGCCGCGTGATCGAGCCCTCGCGCACCCGCCAGTAGTAGACGTGGTCGCTGAGCACGTCCACGGACGAGGCGAGGAAGTGCGCCGGGATCATCACCGGGGTGTCCTCGTACAGCCTGCCCTCGGGGAAGAGGAAGCCGTGCCGGTCCCAGAAGGAGCGCCGGAAGACCTTGTTCCAGGCGACCCGGTCGGCGAGCAGCGCCAGGTCGCGGGAGATGTGGGTGCGGGTGCGCGGGGCGGTGAGCCACTGGTACTGCCAGGCCTGGGAGCGGCCGCGCTCGGTCAGGCGCCACACGTTGCCGCTGGCGAAGTCGGAGCCGCTGGCGTCCAGGCTCGCGATCATGCGGGCGTACGCGTCGTGCGGCACGATGTCGTCGCTGTCCACGAACGTCAGGTACTCGGCGGTCGGACTCGCGTGCCGCACCCCGGTGTTGCGGGCCGCGCTCAGGCCCGCGTTCGGCTGGCGCACGTACACGAAGCGGGGGTCGCGGGCGGCGAAGGCGCGGGCGATGCGGGGGCTTGCGTCGGTGGAGCCGTCGTCGACGAGGACGACTTCGAGCCCGCCGGCACGGCCGCCCCCGGTATCCCCTCCGTCCCGTCCGATCCCTCCGGCCCCTCCGACCCCGCCATCAAGGGTTTGGCGGGCGATCGACTCCAGGCACTCCTCCAGGAACTCCTCGACGTTGTAGATGGGCACGACGACGCTGAGTCGGGGCTGCACGGCGAGCGGCCTTTCGTAGAAGTCGGCTGGCGTTACGACCCAGTACGGGCGTATTCACACCTTTTTCCCGCCGCGATCAACTTCTTTGCCGTCGCTCACCCCAACGAGGTTCGCGATCACCCCATCGAGTGAGGCGCGGTCTTCGACAGAGCGTGTACGCGTGACTACCGTCGGTGTCCATGCCGCGCTTCTCAGTCGTCGTGCCCGCCCACCGCGTCCAGGGCTACCTGCGGGAATGCCTGGAGTCCGTCCTCGACCAGTCCTACGAAGACCTCGAACTCCTCGTCGTCGACGACGCGTCGCCGGACGCCTGCGCCGCGATCGCGGCGGAGTATGCGCAGCGCGATCCGCGCGCGCAACTCGTCCGGCTCACCCGACGCCAGGGCACCGGACCCGCCCGCGACGCCGGGGCGGCCCGCGCCACCGGCGACTGGCTGCTGTTCCTCGACGGCGACGACGTGCTCCTTCCGGGCGCCCTCGCGGCTCTCGACCGCGCGATCACGCGGACCGAGGGTGAAGCGGGGGCCGGAGGCGAGGGCGGCGCGGCGGGCGCGCCGGGCCTGGACGTGCTGCTCTTCGCGCACGACCGCACCGACTGGTGGGAGGCCGTCCGCAGACCGGCGGGCGAGGACGTCACCGGCGACCCCCTCGCCGTCACCGTCGCCGCCTGGAACCGCGTCTTCCGGCGGTCCTTCTGGACCGCGCGCGGCCTCGCCTTCTCCCGGGGCGCGTACGAGGACGTGGTGCCCGTGCACCGGGCGACGCTGGCCGCGGGCGACCGCGTCGGCGCGCTCGACCGGGTGTGCGTGCGCTGGCGGGAGCGGCGCGGCGGCAGCTTCGCGAAGTCGCCGGGGCGGGAGCACTTCGCGGTGATCGGGCGGTACGAGGAACTGTTCACGGACGGCGCCGGGGCCACCGACCGCCTCTTCCTGCGCGCCGTCGACCACCTCCTGGCCGTCCTCGACGACCCGGGCCGGATCGCGCCCGGCGACCGCTCCGCGTACTTCCGGGCCGCGGCGGGCATGCTGCGCGCCCACCGCCCCGCCGAGCGCCTGCCCTTGACGGAGCGTCAGCAGGCCCTGGTCTCCGGCTCGTACGCGTCCTACCGGGCCCTGTCCCGCGTGGGCGGACGCATGAAGTCCGTCCGCTCGGCGCTCGCCCGCCGCAAGAAGTCCGTCCGCGCCCGCGCCATGCGCGTCACCTACCGCGCCGACCTGCGCCGCTCCCTCGACCCGAACCTGGCCGTCTACGGCGCCTACTGGAACCGCGGCGTCAGCTGCAACCCGGCCGCGATCCACGCCAAGGCCCGCGAACTGGCCCCCCGCATCCGGGGCGTGTGGGTGGTGTCGAGCCGCCACAAGCACCGTGTGCCGCCCGGCGTCGAGTACGTCATCGAGGGCTCGCGGCGCTACTGGCGTGCGATGGCCCGCGCCACGTACCTCGTCAACAACTCCTCCTTCCCCGGCGGCTTCACCAAGCGCCCCGGCCAGGTCTACCTCCAGACCCACCACGGCACCCCCCTGAAGAAGATGGGCCTCGACCAGCGCCGCTATCCCGCGGGCACGCACGGCATCAGCTTCCAGAAGGTCCTCGACCACACCGACCAGTGGGACTACAGCCTGTCCGCCAACCCGCACTCCACGGAGGTGTGGGAGCGCGTCTACCCGGCCGCGTACCAGGCCCTGGAAGCGGGCTATCCGCGCAACGACGTGTACTTCACGACCGGCCCCGACGCCATCGCCCGGATCCGCGCCGACCTCGGAGTGCGCCCGGACCAGCGGGCCCTCCTCTACGCGCCCACGCACCGCGACTACCAGAAGGGCTTCCTGCCCCGCCTCGACCTGGAGCGGTTCGCGACGGCGCTAGGCCCCTCCTGGGTCGTCCTCGTCCGCGCCCACTACTTCTACGGCGCCGACGCGGGCCTCGCCGCCCACCCCGGTCTGCTCGACGTCACCGGCCACGCGCGCGTGGAGGACCTGTGCCTGGCCGCCGACGCCCTGGTCACGGACTACTCGTCGCTGATGTTCGACTACGCCTGCCTGGACCGCCCGATCGTCAGCTACGCCCCCGACTGGCAGGCCTACCGCCTCGCCCGCGGCACCTACTTCGACCTCCTCTCGGGCCGCCCCGGCGAGACCCCCGGCGCCCTCGCGACGACCGAGGACGAGCTGACCGCGCTGTTCCGGGACGGCGGCTGGGACACGGACGCGACGACGGTGCTGCGGAAGGCGTTCCGGGAGCGCTTCTGCCCCTACGACGACGGGGGCGCCGCCGAGCGGGTGGTGCGGCGGGTGTTCCTGTCCTGAGGCCGAGGCCGAGGGTGCGGACGTGCCACCGCCCGGGCCGGTGAGAAGCCCGGGCGGCGACCGGTTCAGACCGCGGCGGCGCACTCGTACGGCGAGCGCACCGGGAAGTACGCCGTCAGGAACGACCGCACCGCGAGCGCCATCTCCTCGTCGGACATGCCGCTGTCGGGCGACTCCCCGATGCAGAACGCGGTCTTGTTCCGCGACTGCAGGAGCTGCCCGAGCCGGGCGTGGTCGGTGCGGCTGCCGATGTCCACGAAGTCGTACGACACGGAGCCCGGCACGGCGCGGCCCGTCAGGTACGCGTAGTGCTGGTGCAGGGACGAGACCAGGGAGTGGTCGGTGGTGCCGCGGAAGCGGGCGCGGGAGGTGGCCGCCAGCTCGTCCGCGTACCGCTCGCCGAGTTCTTCGAGGATGCTGCGGCGCAGCGCGTACGGCACGTGCAGGAAGCAGTGCGTCGCCGTGCGGCCGAAGTCGCGGCGCAGCAGCTCGCGGTTGTTCTTCGCCGCCGCCAGATAGCCCTCGTCCGCCGCGTCCACCGGCAGCGCGGGCACGGACGCCGACGACCAGAAGAACTTGGGCAGACCGGAGCCGAGGAAGAAGGTGCCGGGCGTCGTCGGGCGGCCCAGGAACATGTCGTCGTTGAAGTAGAGGAAGTGCTCCGCCAGGCCTTCGATCCGGTGCAACTGGGTCTCGATGGCGTGGGAGTTGAAGGTCGGCAGGGCGGCGGGGTCGGCGAACAGGTCGCGGTGGTCGACCACGGTGAGGCCCGGGTGGTCGCGGTCGAGCCAGTCGGGGACCTGCCCGGCGGTCACGAGGTACACGTGCCGCACCCACGGGGCGTACATCGCCAGTGAGCGCAGGGAGTAGCGCAGCTCGTCGCGGTTGCGGAAGCGGACCGTGCCGCTGTCCGCCGAGGAGTCGGCGGCGTCGGCGGCGCCGCCGAGCGCGGCCGTGCGGGCGGCGCGCCAGTCGGGGTCGGAGTCGTCGACCCAGGTGTAGACGGCGTCGACGGGGAAGTCGGCGTCGTTCATGAGGCGCTCGGTGAAGACGTCGAGGGTCGGGTAGTCGCGCGCGCCGACGCGCAGCCGGGCGGTGGGGGTGAGGGAGGGCAGCACGGCCCCGGCGAGGGTGCTGCCGAAGGGGGCGCGGCGCCAGGACGGGTCGGGCGCGGGGGGCGCGGTGGGGTCGGCCGCGGCGCCGGGGGAGTCCGGCGCGCCGGTGGCCCCGGGGCCCTGGATACGGGGCCAGAACGCCACCGTGCACGCCTGCTGCACCCCGTGGCGCAGCGACAGCGTCGTCGTGGTCACCGGCCGGAACACCTTGACGCCCGCCAACTCGCCGATGCCGTCGAGCCGTTCGGCGAGGACGGCGCCGGGCGCCGCGTCACGCGGATTGACCAGCTCGGCGTAGACCGGCTCCCCGTGCAGCGCCTCCGCCAGGGCCTTCAGGGCGCGGTCGCGGTCGTCCTCGTCCACGGCGAGGGTGTGGGCCGTGCCGTCGGTGCGCACCAGGACGTAGGGGACCTGGCGTGACTCCAGGGCGGCCGCGGTGACGTCGAGGTTCCACTCGGCCATGCGCGGCGCGAGCACGTCGTCCCTGCACTCCGCGAGACGGCCCACCGAGCGGATCACCCGGCCCTCGGGTGCGGCGGCGATGATCTCGTCCTCGCGGGCCCGCTCATCGGCGCCCGCGTCCGCGTTGAAGGTGTGCGGCGCCGTCGGACGGAAGCCGCAGCCGCCCGACGCGACGCCGAGCGCCACCCGGTCCGCGCGCCCGGCGAGCCGCTCCGGCCGGTCCCGCCCCGCCACGAGCCGCGTGTACAGCTCCTCCCACAGCGCCGTCACCCCGGCCGACGAGAACCGCTCGTACACCCCCTCCCTCGCCGCCCGCGCACAGCCGCGCCGCAGCTCGTCGTCGGACATCAACTCGTCCATCGCGGCGGCGAGTTCACCGATCTCGCCGGGCGGCACGAGCAGCCCGTCCACGCGGTGCCTGACGATCTCCGCCGGTCCCGTGAGCACGTCGTACGTCACCACGGGCACCCCGGCCGCGAGCGCTTCGAGGAGCACCAGCGGGAACGCCTCGTTGTGGCCCGCCGTCATCAGGGACAAGCCCGCCTTCGCCCACTCGGACGCCATGTCCTGGCAGGGGCCGAGGAGTTCCACCCGGTCCTGGAGCCCGAAGGCGTCCACAAGGCGGCGCAGGCTCTGCTCGCGGTGCCCGCCGCCGAAGATCCGCAGCGTCCACTCCGGGTGCGCCTCGGCGACCCGCGCGAACGCGCGCACGGCGTGGTCGACGCGCTTCTCGCCGGTCAGCCGCGCCGCCATCACGATGACCTTGCTCTCGCCGTCGGCGCGCGGCCGGAACCCGTCGGGCACGGCGTTGGGGATCACGGCCAGCTCCGGCGCGGTCGCGCCCAGGGACTCCGCGATCCAGTCCCGGGTCCGCCCGGTCAGCGTCACCAGGGCGTCCAGGCGCGGCGCGTGCAGCAGCAGCGGCTCGCCCGAGGGGCCCCGGCGCTGGGTGGGGCGGTGCTCCTGGTGGACGGTCACCACGCGCGGCGGTACGAGGCCGACGGCGGCGGCGAGCAGCGCGGGCGTCGTCGTCACCAGGACGTCCGTGTCGAGGGTGCTGAGGGCCGCCGTCAGCTCCACGTCCGACAGGCGGTCGAACGCCGACTCCCAGGCGGGCCTGATCAGTTCGCTCGGCAGCGCGGCCAGCGTCCGGCACGCCGCCTCGTCGAGCCGGGAGTCGCGCACCGGCCGCTCCGGCGTCACCGTACGGTCCACCAGATAGCGCACGGGCACCTGCCGCGCCTCGGGGAAGAACGGCTCGGGGCGGGTGCGGAAGACGGAGACGACCTCGACGTCGTGCCGCTCGGCGAGGTGCAGCGCCTGGGTGTACGTGGCCAGCTCGGTGCCGCCCATCTCGTCGCCCCAGCCGAGCAGATAGGTGATCTTCAAGGGGTCTCCTCAGCGGGTCTCACACGGGGGTGGCGGTTCGGGCGCTTCACGAGGTCTCCTTCGTGATGTCCAGGCAGGTCACGGCGAAGGCGCCGGACGCGGTCAGATGCGGGTGCGCGCGCACCAGGCGGCCGCCGGGCAGCGCGACCAGACGGAACGGCGTGGGGAACGCCGACGGCAGATCGCGTACGTCGGTCAGGCGCCGCCCGAGTCCGAGCTCGCCGACGCGGAAGTCCCACACCCACTGGCCGGGCCCGGCCTCCGCCATCGCGCCGAGCGGCAGCGCGAAGCTGAACCGGTCCCCGTCCCAGGCGAGTTCGACGGGGGCGACGAGGCCGTCACGGCGCCGCACGGCCCGCGCGGACCACCGCGCCCGGTCCCGCTCCCGGGGCCCGGCGACCACGCGCCCGTACACCGTGATCCCGTCCCCGCGCGGCACGAACCGCACCAGCTCCGCCCGCGGCCGCGACCGCGTGACCTGCACCGCGGCCCGCCCCCCTCGGCAGCGCACGACCCGGATCAGGGTGCCCGTGCGGGGGTTGGGCGCGTGCGGCGCGGTGGGGCCGGGCGGCGGGGCGCCGCCGTCGGCGAGGGCGAGCCCGCGACGGCGTACGCGGCCGTCGGCGCCGCTCGTCGCGACGGCGAGCCGCCAGACGCCCTCGCTCAGGAGAGGGGCGGTGCCCTGAGGGCGGGCCGCCGCGGGGGCGGCGTCCAGCGCGTCCCACAGGGTCACCGTCGCCGTCAGGAGCGGGCCGCCGTCGGTGTCCCGTTCGACGGCGAGCGGGACGCGGAAGCGGCGGTGGCCTCGGGTGATGAGGAGTTCGGCGGCGCGCAGGTCCGGCTCGGGCGCGGCGAGCGCGAGGTTGAGGGTCCGGCTGTCGCGCAGGGAGAGGTGCGCGGGCGGGGGGAGGAGGGCGTCCGGCCCGGTGCCGCGCCCGGCGGTGGCGCGCTCCAGGCGGAAGCGGGCGGTGCGGGCGAGGGCGGTGAGGCGGTGGGGGCGGAGGGCGCGGGGCGCGCGGGGCGCGCGGGGCGCGCGGGGCGTGCGGGCGGCTCGGGCCGCGGAGCGGGCGGCGTGTGCCGGGGCTGGCGGGGCCGGTGTGGTCGCCGGGGGCGTGGGGGCCGCCGAGGTCGTGGGGTGGTGTTGCATTGCCCCACTTTGCCGTCATTCACCCAGAATTCATCGGTACGGCACGCGCCCGGTGCCTGACCGGGGCGGCGAACGGCTCGCGGTGAGCGACACCCGCCGGGGTGGACGGCCGGAACCCGACCCCCACCCCGACGCGTGCCTCGTCCTCAGGACCGGCGGCTCAGGAACGAGACGAGACCCCGCCCCTTGGGACGCCGATTGTCCCCGCTCCGCCGACCGGGCTTGCCCGGCGCCTGCTGGACGGCCGCGGCCTGCGCCGCGCCCTTGCCCTGCGCCGCGCCCTTGCCCTGCGCAGCCCCGGCGGCAGCCGCCCCCTGCCCCGGCACACCCGAGGCGTGCCGCGACACCGGATGCGCGGGCGTCCGCGCCTTCCCGCCGCTGATGCGGATCATCGGCTGCCCCGCGACCTCCTCCGCCCCGTGCCACATGTCGTCCCGGCCCTCCAGGAACGCCTTCAGCTCCCCGTGCACCTCGTCGTAGGCGCCCCACGTCCCGTAGAACTTGGTCGCCGTGATGCACAGCGGCTTCAGACCGGTCGTGGCGACCGCACCCCAGGTGGCGGCAGCGACGCCCGGGCAGTGCTCGGCGCGGAAGTCGTCCAGGACGACGATCCCGTCCCGGCGCAGCAGGCGCCGGGCGGCGGCGATGTCGGCGTGGACGTGCTCGTACAGGTGGGAGGCGTCGATGTGGACGAAGCGGCAGCTGTCCGCGCGGACGTGCGCGGTGATGCCGGACGAGGGCGCCTGCACGACGGCGGGCAGCTCGTCGTGGAAGGAGCGGTAGTTGGCCTCGAAGGCGCGCCGGGTGAGGGTCGCGTACGAGCGGTTCATCTCCTTGGAGTTGGCGTCGTCGGGCGCGGGCGAGTCGAAGAGGTCGCAGACCGTGAAGGTCTCGCCGGGGCGCAGGAAACCGCCCATGAAGATCGCGCTCTTGCCGAGGTAGACACCGAGCTCCAGCAGGTCGCCGGGTTCCTCGAGGGTCCGCTGGCGGTTCAGGAACCAGTCGAAGAGCACCTGGTCGGCGGGGTGGAACCAGCCCTTCACCGCGGAGAGGTCGGTCGGGAGCGGCAGGTCATCCAATTCCTGGGCGGACGTCGGTACGGAAGCGGAGGCTTCGGGCATGTCAGGTCCTGGAGTCGGGGGCAGTGCGCCGCGATCGACCGTAGTGGCCAAGATCCGCCGGACACCACAACCGGCACGACACGCCGCCGAAGCGGCACGACACGCCCCCGACTCCTTGGGTCCCCTGTCCCCTCGACGTCACCCGCCCGTCACTTGACGGCACCCGCCATGACGCCGGACACGAACTGACGCTGGAAGGCGAAGAACACCGCCAGCGGGATGACCATGGAGATGAACGCGCCCGGCGCCAGGATCTGCACGTTGTCGCCGAAGAACCGCACCTGCTGCTGCAGCGCCACCGTGATCGGCGGGCTGCCCGCGTCCGCGAAGATCAACGCGATCAGCATGTCGTTCCACACCCACAGGAACTGGAAGATGCCGAGCGAGGCGATCGCGGGCGCGCCGAGCGGCATCACCACGCGCAGGAAGAGCCGCAACTCCCCGGCCCCGTCGAGCCGGGCCGCCTCCAGGAGTTCACGCGGGATCTCCGCGAAGAAGTTCCGGAGCAGGAAGATCGCGAACGGCAGGCCGAAGGCGGTGTGGAAGAGCACCACGCCCGTCGTCGACTCGAAGATCCCGATCTCGCCGAACAGCTTCGCCACCGGAAGCAGCGCCACCTGCACCGGCACCACAAGGAGCCCCACCACGCCCAGGAACCACCAGTCGCGGCCCGGGAACTCCATCCACGCGAACGCGTACCCCGCGAGCGAGCCGATCACCACGACGAGCAGCGTCGCCGGCACGGTGATCGACACGCTCGTCAGGATCGAGTCGGTGATCGTCTCGTCCTTGAGCAGGTTGGAGTAGTTCTCGAAGGTCAGCTGCGAGGGCTTGGCGAAGACCTTCCACCAGCCGCTCTCGCTCATGTCCTGCGTCGTCCGCAGCGAGCCGAGCATCAGGCCGAGCGTCGGCACCAGCCAGAACAGGCCGACCACGACCAGGAAGACGCGCAGCACACTGCCGCTGACGACGGCGGCGATCCGCCCACCCAGCGATTGCTTGGCCTTCACGATCTGTACGGGGGATGCCTTGGCCGTCTCACCCTGGGTACTCATCGCCGAGCCTCCCGCCGCATCCGCCGCATGTTGAACAACATCACCGGAATCACCAGGAGGAACAGCAGCACCGCGATGGCGCTCGCCACGCCCGCGTCCCGGTCGCCGAACGCCGAGTTGTACAACTGCACCGCGAGGACGTTCGCCTCGTCCTTCGACGAGCCCGGCGGGATCACGAAGACCAGGTCGAAGATCTTCAGCACATTGATCATCAGCGTGACCGCGACGACCGCGAGGACCGGCGCGAGCAGCGGCACCGTGACCCGCCGGAACACCTGCCACTCATTGGCCCCGTCCACGCGCGCCGCCTCCAGGAGTTCACGCGGCACGCTCGCGAGCCCGGCCGCGATCAGGACCATCGCGAACCCGGCCCACATCCAGATGTAGCTGCCGATGATCGCGGGCGTGATGAGCGACGGGCCGAGCCAGTCCACGCCGTTGTACGGCTCGCGGAAGTTGGAGGCCGGATAGCGCAGTTGGGCCCCGTCGGCCTCCTTCGGCAGGCTGAACGTCCCGTCGGCGGCGGCCGTCGTCGAGGCCACCACCTCGCCGCCCTTGACCGCCTCGATCTTGATGCCGGGGTAGCCGAACTCGGCGGCGTCCGGCGCGTTCAGCTTCCCCCGGCCCTTGCCGCGGGTGAAGTCCTGCCAGGCCGTGCCGGTGACCTTGCCCGGGTCCGCCGACGCGGCCTTCGCGGACTTGGCGTCGTCGGGCATCTGGTCCGGCGGCACACCGGTGAGCGGCAGCGCCACCGGCTCGCCCGCCTTGACCGGCTCCTTGGTGACGAAGGCGCCGTCGCCCGCCGACTCCAGCGGGGAGCGGGCGCCGGGGTGGCCCCGAGGGAAGTTCGAGGATTCGGCGAACGTGTCGTGCACGCCCACCCACAGGGCGTTGGCGACACCGCGGTCGGGGTCCGACTCGTACACGAGCCGGAAGATGATGCCCGCCGCCAGCATCGAGATCACCATCGGCATGAAGATGATGAGCTTGAACGCCGTGCCCCAGCGCACCCGTTCGGTGAGGACCGCGAAGATCAGGCCGAGCGCCGTGGTCAGCGCCGGGGCGGCCACCAGCCAGATCGCGTTGTTCTTGATGGCGGTACGGATCCCGTCATCGGAGAACATCGTCTCGTAGTTGTCGAAACCGGCGAAGTCACCGGCCTTGTCGAAGAAGCTGCGGCCGACCGAGTAGCCGATCGGATAGAGCACGAGCGCGCCGAGCAGGACGAGGGCGGGCAGCAGGAAAAGCGCCGCGATCGTCTTGCGGGTCCCGGTGACGCTCCTGCGGGGACCGGCCCGATGCGGGCCGGACTTGGACGTGTGCGGCGTCGACTGGGCCGGGGGCACCGCCGCGGTGCCCCCGGCATCCGGGGTCGTCATCGCCTCGTCAGCTCTTCTTGTACGCCTTGGCCGCCGCGTCCTCCAGCGTCTGCTGGGTGCCCGCGATGTTCTTCGGGTTCTTCAGGAAGTCCTGCAGCGCCTTCCACTCGCCCTTGCCGGGCGTGCCGCCGAAGGACTGCGGGGCCTGGTCCGACATGTCGAAGCGGATGTCGTCGCCCGCCTTGATCAGGGCGCTCGCGATACCGCGCTGCACGTCGTTCGGGTACGCCTTCAGGTCCAGGTTCTTGTTCGGTGACACGAAGCCGCCCGCCTCGGCCCAGATCTTGGCGGCGTCGGGGGTGGCGAGGAACGTCAGCAGGGCCTGTGCGCCCTTGCTGTCCTTCAGCGCCACGGCCGCGTCACCGCCGACGACGGCCGGCGACTCGTCCCCGACCGCGGGGAACGGGAACACCTTCGCGTCCGTGCCCACCTCGGCCTTCGTCTCCGCGATCGCCAGGGACACCATGTCGCCCTCGAAGACCATGCCAGCCTTCGGCTGGTCGCCGCCGGTGAAGGTCTGCTTCACGGACGCGGGGAACTCCGTCTGCAGGGCCCCGTCGGCGCCCCCGGCGATGAACCCCTTCTTCCCGAAGAGGCCCCCGAGCGTCGTCAGGGCGTCCTTGACGGACGGATCCGTCCACTTGATCTTGTGCTGGGCGAGCTGGTCGTACTTCTCCGGACCCGCCTGCGAGAGGTAGATGTTCTCGAACCAGTCCGTGAGGGTCCACGCCTCCGCGCCGCCCACCGACATCGGCGTGACACCCGAGTCGTACACCGTCTGCGCCGTCTTCATGAAGTCGGCCCAGGTCTTCGGCTCCTTGACGCCCGCGTTCGTGAAGACCGCGGTGTTGTACCAGATCAGCGACTTGTTGGCGGCCTTGAAGTAGACGCCGTACTGCTTGCCGTCCACCGCCCCGAGGTCCTGCCAGCCCTGCGCGTAGTTCTTCGCGAGCTGCTTCTGCGCCTCGGGCCCGACCGGCTTGGCCCACTTGTTCTGCACCGCCTGCTCGATGGCGCCGACCTGCGGCAGCATCGCCACGTCCGGCGGCTGGCCGCCCGCCACCTTCGACTCCAGGAAGCTGATGATGGGGTCCTGAGCCGGTACGAACGACACCTCGGCGCCCGTACGCTTCTCGAACTCGTCCAGGACCTTGAGGAACACCTTCCGTTCGGCGCCGCCCCAGACGGCGGCCACCGACACCTTCTCGCCGTCCAGCTTGGGCAGTTGCACGGTGGCCGCGCTCTCCTTGCCGCCACCGCCCGCCTTGTTGTCGTCCTTGTCCTTGTCGTCGCCCCCGCAGGCGCTGAGCCCCAGCGCGAGGGCGCCGACGGCAGCGGAGGCGACTATCTTGGCGGCCGCCCCACGCGTGCGACGAGTGCGACGTGTACTCGGTGTGCGTGTACGAAGAGTGCTGCGCATCACTGCCCCGTTCTCTTCCCCGACAGGTCCCGTTGCGGTCTGTCTACGCCCGCACGGTCAGGGGCGGCAAGATGGTCAACGGCGTCAAGTCGGTGATCGTGATGGCGTTGTGACGTGCCGTCATCTGGCGTGGGCGCCCTTTCGGACGAGGTTCGCCGGGGTTTGCGTACGCCTTTCGCCCCACCTGTTCCCGGCCGGGGGCCGCGCCTTCCGTCCCACCGCTCCGCGGTGGGTTCCCCCACCCGCCCGCCCGTGACTGTGGGGCGCGGCTTGCCCTCGCGGGCGGCGGTCACGTCGGGCGCGGACGCCGCCAAGGGTTACCCCAGGCCGACGGCGTCGGCCCCGCGGGCGGCAGCCGCCCCGGGCGCCGGCCCGGGGACGCGTCACAGCAAGGAAGGGACCCGCTCCGCCGACACCGAGCGCGCCGCCCGCTCCAGCGCACTGGCGAGGAGGGCCAGATCCGTCGGCCCGTTCCCCAGCTCCCGCACGGGCCTCCGCGTCGGCGGATCCCCCATCCGCTCCCACTCGACCGGCACCACCGTGGGCCGCAGCGTCGCGGTCCGCGGAATCCGCCCGGTGACCCGCCCGGCCTGGAAGGCGGCCCCCCGCCCGTCCAGGCCGCGCAGCACACCCCGCCCGGGGGCAGGGTCGTCCGCCCCGGCCCCGACCGCGTCGAGCGCGACCAGGAGCCCGGCCCGCCGCCCCACCTCCGAGGCCCCGGCCCGCTCGCCCCGCGCCGCCGCGACCAAGTGCACGCCGAGCCGCTCCCCGTCCCGGGCCACCGCCTCCAGGGCCCGCACCACGGACCCGGCGGCGGGCCGCCCGGGCGACCCGAGCGCGGGCGCGAGCAGCGCGTCGAAGTCGTCCACGAGCACGACGAGCCGCGCGAGCGGCGGCCCGGGCTCGGCCCGCCCCGCCCCGACGGGCCGCAGCCGCATCGTGGCACTCGTCGGGGCGTCGAGGTCCCCGCTGTCGGCGGCGCTTGTGCCGCGGGGGGCGTCCGCTCCGCCGGGGCCGTTGGCTCCGCCGGGCGCGGCAGCGCCACCCGCGCCGCCGGAACCCTCGGCCCGGTCCACCCCACCCGCACGCCCCGCACCGCCGCCGTCCCCGGACGCCCCGAGGCCCCGCCCCGCCCCGGGCGACCCCCCGGCCTCCGCCCCGGAAGACCGCTGCGCGACCATCCGCCCGGACACCTCCCGCTGCGTATGCCACTCGGCGAACCCCACCCGCCCCAGCAACTCCGCCCGCCGCTTCAGCTCGGCCGTCAGGGACTGCGCGAACTCCCGCATCCGGACAGGGTCGTTGGCGGCGAGGTGCGTGGTCACATGGGGCAGCTCCGTACAGGCCCGCAAGCCGTCCCCCGGCCGCTCCCCAGCCCCGCTCCCGCCACCCGTCCCGGAGCCGTTGCCCGGTCCGCCGTCGCGGCCGTCGATGAGGACGATCCCGAGCCGGTCGGGCCGTTCGGCCGCCGCGAGGGACGCCGCCACGGACCGCAGCAACTCCGTGCGCCCGCTGCCCGTGGGCCCTTCGATCAGCAGATGCGGGCCGTCCGCGACGAGGTCCACGACCACCGGCCCGCGCACCCCCGCCCCGAGCACCGCCCAGGCCCGCCCGCCCAGTGCCTGCGCGTCGTCCGCGGCGGCCGCCCACCGCGCCATCAGCGAGGGGGGCGTGGCCCGGGCGAGCCCCAACTCGTCCAGGAGCCGCGCCGATTGGGGCAGCGGCACGGCCACCCGGGCCCGTCCGCCACCCGTACCCGCCCCGTCGGGCCGCAGCGGCGCGAGCGCCCGCGCGAACCGCTGCGCCCACGCCGCCGACACCGCGTCCACCACGGCGACCGTGCCGTGTCCCGCGGGCTGTCCCTCCGCCGTGCGCAGCACCCGCAGCGCCGTCGCCACGTCCCCGCTGAGCAGCGCCGCCGCCCCGCACGCGCGGAACGCGGGCGACACCTCGCACGCCGCCTCGTACGTATCCGTCACCGCTGACGTGGGTGACGCCGCCGCCGTCTCGGCGAGGCACACCACATGGATCCCGGCCCTGGCTCCTTCGCGCGCGAGCCGCACGGCTGCCTCCCGCAGCCCGGCCGACCCCGGATCCCCGTCCACGACCACCACCGTGCGCGGCCCGGCCGCGGGCACGCTCTCGGCGGAGCCGTCCAACGGGCCCCCGGAGAAGCCAGGTTGGCCGGACGCCACTCCGAACCCCGCCTCTGCCCCGGCCGGTTCGGCGGGTTCAGTGGGTTCATCGAGACGTCGCAGCAACTCGCCCGTACGGGCCGCCGCCTGGTCCCGGTCGTACGCGAGCAGCAGCCGGCAGTCCTGCCCATGGCCGGGTCTGACGTGCGGCAGCCAGCCCAGCCAGGACCACTCGTCGGCCCGCTGCCGCGGCGTACGCGTACGGTCCGTGCTGATCAGGACGATCTCCAGGGCCGCGGGCGAGTGCAGCGCCGCCAACTGCGCGAGCACCGATCTCGCCAGGCCCGCGAGCCGTTCGCGCGGCCCCGCGAGCCCCAGCGCCCCCGCCTCCCGCAGGCTCACCGTCACCGGCACCGCGGGCAGTAGTCCGTCCGCGCCCGGGGCGGTCCGGTCGACCGTGCCGAGCCGCACGGCCAGCGCCTCCGGGTGCCCGGGGCCGCGCTCCCAGAGCCGTGCCCCCGGCCCGAGCGCCGTCAGGAGCAGCGCCGCCGCGTCGGGCCACGCCTCGGGCACCCGCGCGCCCGCGTCGGCCACCGCGTCGGCGCCGACCGCTTCTGCCCCGTCCGGCCATCCGTCCTCGTACGCCCCGGCGTTCCGGGGCCCGTCATACGTCTCGTCGTACGCGGCGTGCTCCCGCTCCGCCTCCTCGCCCCGCCCACCGGCCAGCCGCCGCGCCCACGCGGAGAGCCCGCCCCGCTTGCGCACCCCACGCGGCACGGTCGTCCCCCGAGGCGGCGTACCGGCCCGGTGCCGCTCCATCTCCGGCACCCCACCCTGCTGCGGCACCACAGGCGCCTCGGAGGGGGTGGGGGAGCCGGTGGTGGGGGAGGTGGGGGAGGCCGGGGGCAGGCCCGGGCCACCAGGTGCCGCGGGCGGCGGGGGAGCCGCAGGGTGCGCGGGCGGTGCGGTGGGCGCAGGTGTCCCTTGCGCCCCGGGCATCCCTGGGGCCGCAGGCGTCCCCTGGGCCCCGGGCATTCGCGAGGCGCTGGGCATTCCGGGGTTCCCGGACATCCCTGGAGTCCCAGGCGTCCTCGTGGTCCCCTGCGTCCCCGGCGTCCTCTGGGTCCCGGGCATTCCGGGGTTCCCGGACATCCCTGGAGTCCCAGGCGTCTCCGTGGTCCCCGTGGTCCCCGGCGTCCCCTGGATCCCGGGCATTCCGGGGTTCCTGGGCGTCCCTGGAGTCCCTGGCGCTTCTGGGGTCCCAGGCATCCCTGTTGTCCCCGGCACACCGGGGGCCGCAGGCGTCTCTGTGGTCCTGGGCATCCCAGGGCGCCCGGACATCCCTGGAGTCCCCGGCACCCCTGAGACTTCAGACGCCCACGAGGCCCCACGTACCCCAGAAGCCCCAACAGCCCCACCGGCCTCCGGCGCATCCACGCGCCCACTCGCGCCCCCGGGCCCACCGCCATGCCCGCCCGCGCTGCCCCCAGCGGCCCCCCAGTCCGCCTCCCCGTACGCATGCTGCGTCGAGCCGTCCCCCGGCCGCACATCCCCAGGCCGTCCGTCCCCGTGCCGCACCCCCTCAGACCGCGCGCCCCCGGCTCCGGGGCCCTGCTGCCGCACATCCCCGCTCCCGGGACCCTGCTGCCGCACGCCCTCAGGCCGTCCGTCCCCGTGCCGTACGCCCTCAGACCGCGCGCCCCCGGTCCCGGGGCCCGGCTGCCGTCCGTCCCCAACCCCGGAACCCTGCCGCCGCCCATCCCCGACAGCCTGCCGCCGCACACCCCCAGCCATTGCGGCTCCAGCCCCACCAGGCACCCCGTGCCCAGGCCCTCCTGCGCCCTGCCCAGGGCTCACCGCCCCGTGCCCAGGGTTCACCGCGCCCTGCCCAGGGTTCACCGCCCCGTGCCCAGGGTTCACCGCCCCCTGCCCAGTGCCTCCCGCCCCCTCCAGGCCGACAACCCGCACCCGCACATGCCCCTCCCCGTCCGAGGCCGTCGGCAATGGGCTGTCCACGGCGTCGCCCGTGGTGAGCCGCAGCACGGACTCGCCGACGCGCAGGAGGGAGCCGGAGGGGAGGCGGACCGGGCGGTCGGAGATGGCGCGGCCGTCCACCGTCGTGCCGTTCGTCGAGCCGAGGTCGGTGACCGTGACGCGGCCGTCCGGGTCCAGGGTGACCGCGCAGTGCAGCCGGGAGACGTCCGGGTCGTCGAGGGGGACGTCGGCCTGCGCGGAGCGGCCGACGCGGATCTGGCCGCCGTGCAGCAGGTGCACACCGCCCGCGTCGGGGCCCGCGACCACGTGCAGCCGGGCGGTGGCCTCGGCCAGGTCGGGTCCGGGCTCGGCGGGGGTGCCGACGGACAGCACGGCGCCGTCGACCAGGGGCGGCTCGCCGAGCGTGCAGCGCTGGAGGTCGAGGCGGTCCGACTGGGCGTACAACACGGTGGGGCCGTCGCCCGCGCTCACGGCCGCGGCCAGGCCGGAGGCGACCGCGGCGAGGGCGGTCCCGGCGGGGGCGGTGACGAGCACGTCGCAGGCCGCCGCGGGGCGTCCCCCCGGCTCGGTCTGGCCGCCACGCGGCCCGAGGACGGTCAGCCGGATCTGCATCGCCGTCAGCGGTCCCTTCCTGCGCTGGGCGCCCGGCACGGGGACTCGCGCTGTGATTCCCCCCACCGCACACGGGCACGTCGGCCAGTACGGACAGCATCCTCGCACCTGCCACTGACAACACGCCCGCCCCCCACCCGCATTTGATCTTGATTGGTCGGCTCTGCTCGGAAACGTGCCCGCAAAGTGCCTGCTCGGACCGATGTGGGCGGTGATGACCACGTGGACGCGGCGGACCCGGCGCAGGGCCCGGGGCAGGACCCGGAGCGGGACCCGGGACCAAAGTCCGTTTCGGTGGCTCCTGACGGCTTGCGGCGCCCTCCCGGCAACCAACCGCGCTGGTCCAGCGTCTTCCCTCCGAACAATGGTCCGTCGTGGGTCCGATTCCGGCCGCCGTGAGGCGCAAGATCGTCGGACGGCGCCCCGTTCGGCGGCACTACAGTGGGTCGGAACGCTGTACCGGACGACGGGGCGGCGCGAAGCACACCAGCACCGCAGGACAGCGGGACGGCGCCACCGCACAGCGGGGCGGCGCGAACGCACCGCAGGACCACAGACCAGCCAGATCAGCAGGGAGCGCATGACGTGCGGCCGGTAGGCAGCAAGTACCTGCTCGAGGAGCCGCTCGGGCGCGGCGCCACGGGCACCGTCTGGCGAGCCCGCCAGCGGGAGACCGCGGGCGCCGAAGCGGCCGTTCCCGGCCAGCCCGGCGAGACCGTCGCGATCAAGGTCCTCAAGGAGGAGCTGGCCAACGACCCGGACGTGGTGATGCGCTTCCTGAGAGAGCGCTCCGTCCTGCTCAGGCTGACGCACCCGAACATCGTGCGCACCCGCGACCTGGTCGTCGAGGGCGATCTGCTCGCGCTGGTCATGGACCTCGTCGAGGGCCCCGACCTGCACAAGTACCTGCGCGAGAACGGCCCGTTCACACCGGCCGCGGCGGCCCTGCTCACCGCACAGATCGCCGACGCGCTCGCCGCGAGCCACGCCGACGGCGTCGTGCACCGCGATCTGAAGCCCGCGAACGTCCTGGTCAAGCAGGACGCGAGCGGCATGCACCCGATGCTCACGGACTTCGGCATCGCCCGCCTCGCCGACTCCCCGGGCCTGACCCGCACCCAGGAGTTCGTCGGCACGCCCGCGTACGTCGCGCCGGAGTCCGCCGAGGGCCGCCCGCAGACGAGCGCCGTCGACATCTACGGCGCGGGCATCCTGCTGTACGAGCTGGTCACCGGCCGTCCGCCGTTCGCCGGTGGCTCCGCCCTCGAAGTGCTGCACCAGCACCTGAGCGCCGAGCCGCGCCGCCCCTCGACCGTGCCCGACCCGCTGTGGACGGTCATCGAGCGCTGCCTCAGCAAGGACCCCGACCGCCGCCCCAGCGCCGAGAACCTGGCGCGCGGCCTGCGCGCCGTCGCCGACGGCATCGGGGTGCACGCGAGCGCCGCGCAGATCGCCGCCGCCGAGGGCGTCGCCGCGCTGCTCGCGCCCGACCCCGCGCCCGCGCCGGTCCCCGGCAGCCAGGGCGCGGCCGACCCCACCCAGGTCCTGCCGACCAACGCGGGGGCGTACGACCCGAACGCCGCGACCAGCGTCATGCCGAACACCGGCGGCCCCCAGGGCCCGAACGCCGACCCCACGGCTGTCCTGCCGCCGGTGGGCCACAACCAGGGCGGCAACCCCGACGAGCCGCACCCCTGGCAGAACCAGATGCGCGCGGCCCGCGACCGCAACGACCAGACGCAGGTGCAGTACCTGGACCCGAGCCAGGACCCGCTGCGCCGCCGCCCGCAGCGCCAGGTGGCCCGCCCGCAGCAGCCCCAGCAGCCGCAGCCGTACGCCCCGCAGCACCAGCCGCAGCCGTACCAGCCGCAGCCCCAGCCGCGCCAGATGCAGCCGCAGCCCCAGCCGTACGCGCCCCAGCCGCAGCCGTACCAGCCGCCGCCGCAACCCGCCCCGCCGCCGCAGCCCGCGCCCCCGGAGCCGCGCCGTCAGCGCGGGCCGAACCCCAACCGGACCCGGATCCCCGGCCTCGGCTGCCTCAAGGGCTGCCTGGTCGTGCTCGTGATCCTGTTCATCGCGAGCTGGCTGGTCTGGGAGCTGAGCCCGCTCCAGGACTGGATCGGCACGACGAAGAGCTACTGGGACCAGATCAAGGACGTCTACAACACGGTGTCCGACTGGTCGAGCAAGGTCGGCGGGAACTGACGGAAGGCCGGGTTCGGGAGCCGGACCCGGCCGACTCTGTTGATTTGTCGACTCCTGCGGGGTGATTTCCCGTGCGGATGTGATGGTTGGTGCCCTGGCCGCGTAGTTTTGGGCCAACACACATCCGTAGGAGCAGTCTTGGGACGGAAGATCGGCAGCCGGTACACGGCCCACCAGATTCTGGGACGGGGCAGCGCCGGCACGGTGTGGCTCGGCGAAGGCCCCGAAGGTCCTGTCGCCATCAAGCTGCTGCGCGAGGACCTGGCGTCCGACCAGGAACTCGTCGGCCGCTTCGTCCAGGAGCGCACGGCGCTGCTCAGCCTCGACCACGCGCGCGTGGTGGGCGTCCACGACCTGGTGGTCGACGGCAACGACCTCGCCCTGGTGATGGATCTCGTACGGGGCACCGATCTGCGGACGCGTCTGGAGCGCGAGCGCAGGCTCGCCCCCGAGGCCGCCGTCGCGATCGTCGCGGACGTCGCCGACGCGCTCGCCGCGGCGCACGCGGCGGGGATCGTGCACCGGGACGTGAAGCCCGAGAACGTCCTCCTCGACATGCAGGGCCCCCTCGGCCCCGGCGGGTCGCACCCGGCCCTGCTCACCGACTTCGGCGTCGCCAAGCTCATCGACTCGCCGCGCCGCACCCGCGCCACGAAGATCATCGGCACGCCGGACTATCTGGCCCCCGAGATCATCGAGGGCCTGCCCCCGCGCGCGGCCGTCGACATCTACGCCCTCGCCACCGTCCTGTACGAGCTGCTCGCGGGCTTCACGCCGTTCGGCGGCGGCCACCCCGGAGCCGTCCTGCGGCGCCACGTCACCGAGACCGTGGTCCCGCTGCCCGGCATCCCCGAGGAGCTCTGGCAGCTCATGGTGCAGTGCCTGGCCAAGGCCCCGGCCTCCCGGCTGCGCGCCTCCGAGCTCGGCGACCGGCTGCGCGAGCAGCTGCCCCTGCTCGCGGGCATGCCGCCCCTGGACGTCGACGAGCCCGAGGCGGAGCCCACCGACGAGCCGTACGAGGAGACGTCCCCGGAGCCGCACGAGAAGCCCCCGCGGCGGGGCGCCGTGCCCCTCGTCCCCGGCGCCGCGCCCGCGGACGCCAACCGCGACACCCACACCTCCATGCGCGTCCCCGCCCCCGACGAGCTGGCGGGCGGCGCCCGCGGCACGGCCCGCGCCCCCCGCGCCACGGGCACCGTCCGCCCCGGCTCGGCCCGCCACCGCGCCTCGGCCAGACGCCGCCGGATCACGCTCGGCGTGGCGGGGGTCGTCCTCGCCGCGGCGGTCGGCGCGGGTGCCTGGTACGCCACGTCCGGGGGCGACAGCGACCCCGCGACCCCCGACAACAGCAACTCGGCGCCGCCGGTCCCGTAGGTCCCGGGCCCGCCGCCGGGGGAAGACTGCTTGCCGTAGCCGTTACGCTGGTGTGGTGGCAGTCGTCGACGTATCCGAAGAGCTCAAGTCCCTCTCCTCGACCATGGAGTCGATCGAGGCCGTCCTGGACCTCGACAAGCTGAGGGCAGACATCGCCGTGCTCGAGGAGCAGGCGGCCGCGCCGTCCCTCTGGGACGACCCGGACGAGGCGCAGAAGATCACCAGCAAGCTGAGCCACCTCCAGGCGGAGGTCAGGAAGGCCGAGTCGCTGCGCGGGCGTATCGACGATCTGGGCGTGCTCTTCGAGATGGCCGAGGAGGAGGACGACCCGGACACGCGCGCGGAGGCCGAGTCGGAGCTCACGGCGGTCAAGAAGGCGCTGGACGAGATGGAGGTCCGCACCCTCCTGTCCGGGGAGTACGACGCCCGTGAGGCGGTCGTCACCATCCGCGCGGAGGCCGGCGGCGTCGACGCCTCCGACTTCGCCGAGAAGCTCCAGCGGATGTACCTGCGCTGGGCGGAGCGCCACGGCTACAAGACCGAGCTGTACGAGACGTCGTACGCGGAAGAGGCCGGCATCAAGTCGACCACCTTCGCCGTGCAGGCTCCGTACGCGTACGGCACGCTCTCCGTGGAGCAGGGCACGCACCGCCTGGTGCGCATCTCGCCGTTCGACAACCAGGGCCGTCGCCAGACGTCCTTCGCGGGGGTCGAGATCCTCCCGGTGGTCGAGCAGACGGACCACATCGAGATCGACGAGAGCGAGCTGCGCGTCGATGTGTACCGCTCCTCGGGCCCCGGCGGCCAGGGCGTGAACACGACCGACTCCGCGGTCCGCCTGACCCACCTGCCCACCGGCATCGTCGTCTCCTGTCAGAACGAGCGCTCGCAGATCCAGAACAAGGCGACCGCGATGAACGTCCTCCAGGCGAAGCTCCTCGAGCGCCGCCGCCAGGAGGAGCAGGCCAAGATGAACGCCCTCAAGGGCGACGGCGGCAACTCCTGGGGCAACCAGATGCGTTCGTACGTCCTGCACCCGTACCAAATGGTGAAGGACCTGCGCACGGAGTTCGAAGTCGGCAACCCCGAGGCCGTGTTCAACGGCGAGATCGACGGCTTCCTTGAGGCCGGAATTCGCTGGCGCAAGCAGCAGGAGAAGTAATTTCGGCGCTTTGTCGACAAAGCTGAGCAAGGCAACTGCCACCCCCTGGGCGGCAGTTGCCTTTGTTTATGGGCCTTCCGGGGCCTCCTGTGGGCTTCCTGCGCCTTTTACGTCACAGTCACATGTCCGTACGCCGGTCAACTGTCCCCATAACGGGCATCGCGCCCGCAACGACCTTGACGGTGCTTCGAAAACTGGCAAGGCTAGCGAGCGGCATGCGTATCTCCGGTGCGCGTGTGATCCGGGGGGCCGAACGAGAGTCACCCCGCGTCCGCGATCCGGGGCGCTGCCTCACTGACGATTCAGCTACTGGGGGTAGCAGCCAGATGACGAAGAAGACGCGGATCCGCGTCGCGCGGATAGCCGCCGGCGCAGTGATCGCCGCGGGCGCCTCGCTGACCGCCGCCGGCGCCGCCTCGGCCCTGGACGTCGGCGTCGAGCTCGGCGGGACGGGCGCGAGCGCCTCCGCCGACGAGAACGGCATCGGCGTCGACGTCGATCTGCCGGGCGACGACGAGGACCCGGAAGAGCCCACCAACCCGCCGGAGCCGACGGACGAGCCGACGGACCCGCCGGAGCCCACGGACCCGCCGGAGCCGACGGACCCGCCCACGGAGCCCACGGACCCGCCGGAGCCGACGGACCCGCCCACCGAGCCCTCGGACCCGCCCACCCGGCCCACCGACCCGGGTGACAACAACGGCACGGGCGGCGGCACCGGCGGTAATGGTGGCAACGGCGGCAACGACACCGACCCCGACGGCGGCGGCTCCAACCCCGCCGAGCAGGGCGGCAAGGACAGCCTGACCGACACCGGCTCCAAGCCGGTCGAGCGGGTCTCCGACACCGGCAGCGGCAAGAACGACGGCGAACTGGCCGAGACGGGCGCCGCCGAGACCACCTTCCTGATCATCGGTGCCGCCACCATGATCGCCGGTGGCGTCGGCTTCCGCTTCCTGCCGCGCCTGGTCGGCAACCGCGGCGCCGCCGCCTGATCCGGCGGGGCGCCCTGAGGGGCATGCGTGACGCGGCGCGTACGGAGGCGTACGTGTCGTAGCGGGTGACCCTCGGGAGCCTCAGGGGCACGAGAAAGGGCCCGGAGCCGCATCGGCTCCGGGCCCTTCATCTGTCCTGCGCTTATGGCGCCGGGGCGCACTGCCGCCCGGGACCAGTGCCCAACGACTACGCGGTCTGGTGCGCCAGCAGGGCCATCGCCATGATCAGCACCACGAGCAGCCCTATCAGGGCCGCGGGGCTGAGGCCGCCGAAGGGGCCCTCGTGCTGCATCCGCTCCCGGTTCGCCCGGCACACGGGGCAGCGGCCCTCGCTCACAGGCGCCGCGCAGTTCGCGCACACCAACCTGTCATAGGTCATGCGCTTCTCCTCCCGCACAGTCTCAGCCTGCCCAACGCTCGGGGAACCTCAACCGTTCCCCCTACCACTGTGCCAGCTTCCGCGGAATTCGGCGCGGCCCGCCGCCCGGCCCCGGTTGACGTCCGCCCCGCCCCAGCCGTGGGGCAGTGCCCCCGCACCCTCGGGCGCCCCATTTGTTCCGGGTCGGATCCACAACAAACCGCGCAACTCAGGACGCCGACTGCGCGGCCCCTTCCGGTTCGCGTATGGTCACGCTCACCTACCCCCGGCTACCCGTGGTGCATCCGTGATCCGATTCGACAATGTGTCCAAGGCCTATCCGAAGCAGAACCGCCCGGCCCTCCGCGATGTGTCGCTGGAGATCGAGAAGGGCGAGTTCGTCTTCCTGGTGGGGTCATCCGGCTCCGGAAAGTCGACCTTCCTGCGGCTGATCCTCCGCGAGGAGCGCACCAGCCACGGCCAGGTGCACGTCCTGGGCAAGGACCTGGCCCGGCTCTCCAACTGGAAGGTGCCGCACATGCGCCGCCAGCTGGGCACCGTCTTCCAGGACTTCCGGCTCCTGCCGAACAAGACCGTCGCCGAGAACGTGGCCTTCGCCCAGGAGGTCATCGGCAAGTCGCGCGGCGAGATCCGCAAGTCCGTGCCCCAGGTCCTCGACCTCGTCGGCCTCGGCGGCAAGGAGGACCGGATGCCCGGCGAGCTGTCCGGCGGTGAGCAGCAGCGCGTGGCCATCGCGCGGGCCTTCGTCAACCGGCCGAAGCTCTTGATCGCCGACGAGCCGACGGGCAACCTCGACCCGCAGACCTCGGTCGGCATCATGAAGCTCCTCGACCGCATCAACCGCACCGGCACCACCGTCGTGATGGCCACCCACGACCAGCAGATCGTGGACCAGATGCGCAAGCGCGTCATCGAGCTGGAGAAGGGCCGCCTGGTCCGAGACCAGTCCCGCGGCGTCTACGGCTACCAGCACTGATCCGGCCCTCGGCGCGCCCCCACGGCCGTCGGCACGCCCCACCGCAGCCGGCCGCCGCGCCGGCCCCGCAGCACCGCTCCCCCTGATCCATTGAAAGGCCGCCATGCGCGCCCAGTTCGTCCTGTCGGAGATCGGCGTCGGTCTCCGCCGCAATCTCACGATGACCTTCGCGGTCGTCGTCTCCGTAGCGCTCTCGCTCGCCCTCTTCGGCGGCTCGCTGCTCATGCGCGACCAGGTGAGCACGATGAAGGGCTACTGGTACGACAAGGTCAACGTCTCGATCTTCCTGTGCAACAAGGCGGACGCCGAGCAGGACCCCAAGTGCGCCAAGGGTGCCGTCACGAACGAGCAGAAGGACCGGATCCTCACCGACCTGAAGAAGATGCCGGTCGTCGACACGGTCCAGCACGAGACGGCGGACCAGGCGTACAAGCACTACAAGGAGCAGTTCGGCGACTCCCCGCTGTCCAGCTCGCTGACGCCGGACCAGATGCAGGAGTCGTACCGCATCAAGCTGAAGGACCCGGAGAAGTACCAGGTGGTCGCGACCGCCTTCTCCGGAAGGGACGGCGTGCAGTCCGTGGAGGACCAGAAGGGCGTTCTGGACAACCTCTTCGAGCTGCTCAACGGCATGAACTGGGCGGCGCTCGCGGTGATGGCGCTGATGCTCGTCGTGGCGCTGATGCTGATCGTCAACACGGTGCGCGTATCGGCGTTCAGCCGTCGCCGTGAAACCGGGATCATGCGGCTCGTCGGCGCGTCCAGCTTCTACATCCAGATGCCGTTCATCCTGGAGGCGGCGGTCGCCGGACTGATCGGCGGCGGGCTCGCGTGCGGATTCCTGCTTATTGGCCGGTACTTCATCATCGACCACGGCCTGGAGCTGTCCGAGAAGCTCAACCTGATCAACTTCATCGGCTGGGACGCGGTGCTCGCGAAACTGCCGTTGGTGCTCGCCATCGGCCTGTTGATGCCCGCGCTGGCCGCTTTCTTCGCCCTGCGCAAGTACCTGAAGGTGTGAGACGGCAGGTATCCCACGCTCCTGCGGGTGTGAGGAGTGCCTCGGGCGCCGTGCGGTCAACCGGCCGTGCGGCGCCCCTCGTTGTCCTAGACTCACCGACATGTCAGGCCCTGATTGGCACGTCGAGCCCCGCCGCATCCGCCGCGGGGCGGCCCTGACGTTGGTCTTCGCGAGTGTCCTCGCCACCGGCGCCGCCACCGGATCCTGGCCCGGGGGCGCCGAGGAAGGCCGGA
Organism: Streptomyces sp. NPDC041205; assembly: GCF_055591765.1. Taxonomy (NCBI): domain Bacteria; kingdom Bacillati; phylum Actinomycetota; class Actinomycetes; order Kitasatosporales; family Streptomycetaceae; genus Streptomyces; species Streptomyces sp. NPDC041205. The sequence goes on along the minus strand of NZ_JBVIZH010000001.1, from coordinate 1,546,923 downwards.
ACAAGGCAGCTCCCTCGACCCGCTCGGTCTCCGCCACCCGGGACGCGCGGGACCCCCACGACCCCCACGACGCCGACCGCGACCCCGCCGACGAGGCCGCCGAAGCCGCCGCGGACGCGATGGCCGACGGCAAGTCCGGCGAGAAGGCCGCCGAGGACGTGGTCAGCCGCAGCGGCGACCGGTGGTCGTCGGTCTACTCCCAGGGGGAGTACCGCGAGTTCGAGCAGTCCCTCGGCGGCGCCTACACCGGGGTCGGCCTGTGGGCCCGGCGGGAGGCCGACGGCAGGATCGAGGTGTCCCGGGTGCAGCGCGGCGGGCCCGCCGACCGGGCCGGCATCCACGAGGGCGACAAGCTCACCACCATCGACGGCAAGAACGTCACCGGCCGCCCCGTCACCGACGTCGTGTCCCTGTTGCGCGGCACCCGCGCGAACACCCCGGTCACCCTCGGCCTCAAGCGCGGCACGCGCGCGTGGACCGAGACCCTGCGCCGGGCCCGCCTCTCGACGGACTCCGTGACCGTCACCCGGCTCCGCGGCGGCGCCGTGATGATCAAGGTCGCGGCGTTCACGAAGGGCTCCGGCGAGGCCGTGCGGAAGGCGGTGCGCGGGGCCCCCGCGGGCGCCGGGATCCTCCTTGACCTGCGCGGCAACTCCGGCGGCCTGGTCTCCGAGGCCACCACGGCCTCCTCCGCGGTCCTGGACGGCGGCCTCGTCGCCACGTACGACGTCCGGGGCAAGCAGCGCGCGCTCCACGCCGAGCAGGGCGGCGACACCCAAAGACCCGTGGTCGCGCTCGTCGACGGCGGCACGATGAGCGCGGCCGAGCTGCTCACCGGGGCCCTCCAGGACCGCGGCCGCGCGGTTGTCGTGGGCTCCAGGACATTCGGCAAGGGCTCGGTGCAGATGCCGAGCAAGCTGCCCGGCGGCTCCGTCGCCGAGCTGACGGTCGGGCACTACCGCACCCCTTCGGGGAAGGCGGTCGACGGCCGGGGCATCACCCCGGACCTGGAGGTCGAGGACGGTGCCCAGGAGCGGGCCGAGACAGTATTGACTGGCCTCGGACCCCCCTCGTAGTGCGAAAATGGCCGCACTATGGCGAAGGAAAAGGTAAAGCGCAAGGCCGCCAAGGCCAACGAGAAGGCACCCGCCCGGAAGATGGTCGCGCAGAACAAGAAGGCGCGGCACGACTACCACATCCTGGACACCTACGAGTGCGGCCTGGTGCTCATGGGCACCGAGGTCAAGTCGCTGCGGCTGGGCCGGGCCTCCCTGGTGGACGGCTTCGTGCACATCGACCACGGCGAGGCGTGGCTGCACAACATCCACGTCCCCGAGTACGTCCAGGGCACCTGGACCAACCACTCCGCCACGCGGAAGCGCAAGCTGCTGCTGCACCGGGCCGAGATCGACAAGCTGGAGTCGAAGTCCCAGGAGACGGGTCACACGATCGTGCCCCTCGCCCTGTACTTCAAGGACAGCCGCGTCAAGGTCGAGATCGCGCTCGCCAAGGGCAAGAAGGAGTACGACAAGCGGCAGACGCTGCGCGAGAAGCAGGACACGCGTGAGACGAACCGGGCGATCTCGGCGGCCAGGCGGCGCCAGGGGATCGGCTAGGCCCCCGGCGCCCGGGAATAGGCTGGCACCGGTCGGCGTTGGTCACGTACGATGGTTCATGCCCCGCAGGTGACGGGGCGCCCCCTCCTCGGAGGGTTTGAAAAAACAACATGGGGATGATCGGTTTCGACAGCGGATGTCGAAGCAGGGGAAGCGTGTCGAGGAAGCGGCAATGATCTCGTAAACCATATGTCGCAACCAATAATCGCCAACACCAAGCGCGATTCCTTCGCCCTCGCTGCCTAAGTAGCGACTTTGCGAAGTGTCAGCCCGGGGCTGTTCCCGACCCGGATCCTGGCATCAGCTAGGGAACTAAACTTCTAGACCCGGTCACGGGGTCTGGGAGGAAATCAAACAGTGACTGAGCCCGTCGGAGACTTGTCCACGAGATCTCCGGGGCTGAGAAAATCGCAGTGGACTGCACACGGAGAAGCCCTGATTCTGCACCGTTGGACGCGGGTTCGATTCCCGCCATCTCCACAATTCCCATGTGAGGCGAAGGCCCGGCGACCCCAGCGGTCGGCGGGCCTTCGTCGTGTCCGGGCACGACACGCGTGCGGTGGTCTGTCGCCGCGTGCAGTCTTCCGGGATGCTCCAGGGTCATGAGTAGACCCGTGAGACGCGTCAACCACCGTATGCGCCACTGGATCTGGCCCGGCGTGCTCGGCATCGCCGTGGCCACCCTCTCTTTCGGCTCCCTCAGCGCCCCGGCCGGGGCGGACTCCGACCGGAGCGGGCTGCCCGAAGCCATCGACACCATCCTCGGGGACCCCCGCATGGAGGGCGGCGCGGCCAGCGTCGTGGTCGCCGACGCCGAGTCCGGCGACATCCTCTACCAGCACCTGCCCAGCGGGCGCCTCATGCCCGCCTCCAACACCAAGATGCTCACCTCCGCCGCCGCCCTGGAACTGCTCGGCCCCGACCACCGGTTCCGCACCGACGTGCTCGCCGCAGGTGACCGGCACGGGCCCGTCCTCAAGGGCGACCTGTACCTGCGCGGCACCGGCGACCCGACGACGCTCGCCAAGGACTACGACAAGCTCGCCGCGGACATCGCGGCCAAGGGCATCAAGCGCGTCTCGGGGCGGCTCGTCGCCGACGACACCCGCTTCGACGACCGCCGCCAGGGCGACACCTGGGGCGCCGACGACGAGTCCTCGTACTACGCCGCGCAGATCTCCGCGCTGAGTGTCGCCCCCGACACCGACTACGACACGGGCACGGTCATCGTCGAGGTGGCGCCGGGAGCCGCCGCCGGGGACAAGCCGCGCGTCACCGTGACCCCGAAGACCGACTACGTAGACATCGATCTGCGCGCCAAGACGGTCGCGGCGGGCGGCGGCGACACCATCGCCGTCGAGCGGCAGCACGGCAAGAACACGATCACCGTCACCGGCGACGTGCCCGTCGGCGGCTCCACCACCAAGGAGTGGATCACCGTCTGGGAGCCGACCCGGTACGCCGCCGCGGTCTTCCGGGACGCGCTGGCCGCCCACGGCGTGAAGGTGAGCGGACCGACCCGGGCCGGGATCGCGACCCCCCAGGGGGCGCGCGAGCTGGCCTCGCACCACTCCATGCAGCTCAGGGACCTGCTGATCCCGTTCATGAAGCTGTCCAACAACATGCACGCCGAGTCCCTGACGAAGGCCATGGGGCACAGGGCGACCGGGCGACCCGGCAACTGGGGCGACGGCATCGCGGCGATCGGCGGCTACCTGAAGACCGCCGGGGTCGACCCGGGCAAGCTGCGCCAGGTCGACGGCTCCGGGCTCTCCCGCAAGGACAACGTCGCCGCCGACCAGTTCATCAAGCTGCTCCGCTCGGCCAGGGGCGAGCCGTGGTTCGCCGACTGGTACCGGTCCCTGCCGGTGGCGTGCGACCCGGACAAGTTCGACGGCGGTACGTTGCGCACGCGCATGTGCGGGACACCGGCGGCGCTCAACGCGCACGCGAAGACCGGGTCGCTGACCGGCGCGTCCGCCCTCTCCGGGTACGTGACCGACGCGGGCGGCCGGGAGCTGGTCTTCAGCATCGTCCTCAACAACTACCTGCCGTCGTCGGTCAAGGCCCTGGAGGACGCCATCGTCGTCACCCTCGCCAAGTCCGACGAGGACAAGGCCGTCCTGGTCAGGCCCCGTACGGAGCGTGGTTCCGACCGGAGCGGCGAGCTCGAGTGCTCGTGGCGCAAGCCCGCGCGGTGCTGAGCAGCAGCGCGCACAGCGCCGCGGCGACCGGCACGGCGTAGGCGGCGGCGGGGCCCAGGTGCTCCGCCGCCCAGCCGCCGGCCGCCGCGCCGCACGCGATGCCCCCGAGGAGGCCGGTCACGGCGAGGGTCATGGCCTCGTTCAACTGCCCCTCGGGGGCGCCCCGCTGCACCAGCGTCATGCCCGTCACCATCGTCGGGGCGGTCGCCATCCCGGCCACCAGGAGCGCCCCGGCGAGCACGACGAGCGAGCCGGTCGTCACCACGGCGAGCAGCGGCAGCGTCATCAGGGCCGCCATCGCCACCCCGCACAGGACGTGCCGCCGGTCCGGGGAACCGCTCGGCCGCAGCGCTCCGTAGACCAGCCCCGCCACGCAGGAGCCCGCGGCCTGCAGGGCCAGGACGACGCCCGCGGCCGCCTTGTGGCCCCGCTCGTCCGCGTACGCGATGGTCGCGACCTCCATGGCGCCGAAGACGGCCCCGGTCGCGAGGAACACGACAAGCAGGGCGGGCATCCCGCGCGTGCGCAGCGGCGACCTCGGCCCCGGCGTCGCGTCCGTACGCTCCCGGACCGGGGGTTCCGTCGTGCGCTGCGCGGCGAAGAGCAGGACGCCGGTCAGCAGCAGCACGGCGCCCACGAGAGTGCCCGCCTGCGGGAAGAGCGCCCCGCACAGGAACGCCGCGAGCACCGGGCCGAGCATGAAGCACAGCTCGTCCGCCGCCTGCTCGAAGGAGTTGGCGGTGTGCAGCGCGTCCGGCTCGCCCTTCAGCAGATGCGACCAGCGCGCCCGTGACATGCCCCCGGTGTTCGGGGTCGTGGCCGTCCCCACGTACGAGGCGAACAGCGTCCAGTCCGGCGCCCCGAAGCGCACGCACAGCAGCAGCGACAGCGAGCCGAGCACGGCCAGGACCGTGGCGGGCACGGCGATCCGCGCCTGCCCGTACCGGTCGACCATGCGGGCCGTCCAGGGCCCCACGACGGCGGTCGCGGCGAGCCCGGTGGCGGTGACGGCACCCGCGAGGGCGTACGAGTCACGGGCCCCCGCGATCATGATCACGGCGCTCACGCTGAACATGCCCATGGGCAGCCGGGCGATGAGGTTGCCGACGGTGAAGGCGGTGGCGCCGGGTATCGCGAAGAGTCGGGCGTAGGGGTTGCGGGGGCGGCGGGTACGCGCGCGGAGGGCTTGTTCCGGCGGGGTGGCGGGCGCGGGGGGCGACGAGGTGGTGGGGGTGGCCGGCTCGGTGGGGGAGTGCGGGGGCCGGGGGCGGGCGGGGGCTTGCGGGGTGCGGGAGTTGGCGGGGGCCTCGGGCATGGCTCAAGGCTCGCCGCCGTGTGCGGGCGTGGTCCAACACCTTCTGGAGGGCGATTCACGCGCCTGGGTTGTAAATTCACGGGATGATCGAACCGCCGTCCGGGGGGCCGCCCGTGCCCGCGTCAGGGCCAACGTCCGCGTCGGCCTCCGAGCCCGCGCCCGCGTCGGCCTCCGAGCCCGCGCCCGCGTCGGCCTCCGAGCCCGCGCCCGCGTCGGCCTCCGAGCCCGCGC
>NZ_JBVIZH010000001.1:1074763-1541460 GCF_055591765.1 Streptomyces sp. NPDC041205 | reverse complement strand
GCCCGCGTCGGCCTCCGAGCCCGCGCCCGCGTCGGCCTCCGAGCCCGCGCCCGCGTCGGCCTCCGAGCCCGCGCCCGCGTCGGCCTCCGAGCCCGCGCCCGCGTCGGCCTCCGAGCCCGCGTCCGCGTCCGTCTCCGCGCCCGCGCCCACCTCGACCTCCGCCACGCCGGCCGCCTCCCCGTCGCCCGCCGTCCCCCGTGACGTGGACCCCCGCCTCCTGCGCGCCTTCCTCGCCGTGGCGGAGGAGCTGCACTTCACCCGGGCCGCCGCCCGCCTGTACGTGGCCCAGCAGGCCCTGAGCCGGGACGTACGACGGCTCGAACGGGAGCTGGCGGTGGACCTGTTCGCGCGGTCGACGCGGCAGGTGACGCTGACCGCCGACGGCGAGCGGCTGCTGCCGTACGCGGGGCGGGTCCTCGCGGCGCACGACGAGCTGTCGGCCGCCTTCGCGCGCGGCAGCGCGACCGCGGCGCCCCGGCCGCTGCTCGTCGACCTCAACAGCCCCGGCCTCGTCTTCGGCCGGATCCTGGACCGGGCCCGGGAACTGGCGCCGCAGTGCGAGCTGATGGCCCGCTTCGAGAGCGGTCTGACCGGCGCCGCCGCCGAGATCGCGGCGGGACGCCTCGACGCGTCGTTCGGCCGCTTCGCCGGACTGCCCGAGACCGTACGCGCGGGACTCGGCCAACAGCCCGTGCGGTACGAGCCGATGGCGGTGCTGCTCCCCGTCGACCATCCGCTCACGGAGCTCGACGCGGTGCCGCTCGACCGGCTCGCGGGCGAGCGCGTCTACGCGGGCGCGGGCAACGAACGCACCCCGGAGTGGACCGACCTGGCCCGCCGCCTCTTCGACGGCCGCGGCATCGAGGTCGCGCCGCCGGCCCCGCTCGCGGTCGGCCCCGAGGAGTTCGCGCGGATCATGGCGAAGCACCGCAATCCCGTGCTCGCCGTCGTCGGCTTCCCCGAGATGCCCGGCTGTGTGCTGCGGCCGCTCGTCGACCCCGTGCCGCTGTCGCCGGTGTCGCTCGTGTGGCGCCGGGGCCTGCGCCACCCCGGCCTCGACGCGCTGCGCCGTGCCGCGGCCGAACTCGCGGCGGAGGAAGACTGGCTGAACCGACCGGCGGATGGATGGATTCCGGCCGCCGATGCACTCATCATGATGATTCAGGACTGACGTAAAACCACGGTTGGCACTGGCGTGCGCTACATTCGGCTTCCGGGTGCGGTGTGATAAAGGGGGGCGCCTGGGTCGGGTGGGGGCCCGATCCGGACGACGAGTGCCCGGTGAGTCGTACGCGCCCGCATCACGACCCGTGAGGGGTTTGCGTGCGCATGGAGAAGAACGGGCGAGAAGGCGGCTCATCGACGCCGGTGGAAAGCCTTTCGGGGCCTGCGGATGGGCGTCTGGGGCCTGCCGATGGGCTTCTGGAGCTGCCTGGCGGCGGACTGCCGGGGCGGCGGGGTGCGCTGCCGGAGTGGCCGGGCGGACTGGCGAACAGGTCGGGCGGACCGGCGGAGTGGTCGGACGGGGTGCCCGCGCCGACGCACGACCCGAACGAGGTCACCGTCCAGATCGACGGCGTCGGCCGGTGCCTCGCGGGGGAGTACGGCGGCTCGGCGGCCGGTGGCACCCGTGTCATGCAGGGGTTTTCAGACAGCCGGAGCGTGGCTGATACACCGGTGTTCGTCGACGAGACGGGCCGCAGGGGAAGACGGTATCGCCGGGTCGGCGCGGTCGTCGGCCTTCTCTGCGCGGGGTACGCCGTCGTCATGGCCGCCACGCTCGTCTCGGGCAACTCCAGCGCGCCCTGGCTGCCGGTGCCCGACCCCAAGGAAGAGCAGCCCGCGAGCCAGGTCGACACTCCTGAACTACCGACGGAGTCGGCTGCCGGGCCGACGGCGCCCGCCTCCGGCGGTGCCGCGCCGAAGCCGCCTTCCGCATCTGCTTCCACTTCCGCCGATGCGCGGGTCGGTGGGGGCGAGGCGCCGGGAGCGGGCGGCGGGGCGGGGCGCTCCATACCGTCGGCGCGGGGTGGTGACGGGGCAGGCGGGTCCGGGGGGTCCTCGGGGCCGCGTCCCGCGCGCGAAGGCGGCGGGTCCGGCGGTGAGCCCGGGGCGCGTACGGCCGGGAGCGGTGGCGCCATCGGCTCGCCCGCGCCCGGCGGTGACGCCACTCCTCCCGGTACGGTCCCGGACCACGGTCCCGGTCCTGATCCCGGTCCCACCAGGGAGACCGACCCGCCCGTGACCTCGTCCACTCGGACGACGGACAGCGGCGGCGGTGACAGCGGCGCTGAGAGTGGTGGCACCGGGGCGGACTCGGGCGACGACGCGGGGGCCGGGGTGCGGGCCGCGTCCGACGGGCGGGTCCAGGAGGACGCGGCTGTCGAGGGCGTACGATCATGAACTTCCGTTCCGGCGGGCGCGGGCGCGGGCGTGGGTCGGCCGAGGGCGCCGCGATGTCAGCTCCGGCCTCAGCTTCGGCACTGGCTTCCGCTTCCGACTCCGCTTCGGCGCGGGCTTCCGCTTCCGACTCCGCTTCGGTTCCCGCTCCCGCTCCTGCCCCTGGTCCCGCCCCTGGTCCCGCCCCTGGTCCCGGCCCCGCCTCCGCTCCCGGCGAAGGCCGAAGCCCCACACGCCACCGCAGGCGCGGACGCATCACCGCGGGCAGGCGCCCCCGCTCCCGCCCCCGCCTCCCGATGCGCTACCTCCTGCCCGCGCTCCTCCTCGTAGCCCTGAGCGCGATGCTGATGCTGCGCGGCTACGTACACAGCGAGATCCAGGCCGACCACCGGGTGCGGCCGCCCGCGGCCACGGACCAGGTGCCGAAGGAGATCCTGCGGGGCGGCCCGGTCATCGACACGCGCGGCGGCCGGACGCAGTCGTTGAGCGTCCCCGACCACCGCATGGTGCTGACCTTCGACGACGGGCCGGACCCGAAGTGGACCCCCAAGGTCCTCGACGTACTCGCCGAACACGACGCGCACGCCGTCTTCTTCGTCACCGGCACGATGGCCTCGCGCCACCCCGGCCTGGTGCGCCGCATGGTCGACGAGGGCCACGAGGTGGGCCTGCACACCTTCAACCACCCGGACCTGTCGTACCAGTCGAAGGACCGCGTCGACCGGGAGCTCGCCCAGAGCCAACTGGCGCTCGCGGGCGCGGCGGGCATCCGTACGTCCCTGTTCCGGCCGCCGTACTCGTCGTTCGCCGACGCCATGGACAACAACTCCTGGCCGGTCGCCCGGCACATCGGCAGCCGCGGCTACCTCACGGTGGTCACCGACACCGACAGCGAGGACTGGAAGCGCCCCGGCGCCGACGAGATCGTCCGCCGCGTCACGCCCGCCGACGGCAAGGGCGCCGTCGTCCTGATGCACGACTCGGGCGGCGACCGCTCCCAGACCGTCACCGCCCTCGACCGCCTCATCCCCCGGCTCGCCCGGCAGGGCTATGAGTTCACCAACCTCACCGAAGCCCTGGGCGCCGGCACGACCGGCGCGCACGCGCGCGTGGAGGGCTTCGAGCTGTGGCGGGGCAAGACCTGGGTCCTCCTGGTCGGCGCCGCGGAACACACCACCGACGTCCTGGTGATCGGCCTGGCCGTGGTCGGCGTCCTGGTCATCGCCCGCTTCGGCCTGATGCTGCTGCTCTCCGCGGCGCATGCCCGGCGGGTCCGCGGGCGCGACTTCCGCTGGGGCGATGCCCGTGGGGGCGGGGTGGCGGTGACGGAGCCCGTGTCGGTCCTTGTGCCCGCCTACAACGAGGCGAAGTGCATAGAGAACACCGTCCGTTCCCTCATGACGAGCGACCACCCCATCGAGGTCATCGTCATCGACGACGGCTCCACGGACGGCACCGCCCGCACGGTCGAGGGCCTCGGCCTGCCGAACGTCCGCGTCGTACGGCAGCACAACGCGGGCAAGCCCGCCGCCCTCAACCGGGGCCTGGCCAACGCCCGGCACGACCTCGTCGTCATGATGGACGGCGACACGGTCTTCGAGGCGGCCACCGTGCGCGAACTGGTCCAGCCGTTCGCCGACCCGCGCGTGGGCGCCGTCGCGGGCAACGCGAAGGTGGGCAACAGGAACTCCCTCATCGGGGCCTGGCAGCACATCGAGTACGTGATGGGCTTCAACCTCGACCGCCGCATGTACGACGTCCTGCGCTGCATGCCGACCATCCCCGGCGCGGTGGGTGCCTTCCGGCGCACCGCCCTGGAGCGCGTCGGCGGTATGAGCGACGACACGCTCGCCGAGGACACCGACATCACGATGGCGCTGCACCGCGACGGCTGGCGGGTCGTGTACGCGGAGCGGGCGCGCGCGTGGACCGAGGCGCCGGAGACCGTGCGGCAGTTGTGGTCCCAGCGCTACCGCTGGTCGTACGGCACGATGCAGGCCCTCTGGAAGCACCGCCGCGCGCTCGTCGAGTCGGGCCCGTCCGGCCGCTTCGGCCGCGTCGGCCTGCCCCTGGTCTCCTTCTTCATGATCGTCGCCCCCCTCCTGGCACCCCTGATCGACGTCTTCCTCCTCTACGGCTTGGTCTTCGGCCCCACCCGCCAGACCGTCCTCGCCTGGCTCGGCGTCCTCACCCTCCAGGCGGTCTGCGCGGCCTACGCCTTCCGTCTCGACCGCGAACCCCTCACCCACCTCATCTCCCTCCCCCTCCAACAACTCCTCTACCGCCAGCTCATGTACGTCGTCCTCCTCCAGTCCTGGATCACCGCCCTCACCGGCGGCCGCCTGCGCTGGCAGAAGCTGCGCCGCACCGGGGCGGTCGGGGCGGCGCCCCCGGCACACGGGGCTTGGACGGCAAGCCCCCGAACGGCAAGCCCCCGAACCGACACAGGCCGGTAATCATCGCTCGCCGTTGTGCGACTGTTAGGCAACAACGTCCCGCACAGAGCTTCGATATGCCCACATCTGTCCCCGTGCTGGGTAAACCTCACTCTCGCTTCGCGCAGTGCCCGTGGATAGCGTGGGTTCACTCAAGTGAACCCACTGACCCCACGTCCCATCGGGAGCTGACTGTGAACCGCCGACCTGCCTTGCTCGCGGTGGCCGCGCTGACGACTGCCGCGGCTCTGTCGCTCTCCGCCTGCGGTGGCGGAGACGGCGACTCCAAGAGTGACGACAAGATCGAGGGCGCCGGGAACAGCGAGACGAAGTCGCCTTCGCCGAAGGCTTCCGAGGACGCGATCGAACGTCCGGAGATCAAGCTGCCCAAGGGCGTGAAGAACGTCTTCGAGGGCACGGAGACGGGCGACCCCAAGAAGGACGCCGTCCTCGCGGATCACGAACGGGTCATCAACTCCGTTGATGAGGCGATCACGGTCAAGTCGAGAAAGCACCCGGCGCTGAAGTTCTACTCCAAGGGTGACGCGCTCACCAGCGCCGCCACCTACATCCAGTCCTTCTACGACGCGGGTGTGACGTGGACGGGTGAGACGCGGTACTACGACCACGCCGTGACGTTCCTCAAGGACGGCGCCGCGGCGGTCACGTACTGCGGCGACGAGACGAAGTCGTACAGCAAGAACCGCAAGACCGGAGTGGTCAAGAGGACTCCCGGTGACTCGGACGACTACGTCTCGTACAACACCCGGATGGAGAAGAACTCCAAGGGTGTGTGGCAAGCCACCATGGTGACTTCCGAGGAGGGGGCGAAGAAGTGCCAGCCATGAACCGCGGGGCTCTGCGTACCTTGACGATGGCCGGCCTTGCGCTGGCGACTGCGGCGACTTCCACGCTCGCGTACGCGGGTGACAAGACTCCGGGCGGGAGTCGCGGCAGCGTCAAGGGAGACCGACAGGGCAAGACCATCACCGTCGAGACGAGCATCCGCACCAGCGTCAACGGTGATTCGAAGAACGCCAAGACCGGCAAGCTCTCCACGGAGGGCAGCAACTGGACGCCTCCGGCGTGCTGGTACGAGCCTGCCTTCTCGCCCAAGGAGATCGAGCAGCAGGTCAAGAAGCTGCGCTCCTTCGGCGACGGAATTCCCTTCATGGACGGCATCGGCGAAATGTTCGGGGACTTCTACGACTCGTACTACAAGGACGGCGACCCGTACAAGAACTACAACCTTGACAAGCAGGGCAAGGGGATGTTCTGGACCAAGGTCATCAATCCGAACCGCAAGGACGACCCGGAGGCGATGAAGTGCAACAGGCCGCCTTTCTGGGTCGATGACAACGAGACCCCGGCCGAGCCTCTCGCGGTGAATCCCCAGATTCTGGCGGAGTACGCGTACGACGAACTCCCCATACCCGAGACTGAAGTCGCGATGGCGCCCAAGGGCGAGACCAAGGTCAATCTGCCCACTTGGGTCTGGCTCGACAGGGCCAAGTTCAAGGAGATCTCGGTGACGGCGAGCCTGCCCGAAACCAATATCTGGGCCAAGACGACCGCCAAGCCCGTCTCGCTGAAGATCAACCCGGGCACGAAGGACGCCACGACCTACCCTGCCTCCGGCGAATGCCCCATTGTGGACGGCCGGATCGGCGAGCCCTGGGCCAAGGGCAAGTCCAAGAAGACGCCGCCGTGCGGAGTGAAGTACCTGCGCTCTTCCGGCAAGGGATCGTACAAGCTCAATGCCACCGTCACGTGGGAGGTCACGTGGACGAGCAGCACCGGTGAGGGAGACACCCTCCCGGAGGGCGAGTTCGGCGGCAACCAGAACGTCGTCGTCAAGGAGATTCAGTCCATCAACCGTTGATGCCATGAATTCCTGAGCGAACAGCCGCCCCGGCTAAGCGAGCCGGGGCGGCTGTTTTGAGGTAGGGGCACACTGCTCGATAGGGGCGGTACATGGGAGGGGACCTTTGTGCCCGCCGTCGAGTGTGCTGAGGCGAACGGATTCACCATCGGAAGGCCGGCGAGCCCGTTCACAAGAAGCGCTGTCTGTCCTGTGTGGGGACAATGCCCATAGCTAATTGACGAGTGGTGGCCGAGAAGCCCCGGATAGCTCTGCTCGGCCTGTAGGCCTCGTAGGAACAGGCCGAGCGTGTCGACCAAGAGGTCGTGCTTGATGCCCAGGACCTTCTTGTCATCGTCGTACTCGTGCCTGCGGTCCCGCGCTCGGTGACCTGACGGCCCATCGTGTCGGCACTCGGGTCGGTTCTCTCCCCTGACCAGCACGTCCTACTGTGCATCGGACAGATCCGTTGAGTACGCGAGTCGGCACCTGATCATCCCGGCCTCCAGCAGCGTAGTACCGACTTACCTCCCCTGGCCGGTAATCCCGCTGCCTGCGGCTGCCTGCCACTCCACGGCGACGAACCCGACCTGTCCCGTGAGAACTCAACGGAGATGGAGGGCGTGGCGGAGTCGGCCTATTAGTCGGCGCAATCACGACTGCGAAGTAGGGGGCATTGCCCCACAACTCCAACCTGCTGCACAAGGGGGGATGCAGCCATCATCCCGACGTGCATCGAGGGTAGTTGTGGCTGATTCATTGGCCTCTTGGATCAACTACTCTGTTTCGTAGGTCACTTTACTCTGGCGAACCAAGAGCCCCGCGGATAGCGTCAGTTCTCTACTGACGCAGCCCTCGCCCCACTGGGAGCCACCCGTGATTCACCCCATCGCGGCAGCCCGCGCCATGCCACTTGGCGCACGCACTTCTGCGGCCGGTGGTCGACGCCAGTGAGGCAGAGTTCCCACTCATCCAGGCGCCTCCGCCACCCGGCGATGGGCATGCAACGCAGCCCGAGAGGCTGCCCTGACGGCTCGTCGGGGTAGCCGTCGAACCAACGCTCAAACCCGCCATCAGTCACTCGCCAGCAACGGGGATGCACATGACTACCTTTCGAGGGATGAAGAAGGAGAAGGCGCGGCAGTTAGCTGCATCGCTGGATGTTGCGGGCAAAGCTCTCGCTATCCAAGGGCCTCTCGTATCCGGAATCCTCGCCAAGTGGGACGGCGATCAAGGGAATCTCGGCAAGTTTCCGGCCCACTCCTCGTGGTCCCAAGATCAAGCGAAGGATATCCGGCGACGCCTTGGCATCCTGGACTCGGACCCCAAGGCCGAGCTGATGTTTATCGGCCTTACGGGCGTCCTCAAGACCTGGCAGGATGCAAGAGAGGAAAAGGGTGAAGTCGGTGATCTTATCGAAGATTTTAAAGAGGATGTCGAAAAGTATAAGGAGATGGGAAAGAATCTAGCGGCCCCTTTTCGAATCACCAAGGTGCTTTCAGGGGCTGAAGCGTCCTTGCAACTTTTTAAGCGGTGGCAGCAAGGACAGAATGTCAAGGGGGCGCAGGCCGTCCTTGAGCTGAACAGATACTTTGGCATCACGGGCGATCGGCTCAAGCTCAAGAATATTGCCTACATGCGAGAGCTTCTTAAGCTCAATAGTATTGAGCGGCTGTATCAAGAACCATGGAAATGGCAGCAGACGCTACGTACATTCATTACCACAAAGCTGAAGATCCCGCTGGGTACAAAACTTCTTAACCAGGCTCCAGGCCTCAGCTTCTTGGATAAAGTAAGTCTGCCCCTTGCTGTTGCGCACGGTGGGAGAGAGTTATTTATTCCGGACCACAAAGGCGTCTTGGGGGGCTTTGATCGTGGCATGGGCGCCCTAGAGGTCGGAGGAGCCGCGACTGTTATGTGGGGCGGTTCTGCCGCGACCTACCTGAGTGTCAGCGCGGGTGTGGCCACGGCTATACCCGTAGTCGGCTGGACGGCTCTCGGCGTAGCAGGGGTCTACTTTCTCGGCACCTGGGCCTACGACAACAGGGAATCCATCAAAAGGCACGCCAAGGGGGCTTGGCGTGCGACGACCAAGGCGACGGGGAATGTTATAGAAAAGGGGAAGGAAGTTGCGGGAGATGCTAAACGGGCTGTAACGAATCTCCTGCCTAGTCGCACAAAGAAGTTCGGGTTCTGGTGACTCTAACCTCGAGACCCACACCAAGAATCCGTGAGAGCTGCACCGGCCGCTGGCGCGTGGTCAATGGGCTGAATTCAAGGAGGAAAATATGGCGCAACATGAACTTGATATCGAGCTGGAAAGGTTCCGCGAATTCCTCGGCGAAGCCCTGGCTGAGGGAGGAAGTCAGTCCCTCATTCAGCTTACGGATGAGGAGTTGGCGGTATTGGATCCAAGTGCACTGGAGGAGGTTGTGGCGCCCGCGCCACACCTGGCTACCTTGAATTCTGAGCAGCGCGAGTGGGTGCTCGCGACGGCTGTTCGCTCACTCGTTTCCCGGGGTGTGATGAACATCGCCAACATCCCTGAGCTTGACGCACTCATGCGCTCCGAGGGGAAATTCAAGAATGGGGGTACGGCCGATCTTGACATGAGAGTCACTCCTGAAGTTGACCTGGCGCTGGTTCTGCGGCGTACGGCAGCCAGGGCCCTTGCTGTTGAGCAGCAGTCGTCTAGGGGGAGTGTCCATGGGTTCGTCTATGTTCATTCGCCGGAACTCATGCTCATCGAGCAGGTGACCGGTGGAGGCATGCACATCTTCACGCTCGCCAACTCGGCTGGCGACGCGGCGGACTTGATGCAGGCGCTGGTGGATCCGTTCGGCGTCGCAGACCGAGACGGCAAGGAGCAGCAGCTCGATCCGACGGCCCTGGCGAGCGACCAGGTCGACGGCCCTCTGGCCGAGGCGATCAACAACGCCTTGGTGGTGAGCCAGTTGATCGTGCTCGCGGATCAACCCGGACCCTTGGTTACCGCGTACGCAACCGAGGATGCTGTATGGACCGTTAGTGTCGACAAGCCTCAGGCGCCCACCGGAATTCAGGCACGGGAAGTCGGCGAGCGCACCCTCAACTCAGAGATTGTTCGCCTGATCGCGGCGCCAGTGCTGTAGGAGATCGAGTCATGGGTAAGGGGGTCGAAGATGAGTGAGCGTGTCGAAGAGTGCAGAAGGGATTTGGTCAACCTCAAGCGATTTGCTGACGAGATTGACCGGACGCTGGATGCCGTCGATGCGGCCTCAGGGCATGAGGCATGGAAAGGGCCGGCTGCCGATCACTTCCGTGAAGAGTGGAAGCATAAGCGAAAAAAGCTTCACGATGCTCTGGATGCTGCGCGTGGACAGCGTGCGAAGATCCTTCAGCGGATCCAGGAGGAAGAGGATAAGAAGAAGCAAGGTCGGCACAAGTAGGTGACCTTGGTTGGCAGGCATCGGTGGTATGGCCTCATTCGATATCGAGAAGCCGCAGTGAATTTCTACCGACGCGACACTTCCCACTTGGGTCGAATTGAGGCCTCATGACTGACAAGAGTTCGGCAGTATACGAAGAGTACTTCATGCGCACTCCGCTTCAACTGCTTGCTGGCGTAGGTTGGAAGCGGCTGACGGCTTTTCGAGTCGATAACAGAGGAGTACTGCTTGGTGGCGGTATCGCTCAGTACGAGAAGCACACTGCCTCTGTGCCCTGGGAAGACATCACGGCCCTAGTCGTGTGGCGGCTGCGCACAACCGGCCAGGGGCTCAACTACATTGGCGTCCGCCGCCGCCCCGGCGCCCCCGGTCTTCCGGGGCCGAACAGCAAGATGACACCGCTACAGGCCGAGCGCGTTGCTCCTCACGTCGAGTACGAGCTCCTTCTCGCGAGCCGTCCCATCAGCTGGTGGCGGCTTCGGCCTGAAGAGCTCATGGTCGCAACAGACACATTTGCGCCCAATGTTCCCGTTCTCATGTACGAGCAGCGCTTCCCGAAATGACATTCGGGGCGGTCCTGTTTCGGCGACAGCTAAGAACTCACGGCTTGCGTCGAAGCCACTGGCCCGGTGTCCGGCGCGGTGGTGGTGGGCTTGTCGGAGTCGGGAGGGTGCTGCTGGGCCAGGTTGAAGAGGTAGGCGCGCTCGTCGGAGGGCAGGCGCAGGCGCAGGGCGTCGGCCAGTGCCCGCACCACCTGCGCTGAGGGGCGCGGTCCGCGGCCTTGTTCCAGCACGCCGGGTTCGCGAGGAACGCGGCCAGCTCCTGGGTCGTGTCCAGGGCGGGGGCGTGTCCAGGGCGCGGGTCGTGCCCAGTGAGCGGGGCGCGCCCAGGGCGCGGGGCGTCACGGCCCGTCCAACGGCAGGGAAGGAATCGGCCTTCCCGGAAGCCCCCGCCGGGGAGACCACGCGGGCCCGGCCGCGAGAATCATCGGCACCCGCCCTCCGCCCCCGCGCGATGTGACGCAGTCGTTCGGATTACGGATGTGGCGCTCGCCCCCCGGCGATTAGGCTCACGCGCTATGACGCAGCCTCCCGGCCAGCCGCCCCAGGATGGATTCGGCGCCCCGCAGTCCCAGCCGAACCAGCCCCAGCCGCCCTTCCCCGGCCAGCCGCCGGCCGCCCCGCCGCAGCCCCCGGCGCCGCAGCCCGGCTACGGCTATCCGCAGCAGCCCCCGGCCCCGCACGGAGCCCCGCCTCCGGGACCGTACGGCCAGCCGCAAGGCCAGGCCCCGTACGGTCAGCCCCAGGACCCGTACGGGAACCCCCAGGGCCAGACCCAGGCCATGCCCCCGTACGGCCAGCAGCCCCCTTACGGGCAGCCCCAGTTCGGCGCCTACCCGCCGCCGCCCCCGGGCGGCGGTGACACGAAGAAGCGGAACACGATCATCGCGGTGGCCGTGGCCGCCGTCCTCGTCATCGGCGGTGGCGCCTTCTTCCTCGTCAGCAGCGGTGACGACAAGGACGACAAGGACAAGAAGCCGCAGGCCGACAAGAGCGCGTCCGGCGACGTGACGCCGGGTGCGCCCGCCGAGCCCTCCGAGGACGCCACCACGGACGCGCCCTCGCTGCCGTCCACCGAACCCACCACCGGGATACCCAGCACCCCGGGCGGCGGCGGCATCGGCGGCGATGACGACGACGGGCCCGCGCCCGCCACCGGGTACAAGGGGCAGTGGCAGAACGAGAAGCTCAAGACCCTCACCATCGCCGACAAGCAGACCACCGGCCAGGCCGCGGGCAAGCACATCGTGTCCTACCTCGACCCCGGCGGCGACGGTATGTGCACCGGCCTCGGGCAGGACCGCGCCGGTGGCAAGTTCCGGCTCGCCCTGAAGTGCGGCAGCGGGACCAACGAGAAGTTCATCGGCGCCGACCTGTCCCGCTCCGGCGACTCCGTCGTCATGGACTGGGACAAGGGCGGCTCCGACACCCTCAAGTGGGCCGGGGGCCTGGACTGACTGACCCAGGGACTGCCCCCAGGCCAAGCCCAACGCCAAACCCAAGGCCAAGCCCTCACCCCCCACCCCACCCCACCGTGAGTCCGAAGTTCCCCGCCGGTCACCCACCGGCACAGCGCTGAAACGAGCCCTCCCTACCTTCGGGATCATCAGCCGCTTGCCGGGGAGGCGTGGGATGAGTACCGAGGGCGTCAGGACACGGAAACACAGGCAGTCGTGGATTTCGCGGTGGGATCCCGAGGACGGGGAGTTCTGGGAGCGGGAAGGGGCCCGCGTGGCCCGGCGCAACCTCGTCTTCTCGATCCTGTCCGAACACATCGGGTTCTCCGTCTGGACCCTGTGGTCGGTCATGGTCCTGTTCATGGGGCCGGAGTACGGGATCGACCCGGCCGGGAAGTTCTTCCTGGTGTCGATGGCCACCCTCGTGGGGGCCGTCGTCCGGGTCCCGTACACCTTCGCCGTCGCCCGCTTCGGCGGGCGCAACTGGACGATCGTCGCCGCCTCGATGCTCCTGGCGCCCACCGTCGCGGCCTTCGTCGTCATGGAGCCGGGCACCTCGTACGCGACGTTCATGGTGTGCGCGCTGCTCACCGGCGTCGGCGGCGGCAACTTCGCCTCCTCCATGACCAACATCAACTCCTTCTTCCCGCTGCGGAAGAAGGGGTGGGCGCTCGGCCTCAACGCCGGGGGCGGCAACATCGGCGTCCCCGTCATGCAGCTCATGGCACTCGCCGTCATCGGCGCCAGCGGCGGGCCCCGCGTGCTCCTCGGGATCTACATCCCGCTCGTCGTCGTCTCCGCCGTCTGTGCCGCGCTCTTCATGGACAACATCGCGGCCGTGAAGAACGACACCGGGGCCGCGCGTGAGGCTCTGCGCGACCCGCACACCTGGATCATGTCCCTGCTGTACGTGGGGACGTTCGGGTCGTTCATCGGGTACAGCTTCGCCTTCGGGCTCGTCCTCCAGACGCAGTTCGGGCGCACGCCGCTCGAAGCCGCCCAGATCACCTTCCTCGGGCCGCTGCTCGGCTCGCTGATCCGGCCCGTCGGCGGACGGCTCGCCGACCGGTTCGGCGGGGCCCGCATCACGCTGTGGAACTTCGTCGGGATGGCGGCGGCGACGGGTGTCGTCGTGATCGCGTCCATGCGGGAGTCGCTCGCGCTGTTCACCGGCGCGTTCGTGGTCCTCTTCGTGCTCAGCGGGCTCGGCAACGGCTCCACGTACAAGATGATCCCGGGGATCTTCCACGCCAAGGCGGTCCGCGCGGGGCTCGCGGGGGAGGAGGCCGCGCGCTACGGGCGGCGGCTCTCCGGGGCCTCCATGGGGCTCATCGGTGCCGTCGGCGCGCTCGGCGGCCTCGGGATCAACCTCGCCTTCCGGCAGTCCTTCCAGACGGCGGGCACGGGCACGGGCGCCTTCGTCGCCTTCCTCGGCTGTTACGCGGCCTGCTTCGCCGTCACCTGGGCCGTATACCTTCGCCGCCCGGCCGCGCCGGCCGCCGCGTCCGCGCCCACGGCGGGGAGCGAGCCGCAGCGCGTGTACGCCGAGGTGTGAGACGTACACCGGGCTTCGACGAGTCGCAGGTCACGTACGCCGAGAAGCGACGTAACACGGCGGACATCGGCGTGATCCGCGACCGTCACCCGGCGTTGGCAGGCTCGGGGACCCGGACAGCGCAGAAGGGAGGCGAGTGATGGACACCGGTCAGCGGCACGGGCCCCTCTCCGGGTTCACCGTCGGCGTCACCGCCGCCCGCCGCGCCGACGAGCTGGGCGCGCTGCTCCAGCGGCGCGGCGCCACCGTCCTGCACGCCCCCGCCCTGCGCATCGTGCCGCTCGCGGACGACAGCGAACTCCTCGCCGCCACCAAGGAGCTGATCGACCTCGCCCCGGACGTGGTGGTCGCCACCACCGCCATCGGGTTCCGCGGCTGGGTCGAGGCCGCCGACGGGTGGGGGCACGGGGAGGCGCTGCTCGCCCGGCTGCGGGGGGTCGAACTGCTCGCCCGGGGGCCGAAGGTGAAGGGCGCCGTGCGGGCCGCGGGGCTCACCGAGCACTGGTCGCCGTCGTCGGAGTCCATGGCCGAGGTGCTCGACCGGCTGCTCGGGGAGGGTGTCGAAGGGCGGCGGATCGCCCTGCAACTGCACGGGGAGCCGCTGCCCGGTTTCGTGGAGGCCCTGCGCGCGGGCGGCGCCGACGTCGTCCTCGTCCCCGTCTACCGCTGGCTGCCGCCCGCCGACCTCACCCCGGTCGACCGGCTCCTCGACGCCGCCGTGAGCCGCGGCCTCGACGCGCTGACGTTCACGTCCGCGCCCGCCGCCGCCTCGCTGTTCGCGCGGGCCGAGGAACGGGGGATGGCGGCCGAGCTGACCGCCGCGCTCCGCCACGACGTGCTGCCCGCCTGCGTCGGCCCGGTCACCGCGCTGCCGCTGCAGACCAGGGGCCTGGACACCGTGCAGCCCGAACGCTTCCGGCTCGGCCCCCTCGTCCAACTGCTGTGCCAGGAGCTGCCGGGCCGGGCCCGGTCGCTGCCGATCGCCGGGCACCGGGTGGAGATCCGGGGGCACGCGGTGCTCGTCGACGGGGAGCTGCGGGCCGTGCCGCCCGCCGGGATGGCGCTTCTGCGGGCCCTTGTGCGGCGGCCCGGCTGGGTCGTGGCGCGCGCCGAACTCCTGCGCGCGCTGCCGGGCGCGGGCCGCGACGAGCACGCCGTCGAGACGGCGATGGCCCGGCTGCGGACGGCACTCGGCGCGCCGAAGCTCATCCAGACCGTCGTCAAGCGCGGTTACCGGCTGGCGCTCGACCCGGCGGTGGGGTCCAAGTACGCGGACTGAGCCGCGCCCGCGCCGTCCCGGCGGAACACCATGAGCGCCCGCACGAGGAGCCCGAGGGCCAGGGTGCTCAGGAGTGCCCGCACCACGTTCCACGCCACCCACGTGTCCTCGAAGTCCGCCCGCACCGCGGCCGGATCGGCGATCTTCGCGGGGTCGCCCGCGTCCGCGAGCTCGTTGTTCAGGGGCACGTTCACCGTGACCGTCAGGACGAACGTGAGGAAGTACGCGAGCAGCGCCGCGAGCACCCACCAGCGCACCGGAGCGCGCCGCAGCATCCAGCCCGCCACCGCCGTGAGCAGCAGCGCGCCCATGAAGCTCGCGAGGAACACCGCGTTCTCGAACGCCGCGTTGATGTCCTGCATGACCTCGATGTACGCACGGTCCGAGCTGCGCGCGAGGCCCGGCATCACGCCGCACGCGAAGATGTAGAAGGTCCCCGCTATCAGGCCCATGGCCACGGTCGCGGCGCCGAGGACGAGCCCGGTGCCGCGGCCCTCGCGTGCCGCCGTCGTGTTGCGTGCTGTCGTCACGTTCTCGCTCATGCAACGAGTCAACCGTGCGGTGCGGGCACGGACCATGGTTCAGAAGCGCGGCGGCATACGCGGGCGTCTGCGCGGCACCCGCACGGCGTTTCCGCCCGTCCCGGTGCGTCCGCGCCCGCCCCGGCACGGCCCCCGTCCGCACCACCCCCGGTGGCAGGGGTTCCGGTGGCGCCCACGGGCGGGCACTGTAGGGGTACGGCACTCACCGGCACACCCCAAGGGCGGTGAAAGGCGCATGGTGTTGGGTGCGACTACCAAGTCCGCGACCCCTGCTGCGTACCACTCCGCGTTCCACGAACTCCGCTTCGACGCCGGCCGGCCCTGCCTCGACCTCGTCGCCACCGCCCACCCGGTGGAGCGCATCGGCGACGTCCGGCGGCTGCGGGCCTGGCTGGCCGGGGCCGGCCTGGTCCCGCAGGGCACGCCGCTGGCCGGGGCCGACGTGACCTGGCTCGCCGCCTTCCGGGAGCTGCGCGGCCACATCTCCCAGCTGGTCCGCGCCGAACTGGCCGGGCGCCCCGCCGACGCCGCGCTGGCCCGCGTCAACGCCCTCGCCGCCGCGGCCCCGCCCGCCCCCCTCGCCGTCCGGCACGCCGACGGCACCCTGACCCGCGCCCTGCACGGCACCCCCGGCCGCACGGCCCTGCTCGCCGCCGTCGCCAGGGACGCCGTGGAACTGCTCACCGACCCGGTGGCCCGGTCGCTCCTTCGCCAGTGCGCGGGCGACAACTGCGCCATCGTCTACCTGGACACCTCGCGCGGTCGGCGCCGCCGCTGGTGCTCCAGCGAGGTGTGCGGGAACCGGGAGCGGGTGGCCAGGCACCGGCGGCGGGCGGCCCTGGCCCGGGCCTGACCGGCGCGGCACCCGCCCCGGGCCCGAGCCGGGCCCGTTCGGCAGGCGGTCCGCCCGGCCCGCACCGGGAACTTTCACCCCCACACCGGGACATCCCGCGCCCCCGCCCGGAATTCCCCGGCCCCCGTTGAACGGACGCCCGCCCCGGTCCGTACGTCCAGGGTGACCAGCCAGCAGGGCCGACCACGCGGAGAGCACGGCCGACATGGGCAGCCGAGACGAACAGCGGACAGCGGAGGCAGACGTGCGCAAGGATTCCGCCGTGGCCGATGAACGCCCGCACCGACGACATCGACTTGACCCGACTTCCGTGCCGGGGCCGGACGAGGAACTCATGCGCGCGCTCTACCGGGAGCACGCGGGACCACTTCTCGCCTATGTGCTCCGGCTGGTGGCGGGGGACCGGCAGCGCGCCGAAGATGTCGTACAGGAAACGCTCATCCGTGCCTGGAAGAACGCCGGTCAGCTCAACCGAGCTACCGGTTCGGTACGCCCCTGGCTGGTGACGGTCGCGCGCCGCATCGTCATCGACGGCCACCGCAGCCGGCAGGCCCGGCCGCAGGAGGTCGACCCGTCGCCGCTGGAGGTCATCCCCGCGGAGGACGAGATCGATAAGGCGCTGTGGCTGATGACGCTGTCGGACGCGCTGGAGGACCTGACTCCCGCGCACCGGGAGGTACTTGTCGAGACCTACTTCAAAGGGCGTACGGTCAATGAGGCGGCCGAGACACTGGGCATACCCAGCGGGACAGTGCGTTCGCGGGTCTTCTACGCGTTGCGCTCGATGAAGCTTGCGCTCGAGGAGCGGGGGGTGACGGCATGAGCACGCCGTACGACGCACACGGCTTCGGCGGCGGTGGCGGCTCCGGCTCCGGTCCGGGCGACGTGCACGAGACCGTCGGCGCCTACGCGCTCGGCATCCTCGACGACGCCGAGGCCACCGAGTTCGAGGCGCACCTCGCGGGCTGCGACTTCTGCGCGCACCAGTTGGAGGAGTTCTCCGGCATGGCGCCGATGCTCGCGGCCCTCGCGGACTTCCCCGGCGCGGACGTCGGCGGCGCGTCGCCGACCCCGGTGCCCGCGGCCACCGGCCCCCTGCGCGGCGTGCCGCGGATCGGCGAGCAGCTCGCCGCCCGGCCGAGCCCGCGGCTCGCGGACCGCCTGGTGGACGAGGTCGCGGTCAAGCGCGCCCAGCGGCGCAGGCGCGGCATGTACCTGGTCGCGGCGGCGGCCGCGCTGATCATCGGCGGTCCGCTCGCGGTCTTCGCGGTCAGCGACGACGACGGCGGTACGAAGGAGGTGGCGGGCGCCGACCCGCACCCCACCTCGCCCGCCGAGGACGCCTTCTTCCACCACATGGACGACAAGATCGCCGCCACCGACCCCAAGACCAAGGTCACCGCGACGGTCGGCACCGAGAAGAAGGCCTGGGGCACGCACACGGTCCTGGAGCTGAAGAACGTCAAGGGCCCCCTGAAGTGCTCGCTGATCGCGGTCGGCAAGGACGGCAAGAAGGAGACCGTGACGACCTGGTCGGTGCCCCAGTGGGGCTACGGCATCAAGGACAGCACGCACCAGGCCGCGCGGAACCCGCTGTACGTGCACGGCGGCGCCGCGTTCGACCGCGACGACATCGACCACTTCGAGGTGCGTACGTTCGACGGCGAGCGGCTGGTCGAGGTGGACGTCTGACCATCGCCGTGACGGCGGCGCACGGCCCGACGACTGCACAACAGGGGTCCCTTTCGCGTACGGTGGACGGCTGCTCAATACGGGCAGCAGCACGTCAGGAAAGGGGCCCCGGTGGCCGACGTACGCGAGCGCGAGATCAGTGTCGAACAGGAACACCTCGACCAGGTCTACCGCCGCCTCGAAGAGAAGATCCACGAGGCCGAGTTCCTGATGAACGACGCGGCCAAGCGGTCCCAGGTGGGCACCCCGGGAGCGCTGGCCGAGCGGGACGCCCAGGTCTTCCGCGCGGGCGTCCATCTCAACCGGCTGAACAACGAGTTCGAGGACTTCCTCTTCGGCCGTATCGACCTGTTGCTCGGCAAGGACGGCAAGAAGGGCCCGGACGGCGCGTACACCGCCGTGGAACCGGCCGAGGGCGCGGTGCGCACCGAGGAGTCCGGTACGTACGCCGACATCGCCGAGACCCTGCACATCGGCCGCATCGGCGTCCTGGACGCGGACTACTCGCCGCTGGTCATCGACTGGCGCGCACCCGCCGCCGCGCCGTTCTACCGCTCGACCCCGGTCGACCCGGGCCGGGTGGTGCGCCGCCGCGTCATCCGGTCCAAGGGCCGCAAGGTCCTCGGCGTCGAGGACGACCTGATGCGCCCGGAGCTGACGGCGTTCCTGAACGGCGAGGAGCTGCCCGTCATCGGCGACGGCGCCCTCATGGCCGCGCTCGGGCAGGCCCGCAGCCACTCCATGCGGGACATCGTGGCGTCCATCCAGGCCGAGCAGGACATGGTGATCCGCGCGCCCGCCGCGTCCGTGACGTACGTGGAGGGCGGCCCCGGCACCGGCAAGACGGCCGTCGCCCTGCACCGCGCCGCGTACCTCCTCTACCAGGACCGCCGCCGCTACGCCGGAGGCATCCTCATCGTCTCCCCGACCCCCCTCCTCGTCGCCTACACCGAGGGCGTCCTGCCCTCCCTCGGCGAAGAGGGCCAGGTCGCCATCCGCGCGGTCGGCTCCCTCGTCGACGGCACCGAGGCCACGGTCTACGACACCCCGGCAGTGGCTCGTGTCAAGGGTTCGTCGCGCATGCTGAAGGTCCTGCGACGGGCGGCGAGGGGCGCGTTGGAAGGCGATGCCGCCACGGCTGTGGGCAGTCGTGCCGCTGGGGCGGCCTTCGACCCGAAGAGAGCGGACCCGCAGACGCGAATGGCGAGTACGCAGCAACTCGCCTTCGGCGAGGAAGAGCCCGAAGCCGCAGGCGAGGCGAAGAGGGGCACCCCCACCCGCCTCAGAGTGGTCGCGTTCGGCCGCCGCCTGGAGCTGGAGGCCGACCAGCTCGCCCGAATCCGCCAGACGGCACTCAGCGGAACGGCCCCCGTCAACCTCCTGCGCCCCCGAGCGAGAAAGCTTCTCCTGGACGCCCTCTGGGCCCAGTCCGGCGCGGCCGGAAGACACGACGACCCCGAACTCGCCGCCGAACTCCGCTCGTCCTTCGACGACGACATCACCTCCGAGGACGACTTCCTGGCGTTCCTGGAAGCCTGGTGGCCCGAACTCACCCCGCGCGCGGTCCTGACCGCGATGGGCGACGAACGCGCCCTGAACCGCTGGGCCCGCCGCGTCCTGAACCCCGGCGAGGTCCGCAAGGTCGCCCGCTCCCTGAGACGCGACGCCCTGTCCGTGCACGACGTGGCGCTCCTCGACGAGCTGCAGGCGATCCTCGGCACCCCGCACCGGCCCCGCAAGAAGAAGGACCTGGATCCGCTCGACCTGCTCACCGGCCTGGACGAGCTGATGCCGCAGCGCGAGGAGTCCCAGCGCGAGCGCGCCGAACGCCTCGCGGCGGAACGCACCGAGTACGCGCACGTGATCGTCGACGAGGCGCAGGACCTCACGCCCATGCAGTGGCGCATGGTGGGCCGCCGGGGCCGGCACGCCACATGGACGGTCGTGGGCGACCCGGCGCAGTCCTCCTGGTCCGACCCGGACGAGGCGGCCGCGGCTCGCGACGAGGCCCTCGGCACCCGCCCGCGCCGCCGCTTCACCCTCACCGTCAACTACCGCAACCCGGCCGAGATCGCCGACCTCGCCGCGAAGGTCCTGGCCCTCGCCATGCCCGGCTCGACGGCCCCCTCGGCGGTCCGCTCGACGGGCATCGAGCCGCGCTTCGCCGTCGTACGCGACAAGGACCTCGGCGGGTCCGTGCGCGAGGAGGCGGCGCGCCTGCTCGACCGGGTCGAGGGCACCGTCGGCGTCGTGGTGGCCATGAGCCGCCGCGAGCAGGCCGCCCGCTGGCTCGCCGGGCTCGGGGAGCGGGTGGTGGCGCTCGGCAGCCTGGAGGCCAAGGGCCTGGAGTACGACGCGACGCTGGTCGTGTCGCCCGCCGAGATCGCCGACGAGTCCCCGGCGGGCCTGCGCGTCCTGTACGTGGCGCTGACCCGCGCCACGCAGCAGCTCACGGTCCTCTCGGGGGAGCGCGACGAGCCGGACGCGGAGGGCGTGCCGGACCTGCTGCGGGAGTGAGCGTCACGGCGGCGCGCCGCGGGCCGGCGGAGTTTGTGCGGGACGGGAATTGCCTTACGGGGATCGTTTGTTACCGTTGATGTGACACCGGCCCGATCCAAGCCCCCGGGCCCAACCTTCGTCGCTACGAGCGACCACTTGCCGCGAGGCGAGCATGGCGGGTCGGTGTCATCAACGTACGAGAGAGGTCCACGTCACCAGTGACGTGGACCTCTCTCTGTTTGCCCGGTTCTCGGGTTCTCCGGTTCTCGGGTTCTCCGGCGTTTCGCCGACACCCCTTTCCGTGACCCGTGACTTCTCGTATGGTGGAAGTCAGTTTCCGAAAGTGCGGCAGTTGGTCCGTGAACAAAACGTCCGCAATCCGGGGCGGCTACCACGTACTCAGGGGTAGGTGCGACGATCGGACGGCAACAGCTACAAGGTGAAAGCAGAGGAAGTCCGCCATGGCAACGGCGCCCAGCGTCTCCTACTCGATGACGGTCAGGCTGGAGGTGCCCGCGAGCGGAACCGCGGTCTCCCAGCTCACCACGGCCGTGGAGTCCTCCGGCGGCTCGGTCACCGGCCTCGACGTCACGGCGTCCGGCCACGAGAAGCTCCGTATCGACGTCACGATCGCCGCGACCTCCACCGCGCACGCCGACGAGATCGTCGAGGAGCTGCGCGGCATCGAGGGCGTCACCCTCGGCAAGGTCTCCGACCGTACGTTCCTGATGCACCTCGGCGGCAAGATCGAGATGCAGTCGAAGCACCCCATCCGCAACCGCGACGACCTGTCCATGGTCTACACCCCGGGCGTCGCCCGCGTGTGCATGGCGATCGCCGAGAACCCCGAGGACGCGCGCCGCCTCACCATCAAGCGCAACTCCGTTGCGGTCGTGACGGACGGCTCCGCGGTGCTCGGCCTCGGCAACATCGGCCCGAAGGCCGCGCTGCCCGTGATGGAGGGCAAGGCGGCCCTCTTCAAGCGCTTCGCGGGCATCGACGCCTGGCCGCTGTGCCTGGACACCCAGGACACCGACGCGATCGTCGAGATCGTCAAGGCCATCGCCCCCGGCTTCGCGGGCATCAACCTGGAGGACATCTCCGCGCCGCGCTGCTTCGAGATCGAGGCCCGCCTGCGCGAGGCCCTCGACATCCCCGTCTTCCACGACGACCAGCACGGCACCGCGATCGTCGTCCTCGCCGCCCTGACCAACGCCCTGCGCGTGGTGGGCAAGGGAATCGGCGACGTGCGCGTGGTCATGTCCGGCGCCGGCGCCGCCGGTACGGCCATCCTCAAGCTGCTGCTCGCCGCGGGCGTCAAGCACGCCGTCGTCGCCGACATCCACGGCGTCGTGCACGCGGGCCGCGAGGACCTGGTGGCCGCCGCGGCCGACTCGCCGCTGCGCTGGATCGCCGACAACACCAACCCCGAGGGTGTCACCGGCACCCTCAAGGAAGCCGTCGTCGGCGCCGATGTGTTCATCGGTGTATCGGCCCCGAACGTGCTCGGCGGCGATGACGTGGCGGCCATGGCGGACGACGCCATCGTGTTCGCGCTCGCGAATCCCGACCCCGAGGTCGACCCCGCAATCGCCCGCCAGACGGCGGCAGTTGTGGCCACCGGGCGGTCCGACTTCCCCAACCAGATCAACAACGTGCTGGTGTTCCCCGGCGTCTTCCGCGGCCTGCTCGACGCCCAGTCGCGCACGGTCAACACGGAGATGATGCTGGCCGCGGCCACCGCCCTGGCCGACGTGGTCACCGAGGACGAGCTGAACCCGAACTACATCATCCCCAGCGTCTTCAACGACAAGGTCGCGGGCGCGGTCGCCGGAGCGGTGCGCAGCGCCGCCAAGGCGGCCGGGGTGGCTGTGACGGGCACCACGGCCTGACAGCACGGCGCGTCGCGGAACGCGGCGCCGACAACGGCCCTCTAGGGTGGCGGGACGCGGGCCGCAGGGCCCGCGCGGCCCGACCGCCCCCCGAGGGCCCCTGCGCCGGCCCCCGCCGGTCCGTCAGGGCGTGCGGTCCGGCACCGGGAGCGGACGGAGCGTCACCATTTCGAGGCAACCGCCGAGAAACGGCGCTTTTCGTGTGACTCCCACGGGTGCCGGATTGGCTTTCCCGCCGCAGGTGGGGGCAGGATGCGTCTCTGGGCGCGAGGGTCTGACGTCGGACCCGGGTCCGGGGCCCGCCTGAGGACCCTGGCAGCATCGGCTTCGCTGTGCCCGATATGCGGCTCCGCCGCGAGGCACGCCTCAACAGCAAGAAGAACACGGGAGTACAAACATGAACCGCAGTGAGCTGGTGGCCGCGCTGGCCGACCGCGCCGAGGTGACCCGCAAGGACGCCGACGCCGTGCTGGCCGCGTTCGCCGAGACCGTCGGCGAGATCGTTGCCAAGGGTGACGAGAAGGTCACCATCCCCGGCTTCCTGACCTTCGAGCGCACCCACCGTGCCGCTCGCACCGCCCGCAACCCGCAGACCGGCGAGCCGATCAACATCCCGGCCGGCTACAGCGTCAAGGTTTCGGCGGGCTCCAAGCTCAAGGAAGCCGCCAAGGGCAAGTAAGCAGGCCTCTGGCCCTGTGCAGCGAAGGGCGGCCACCCCGTGCGGGGTGGCCGCCCTTCCGCGTGCCGCCGGTCTTTGTGTGCCGCCGAAAAGACGGCCTCGAACGCCGGCCGGGCTGGATCCTCCCGGCCGGGCTTTTCCCTAGCTCAGCGCCGGCTTGCCCGGGAGTTCGACCTTCGCGCCGAGCTCCACGAGCTTGTCCATGAAGTTCTCGTAGCCGCGGTTGATCAGGTCGATGCCGTGGACGCGGGAGGTGCCCTGGGCCGCGAGGGCGGCGATCAGGTACGAGAAGCCGCCGCGGAGGTCCGGGATGACCAGGTCGGCGCCCTGGAGCTTGGTGGGGCCGCTCACGACCGCGGAGTGCAGGAAGTTGCGCTGGCCGAAGCGGCAGTCGGAGCCGCCGAGGCACTCGCGGTAGAGCTGGATGTGGGCGCCCATCTGGTTCAGCGCGGAGGTGAAGCCGAGCCGGGACTCGTAGACCGTCTCGTGGACGATGGACAGGCCCGTGGCCTGGGTCAGCGCGACGACCAGGGGCTGCTGCCAGTCGGTCTGGAAACCGGGGTGGACGTCGGTCTCCAGGGCGATGGACTTGAGCTGGCCGCCCGGGTGCCAGAAGCGGATGCCCTGATCGTCGATCTCGAAGGCACCGCCCACCTTCCGGTAGGTGTTCAGGAACGTCATCATCGAGCGCTGCTGGGCGCCGCGGATGTAGATGTTGCCTTCGGTCGCCAGCGCCGCGGACGCCCACGAGGCGGCCTCCAGGCGGTCCGGCAGGGCCGCGTGGTTGTAGCCGCCGAGCTTGTCGACACCGGTGATCCGGATGGTCCGGTCGGTGTCCATGGCGATGATCGCGCCCATTTTCTGCAGGACGCAGATCAGGTCCTCGATCTCGGGCTCCACCGCTGCGTTGGAGAGCTCCGTCACACCCTCGGCGAGCACGGCGGTGAGCAGCACCTGCTCGGTGGCGCCGACCGACGGGTAGGGCAGCCGAATCTTGGTGCCGCGCAGGCGCTGCGGGGCCTCCAGGTACTGGCCGTCGGCGCGCTTCTCGATGGTCGCGCCGAACTGCCGGAGCACCTCGAAGTGGAAGTCGATCGGCCGGCCGCCGATGTCGCAGCCGCCGAGGCCCGGGATGAAGGCGTGCCCGAGGCGGTGCAGGAGCGGCCCGCAGAACAGGATCGGAATGCGGGAGGAGCCCGCGTGCGCGTCGATGTCGGCGACGTTCGCGCTTTCCACGTGCGAGGGGTCGAGCAGCAGCTCACCCGGCTCCTCACCGGGGCGGACCGTCACACCGTGCAGTTGCAGCAGGCCGCGTACGACGCGGACGTCGCGGATGTCCGGGACATTGCGCAGCCGGCTCGGAGCGCTTCCGAGCAGGGCGGCGACCATGGCCTTGGGCACGAGGTTCTTCGCGCCGCGGACGCGGATCTCACCCTCCAGCGGGGTTCCGCCATGGACAAGCAGTACGTCTTGGGTGCCGGTGACGGTCATGAATCTCGCGTTCCGATGAGGTGGACGGGGGGACCAAAGGGCCAAGCGTAATGGCCGCGTACCCCCCTTAAGTAAGCCCGAGGGGGCCTCAGACGCGTCATGACTCCGCAACAACACGAACCGTGCGGAACCGGACGCTCACGGTCACGGGGGCGATCGGCCGTGCCACCGGCCCCGGTACCCGCTGAGCTGCGTTCCCGTCCGTCGGCCGATTGGCTCCCCGCGGGGGCCCGGGATGCGGGATCATGTCTGGCATGACCGAGGTGTCCTCGCTCACAGGGCGGCTGCTCGTGGCCACGCCGGCCCTGTCGGACCCCAATTTCGACCGCGCGGTGGTGCTGCTCCTCGACCACGACGAGGAGGGCTCCCTCGGCGTCGTCCTCAACCGCCCGACGCCGGTGGACGTGGCGGACATCCTCGACGGCTGGGGCGACCTCGCGGGCGCCCCCGGCGTCGTCTTCCAGGGCGGCCCCGTCTCCCTCGACTCGGCCCTCGGTGTCGCCGTCATCCCCGGCGAGGAGGGTCCCCTCGGCTGGCGCCGCGTCCACGGCGCGATCGGGCTGGTCGACCTGGAGGCCCCGCCGGAGCTCCTCGCCTCCGCCCTCGGCAGCCTCCGCATCTTCGCCGGCTACGCGGGCTGGGGTCCCGGTCAACTGGAGGACGAACTGGTCGAGGGCGCCTGGTACGTCGTCGAGTCCGAGCCCGGTGACGTGTCCTCCCCGGACCCGGAACGCCTGTGGCGCGCGGTGCTGCGCCGCCAGCGCAGCGAGCTCGCCATGGTGGCGACCTACCCGGACGACCCGTCGCTGAACTGAGCCCTGCCGGGGGCTCCCCAACCCCGCCCCTTCCCGTAACTGGGGGCTCCGCCCCCAGACCCCCGCTCCTCAAACTCCCCCAAGCTCTCAAGGAGCAGGGGGGACCCCCACGAGGGGCTGGATTTTCCAGCCCGTCCGGCGATTGAGGACGAGGCGCGAAGCGCCGACAAGCGGGGGTCCAGGGGGCGGCAGCCCCCGGTTTCGGGAAGGGGCGGGATTGGGGAAAGCCCCGCAGGGCCCTACCCGGCCCGCACCCGCAAGTACCGCTCAGCCAACGGATGCGGATCCCGCCCCGGTACGGCCAGGTGGACGGCGACCGGCGGGGCGTTCTTGAGGCGTACGTAGCGCAGGCCCGGGTGCGAGTGCCGGCGGGCGACCGGCTCGGGGGCGACGCCCACGCCGTGCCCCGCGGCCACCGCCTCCAGCCACTCGTCGAAGTTGTCCGCGGTACAGGAGAGCCGCGGCCGCCGCCCGGCGGGCCACAGCTCGGGCCGGGTGGTGCCGGTGACGGTGTTCACGACCAGCGGCACCGCCGCCAACTCGGCCCAGTCGACGACGCGCCGGTGCGCCAGGTCGGCCGAGCCACGGGCCACGACGGCGACACGCGGCTCGTGCAGCAGCACCCGGCTGCGGACCGCCGCGCCCGGCGGGATGTCACCGCGTACGACCGCGACGTCGCACGCCCCCGAGGTGAGCCCCGCCAGCGGCTCGTCGCGCCGCACGAGCCGCACGGCCGCGCCGGTCGCCGCCTTGAAGGCGGTGGTGAGCTGGACGCAGGCCTCCGGAAGGAGCGAGGTGAAGCCGAGCCGCAACAGCGGGCGCCCGCCGCGGGCGGCGCCGAGGGTCGTGTCCAGGCGGGACAGGAGCGGGCCCAGCTCCTCGCGCAGGCGGCGCCCGGCTTCGGTGAGTTCGACGCTGCGGGTCGTGCGGTCCAGGAGCCGGGCGCCGAGGGCCGCCTCCAGGGCGCGCACGGTGCGCGTCAGCGCGGGCTGACCGACGCGCAGGACGGCGGCGGCGTGCGTGAAGCTCAGCTCGTCGGCGACGGCGAGGAAGGCGCGCAGGTGGCGCAGCTCGACTCCGTCGGGGGCGGCATCGGAGCCGGGGGCGTCGACGGGGCGTCGGTGCGGGGTCGGGAGCGGGGGCGGGGCATCCATGCCTACGGAGCATAAATGCACCTCCGCGGGCATTTCCCCGGCGAACCGGAGACTGCCTACGTTTCCGTCCGGCGGCGCGCGACCCGGGCCGTCGTACGGACGAAGGGAGCTGGGTGCGGTGCGGCGAATATGGCTGCTGATGCTGGGGGCCTTCACGTTGGGGCTCGACGCCTACGTGATGGCGGGGCTGCTGCCCGTGGTCGCGGACGACCTGGACACCACCGTGTCCCTCGCCGGACAGATGGTGACGGTGTTCACGCTCGCGTACGCGGTGAGCGCGCCGCTCGTCACGGGCCTCCTGGCGGGCGTGCGCCCCCGCGCGCTGCTCATCGCCGCGCTCACCGTCTTCACCCTCGGCAACGCACTGACCGCGCTCGCACCGGGCCTTGCGGTGCTGCTCCTCGCGCGCGCCGTGGCCGGGGCGGGCGCCGGGGTCTACTCGGCGCTGTCCACGGCGGCCGCCGCGTCCCTCGCGGGGCCGGAGCGGCGCGGGCGGGCGCTCGCCCTGATCATGGGCGGCATGAGCTCGGGCACGGTGCTCGGGGTGCCGCTCGGGGTGCTGCTCGCCGGCCACACCTCGTGGCGGTCGACGATGTGGCTGGTGACCGGGCTGGGCGCGGTGGCGCTCGTGGGGCTCGCCGTGGGGCTGCCCCAGGTGCCGACCGCGCCGCCGGTGCCGGTGCGGGCGCGGCTCGGGGCGCTCGCCGACCGGGCCGTCCTGCCGGTCGTCGGCGTCTCCTTCCTGGGCGCGGTGTCGAGCCTC
Organism: Streptomyces sp. NPDC041205; assembly: GCF_055591765.1. Lineage (NCBI taxonomy): Bacteria > Bacillati > Actinomycetota > Actinomycetes > Kitasatosporales > Streptomycetaceae > Streptomyces > Streptomyces sp. NPDC041205. The sequence goes on along the minus strand of NZ_JBVIZH010000001.1, from coordinate 1,514,105 downwards.
GGGCTCTACACGTACCTGGCGCCGGTCCTCGAGGCCACCGGCGGTGTCGGCGAGGGCGACGTGGCGCCGTACCTGTGGGCGTGGGGGATCGGCGGGGTGCTCGGCAGTGTGCTCGCGGGGCCCCTCGTGGACCGGTGGGGCAGGCTGTACGCCCTGGTCGCGGGGCTCATGGCGGCCCTGGTGGTGGCGGAGCTGTGCCTGTCGCCGCTCGGCGCGGCGTCCTTCCCCGCGCTCGTGCTCTGGGGCGCGGTCGGCTGGGCCCTGCAAGTCCCGCAGCAGCACCGGCTCCTGGCGCTGTCCGCCGAGCGCGGCACGGTGGCGCTCGCCCTCAACAACTCCGCCCTCTACCTCGGCAGCGCCGTCGGCTCCGGCGCCGCGGGGCTCGCGCTGTCCGCGGGGCTCGGCGCGGCGGAGCTGCCCTGTGTGGCGGCCGGGGTGGCGGCCCTGGGGCTCGCGCTGCACCTCCTCGCGGCGCGTGCGCGGCGCACGGGGCCGCAGCCGCACGGCTCGGACAACAGCCGCTGCCAGGACGCGCCCGGCGTGAGTACCCTTGGCACCTATGAGCACTCTTGAGCCCGAGCCCGAGCGCGGGGCAGGTACGGGGACCCTCGTAGAGCCGACGCCACAGGTGTCGCACGGTGACGGCGACCACGAGCGCTACGCGCACTACGTCCAGAAGGACAAGATCATGGCGAGCGCGCTCGACGGTACGCCCGTCGTGGCGCTGTGCGGCAAGGTGTGGGTCCCCGGCCGCGACCCGAAGAAGTATCCCGTCTGTCCCATGTGCAAGGAGATCTACGAGTCCATGGGGGCCGGTGGAGACAAGGACAAGGGCGGCAAGGACGGCAAGAAGTAGTCCGTTCCTCCTCCTGAGACGCCGGGCGGGCCGTACGCGGCCCGCCCGGCGTTTTCGATGTCATTGCATGCCCCGCAACGGCCCTTTTGCGTCGTGCAATCGCGTGGCAGCCTCAGTCCATGACCTTTGAGCAACTGATCCCGGCGCCCGCACGCGTCGAGGAGCACAGTGGTGACGGATTCGTTCTCGACGGGGCGACCACGCTTTGGGCGGGGACCGGTACGGAGGGCACGGAACGGTGGTTGCGGGGCACTCTGGGGGGTGCGTTGCGACTGCCGTTGGCGCCCGGGGCCGAGGGTGCGCCGGGGAGTGTCTCGCTGCGCGTCGACGGGGAGCTGGAGGCCGAGGCGTATCGGCTGACCGTCGCCGCGGACGGGGTGGAGATCAGGGGCGGGAGCGCCGCCGGGGTGTTCTGGGGTGCGCAGACGTTCCGGCAGCTGCTCGGGGCGGACGCCTTTCGGCGGGCGGCCGTCAGGCCGGGGCAGGAGCGCACCGTCGCGCCGGGCGTGGTCGAGGACGCGCCCCGGTTCGGCTGGCGCGGCATGATGCTGGACGTGGCCCGGCACTTCATGCCGAAGGAAGGCGTGCTGCGGTACCTGGACCTGCTCGCCGCGCACAAGCTGAACGTCTTCCACTTCCATCTGACGGACGACCAGGGCTGGCGCGTCGAGATCAAGCGGTATCCGAAGCTCACCGAGGTCGCGTCCTGGCGGTCGCGCACCAAGTGGGGGCACCGGGCCTCGGAGTTGTGGGACGAGAAGCCGCACGGCGGGTTCTACACGCAGGACGACATCCGCGAAATCGTCGCGTACGCCGACTCCTTGCACATCACCGTCGTGCCGGAGATCGACGTCCCCGGCCACTCGCAGGCGGCCATCGCCGCCTATCCGGAGCTGGGCAACACCGACGTCATCGACACGGCCGCGCTCGGGGTGTGGGACTCGTGGGGCGTCACGCCCAACGTGCTCGCGCCGAGCGACACCACCCTCCGTTTCTACGAGGGCGTGTTCGAGGAAGTCCTTGAGCTGTTCCCGTCGACCTTCATCCACGTCGGCGGTGACGAGTGCCCCAAGGAGCAGTGGAAGGACTCGGCGGCCGTCCAGGAGCGCATCGAGGAGCTGGGGCTCAGCAACGAGGACGAGTTGCAGAGCTGGTTCATCCGGCACTTCGACAAGTGGCTGTCCGCGCGCGGGCGTCGGCTCATCGGCTGGGACGAGATCCTGGAGGGCGGGCTCGCGGAGGGCGCGGCCGTCTCGTCCTGGCGCGGGTACGGCGGCGGCATCGCGGCGGCCCAGGCGGGCCACGACGTGGTGATGTGCCCCGAGCAGCACGTCTATCTGGACCACCGGCAGCACGGCGGTCCGGACGAGCCGGTGCCGATCGGGTTCGTCCGCACCCTGGAGGACGTCTACCGCTTCGAGCCGGTGCCGGGCGAGCTGACCGAGGACGAGGCGCGGCACGTGCTCGGGACGCAGGCCAATGTGTGGACCGAGGTGATGGAGTACCACGGCCGCGTGGACTATCAGGTCTTCCCGAGGCTCGCGGCGCTCGCGGAGGTCGCCTGGCGCACGCTCCCCGCGCCCGCCGAGCGCGACTTCGCCGATTTCGAACGGCGAATGACCGCCCACTACGCCCGACTTGACGCCCTCGGTGTCGACTACCGCCCGCCGGGCGGTCCGTTGCCGTGGCAGAAGCGTCCCGGAGTGCTCGGACGCCCGATCGAGGGGGCACCCCCAAACGTGTGAGGTGACGCCCCGAGCGTGTGCTCCCGGTGGCCCGCGGTGCGACCGTGGGCCACCGGGAGGAAGCCGTACAAGGATCACCGAAGGGTGGCAATTCCCGCTGACCGGCGAGGGAGTGCGAAAACGGCATATCCCCCAGGTCTGCGGACGAACGTCTCCTAGCGGACCCCCGCGCCGGGGCCCGGTGAAGATGTGCCAGAGTTGCCACGTCCGGGTTGTGAGCACGTACCGTACGGCGGAACAGGCGTAACGGTGAGAACGGCGCGCAAGCTGCCGGGCCATCGGGAAGGGGCAGCCGGTTTTGACCACGCACGCACCGCGGGCGGCGCAGGGGGCGCAGTCTGTGACGCTGCCTGTCACGCTCGACGAGGCCGTCGCGGCGCTCGCCGCCGTGCCCGCAGCCGTGCCCGTCGCGGGCGGCACGGACCTGATGGCGTCGGTCAACGCGGGCCAGCTCCGCCCCGCGTCCCTCGTCGGTCTCGGCCGCATCAGCGAGATCCGCGGCTGGCAGTACCAGGACGGGCACGCCCTCCTCGGCGCCGGACTGACGCACGCCCGCATGGGCCGCCCGGACTTCGCCGCGCTCATCCCGGCGCTCGCCGCCGCCGCGCGCGCCGCGGGACCGCCGCAGATCCGCAACGCGGGCACCCTCGGCGGCAACATCGCCTCCGCCGCGCCCGCCGGCGACTCGCTGCCCGTACTCGCCGCGCTGGAAGCCGTGTTGATCATCGCGGGTCCGGGCGGCACCCGCCGTGAGATCCCGGTCTCGCACCTGCTCGCGGGCATGGAGATGCTGGCGCCCGGCGAATTGATCGGATATGTCCGCGTACCGCTGCTGCACGCCCCGCAGGTCTTCCTGAAGGCGACCGGCCGCACCGGACCCGGCCGCGCGACCGCGTCGGTCGCCCTGGTGCTCGACCCGGCGCGCAGGGGCGTGCGATGCGCCGTCGGCGCCATCGCGCCCATGCCGCTGCGGCCCCTGGAGGCCGAGCAGTGGGTGGCCGGACTCATCGACTGGGACGGCGAGCGCGGTCTGGTGCCGGAGGCCCTGACGGCCTTCGGTGAGTACGTCGCCGCGGCGTGCATCCCCGACCACCCGCCCGCCGAGGACGGCACCGCGCAGCCGCTGCCGCCCGCTGTACTGCACTTGCGGCGCACCGTCGCCGCGCTGGCCCGACGAGCACTGGGGAGGGCGCTGTCGTGACCGACGGTCAGAGGAATGGCGCGGGTGGCTGGCAGCCGCACCCGCAGGGCGAGTACGACGCGGACGCCACCGCGTTCGTGCAGCTCCCCGAGGGCGCGGCCGACGCCGTGAGCACCCCGCTCGCCGCCCCCGGGCACGGCTACGTACCGCCGCAGATAACGGTCACGCCGACGGCCCCCGACGCCACCGACCCGGCCGCCACGGGCGCGTGGGTGCTGCCGCCCGAGGTGACCGGTGTCGCGCACGCCGGCGCGGCGACGCAGGCCGTGAGCTGGCCGGACCCCGGCACGCACCTGGGCGCCCACCAGGAGCAGCAGTTCGCCGCCGAGCCCCCGGTCCCGGACGCGTACGACCCGCGTGCCACGGGCCAGTGGACGTTCCCGGATGCCGTCACGCCCCCGGAGTCGAACGGCGCCCCTGGCGATGTCCGGAACGGGCACGCGCCCGCCCCGCACGACGTGACCGGGCAGTGGTCCATCCCCGTCGCCGACGGTGACCTGCCGGAGGAGTCCGGCGAGTACTCGGCGTCGTCGCTCGCCGCGGATGGGGTCTCCCCTGCTCGAACGGAGTTGAGAGCTTGGGGAAGGGGTGGAACGCCGCCGCCCGCGACGCTGCCCGGCGGCGCGCCCGCGCCCTGGGCCACGTCGTGGCCGACGCAGGCCCCGGAGGCTCCTCAGGAGCCCCAGGTCCCCCAGGGCCCGGAGGCTCCGCACGCCCCGCAGGCGCCCCAGGCGACCCCTTACCCGGCCGCGCAGGCGTTCGTGGAGCAGGCACCCGTCGGGCCGCCCGCCCCGGAGGCCGCCCCCGTGCGGGCCGCCCGCGCCGCCGAGGAGACCCCCTTCGAGCGGACCGCGAAGCTGTTCGTCGTCAAGCAGCGCCCGGACGGCTCCCTGGCGCCCGCGGGGCACTCGGACGATGCACGGGACACACCGGATGCACCGGGTGCACCGGGCGCCCCGGATGTAGCGGAGGAAACGGTCAACCCGGTCGATCCGGCCGCCCTGGAGGGCGACTTCGCCCCGGAGGCCGCGGCCGCCGGGCACCTCGCACCGGCCGCCGACCCCCGGTACGGGGCGGACCCCGCGTACGAGGAGAACGCGTACGAAGAGAACGCGCCGTACGAGGAGAACGCGCCGTACGACGTGCACCCCGCGCAGTCGGCGGACCTCGCGCAGTCGGTGGGCCTCGCGCCCGCGCCCGGCTTCCCGCACGCGGGTGACTCCGCGTACGCGGCGGACCCGGCGCACCCTGCCGACCCCTCGTACGAGCCGGACCCGGCCCTCGCGCCGCACCAGGCCCACCCGACGGAGCCCGCCCCCGCGGCGCCCCCCGCCCCCGCGGCCGACCTCACCCACCCGGCGGCCGTCGCGCCGACGCCGATCCCGCCCCACGAGGCCGACCCGGCGCACGTACCTGCCCCCGCGCACGTACCGGCCCCCGCGCAGGCGACTGCCCCCGCACCGGCGGCCGAGCCGACCCACGCGGCTGAGTCGACCCACGCGGTCGAGCCCGCCCACGCGGCCGAGCCCGCCCACCTGGCTGAGCCCGCCCACCCGGCCGAGTTGGCTCACGCGGCCGAGCCCGCCCACCCGGCCGAGTCGACCCGCGCCGCCGAGCCCGCCCACCCGGCCGAGGCGCCCCCCGCCGAGGACCCGGCCCTCGCGGCGCCCCCCGCCCCCGTACAAGAGCCGGACCCCGCCCCCGAGGCGGAGCACACCCCGGACCCCGAACCCGCAGCGGTCGACCGGGAGCCCGAGGCTGACGGCGCCCCGGAGGTGGATGAAGCGGACGAAGCGGACGAGGGCTTCGCGGCGGGCCAGGACGCCGACGCGGGGCACGCGTCCGAGGCCGACCACGTCGCTGAGGCGGTCCTTGCCCCCGATGTGGCCCCCGTCGAGGCCGACGCGGACGCCCCGGCCGACGAGGCCACGGACGAGGCGCCCGAGCCGGGCGTCCCCGCTCACGACGAACACCCCCTCGTCTCCTACGTCCTGCGGGTCAACGGCGCCGACCGGCCCGTCACCGACGCCTGGATCGGGGAGTCCCTGCTGTACGTGCTGCGGGAGCGGCTCGGGCTCGCGGGAGCCAAGGACGGCTGCTCGCAGGGCGAGTGCGGGGCCTGCAACGTGCAGGTGGACGGGCGGCTCGTCGCCTCCTGCCTGGTGCCCGCGGCCACCGCGGCGGGCAGTGAGGTGCGCACCGTCGAGGGCCTCGCCGTCGACGGCCGCCCCTCCGACGTACAGCGCGCGCTCGCCAACTGCGGGGCCGTGCAGTGCGGCTTCTGCGTGCCGGGCATGGCGATGACCCTGCACGACCTCCTCGAGGGCAACCCGGCGCCCAGCGACCTGGAGACCCGCCGCGCGCTCTGCGGCAACCTGTGCCGCTGCTCCGGCTACCGGGGCGTGCTCGACGCGGTCCGCGACGTGGTCGCCGAGCGCGAGGCGAAGGGCGCCGCGGCCGAGCAGCAGGACGAGGCCGACACCGGCGGCCCCCGCGTACCGCACCAGTCGGGCCCGTACGGCCAGGACGGAGCCCAGGCGTGAGCAACGAGACTTCCGCCGCGCCGGGCGCCGAGCAACTGCCGCACGGCATCGGCTCGTCGCTGCCGTCGGCCGAGATCAGGGCCAAGACGGAGGGCACGTTCCCGTACGCCTCCGACCTGTGGGCCGAGGGACTGCTGTGGGCGGCCGTCCTGCGCTCCCCGCACGCGCACGCGCGCATCGTGTCCATCGACGTCACGCACGCCGAGGACATGCCGGGCGTCCGCGCCGTCATCACCCACGAGGACGTGCCGGGCAAGCCGCACCACGGCCGCAAGACCGCGGACCGCCCGCTGTTCGCGTCCGACGTCGTACGCCACCACGGCGAGGCCATCGCCGCCGTCGCCGCCGACCACCCGGACACCGCCCGGATGGCCGCCGCCGCGATCATCGTCGAGTACGAGGTGCTCGACCCGGTCACCGACCCGGAGCAGGCCTTCGAGGCCGCGCCGCTGCACCCCGACGGCAACCTGATCCGGCACATCCCGCTGCGCCACGGCGACCCGGAGTCGGCCGGTGAGGTCGTCGTCGAGGGCCTGTACCGCATCGGACGCCAGGACCCGGCGCCCATCGGCGCGGAGGCCGGGCTCGCGGTGCCGCGCCCGGACGGTGGCGTCGAGCTGTACATCGCCTCCACCGACCCGCACGGCGACCGCGACATGGCCGCCGCCTGCTACGGCCTCACCCCCGAGCAGGTCAAGGTCGTCGTCACCGGTGTGCCCGGGGCCACCGCCGACCGCGAGGACGCGAGCTTCCACCTGCCGCTCGGCCTGCTCGCCCTGCGCACCAGCCGCCCCGTCAAGCTCACCGCCACCCGCGAGGAGTCCTTCCTCGGCCACGCCCACCGCCACCCGACCCTCCTGCGCTACCGCCACCACGCGGACGCCGAGGGCCAGTTGGTGAAGGTGGAGGCGCAGATCCTGCTCGACGCGGGCGCGTACGCGGACACCTCCGCCGACGCCCTCGCCGCGGCCGTCTCCTTCGCCTGCGGTCCCTACGTCGTGCCCAACGCCTTCATCGAGGGCTGGGCCGTCCGCACGAACAACCCGCCCTCCGGTCACGTGCGCGGCGAGGGCGCCCTCCAGGTCTGCGCCGCCTACGAGGCGCAGATGGACAAGCTCGCCAAGAAGCTCGGCGTCGACCCGGCCGAGCTGCGCCTGCGCAACGCGCTGGCCACCGGCGACATCCTGCCCACCGGCCAGACGGTGACCTGCCCGGCCCCGGTCGCCGAACTCCTCGGCGCCGTCCGGGACTTCCCGCTCCCCGGGCTGCCCAAGGACACCCCGCAGGAGGACTGGCTGCTGCCCGGCGGCCCCGAGGGCGCGGGCGAACCCGCCGCCGTCCGGCGTGGCGTCGGCTACGGCCTCGGCATGGTCCAACTCCTCGGCGCCGAGGGCACCGACGAGGTGTCCACGGCCACCGTGAAGGTCCACGACGGCATCGCCACGGTCATCTGCGCGGCCGTCGAGACCGGCCAGGGCTTCACCACCCTCGCCCGCCAGATCGTCCAGGAGACCCTGGGCATCGACGACGTGCGCGTCGCCCCCGTCGACACCGACCAGCCGCCCGCGGGCCCCAGTTGCCACGGCCGCCACACCTGGGTCTCCGGCGGCGCGGTGGAGCGCGCCGCGAAGATGGTGCGCACCCAACTGCTCCAGCCCCTCGCCCACAAGTTCGGCATGTCGACCGAGCTGCTCCAGATCGCCGACGGCAAGATCACCTCGTACGACGGCGTCCTGTCGACCACCGTCGAGGAGGCGATGGACGGCAAGGAGCTGTGGGCCACGGCGCAGTGCCGCCCGCACCCCACCGAGCCGCTCGACGCGGACGGCCAGGGCGACGCCTTCGTGGGCATGGCCTTCTGCGCCATCCGCGCGGTCGTGGACGTGGACATCGAGATCGGTTCGGTACGGGTCGTGGAGCTGGCCGTCGCCCAGGACGTCGGCCGCATCCTCAACCCCGCCCAACTGCGCGTCCGCATCGAGGCGGGCGTCACCCAGGGCGTCGGCGCGGCCCTCACCGAGAACCTGCGCACCCCCCGCGGCCTGGTCCGCCACCCCGACCTCACCGGCTACGCCCTGCCCACCGCCCTGGACGCCCCCGACATCCGCATCGTGAAACTCGTGGAGGAACGCGACGTGGTCGCCCCCTTCGGCGCGAAGGCCGCGAGCGCGGTGCCGGTGGTGACGTCCCCGGCAGCGATCGCCGCAGCGGTGCGGGCGGCGACGGGCCGCCCGGTGAACCGGCTGCCGATCCGCCCGCAGGCGGCGGTGGGGGCGGAGCTGGCGTGAGGTTTTCCAGCCCGTCCGGCGTTTGAGGACGAGGCCGCAGGCCGATGGGCGGTGACCTGTCCCACCCGCACTTCCAGCCCGTCCGGCGTTTGAGGACGAGGCCGCAGGCCGATGGGCGGTGGCCCGTCCCACCCGCCCTTCCAGCCTGTCCGGCGTTTGAGGACGAGGCCGTAGGCTGATGGGCGGTGGCCTGTCCCACCCGCACTTGCAGCCCGTCCGGCGTTTGAGGACGAGCCGCGGAGCGGCGATCGGCGGGGTCCAGGGGCGGCAGCCCCTGGTTACGGGAAGGGGCGGGACTGGGGCGTCCCACGCGGGATACACGCCCACGGAAACCGGGAGGAACCCCAGCCCCGGCTGGGGTAACTTCGCGCAGATGAACGCCCCCGCCACCCCCGAAGGGGTCATCGTCATCACCGGCATCATGGCCGCCGGAAAGTCCACAGTCGCCCAGGCCCTGGCCGAACGCCTGCCCCGCGCAGCACACGTACGCGGCGACGTCTTCCGCCGCATGGTCGTCTCCGGCCGCGAGGAGTACGAGCCCGGCGCGGGCGCCGAGGCCGAGGCCCAACTCCGGCTCCGCTACGGCCTGTCGGCGTCTACGGCCGACGCGTACGCCGAAGCGGGCTTCACCGCGATCGTCCAGGACGTGATCCTGGGCGAGGAGCTGAAGCGGTACGTCGACCTGGTGCGGACGCGCCCGCTGCACGTGGTCGTGCTCGCCCCGCGCCCGACCGCGGTCGCCGAACGGGAGGCGGGACGCGGCAAGACGGGCTACGGCGAGTGGACGGTGGAGGCTCTGGACGAGGGGATGCGGGCCACCACGCCGCGTATCGGACTGTGGTTGGACAGCTCGGAGTTGACGGTGGATCAGACGGTGGACGCGATTCTCGCGCGGCTGCGCGAGGCGGCCGTGGCCTGAGAGTGGAATGTCTCCGACCGGTGCCGGTCGGGTCGCGATGACGCTCCAGGCATGCGATCCCCCCATAAATCCCTTTTAGGCAGGGCCAGTTGCAGGGCACCATCGAAGAGTCCCGAACAACTCGGTCACTACGGGGGAGATGTGTCATGGGGGATGACAACGACACGGGCTGGGGCTGATCCCGGCGATACGGAGGGGCGGTTTCCTTCAGGGGACCGCCCCTCTTCACGTGCTCACGCGCACACTCGCACACGTGCTCACGCGCCTTGGCCCTGCCCCCCGGGCGCCTTGCCCTCGATGCTGACCACCGAGCCCGGACTGAGCTTCCCGTAAAGCCACTTGGCGTCCGCCGCGCGCAGCCCGAGCCAGCCGTGGGTCACGTCGCGCTTGCCCACGGAGTCCTCGTCGAAGGTGAGGGCGACGACGTAGTTGGTGCGGCCGTCGGCGTCGCGCAGTTCGAGGACCCAGTGGAAGTACACGTCGTACGTCTCGCCGAGGCCGACGGTCTGGCCGGACAACTTCGTCGAGCGGTGCTTGGCGACGACCGTCATGCGGCCCGGCTTCGTCGGGTACTTCGCGCGGCCCGACGACAGGGGCAGCTTCCGGCCCGCCACGGACAGCTCCCGCCGGGCGAGGTCGGCGGTGGCGGCGGGCGCGGTCGGCCCGGCGGACGTGCTGGGCGCGGCGGGCGGCGCGGGCCGGGAGCCGGAGTCGTCGCCGAGGCCCACGACCAGCCCGGCCACGAGGGCGGCCGCCGCGACGGCGCCCCCGCCCACGAGGGCCGCGTGCCTGCGCCGCCGCCGGGTCCCGGCGCGGCGGCGCACGTCGGCGCCGGTGCCGGGGGCGGGGGAGCGGGCGTCGACGGCGAGGGCGTGGAGGGCGGCGGAGAGGTCGGGGGCGGGGTCGGGGGCCGGGCCGGAGTGCGGCGCGGACGTGGGGCCGAGGTTCGGCTCGGGCGCCGAGGGTTCACCGGACACGATCCCGATCCCCCTCCTTCCCGCTGCTCGTCCCGCCGACCGTCCCGTCGAGTACGTGACCCCCGTCGCCCCTGTCGCCTCCGTCGTCCCCGTCGTCCCCGGACAAATGCTTGGCCAGCGCCGCGCGTCCGCGCGAGAGCCGTGCCTTGACCGTGCCGGTCGGGGCGCCGGTCTCGGAGGCTACCTGCTCGACGCTGAGGTCACACAGGTGGTGCAGCACGATCGCGAGCCGCTGTGCCTCGGGCAGCTTCCGCAGCGCCGCGACGAGCGTCACGTGCTCGGGCCCGGGGCCTGCCGTGTGCTCGGGCGGCGGCTCCTTGCGCACCAGCTCCAGCCAGCGCCGGGCCCGCCGCCAGTGGCTCACCGCGAGCCGCATGGCCACCGTGCGGACCCAGGCCTCCGGCGCGTGCACGGCCGCGAAGTCGCGCCGCCGGTCCCAGGCCCGTACGAACGCCTCCTGGACGACGTCCTGGGCCTGCCCGTGGTCGCCGGTGAAGGCGTAGACCTGGCCGACGACGCGCGGGAACGCGGACGCGTAGAACGCGTCGAACTCGTCCTCCGTCATGCCCCCGCCGTTCCTGTCCACGACCGCGACCGTTCGCCGCCCACGTCGCGACCCGTTCCCACCAGCCCCGAATTTCTCCCGCACGCCCCATGCAACCCGGCGGTCTCCGCCGTGCGTATGGGTGGCGTACATGGAAACACACCGGCCCAGGCCGGAACACCACACAGGGGGACCCGATGGCCAGGCGCACCAGAATCCGTCACGTCGTACGCGGGGCGGCGACCGCCGTGCTCTGCGCGGGCGTCCTCGCGGGCTGCTCGCTGGGAGGGCGGGACGGCGGGTCGGCGCCGTCGGGGCCGCGGGACGACCGGAAGCCCGCCGCGGCCGGGACGCCCACGCCGCGCGCGAAGCCGGTCGTGGAGCCCGCGGCGCTGCGCCGGGGCGGGGTGCGGGTGAACGTGGCGGACGGGCAGCGGGTGGGCGTCGGCATGCCGGTGTCGGTGACCTTCGACCGCCCGGTCCCGGCGGCCGAGCGGGCGGCGGTGGAGCGGCGCCTGAGGGTGCGCGCGAGCACGCCCACCACCGGCTCCTGGAGCTGGGTCAAGGACCGCAACCTGCACGAGGGCCAGCGGGTCGACTACCGCCCGAAGGCGTACTGGAAGCCCGGCACGAAGGTCACGGTCCGCGTGGGCCCGACCGTCGACCGCACCTTCACGGTGGCCCGCTCGCTGCTCGCCACCGTCGACGTCCGGACGCACACGATGACCGTGGTCAAGGACGGCGTGACGCGCCGCGTACCGATCACGGCGGGCGCGCCCGGCATGGACACCTGGAACGGCACGATGGTGGTCTCCGACAAGCAGCGCCGCGTCTTCATGGACTCCCGCACGGTCGGCTACGCGGACGCGTACGCCGGCTACTACAGCTACGCGGTCCACCTCACGACGTCCGGCACGTACCTCCACGAGAACCCGAAGGCCAACACCTACGCGGGCGCCCAGAACGTCACCCACGGCTGCATAGGCCTCGCCACGGACGGCACGGCCCGCCGCTTCTACGAAGAGGTCATCCCCGGCGACGTCGTCCGCGTCACCGGCTCCAAGGAGACGGTGGCCCCCGGCAACGGCTACGGCGACTGGAACGTGCCGTGGGGCGAGTGGAAGGCGGGCAGCGCGCTGACCCGCTGACCACGGTGACACCTTCTCACCACCGTTGGAGGCCGTGACCGGAATCGAACCGGTGTGCTTCGCTTTGCAGACGAATCCCTAAACCACTCGGGCACACGGCCATGTCGTACTGACTCCCTAGACCGTAGGCGCGCCCCCTGCCCCACTCAACCCTGGCGGGGGCGCCGCAACGGGACTGCCATACGGCGTTCATGAACGGGGGGCGGACGCCCGGGGTGAGCCGGTGACGGCGGCGAACCGGCCTCCGCCTGGCCCGCAGGGCAACGCTGACCCGGAGAGGAGCCGTAAGGGCAGGCTTCTCGCGAGTCTTCCACCTTTCCCTGGAATCCCGGTACTGACCGTGTCACCTGCGCGACCGCAGTTGGTGCTCACGGCGGGGCTACGATTCCGCGAGATCCTTCACCGTGCGCTGGCGATGTCCCTCTGCGGTCATCATGGTCAGCAATTCAGCCGCGGCGTGGCGCAGGTGTGACCAGCAAAGGGCACGAACGGGTGTGACTCCGGTCGAGATGATCCAAATCTCCTTGGCGTCGTGAAGTGTTCCATAGTTCTCGTCGTTCGTTACTGGCGCGAAGAGGTCGACTACGGATTTCCCCTCCAAGGCTTCCAACATGGCGAGCAGGGAAAGACTCGGCGCGCCCTCGGTCGATCCCTTGGGTGTGAGTCCATACGCCACGACGAAGAACAGAGAAGCAAGGCGTTTCCTGAATTCACCCTCGTCGATTTCCCATACCCCGCAACGTTCGCTCAGCCATGAATGCAGCATGTCATCGCTCTCGATGTATGCGATGACGGTCTTGCCGATCTCTCGGCAAGACCGAACATGGGGAGGTGTCATGGAGTAGGGCCTCCCGTTACAAGGGGGACGGCTAGTAGCACTTCACTTCCAACACGCGACTGGTGGCCGACCCAGTATCTGTGCCGCCTCCATCGACGATAGCGCCGTACGTCAGAGTCCGGTAGGAGTACTCCTTTGAGGAGGACCTGCAACCGGCGCTGGCCTTCTCGGAACGCGAGGGCGGGGGGCACTGTCTACTGCGGTCGCTCGTGGCGCGCGTGACCCATGCGCCGGGACCCGGCCCGTTTTGTTCATAGAACTGCAACTCGACTTCAAACGCACATGCGGCAGGCGGTCGAGGGCGGCACTTGCTGATGCCGTCGGTTGCGGTGATTTTCGAACCACTGTAGTTCGGCTTGTTGGCGAAGAGTGTGCACTCAACCTCGGCATCAGCGCCTCCCCCTACTTTCATCTCCACGCTAGGTGACGGTTCGTATGGATCCGCTCCGGCAGGAACGGCGAAGAAAGCTATCGAAGCGAGAGCGACGAAGAACGTCGCGAAGGGCCGTGATGGAACACGCCTCCAAGATCTTCCGTAATGCGACACAGGGCACCAGCCTCCTCGGCTTTCTACGGTTCTGAACCTCACCTCGCCCTCGGCTGCTGGAAGCAGCGTCAGTAGCGTGAGGCCTAAACCTCGATGCATTTTCTGTGTCGCCCATCTCACGCCAGCAACGCGAAGCAAGCGATACCTGATCGCAAGAGCAAATATTCTGGCTGAAATCTGCTACCCGGATGAAGAAACGGAACTCTGGATCTTCATATCCGCACAAGAAATCATCAATTCCGACGCGGTCGCCGTGGTCGGTGTCGCTCATGATGAAGTCGTTGTGCGTGCTGACGAAGGCGTCGTAGCGTCCGTCGCGCTTGAGGGCGAGCAGGGCGTCGATGAAGCGCCGCTTCTCGTCGGTGGTGAGCTGGGACTGGTTCTTGCGTACGGTCATGGCGGTGCTGCTCCGGGGTAGAGGTCAGGCGGCGGACGGGGTGAGCGGGGCGCGGTGCGCGCCCTGTAGCTCGACCGCGACCGCGCGGGCCAGAGTGCGTGGGCCGGCAGCGAACCGGCGTGGTGGCCGAGGCGTACGAGCGTGACGCCGTGGTCGCGAACATCGTCACCGTCGTGGACAAGGCGCGGGCGGCGGGCATGCCGGTGGTGTGGATCCAGCACTCCGACGACGAACTCCCGAGGGGCAGCGAGAGTTGGGAGTACGTCCCGGAGTTGGTCCGCCGTGACGGCGAGTCCGTCGTCCACAAGCACTACGGCGACTCCTTCGAGGCCACCGACCTGGAGTCCGTCCTCGCCGGACACGCCGTCGGCCACCTCGTCGTCACCGGCGCCCAGACCGACGCCTGCATCCGCTCCACCCTCCACGGCGCCTTCACCCGCGGCTACGACGCGACGCTCGTGGCCGACGCCCACACCACGGAGGACCTGAGCGGCTACGGGGCCCCGTCCCCGGATCTGGTGATCGCGCACACCAACCTGTACTGGCACCGGCAGGTGGCGCCCGGGCGACGCGGGGGGAATGTGTGGGCGTCGGACGTGACCTTCGCCTGAGCCCGGCCGCCGAATTCCGCCTACTGGTTGGCAGCGAACTCGCCTTCATGTGGCCCGAATTGCACTAGCAACGCGAGGTTGCGGTTAGTCACTGTGGACGCACAAGAGCGACAAGTGACGACTGAGACCTAGCCCTGGCCACACGGGGGTGCTGTGGCACGCGACCATGGGGTTTGACCAGGAATGGGCCCAGCTGCGGGCCGACGCGGCCGAGCGACAGCGGACGTCGATGCGGCTCAATCAGACGGATCCTCCGGGACCGCCGCCCGGCGGCACGCCGGACCTCGCGACGACGCCGCGCGAGAAGAAGGCCGCCGCGCACACCATTGAGACCGAGCTGCAGCCGGATACCCGCAAGGCGGGCGCCTGGGCTGACGCGGCGACCGAGAAGGCCATCAGCGGATTCGGCGGGTGGGCCACGGCCGGTGGCCTGAAGAAGGTGCAGACCACCTGGGACAGCCAGGTCAAGACGCTCATGGGGCGGCTGGCCGCGGAAAAGGGTGCGCTGCGGTCCACGAACAAGACGTTCACCGAGACTGACGTGGGCACTTCCCGGCGCATCGGCGGGAGCGGATCGAATCTCGACAAGTACTGAATCGCTGCCAGGCCCCGGCGCGAGGCGCCGGAGCGGCATGGCATCCCGACGCTTTCCGGAGGAAGCGCAGCGTGCTGACGTACTACGAAGTCATGACGACGGACTTCGGGAGTCTCTCCGCCGCCGCCGACAAGTGGCAGGAGATGGCGGAGGAGTTCCACAAGGTCGAGGGCCGCTACCGGGACGGCGTCCAAAAGATCACGAAAGGCCATTCCTGGCTTGGTGAAAGTGCGAGGGCGGCGCACGCGAGGTTCGCCGCCACGCGTCATGAGTACGAGGCGGCTCAGACCCAGGCCAAGGCGACCGCGACGCTGCTGCGCAACGCGCACCAGCAGTTCGTCGAACTCAGGAAGCAGCTTGAGACCGCCCGTGCCGATGCCGTCAAGGCCGGGATGAAGGTCTCCGAAGAGGGCAAGGTCGCGTTCGACTATGACAGGCTCAGCGCGTCGGAGAGCAGCGCTGCCCGTTTGAACCCCGCCCATGCCGCGCGGGTCAACGCGAGTGTGGATGCGTGGGCCGACTTCATCAGGCTGTGCGTCAAGGCCTTTGACGATGCCGACCAGGATCTCAAGAGGGACCTGGAGGCCGTGGTCAAGGACGGCAAGGGAAGCAAGAACGACGGGACCGCGGGCACCGGCTTCAACGGTGACGCCGGAAAGGTGGCGAAGGCCGACGGCGCACAGAAGCGAGCCCGGCATGATCCCGATTGGTTCAAGAAGCGGGACGACGAGACCCTGAACGACTACATGGAGCGGTTGCGGCGGGACGGGGTGACTCGTCTGACGGGGAGCGCGCAGCTCGGGGATCTGGTCAACGCTGTGACCAAGGGATCAATGACGGTCGGGGCCTTCGCGCTCGTCACAGGCACGTCCGTCACGTACTCCTACAACCTGATGAGCCACTTCAAGTCCGGCAAGACGCTCAATGCTCCCGGCACCTTGGCGTCACGCTTCGTCAATACCCAACTGGCCGGATCAGCTCCGGGAAGCGCCCTCAGTCGAGTTCCCCCGGGTCTGGTCACTGCCATGACCGGATCCGATGAAGCAGCCATGTACGGCGCCTTCATGAAGAACGGCACCTTCGTCATTCCGACGGCGTCGGAAGCCAATCTTGTTCGGGTCGCGCGGGGCGGCGGCCTCGCACAGGCTGGAAAGGCCGCTGGGTGGATTCGAGGCGCCGGTGTCGTCGGTGGTGCGGCGACGACTGCCTATGGGGTTGCCAACCTTGCCACGTACGACGGGGACAAGATCCGAGCAGACCCGGCGAAGTTCGCCTCGGATCTCACCGGGACGGCGTTCAGCGGATCCATGACCGCGCTGACCGTGGCACCCAACCCCGTGACATTCGGGGTGGCGTTGGGAACGGGAGCCGTCTACGGAGGAGCCTTGATCTGGGACAACCACGAGGCTATCGGCAAGGGTATCGGAGAGGCGAAGGAATGGGTCGGTGACAGGGCAGAGGATCTCAAGTCCGGCATAGCCAGTGGTGCGAAGAAGTTCAAAGATGTCGCCAACCCATTCGACTAGTGAGGGTCAGAAATGCACACCACCACCGCCTCGTTCACCCTGCATTACTGGAAGCAGCGCGACAAAGGTGAGAAGCGTCTGTTCGGCTGGCAAGGCACCTCGCAGGAATTCGGCGACATCAAGGTGACGAATGAGGGCCACAACCACCACGACATGCTTACCGCCGAGGTGCGAGGTGACCATATTCCCACCGCCACCTTTGAAACGCGCGGGATTCACACGGAGGCGATGATCAGGCCATCTCTGAACCGCGCGACGCTTCGAGTCGGTGATGCCCATGTCTACATGACGAGGAATCGGTTGGGCATGACGCACCGAGGACGATCGCTGATCCTTAAGTACGCGGGCGACAAGTATCGGTTGACGGCGATCAACCGCAGAGCATTCGTCCTTCGCCGAGAGGCGGACGATGAGGACCCCGGAGTCATCATCACGGTGCGTGAGACGGGCCTTGGGTCGAGGAAGAAGTTCACGATAAGCGTCGAGAAGCGGGCCATCGGTGCTGATATCGCGCTCGCAGCCCTCTTTGTCGGCGTCGACAGGGCAACCTTGACTCGGCGAGGGGCCGTACGGGCGGGAATCTCAAGAGTCTTCAACCTGTCCATGCAGGCCCAGTCCTGATCACGTCCCGGCTGGAACGTGGTGAACGCAACCTCGGAGCGAGTGATTACGTGCCTTCTATAGACGTTGCCAGGTCTCGGTTCCGTCTGGGCGACGACCATGTCGTCGTTCTCTCCTGCCTGGCGACGGGAGACGCGCCGCCCGAGGAGATGGCCCCGGCCTGGGACGAGTTACGCGAACGCGGTCTGATCAACCAGGCGGGTGAGCTCTCCAACCTGCTCCTTCCACTGCTCAAGACGATGGTCCGCCCAGTGGTGGCCATTTCGTTGGAGGTGGCGGGTCGGCAAGGAAAGCTGCACCACGGGATGTTCGTCGGCGAGGACCACGTGGTCACCCACGAGGCATGGCCCGACGACGCCGAATCGGAGTACGCCTGCGTCGAACCCAGCATGCTGCTGTGGGCGTTGGCGAACATGGTGAACCTGCGGCGAGTTGACTCTCTCCACGACGCGCAAGCCACCGTCGTCGAGACGACCGTAGGAACACTCGACGCGGGCTTGTCCGCCCTCGAAGCGATGCCCCTCACCGCGTCCGGGCGCGAGGACCGCGAGTACATCCGGAACGCCCTGGCGGCGAGCGACACCCTGGACGGCCCGACCCTCAGCGTCTTCACCGACATGATCGCGGAACTACGGTCCAGCTGGCGCATGACCGCTGTCTGGCAGAGGCGCCACGGGGAGCCGGACAGCGTGACAGCACGCGCGCTCGCTGTCTGGGACTGCGGGCCCCTCGGCTACTGGCACCGCGAGCTGCCCGCCGAACCTGTGGAAGTCGGCCAGGTCGGCCCGGACAGCCCCCTGAAGCTCTCCCGCGTGGCAGCCAAGGAGGTCTGGGAGATGATCACTGAGACCCTGCCCTCGGACGACGGCATGTGAGCTCACCCGGAGTCCCGGGGCCCTCGACCTCCGCCCAGACCGTCTTGTGCGGCGCCGGTCCCAGCTCCGTGCCCCAGCGGGTCGCCAGTGCCGACACCAGGAGCAGGCCCCTGCCCGACTCGGCGTCCGGCTCCGCCCGGCCCGGTGCGCGGGGCAGCCGCTCGGCGTACGTGTCCGTCACCTCGATCCGCAGCACCCCGTCCTCCCTCAGCCGCAGCGTCAGGCGGAAGTCCCGGCCCGGTACGTGCCCGTGCCGCACCGCGTTGCTCGCCAGCTCCGCCACGATGTGCTGCGCTGGCTCGAACGGCAGCCGCCACACCTGGAGTTGGCCCACCGCCGCCCTGCGCGCCAGCCGGGCGCCTCTCGGCGTCGAGGAGAGCCGGATGCTGAACGTCCGCACAGCAGCCGGGGCTTGCGTGGTCTCCGAGTCCATGCACCTCAGCGTGACGCCAGCCGGTTGCCCTGCACCGTGGTGCGCAGTGCACGTACGGTGACTGTCTCGTCGCTGTCCGGTGCTGTCCCGGCTGTCCAGGGTGTCGTACGGGTACGGCTGCGCGTTGGAGCGGGGCGGTGCTTTTCGGAGGTGGGCGTGATGAGTACGGACGGCGAAGGCGTGGACGAGTCGGGCTGGGACGTCGAGCCCGGGGATGAGATCGCCTCGGTGGTCGAGGCGTTGGGCCACCAGCAGAAGCGGTGGCGTGTGGCCGCCGGTCTCAGTGCGGGGGAGTTCGGCGATGCCATCGGGTACGGGGAGGACCTGGTCCGCAAGGTCGAGCGCGGGGCGAGGATTCCACGCCCGGAGTACCTGGACGCTGCCGACAGCGTCCTCGGGGCGGGCGGGTTCATCTCGGCGATGAAGGAGGAGATGGCCAAGGCGCGGTATCCGAAGAAGGTTCGGGAGCTGGCGAAGCTGGAGGAACGGGCGGTCGAGATGTGCCTCTACGGCGTCCAGAGTATTCATGGCCTGTTGCAGGCCAAGGAGCACGCACAGGCGCTGTTCGAGATGCGACGGCCTGCCTACTCGCACGATGAGGTGGAGCGCGGGGTGGCGGCACGCATGGCGCGGCAATCTGTCTTCGAGCGGACTCCACCGCCCGAGCTGAGCTTCATCCAGGAGGAGCAGACGCTGAGGCGCCCTCTAGGAGGGACAATGGTGAGGCGTCGGCAACTCGAACACCTGCTTGAGGTGGGCCAGTTGCGAAACGTCGAGATCCAGGTCATGCCCATGGACTGTATGGAGCACGCTGGGATCGACGGCGGGATCGAACTGCTGAAGTTTGGGGACGGTACGGCGGTGGGCCGCTCCGAGGGAGCGTTCAACGGCCGACCGGTCTTCGACCCGAAGCAGATCCGAATCCTCGAACTGCGGTATGGCATCATCCGGGCGCAGGCTCTGACGCCACGACATTCGCTCGCCTTCATCGAGCAACTGCTGGGAGAGACATGACTCGTAGGCCCTGGGCTGAAGGCAAGACCGAGCTGGTCTGGTTCAAGAGCAGCTACAGCAGCGGCAGTGAGACCGATAGCTGCGTCGAGGTCGCGCTGGAGTGGACCAAGAGCAGCTACAGCGACAGCAGTAATCCCAGCGACTGCGTCGAGGTCGCCACAACCCCCACCACCATCCACGTACGCGACTCCAAGAACCGCCAAGGCCCCCACCTCGCGTTCGCGGCGGGGGCCTGGCATCAGTTCGTTCAGGCGGCCACGTCGTAGGTGTAGTGCCGCGTGTGATCCAGCATGTCGGCCGGGGTGACGTTGCCCCACGGGCGCATCGTGTCGTTCAGGTCGACGACGTCGCGCGTGCCGGAGGCGGGCAGGTAGGGGGAGCCCGGGTGGCGGGACTGCCACTGGGTCCAGAGCTTGTCGACGTAGGCGTGGTGGAGCCAGAAGACCGGGTCGTTGGGGGAGGCGCCGGTGGCCATGTGGCCGCCCACCCAGACGTGGACGCGGTTGTGGAGGTTGACGCCGCGCCAGCCTTCGAGGTGGTTGCGGAAGCCGTCGGAGGCGCTGTTCCAGGGCGCCATGTCGTACGTGGACATGGCGAGGACGGAGTCGACCTCGGCCTTGGTGGGGAGTTGGCGGACGCCCGCGCCGAGGGACCGGCGCAGGAAGTCGCGGCCGTCGACGCGTACGTTGATGCGCCAGCCGTTGCCGGAGGAGGCGAAGGGGCCGTCGGTGACCTGGCTGTCGCGGCTGCGCCCTGTGCCGCCGAGGAAGTCGGGGGCCCAGAGGGAGGCGGCCGGGGTGCGGTCGACGGTCCAGTCCCAGTAGGGGAGGGCGACGGAGGCGTCCACGGACTGCAACGCCTGCTCGAACTGGATGAGGAAGCGGCGGTGCCAGGGCAGGAAGGACGGCGAACGGTGGCCGACGCGGTCGCCGTTGTCGGTGTCGCTCATGATGAAGTCGTTGTGGGTGCTGACGAAGGAGTCGTAGCGCCCGTCGCGCTTGAGGGCGAGCAGTGCGTTCACGAAGCGCCGCTTCTCGTCCGCGGTGAGCTGGGACTGGTTCTTGCGTACGGTCATGGTGGTGCTGCTCCGGTCAGGCGGCGGACGAGAACGAGGACGAGGGCGCCGCGGATGCGGGCGGGGCGAGCGGGACGAGCGTGGCGCCCTGGAGCTCGACCACGGCCGCGCGGGCGAGTGCGCGCGGGGTGGCCCGCGGCTCGTAGTGGTTGATGACGCTGATCCACGTGCCGTCGGCGTTGCGCATGATGTGCAGTTCGTCGCCGTCTATGCGGACGGAGTAGCCGGCGCCGTGGCCCCCGTGGGCGCCCCCGTGGTGGCCGCCGTCGTGGGACGGCGCGCCCTGGATGCGGCGGCCGAGGTACACCTCGTCGAAGGCGTCGGGTGCGGCGCCCGGCTGGGCCTGGGCGTGGGCGTGCCGATCGGTCGGCGTCGCCGAGGCGCGGGCCGCGCCGACGACGGCGAGACCGGCGGCGGCGCTCGCGGCGGCGCCGATGGCCCGGCGGCGGGTGATTCCGTACATGTGCAAAACCCCCAAGTGAACGTGGTGAACAGGCGGTTCCGGTGGTCGGCCGGACTGCCCAGGCCATGCGTACAGGGGGGATGGCGCGGCGCCGTAATCGGCGGGAAGAGTTGCCCCTTATTACGGACAACTGCGGGTAAATAGTGCAGAGTTGGACGAGCGTAATCCTGCTGCGCATGCGTCCTGGCGGCGCGCAGACCGCAAATCCTGCACCTTGAGTGAGGATAACGTGAAAGATCTTCACGCATGCTCCATGGCGGGTGCGCCTGATCACAGGGAAAAGCTGGCCGGAAAACTTGTCGTTCTGGAGCTGCACGGGACTGGTGTGCGCGGTGTATGTGTGCGAGTGAGTAGGGCCTTGAGTAGGCGTACTCAGGAGGCGGCGCGGCGGGGCGGCGAGTCTTGGCGCATGACTACAGCGCCCCCGATTCCGCCGACGCCCCCGCAGCCGTACGTGCACTGCCCGCAGCCGCCGCGGCCCGCGGGCGGCCGCCGGGGCAGGACCGCGCTGGTCGTCGTGGTCGTGGTCCTCGCGGTGGTCGCCGCGGGTCTCGGCGCCTGGTGGTGGACGCGGGACGGCGACGAGGGGCCGCTCGCGGGGCGGCCGCGGGTGACGGACGCCAAGGCGGGGATGTCGTACGGGATTCCCGAGGGGTGGGGACGCAACGACAAGAAGGGGGGCTTGATCGACGCGTTCACGTCGTCGATCGCCTCGAAGGGCAAAGGGGTCGCGGCCTCGGCGGCGGAAGGGAACGAGGAGGAGGGCGGCGGGGTCGTGCTCGCGGGCCGGTCGGGGGCGGTGCCCGAGTCCTCGCTGAAGAGCGAGACGGAACGCGCGGCGCGCTCCAACGCGGAGTTCTTCTACCCGGAAGGATCGTCGGAGCTCAAGGACTCCGAGGCGACCACGGTCGACGGCCGCCCCGCCCACGCGGTGGCGCTCGCGGTGCGCGATGGCGAGGGCGGCACGGCCCATCTGCGGATGACGCTCGTCTCGGTGGACGGCGGCCGGTCCGCGTTCCTGCTGGGGATCGCCACGCCCGGGACGGGCATCGGTCCGTACGCGGACAAGGGGCCGGTGGACGAGGAGACGGTGGACGAGGTGGTGGCGAGCGCGAAGCTGAACTGAGCCTTGGGCGCGCCGCGTTGAACTGACCCGCGTCGGGCCGCGCTGAACCGCGACCGGGCGCGGGCGGCCCCGTCCCCGGCTGGCTCAAATTGCACTTGCAATGAACATGCTCGGGCCACTTGGCTGGACAGTCTGTTGTCTGAGTGACGGGGGAGGAACCACAGATGACGCAGCCGCCGGGGCAGCAGCCCGGCCAGCCGCAGTCGCAGCCGTGGCAGGGCGGGGGATTCGGGCCGCCTCCGGGCGCGCAGGGCCCGTACGCGCCGCCACCGCAGGGCCCGTACGGCACGCAGCAGCCGTCGGCAGACAACCCGTACGCGCAGCCGCAGGCGGACGCCTACGCGCAGCCCTATCCCCAGCCGAACGCCCAGCCGCCCTACGGCGGTTACCCGCCGCAGTACCCCACCCCCGACGGCGGCGGCCCCAAGCGCAAGGGATGGCTGGTCGTCACGGCCGCCGTGGTCGCGCTCGCCGTGGTCGGCGGCGGAATCTGGTTCGCGGTTGGCAAGGGTGACGACGACGGTGAGTCGAAGAAGCCCGCCGCCAAGGCCAGCCGGAGCGCGGGCGCCGAGCCCCGGCCGGGCGAGACGCCGGGCGCGGAGGAGTCGGACGGCGCGGGGGAGTCCGACGACCCGTACGCCGACCCCGACTCCGGGGAGAGCGAGGACGAAGGGGACGAGCCCGGCGGCGGGCCCACCGGGACCACCCTCGTCGGGTTCTGGCGCTCGGAGAAGCCGGGCGGCGGGATCCTCGGGCTGCGCGACAGCCCCGACACGACGAAGCCGAAGAAGGCCTCGGTCTCACTCCTCGACGACGGCCGCTGCACCGGCCTGCGCCGCGTCATCGAACCCGGCCGCAGCTACCGCATCGGCCTCCTCTGCGAGCGCGACAAGAAGGAGATCTACGGCAACCTGGTCTTCTCCGGTGGCGACACCCTGACGGTCACCTGGGACCAGGGCAGGACCGGCAAGGAGACGTACAAGCGCTTCCTGGACTGGTCGGAGGACGGGGCGGGGGGCGGCGGTGACTCGGGGAGCGGAGGACCGGGGCCCGGGGGATCGGGGTCCGTGGGGATCTGAGCGCGCGGAGTCGGCGGTACGCGCGGGTGTGAGCGCGCGGAGTCGGGAGTACGTCAGCGCGGCCGCCGAGTCGTACGACCAAGGGACCAAGGGGCGACCTTCTCCGGACAGGGGTCAAAGTCCGTGGTGGCCCTTACCGTGACTGGCATGACCAGCCCCGACCCGCGCGACACCGATGTCGCCTCCGCCCCTTCCGTCGACACGGACCCGCCCGAGTCGCAAGGCGGAGTCCTCGGCAGGCCCCATCGCGCGCTCAGCATCGGCATCGTCTCCGTCGTCCTGCTCATCGCCTTCGAGGCGACCGCCGTCGGGACGGCGATGCCCGTGGCGGCGCGGGAGTTGGACGGGGTGTCGCTGTACGCGTTCGCGTTCTCCGGGTACTTCACGACGAGTCTGTTCGGGATGGTGCTCTCGGGGCAGTGGGCCGACCGGCGGGGGCCGCTCGGGCCGCTCGCGGTGGGGATCAGCGCGTTCGCGGCGGGGCTCGTGCTGTCCGGCACGGCGGCCGTGATGTGGATGTTCATCCTGGGGCGGGCCGTGCAGGGGCTCGGCGGCGGGCTTGTGATCGTTTCGCTGTACGTCATCGTCAGCCGGGCCTACCCGGAGCGGCTGCGGGCGCCCATCCTCGCCGCGTTCGCCGCGTGCTGGGTGGTGCCGTCGGTCGTGGGGCCGCTCATCGCCGGGACCGTCACCGAGCATCTGGGGTGGCGGTGGGTGTTCGTGGGGATACCGGTGCTCGTCGTGGCGCCGCTGGTGCTCGCGCTGCCCGCGATACGGCGGACCGCGTCGGGGCCCGTCGACCCCGACGCGCCCGTCGAGACGTTCGACCGGCGGCGGATTCGGCTCGCGCTGGGGATTTCGGTGGGGGCGGGGCTGCTCCAGTACGCGGGGCAGGACCTGCGGTGGCTCTCGCTGCTCCCGGCCGCGGCGGGCGCCGCCCTCCTCGTCCCCGCCGTCCTCGGGCTGCTGCCGCGCGGCACCTACCGGGCCGCGCGCGGGCTCCCCTCCGTCGTGCTGCTGCGCGGCATCGCGTCCGGGGCCTTCGTCGCCGCCGAGTCCTTCGTGCCGCTGATGCTGGTCACCGAGCGGGGGCTCTCGCCGACGCTCGCGGGGTTCTCGCTCGCGGCGGGGGGCGCCACGTGGGCGCTCGGGTCGTACGTGCAGTCGCGGCCGGGGATGGAGGCGTACCGGAGCCGGTTGGTCGCCCTCGGGATGGTGCTCGTCGCTGCCGCCATCGCTGCCGCGCCGAGCGTGCTGATCGACGCCGTGCCCGTGTGGATCGTCGCTGTCGCGTGGGGGGTCGGGTGCCTTGGCATGGGGCTGGTCATCGCCTCCACGAGTGTGCTGTTGCTGCGGTTGTCCGCGCCTGAGGACGCCGGGGCCAACTCGGCTTCGCTTCAGATATCCGACGGGCTTTCGAACGTGATTCTGCTGGCTGCGGGTGGGGCTGCGTTCGCCGCGCTCGGTGGGGGGACGGTGGGCGGCGGACATGGGGTGGGGGAGGTCGGTGGGTCGCATCCAGGTGCGTTCACCGCGGTGTTTGTGCCCATGGCTGTGGTGGCGTTGGTGGGGGTTTGGGTGGGGACGCGGCTGCGTAGCCCCCAGGCCCGCCCCTTCCCGTAACCGGGGGCTGCCGCCCCCTGGGCCCCCGCTTCTCGGCGCTCCGCGCCTTGGGGGGCCTCCGGGTGGGACCGGGCGCCGCCGAATCGGCCTTCGGCCTCGTCCTCAAGCGCCGGACGGGCTGACTGCCTGCCGGGGCCTCCGGCGCGCGGGTGTGAGACGTGTCCCACCCGTCGTGCCTCCGGGGTCGTCAACCCGATGCCCCGGGGTCGCACCGGTAAGGTGGCCCGGTTGTCATACGTAGCCGTGCCGCCGAACCCGAACGAACCGGAGACCGTGACTACCACCGCCGCCTCCTCGTCCCACCACCTTTCCCCCGCCTTCCCCGGCCGCGCCCCCTGGGGCACCGCCAGCAAGCTGCGTGCCTGGCAGCAGGGGGCGATGGAGAAGTACCTCCAGGAGCAGCCGCGCGACTTCCTCGCGGTCGCCACACCCGGCGCCGGCAAGACGACGTTCGCGCTGACGCTCGCGTCCTGGCTGCTGCACCACCACGTGGTGCAGCAGGTGACCGTGGTCGCGCCCACGGAGCACCTGAAGAAGCAGTGGGCCGAGGCGGCCGCGCGGATAGGGATCAAGCTGGATCCCGAGTACAGCGCGGGACCGCTCAGCAAGGAGTACCAGGGCGTCGCCGTCACGTACGCCGGTGTCGGCGTGCGCCCCATGCTGCACCGGAACCGGGTGGAGCAGCGGAAGACGCTGGTGATCTTGGATGAGATCCACCACGCGGGGGACAGCAAGTCCTGGGGCGAGGCCTGCCTGGAGGCCTTCGAGCCCGCCACCCGGCGGCTCGCGCTCACCGGCACGCCCTTCCGGTCCGACACCAACCCCATCCCCTTCGTCGTGTACGAGGAGGGCAACGACGGCATCCGGCGGTCGGCCGCCGACTACACGTACGGCTACGGGAGCGCGCTGGGTGACGGCGTCGTCCGGCCGGTCATCTTCCTCTCGTACTCCGGCAACATGCGCTGGCGCACGAAGGCCGGTGACGAGATCGCCGCCCGTCTCGGCGAGCCCATGACCAAGGACGCCGTCTCGCAGGCCTGGCGCACCGCCCTCGACCCGCGCGGCGACTGGATGCCGAACGTCCTGAAGGCCGCCGACCGGCGCCTCGGCGAGGTGCGCAAGGCCATCCCGGACGCCGGTGGCCTCGTCATCGCCTCCGACCAGGACTCCGCGCGCGCCTACGCCAAGCTGATCCGGGAGATCACCGGCACCAAGGCCACCCTCGTGCTGTCCGACGACGCCGGTGCCTCCAAGCGCATCGACGACTTCAGCGGCAGCGACGAGCGGTGGATGGTCGCGGTGCGGATGGTGTCGGAGGGCGTCGACGTGCCGCGGCTCGCGGTGGGTGTGTACGCGACGACCATTTCGACTCCGCTGTTCTTCGCGCAGGCCGTCGGGCGTTTCGTGCGCTCCCGGCGGCGCGGCGAGACCGCCTCCGTCTTCCTGCCCACCGTGCCCGACCTGCTCGGCTTCGCCAACGAGATGGAGGTCGAGCGCGACCACGTGCTCGACCGGCCGAAGAAGCACGGCGAGGAGGACCCCTACGCCGAGTCCGAGCAGGAGATGGACGAGGCCAACAAGCAGCAGGACGAGGACACGGGCGAGCAGGAGCAGTTCTCCTTCGAGGCCCTTGAGTCCGAGGCCGTCTTCGACCGCGTCCTCTACGACGGCGCCGAGTTCGGCATGCAGGCGCACCCGGGCAGCGAGGAGGAGCAGGACTACCTGGGGATTCCGGGGCTCCTCGAACCCGACCAGGTGCAGTTGCTGCTCCAGAAGCGGCAGGCCCGGCAGATCGCCCACAGCAAGAAGAAGCCCGCCGAGGAGGCCGACCTCCTCGAACTCCCCGCCGAGCGGCGGCCCGTGGTCTCCCACAAGGAGATGCTCGAACTGCGCAAGCAGCTCAACACGATGGTCGGCGCGTACTCCCACCAGAGCGGCAAGCCCCACGGCGTGATCCACACCGAGCTGCGCCGCACCTGCGGGGGCCCGCCGAGCGCGGAGGCCACCGCCGGGCAACTGCGGCAGCGGGTCGCCAAGGTGCAGGAGTGGGCCACCCGGATGCGGTGAGGGGTTCGCGCTCTCGTGTGCGGGGCCGTTCGCCCTCCCGTGTGCGGGACCGTTCGCCCTCCCGTGCGGGGCCGTACGCCCGCCCTTGGCGAGCAGTACGGCCCCGGTACTCCGTCCCGTAGGGAATCGTGCGCTCCGCGTGTAGACGTTGTGCACACAGCGTCCATATGCGACGGGATCTATCGGGACGTTCCGGTCTCTCTTTCCCTCCCCTTGACCGGATTCTGGACGGAGTCTTCCGCTGAGCGGGACGCCCTCGCTACTGTCCCCGCTACACAACGCCCCGTGGCAGCGTCGCCCCGGAGCGCGTCCGGTGCCCGCCGCCAGGGGGCCGTCGACCCTCACCACTAAAGGAGTGGGCGTCGTGACAGCGGAGACATCTCAGACGCTCGACCGAGGACTGCGCGTCCTCAAGCTGCTCGCCGACACCGACCACGGCCTGACCGTCACGGAGCTGTCCAACAAGCTCGGCGTGAACCGCACCGTGGTGTACCGCCTGCTCGCCACGCTCGAACAACACGCTCTCGTACGGCGCGACTTGGGCGGCCGCGCCCGCGTCGGGCTCGGTGTGCTGCGGCTCGGCCGGCAGGTCCACCCGCTCGTCCGCGAGGCCGCGCTGCCCGCCCTGCGCGCCCTGGCCGAGGACATCGGCGCCACCGCCCACCTCACCCTCGTCGACGGCACCGAGGCGCTCGCCGTCGCGGTCGTCGAGCCGACCTGGACCGACTACCACGTGGCGTACCGCACCGGCTTCCGGCACCCGCTGGACCGGGGCGCCGCGGGCAAGGCGATCCTGGCGGCCCGCCAGGCCCAGATCACCGACCCCGGGTACGCCCTCACCCACGGCGAACTGGAGGCCGGGGCGAGCGGCGCCGCGGCCCCCCTGGTCGGGGTGACCGGGATAGAGGGGAGCGTCGGGGTCGTCATGCTGGCGGACTCGGTGCCGGAGCGGGTGGGGCCGCGGGTGGTGGACGCGGCCCGTGAAGTAGCCGACGCGTTGCGCTGAGGCCGCGCGGGCGTGCGGGGTGATCCCGGCCTCGCGCCCGGGCAGCCCGCCGCGCCGCCGATCGCGGCCTGCGGCCCGGCTCGTCCTCAAGCGCCGGACGGGCTGATTCTTCGCTCGCGTTAGATTGGACGCGTGCTGTCTCGTCTCGCTCGTCTGAGCCGCCCCAAGGCCCTGGCCGTCGCCGCCGTCCCCCTCGTCGGCCTGCTCGCCGTCGTCGCGCTCGCGCCGCTGCCGTTCGCCGTCGCCCAGCCGGGCGGCACCGCCGACGTGCTCGGAAAGTACGAGGGCAAGCCCGTCCTCAAGATCAGCGGAGCGCCGCTGCGGGAGACCAAGGGCGAGCTGCGGATGACGACCATCGTGGCGACCGGGCCGCAGATGGACGTGCGGCTCGGTGACGTCATCGACGGCTGGTTCCGTACGGACCGGGCCGTGATGCCGAAGGACTCCGTCTACCCCGACGGCGACAACGTCAAGGAAGTCGAGAAGCACAACCTCGGCGACATGCGCGAGTCCCAGGACGACGCCACGAAGGCGGCGCTCGGCCATCTGCGGGCGAACGGCGTGGACGGCACCGACAAGATCGACGTGACGGCCGACCTCGGCAAGATCGGCGGGCCGAGCGCGGGCCTGTTCCTGGCGCTCGGCATCATCGACAAGCTGGACGGCGACGGCAGCGGGGGCGACCTGACCGGCGGCCGCACCATCGCGGGCACCGGCACCATCTCCGCGAGCGGCAAGGTCGGCCCGGTCGGCGGCGTCGCCATGAAGACCCAGGCCGCGGCCCGCGACGGCGCCACGGTCTTCCTCGTGCCCAAGGCCGAGTGCTCGGACGCCGAGGCCGAGAAGCCGAAGGGCCTCCGGCTGGTCCCGGTGACTACGCTGGCGAGTACGGTCGACTCGCTGCGAGCCCTGCAGAAGGGCGAGAAGGTCCCGAGCTGCTGACCAGGCGCAGGCCCAACTCGACCAGCGTCCAGCCCAGTTGAGCCCGCAGCGGCGCCTCGCGCGGCTGTCGTCGGGTGGGGGTCGCGCGAGTTAAGTCCGCCGCGCGGGCATGGTGCAGCATCAGATGTACGTCGGGGTGCATCGCGGATGCCTCTCAGTCCGTGGGCCGGGTCGGGATCAGGTGGGTGTGCAGGCGGACCTTGGCGGTGTTCGGCGTGCCGCCCTCCGGAGCCAACGGCCGGTAGCTCTCGACGAGTTCGTGCATCTTTGCCTTGAGCTCGGCCGCCAGCGCGGGCGTCAGGTTCAGGGTGAAGTCGCTGATGTCCGAGGCCTCGACCCACTCCTCCGACCAGTCCTGCCCGGTGGCGATCCAGGTGGCGACCTCTGCGGCGTGGTTCCCCGCGTGCTCGTGCATGAACGTGGAGTACGCGCCGCGCACTTCGGGATCGGCGTCCCGCGCGAAGTCGTTGTCCACGTGCGTGCCGTCGTACGTCGCGCGCCACCACCGCTCGCGGCCCTTGCCGCGCTCCGGGTCGTCCTCGGCGAAGCCGTACTCCGCGAGCTGGCGCAGGTGGTAGCTCGTCGCGCCGCTCGACTCGTCCAGGCGCTCGGCCAGTTGGGAGGCCGTCGCCGGTCCGTCCAGGCGCAGCGAGCCGAGGATCCGCATGCGCAGGGGGTGGGCGATCCCGCGCAGCGTGCGCGGGTCGAGATGGCGGACCTTGCGGTCCGGTGCCGCCTGCTCGGGCGACTGTGACTTCTCCGTCATGCTCCGCAGCCTACGCATGCAAAGACTCCGTTGCAACGCTTTCTTTGCAACGAAGTCTTTGGAAGCTCCTGGGGGCGGCGGCACCCGCCACCGGCCCCCGGCTACTCCTTGACGAAGCCCTCCGCCACCATCCAGTCCTTCGCCACCTCGTGCGGGTCCTGCCCGTCCACGTCCACCTTCGCGTTCAGCTCCCGCGCCACCGTGTTGTCGAGCTTCTTCGTCACGGGGGCCAGGACGTCGGCGATCTCCGGGTACTTCTTCATGGTCTTGCTGTTGATCTCGGGGGCGGCGTTGTAGTTGGGGAAGAAGCGCTTGTCGTCGGCCATCGGCGTCAGGTTCATCGCCTTGATGCGGCCGTCGGTGGTGAAGACCTCGCCGTAGGTGCAACTGCCCTTCTCGGCCTGGGTGTAGATGATCCCGGTGTCCATCTGCGTGATGTTCCCGGACGGCAGGCTCATGCCGTACTTCTTCTGCATGCCGGGCAGGCCGTCGGCGCGGTTGGCGAACTCGCCCTCCACGCACAGCGTGACCGCCTTCGGGTCGGACTTGGACAGGGCGGCGACGTCGGAGAGGGTCTTCGTGCCGTACTTCTTCAGGTTGGACCGGTTCAGGGCCAGGGCGTAGGTGTTGTTCAGGGCCGCGGGCGCCAGCCAGGTCACGCCGTTCTTCGCGTCCGCCTTGCGTACGGCGTCCCACTGCTGGTGCGGGTCCGGGATGGGGGCGGAGTTGCCGAGATAGGTGATCCACGCGGTGCCCGTGTACTCGTACATGCCGTCCGCGTCCCCGCCCTTGACCGCCTCGCGCGCCCCGATGGAACCCTGGATGCCGGTCCGGTCCAGGACGTCCGCCCCGGCCGCCTGGAAGGCGATGCCCATGATGGCGCCGAGGATCAGCTGCTCGGTGAACTCCTTGGAGGTGACGGTGAGATCGGCGCCCTCCAGGGGCTTGCCCTGCCCGACGATGCCCGGCTTCACGTCGTCCACCATCGGCGACCCGCTGGTGAGACCGCACCCGGCGGCCACGAGCAGCACCCCGCCCACGGCCGCGAGCGCCTTCGTCCGCGCACTGGTCGTACGCCTCATGACCGCACCTCCAGGCCGCGCGGGCTGAGCACCAGCTCGGCCAGCGAGGCCAGCCAGTCCACCAGCAGGGCGAGGACCACCGTCAGGATCGAGCCGAGCATCAGGACCGGCATGCGCTGATTGGTGATGCCCGTCGTGATCAGGACGCCGAGCCCGCCCCCGCCGCCGAAGGTCGCGAGCGTCGCCGTGCCCACGTTCAGGACGAGGGCGGTGCGCACGCCCGCGAGGATCAGCGGTACGGCCAGCGGGAGTTCGACCCTCGCGAGCACCCCGAGGGGGGACATGCCGATGCCGCGCGCGGCCTCCAGGAGGGTGGGGTCGTTGGCGCGCAGGCCCGCGATGGTGTTGGAGAGGACCGGCAGGACGGCGTAGATGATGATGCCCGTCAGGGCCGCCTTCTCGCCGATGCCCATCCAGATGACGAGCAGCGCGAGCAGGCCGATCGCCGGGGTCGCCTGGCCCGTGTTGGCCAGCGCCATCGCCACCGGGGCGCCCTTGCGGAAGGCGCGCCGGGTGAGCAGGATCCCCAGCGGGATCGCGATGATCAGCACGAAGAACGTCGAGATCGCCGTCAGCTCGACGTGCTGGCGCAGCGCCTTGCCGACCTGCCCGTTGGACAGCG
The DNA here is from genome assembly GCF_055591765.1 of Streptomyces sp. NPDC041205. Classification (NCBI taxonomy): domain Bacteria; kingdom Bacillati; phylum Actinomycetota; class Actinomycetes; order Kitasatosporales; family Streptomycetaceae; genus Streptomyces; species Streptomyces sp. NPDC041205. Next base: position 1,482,576 of record NZ_JBVIZH010000001.1, on the reverse strand, counting down.
CGTTCTCGGAGATCGAGTCCAGGTCCGCCTGCTCGAACCAGAGCCAGGTGGCGAGGAGCACGGCCGCGAGGACCGCGGGAAGCACCGTCAGCTTCTGCCAGGTGATCCGGCGCGGTGGCTTCGCCGCGAGGGCGGGCGCGGGCGTCTCCTGCTCGGCCTCGCCCTCGTCGCGGAACGCCAGGCCCTTCACGTCGTGCTCGCCCCGGGGGCGCTCGGGTGCCCTGGCCGAGGCCTTGCGTTCGGGGATCCGGGGCTCGCCCCCGGGCGGCGGCGTCACGCCTTCGCCTCCCCAGCGGTGCCCTCCTGTGCCGCGTGCGTCAACTGCGCGCGCTGCTCCTCCAGTTCGTGCTGGTGCTCCATGGCTTCGAGCCGGTCGGCCTCCAGCATCTCGTGCACGGAGTTCATCAGGGTCTCCATGTCGACGACGCCCGTGTACTCGCCCCGCCGCCCGGTGACGGCGACCCGTCCGGCGTTGTCGGTGAGGACGGCCTCCAGGGCGTCCCGCAGGGTCGCGTCCCTGGTCACCGTGTCGTGCACGAGGGTGCCCGCGCGGGCCAGGGAGCCCTTGGCGCGCATCAGGTCGCCGCGGCGCAGCCACTTGTAGGGGCGGCCGCGCTTGTCGAGCAGGAGCAGTTCGTTGGTGCCGCTCGCGCGCAGCTTGTCGAAGATCTCCTGCAGCGGGTCGTCGACGGTCACCGTCGGCACGTCCGCCATCTCCACATCGCGTACGCGCGTGAGGTTCAGCCGCTTCAGGGCCGCGCCCGCGCCCACGAAACCGGAGACGAAGTCGTCGGCCGGGTTGGTGAGGATCGCCTCGGGGGTGTCGAACTGCGCGATGTGCGAGCGCTCGCGCAGGACCGCGATGCGGTCGCCCAGCTTGATGGCCTCGTCGAAGTCGTGCGTGACGAAGACGATCGTCTTGTGCAGCTCGTGCTGGAGGCGGATCAGCTCGTCCTGGAGGTGGTCGCGGGTGATGGGGTCGACCGCGCCGAACGGCTCGTCCATCAGGAGCACGGGCGGGTCGGCCGCGAGCGCCCGTGCCACGCCCACGCGTTGCTGCTGGCCGCCGGAGAGCTGGCGCGGATAGCGGCCGTGGAACTCGGCCGGGTCCAGGCCCACCAGGTCCAGCATCTCCTCGACCCGCGACTTGATCCTCGACTTCCCCCAGCCGACCATCTTCGGTACGAGGGCAATGTTCTGAGCGACCGTCATGTGCGGGAAGAGCCCGGAGGACTGGATGGCGTAGCCGACCTTGCGGCGCAGCTTCACCGGGTCGATGTCCGTGACGTCCTCGCCGTTGATGCGGATGCGGCCGCTGGTCGGCTCGATCAGGCGGTTGATCATCTTCAGTGTGGTGGACTTCCCACAGCCCGAGGGGCCCACGAAGATGACGATCTCGCCCGCCTTGATCTCCATGTTCACGCTGTCCACGGCCGGGTCGCCGCTGCCCGGATAGCGCTTGGTGAGGTTCTCGAGCTCGATGGTCGCGCCGGTGGTGGCCGCGGGCGCCGGTTCCTCGGGCGGGGCGGTGGCGGCGGTCGTATCGGACGTCTCAGACACGGATACCCCTCGGAATCGTCAGCCGGCCGATCAGGACGTACACGGCGTCGAAGAGCAGCGCCAGGACGATGATCCCCAGCGTGCCCGCGAGCACTTGGTTGAGCGCGTTCTTGCTGCCGAGCGAGGCGATGCCGCGGAAGATCTCATTGCCGAGGCCGGGCCCCGAGGCGTACGCGGCGATCGCGGCGATGCCCATCAGCATCTGCGTGGAGACCCGGATGCCGGTCAGGATCGGCGGCCACGCGAGCGGCAGCTCGATCCGCACGAGCCGGTGCAGCCGCGACATCCCGATGCCCTTCGCGGCGTCCACGAGCGTCGGGTCGACCCCGCGCAGGCCGACGATGGAGTTGCGCACGATCGGCAGCAGGCCGTACAGGATCAGGGCCGTCACGGTCGGCGCGACCCCCAGGCCCACGACCGGGATCAGCAGACCGATCATGGCGAGCGAGGGGATGGTGAGGATCGTGGACGTCACCGTCGTCGCCAGGTTCCCGGCCCACTCGCTGCGGTACGTCAGGACGCCGATCAGGACGCCGATGGCGGTGGCCACGACCATGCACTGGAAGACGGCGCTCGCGTGCTGGTACGCGTCCATCAGCAACTGCTGGTGACGATTGCCGAGGTAGTCCCAGAAGTTCACCTGTGCCGTTCACCTCGCCGAGAGCGCTCGGACGGCGCCGGGAGGCTCCCGGCGCCCGCGTGCCGTACCCGTCGTCTCTACCCAGGTCCTGTGTCGTCGGACGCCTGTTCCACCAGGGGGATGATCCGCAGCGGGACCGGGTTCTCCATGACGATCGCCGTGGAGGCCCGGACGATGCCATCAAAACCCACCACCCGGTCGATCACACGTTGGAGATCGGCGTTCGAGCGGGCCACCAGACGGCAGAGCATGTCCCCGTGGCCGGTGATGGTGTGCAGCTCCAGGACCTCGGCCACGGTCGCCAAATGGGCCCGTACGTCCGCGCCCTGGCCCTGTTTGATCTCCAGCGTCGCGAACGCCGTCACCGGGTAGCCGAGCGCCGCCGGGTCCACGTCCGGGCCGAAGCCCCGGATGACTCCGTTCGACTGAAGCCGGTCCATCCGCGCCTGCACCGTGCCCCGCGCGACACCCAGGCGCCGGGACGCCTCCAGGACGCCGATGCGCGGCTCCCGCGCGAGCAGCACGATGAGCCTGCCGTCCAAATGATCGATCGCCATGCCGCCTCCCTGATGAGCATCCTGTACAGAACGCCCGCTCGATCGGGTTGGATGCTGGGCAGATTGCCCAGTGAATACGCGAACTATTGCGCATCTTGTGGTTCGGCGGGAGCCTCCCTCTATGACTCAGACCACACACACCACCCCCGAAACCGCGCGCGAGGCCGACCCCTTCCCGGTGAAGGGAATGGACGCGGTCGTCTTCGCCGTGGGCAACGCCAAGCAGGCAGCGCACTACTACTCCACGGCGTTCGGCATGAAACTCGTGGCCTACTCCGGACCGGAGAACGGCAGCCGCGAGACCGCCAGCTACGTGCTGGAGAGCGGCGCCGCGCGCTTCGTCCTCACCTCCGTCATCAAGGCCTCCACCGACTGGGGCCGCTTCCTCGAGGGCCATGTCGCCGAGCACGGCGACGGTGTCGTCGACCTCGCCATCGAGGTCCCGGACGCGCGCGCCGCGTACGCCTACGCCGTCGAGCACGGTGCCACCGGCCTCGAGGAGCCCTACGAGACGAAGGACGAGCACGGCACCGTCGTGCGCGCCGCCATCGCCACGTACGGCCAGACCCGCCACACCCTCGTCGAGCGCACCGGCTACGACGGCCCCTACCTGCCCGGCTTCGTCGCCGCGCAGCCGATCGTGGCGCCTCCCGCCAAGCGGACCTTCCAGGCCATCGACCACTGTGTCGGCAACGTAGAGCTCGGCAAGATGAACGAGTGGTGCGCCTTCTACAACAAGGTCATGGGCTTCACGAACATGAAGGAGTTCGTGGGTGACGACATCGCCACCGAGTACAGCGCCCTGATGTCGAAGGTCGTCGCGGACGGCACCAAGAAGGTCAAGTTCCCGATCAACGAGCCGGCGATCGCGAAGAAGAAGTCGCAGATCGACGAGTACCTCGAGTTCTACGGGGGCCCCGGCGTCCAGCACATGGCGCTCGCCACCAACGACATCGTGGCCACCGTGAAGGCCATGCGGGCCGCGGGTGTCGAGTTCCTCGACGTGCCGGGCAGCTACTACGACACCCTCGGCGAGTGGGCGGGCGAGACCCGTGTACCGGTCGAGATCCTGCGCGAGCAGAAGATCCTCGTCGACCGCGATGAGGACGGGTACCTGCTGCAGATCTTCACCAAGCCGGTCCAGGACCGGCCCACCGTCTTCTTCGAGATGATCGAGCGGCATGGGTCGATGGGCTTCGGCAAGGGGAACTTCAAGGCGCTGTTCGAGGCGATCGAGCGCGAGCAGGAGAAGCGGGGCAACCTTTAGGACGGGGTTCGCTTTTGTCCGCGGCGGGGTGGGGGTGCCCCTGTCCCGCCGCTACCGCGGCGGATCTCTCCCACCCGCCCGCCCGTTTACGGGCACGTCATGCCTCGGGCCGCAGCCGGGGCGGCTGCCCGCTAGTGCTGCGGGCAGTCCTGGGCACCGGTGCCGCGAACGGTCGTCCGGCGTCGCTGAGGTGCGGGGGTGGCTTGTCGCCCCCCCCCGCTGTGGGCAGCTGGGGGGCCCAGAGGGCGGAACGGGTGGGCACAGCCCCGGTCGACGGTGCCATGACGTAGGGGTTCAGTTGGACTGCCTCGGAGGCTTGGCCGGGCGGGGCAGTTTCGGGATGGGCGCCCCACGCGGCGCGTACACCTGGGCTGGGCCTCCCTCCGGGGGGTCGCCCAGGGACCTCAGGGCGGCCTGGGCCGCCGGGGCTCCCAGGGGCGAGAAGTGGGGGTTGATGCGGAGGGCCTCCGTCAGGTGGCGGCGGGCCGCGCCGTAGCGGCCCAGTTCGCGTTCGATCTGGCCGCGGTGGTAGGCGAACAGCGCGCTGCGCGGGCCCTTCTTCACGGCGGACTCGACGTGCTTCAGGCCCGCCTCGGACGCACCGGAACGATGCAGCGCCCACCCCAGCGCATCCGCGTTCTCCGGCGACGCGTGCCGCTTGAACTCCGCGGTGAGCCTCCGCACCGCCGCCCCCGCGTCCCCGTGCTCCGCCTCGAACACCCCGAGCACCCGCTCGTCGTTCACCCCACCGAGACCCCCCTGCCGGACCCGCGCCCGCAGCAGGTCGTACTGGGCAAGAGCGGCGGGCCGCAGCTTGAGGGACTCGTACAACTCGCCGAGTTCCAGGGCGTATTCGGGGGCGGGCCGCCGGACGAGCGCGGCCCGGTACGCGTGCAGGGCGTCCGACGTCCGGCCGAGCGCGGCGAGCGCGCGCCCCTTCGCCGCGAGCGAGGGGTGATGATCGGGGTCGGCCGCGAGCGCCGCGTCGTAGTGGCGCAGCGCGTCGCCGGGCTCGCCCCGCTCCCAGGCCAGCTCCCCGACCCGGTACAGGCAGGCCGCCCGTTCGGCGGGCGTCTCCGCGAGCGCCGCCGCGTCCGAGAGCGCCGCGGCCGCGTCCTCGCGCCAGCCCCGGTCCCGGTAGACGGCCCCGGACCGGACCCGGGCGGCCGCCGTCCCCGGGCCCAGCTTCCGCACCTTCTCCAGGGCCCGCCCGACCCCCTTGGCGTCGCCGAGCCCCCGGTAGGCGTCGAGGAGGGCCGCGTGCGCCGCCCACCGCCGCGGCGCGAGCCGCACCGCCTGTTCGCCCCACTTCCGCGCGTCCCGGAAGTCGTGCCGGGCGTTGGCGAGGGTCGCGAGGCCGGTGAGGGCGGCCGCGTTCCGCTCGGGCCGGGTCCGCAGCGAGGCGCGCAGGGCCCGCTCGGCCTTCGGGTAGTACGCGGAGTCGGCGGTCCTCAGGCCCCGTTCGACGTACGCGGAACCGAGTACCGCCCATGACTGGTCGTCGCCGGGATGCGCCCGCAGATGCGCCTCGCGCTCACCGATGAGCACCGCCAGATCGGGCATCGCGGCCGGTGCCCCGGCCCCCACCGCGGCCGCGGCCCGCCCGGCGGGCCCCAGCGCGGGCGGCGCGGAGTCCTCGCCCCGGTCGGGCAGGAGGACCAGGACCCCGCCGAGCACGGCGCAGCCCGCGACGGCGGCGACGAGCGCGCGCCGGACGGCGGGGGAGCGGCGCGGTACGGGGCCGCCGTCGAGCGGACCCCGCGCGGTCGCCGAGGTCAGTGACGTGCGGGCGTGCCGCGGGATCCGTACGGCGTCCGAACTCTGCACCGCCGGAGCCGCCGGAGCCGCCGGAGCCGCCGCGGGTGTGGCGGGCGTGGCCCGGGGCGAGCCCTGGGGTGAGATCTGGGGGGTGTCCTCGGTCTCCATGGCGCTCACTGTGCGTCAATACGAAGAGCACATCCCGGCACGCGAACGGCGTCGCACACGGGTTCACACCGATGGCCCCGAGTGCGAGGCTGTGATCATGAGCAGTGGCACGCACAGCACGCCGGGCACCCCCGCCGCACCCGCCGACCTCCTGGACCGCCTCCGCGCCGGACTCCCCGCCGACGCGCTCCTCACCGACCCGGACGTCACGGCCTCGTACGCCAATGACATGGCGAGCTTCTGCGAGGCGGGAACGCCCGCCGTCGTGGTCCTGCCGCGCACCGTCGAAGAGGTCCAGCACGTCATGCGGACCGCCACCGAGCTGCGGGTCCCGGTCGTCCCGCAGGGCGCCCGCACCGGCCTGTCCGGCGCGGCGAACGCGAGCGAGGGCTGCGTCGTCCTCTCGCTCGTCAAGATGGACCGGATCATCGAGATCAGCCCGGTCGACCGGATCGCCGTCGTCGAGCCCGGCGTCATCAACGCCACGCTCTCCCGCGCGGTGGCCGAGCACGGCCTCTTCTACCCGCCGGATCCCTCCAGTTGGGAGATGTGCACCATCGGTGGCAACATCGGCACGGCCTCCGGCGGCCTGTGCTGCGTGAAGTACGGGGTGACGGCGGAGTACGTCCTCGGCCTCGACGTCGTCCTCGCCGACGGACGCCTGATGAGCACGGGACGGCGTACGGCCAAGGGGGTCGCCGGATACGACCTGACGCGCCTGTTCGTCGGCTCCGAGGGCAGCCTCGGCATCATCGTCCGCGCCGTCCTCGCGCTCAAGCCGCAGCCGCCCCAACAGCTGGTCCTCGCCGCCGAGTTCGGCTCGGCCGCCGACGCCTGCGCGGCCGTCTGCGAGATCATGGAAGGCGGCCATGTGCCGTCGCTCCTGGAGCTGATGGACCGTACGACGATCCGCGCCGTCAACGCCCTCGGCAACATGGGCCTGCCGGAGACCACCGAGGCGCTGCTCCTCGCCGCCTTCGACACCACGGACCCCGCCGCCGACCTCGCCGCCGTCGGCGCCCTGTGCGAGGCCGCGGGCGCCACCCAGGTCGTTCCGGCGGACGACGCGGCCGAGTCCGAACTCCTCCTCCAGGCACGCCGTCTTTCCCTCACCGCACTCGAAGCGGTGAAGGGCACGACGATGATCGACGACGTGTGCGTACCGCGCTCCCGGCTCGGCGACATGCTCGCCGGGGTCGAGCGGATCGCCGACAAGTACGGACTGACCATCGGGGTCTGCGCGCACGCGGGCGACGGCAACACCCACCCCACCGTCTGCTTCGACGCGGCAGACCCCGACGAGTCACGGCGCGCCCGCGAGTCCTTCGACGAGATCATGGCCCTCGGCCTCGAACTCGGCGGCACCATCACCGGTGAACACGGCGTCGGCGTCCTGAAGAAGGAGTGGCTGGCGCGCGAGCTCGGCCCGGTGGGCGTGGAGATGCAGCGCGCCGTCAAGACGGCGTTCGACCCGCACCACCTCCTCAACCCGGGCAAGCTCTTCTGACCCCCCGTGGGTTTGGTGCTCACTCACCGTCCTTCGACTCGTCACTCGGCCACGGGTCGCGCAGCCACAGCTCGTCCGCGCGGCCAGGGGTGGGGGCGAGCAGCTCGGCCAGGCCGTCGTCGATGCCGAGCCGCTCGGCCTCAGAGCCCGGAGGGACCACCCGCAGGGTGCGCTCCAGCCAGGCGGACACGGCGGGCGCCGGCGCCTCCAGGAGGGCGTCGCCGTCGGGCGAGCTGAGCGCCATCAGGACCACGGAGCGGCCTTCGACCTTCGTCGGCCACACCCGCACATCGCCGTGGCCGCACGGCCTGAACACCCCCTCCACCAGGAGCTCCCGGGCGAACGTCCAGTTCACCGGGTTCTCGGAGCCGATGTGAAAGGCGATGTGGACGGCGTACGGATCGTCGGTGCGGTAGGTGAGCCGGGCCGGGACGGGGATCGCCCGTTCCGGCGAGAGGACGAGTTTGAGCTCCAGCTCGCGTTCCACCACGGTGTGCATAGCTCGTGCGCTTCCTTTCTCTCGCGGCGTACGCGGCCCCTCTGATCGGGTCCGCGCACCGGACCCGTTTCAGGCCCGCGATGAGTCAGAGCGCGCGGGCGGCCTGGCATTACGCGACTTCGGGAAGATTTTTTTCGCCGGGTACGACACGGGGCGGGCGGGCGTGTTCGGACGGCGGGGAGGAACCGTGCACGGAAGGGGGCGGTGCGGCGGGAGCCGCCCGACGCGGCGCGCGGGTCTGATAGATGTGGAGCCTCACAAGACCCCCGAGCAGATACGGGACGACGGACATGAGCGCCCCAACCCCGGCCCCCGGCGACGACAGGCCCCGCGAAGGCTACTACCCCGACCCGTCCATTCCGGGATATGTCCGGTACTGGAACGGCGCGGCCTGGGTGCCCGGTACGAGCCGTCCCGCACCGTCCGACGGCGAACCCCTGCCCGCGCCGCCCCGCTCGGCCACCGCGCCCCCGGCTCCGGCCCCGGCCCCGGCGGCGCCCGTGGCCGCGGAGGAGACCGGCCCGGTGTTCTTCGACGAGGAGCCGGGAGGGGTGACGCAGACCGGCCCGGACACGGACACGAACATCGGCCTCGGGCTCGGGCTTGGCGCGGGTGCCGACGTCGACGCAGGCTCGGGCTCCGGGGCCGGTTCGGGTGCCGGTGCCGGGGACGGGCAGCACGGGGTCAAGCCCGAGCCCGCTTCGGCCTGGCAGGCGGACGCGGCCCGGCAGACGGGGCTCGGCGGTGAGCAGGACCAGCGGGTGTCGTGGGGTGCGGCAGGGGCAGTCGGCGTGCCTGGCGCGCACGGCCCGCTGGACCCGAGGGACCCGCGCGTGCGGGGCGAGGGGGCGGCTCCCGGCGCGGCGGCATCGGCGGGGGCGGCCGGAGGGAGCGCGGCCGAAGGGGGTGCGCGGCGCGTACCCGCGCAACAGCAGCCCGGTGCGCGGCAGGAGCCGGGGCAGCGGGAGCAGGCTCCGGCGGCCGTCGACCGATCCGAGGAGGCCGCCGCGGAGGGGCCGGGCGCGGTGACGTTCCGGGCCGCCGAGCCCGCCGTGCCGAAGCCCGCCACCACCGAGGGGACAGTGACCTTCCGGCGGCCGACGGGTCCGGTGAAACCGGCGGGGGCCGGGACGCCGGACGCGGACGGCGGTACCGAGGGGACCATGGCGATTCGGGCCCTGCGCCCCAAGTCGGGGCAGACGAGGCCCGCTTCCGGCGCCGCTCCTTCGTCCGTGTCCCCTTCTTCCCCGTCCACCTCGACCTCTCCGTCGACTTCTCCCTCGGCTTCTCCGTCCCCTTCTTCAGCCACGCCTCCTGCCGGTGCAGATTCCGCCGCCGCGGCCCAGGCACCGGTGGTGCCGCAGCAGCAGGGACGGGCTCCGCAGGCCGGGGCACAGGAGCAGAGCGCGCCCCCGCAGGCCGGTGCCCAGGGCGGGGTCGCCTCGCCGGTGACGTCAGGGCCCGGCGGCGGGTCGGCCTCCTGGGCCCAGCAGGTGCACCAACTCGCCCAGTCGCCCGGTCCGGGGCCGTCGGCGCCGCAGGGCGAGGGGCCCGTGCTGCCGTGGAAGCCGGTGGCCGCGGACCCGTTCGCCGCGGTGGTCCAGGCGCAGGCGGAGGCGCGGCCCGCCGGCCTCGGCAGGCGCCTCGCCGCGCGGCTCATCGACACGGTGGTGCTCGCCGCCGTGACCGCGGGGGCGGCGCTGCCGCTCGGTACGCGCGCCGCGGACCACATCGACAGCAAGATCGACGCGGCGAAGCTGTCGGGCGAGAAGGTCACGGTGTGGCTGCTCGACGGGACGACCGCCGGGTACCTCGGCGTCGTGCTCGGCGTACTGCTGCTCTTCGGGGTGCTCTACGAGGCGCTGCCCACGGCGAAGTGGGGCCGCACGCTCGGCAAGAAGGTGTGCGGGGTCGAGGTCAGGGACATCGAGGAGCACGGGGCGCCGTCGTTCGGGGCGGCGCTGCGGCGCTGGCTGGTGTACTGCGTGCCGGGGGTCCTCGTGGTCGGGGTCGTCGGGGTGCTGTGGTGCCTGTTCGACCGCCCCTGGCGCCAGTGCTGGCACGACAAGGCGGCCGGTACGTTCGTGGCGGGCTGACCGGCCCGGGGCCTAGTTTCGGTAGCGGTCCCCAAAAGGGGGGCCGTAACCCGGACAGCCGCTCGTCGCATGCGGCGCACTCCACTTCGAGGTGCACTCACCCCATGAGCACCGAACCGCCGCAATACCCCAACGCTCCTGACCCCGACGACAACGACCCCTTCAAGAAGCAGCCGCCCCCGCCGTCCGACGGCCCCCCGCCCCCGGGCGCGGGCTCCCCGTACGACCCGCCTCCGCCGGGCGCGGGCGGCGGCGACCCCTTCGGCGGCGGCCCAGGCGGGCCAGGCGGCCCCGGCGGCACCCCGCCGCCCCCGTACGGAGGCGACCCCTACGGCGGCGGCTTCGGCGGGCAGGACCCCCTCGCGGGCATGCCCCCGCTCGCCGACAGCGGCAAACGCGTCCTGGCCCGCATCATCGACATGGTCCTCGTGGGCGTCGTCACCGTCCTGCTGTCCCTCCTTTTCGGGACGAACGAGTACGACTGGGACCCGGACAAGGTGGACGCCGGCAGGTCGTTCGGGCAGTCGCTGGTCGCCGCCGTGCTGTACATGGCGTACGACAGCTATCTGATCTCGAAGACGGGGCAGACGCTGGGCAAGAAGTGGCTCGGCATGCGGGTGGCGAACCTCAACGACGGGGCGAACCCGACGCTGCAGACGGCGCTCGTGCGCTCGGCGGTGCTGTGGATCCCGTTCGCGTTCTGCTGCGCCTGCGTCTGGACGGCGATCTGCGGTGGCTGGAGCTTCTTCGACAAGCCCTACAAGCAGGGGCTGCACGACAAGGCGGCCAAGACCGTGGTGGTCAGCGTGGGCTGAGCGGCACGAGGGCAGCCGGAAGGCCCGGCGCTGCGGCGGCGCCGGGCGGTGGTCGCGGCGGGTCCGTGGGTGTCACCTGCGCGGGCGGGTGACGCTCAGGGGCCCGCCGGTTCGCGTACGGGCAGCGGGGTGTGCTGCGGGGCGGCGGGGTCGGGGGCGATCACGGTGCGCTGGACCGGGATCCGCTCCTCGAAGTTCGAGGGGGCGGGGACGGCGGCGGGGACCGGGACCGCGGCGGCGGGCAGGGTCTCGGTGGGCCCCGGGGCCGGCTTGGGCAGGGGCACCGTCAAGGCCACGAGCAGGCCGAGGCCGAGCGCGGCGAAGGCTATGACCGCGACTCCCGGCGCCGAACTCGCCTGCGAGAGCAGCAGCATGGCGAGCGCGGAACAGACGACGGTCGCGGAACCGTAGGTGAGCTGTGCGACGGTCGGACGAGGCATGGGGCGAGGCATGGCGTGATCCGTCCTCGGGACAGCGGATGCGGGGGATAGATCAAGACGATGTGGACGTATACGAATCAAAGGGTGCTCAAAGGTGGCGACTTGGAAGCTTCGCCGAGTACCCGTGCGCACCGTCGAAATGACTCTATTCGCCTGCATGCCCGACGGGAACGTGCGGTAAGCGTGACCTAACCCACGGTGCCGGTGCACAGGGGGCGCATGGATTCATGCGTCCCGCCAATTGGACGGTGAGGCGCGCCTGTTGAGGGGGCGGGGGATGCCGCGCGTGCGCCGCCGTGGTCACGGTCGATCATGTTCGAATAGCGGGCGCTCGAGTCTGCATAGGGCATTTGGCCTGTTCAAGTCAAGGTCTGTCTTTTCTTCCCTCTCTCCGGTCGAATGTCGTCACTTGTGACGCGCATATCGCGCGCGGACCTCCTCGACCGGGAATTTCGGTCCGTGATGCGGGCGCGGGGGAGGACAGCATCAAGTGACCATCAAGAGACGAACGTTCAGAGCCACCGCGGCAGCGGTGGCTCTCGCGGCGGCGACCGCGACGTTCTCCGCGTACTCAGTGGCGGCGGCCGACGACGGCGGGAGCGGCGACAAGGCGTCCGCGACCGGCAAGGCAGCAGCCATCGACCGCCGGGATCCGGCGGACGCCAAGGCCCATGTCGACCACGACCTCGAGGGCCCGTTCAGCAAGCAGCAGGCCCAGCAGCGCAAGGCCGCCCTGGAGCAGGTCGTCTCCGGCGACGCCAAGGTGCACAAGCGCGGCGGGTCGAACGTGGTCAAGCTCGACGACAAGAAGTACGTCGAGCTGGGCCGGGAGAAGACCGACAAGATCTTCACGATCCTGGTGGAGTTCGGGGACAAGGTGGACGACACCACCATGTACGACCCCGACGGCCCCGAAGGCCCCGAGAAGCCGATCAAGAAGTACGGCGGCAAGCCCGGCCCCGCGCACAACAAGATAGCCAAGCCGGACCGTGCGAAGGACAACAGCACGGCCTGGCAGGCGGACTACAACAAGAAGCACTTCCAGGACCTGTACTTCGGTGAGGGCAAGGACGCCAAGGGCAAGCCCAAGCACTCGCTGAAGACCTACTACGAGAAGACGTCGTCCGGCCGCTACTCGGTCGACGGCGAGGTCTCGGACTGGGTCAAGGTCGACTACAACGAGGCCCGCTACGGCTCCAACTGGTGCGGCGACTCCAACTGCGCCAACGTCTGGGACGCCGTCCGCGACGGCACCACGGCCTGGGTCAAGGACCAGAAGGCCAAGGGTCGCACGGACGCGCAGATCAAGGCGGACCTCGCCAAGTACGACCTGTGGGACCGCTACGACTTCGACGGCGACGGCGACTTCAACGAGCCCGACGGGTACATCGACCACTTCCAGATCGTGCACGCGGGCGAGGACGAGTCCGCCGGCGGCGGCGCCGAGGGCCCCAACGCCCTGTGGGCGCACCGCTGGTACGCGTACGGCGACGACGCGGGCAAGACCGGCCCCGCCGACAACAAGTCGGGCGGCACCCAGATCGGCGACTCCGGCATCTGGGTCGGCGACTACACGATGCAGCCCGAGAACGGCGGCCTCGGCGTCTTCGCCCACGAGTACGGCCACGACCTGGGCCTGCCCGACCTGTACGACACCACCGGCAAGGCCGAGAACTCCGTCGGCTTCTGGTCGCTGATGTCGGCCGGTTCCTGGCTCGGCACCGGCAAGGACGCGATCGGCGACCTGCCCGGCGACATGACCGCCTGGGACAAGTTCCAGCTGGGCTGGCTCAACTACGACCGGGCGAAGGCCGCGACGACCTCCGAGCACAAGCTCGGCGTGTCCGAGTACAACACCCGGCACCGCCAGGCGCTCCTCGTCGACCTGCCCAAGAAGCCGGTCACCACGACGGTCGTGAAGCCCACCGAGGGCACCAAGCAGTGGTGGAGCGGCCAGGACGACGACCTGCGCAACACCCTCACGCGCGGCGTCGACCTCACCGGCAAGTCCAAGGCCGAGCTGTCGCTCCAGGGTTGGTGGGACATCGAGTCCAACTACGACTGGCTCTACACCGAGGTGTCCACCGACGGCGGCGCCAACTGGACGCCCGTCGACGGCACGGCCGACGGCAAGCAGATCACCCGTGACGCGGGCGACAAGCCGGCCCTGACCGGTTCCTCGAAGAAGTACCAGAAGCTGGTCTTCCCGCTGGACGCCTACGCCGGCAAGAAGATCGACGTCCGCTTCCGCTACGCCACCGACGGCGGCACGGCGCTCAAGGGCTTCACGGCCGACGAGATCACGCTGACCGCGGACGGCGCCAAGCTCTTCGAGGACGGCGCCGAGGGCGACGACAACGGCTGGAAGACGAAGGGCTTCTCGCGCATCGGCGAGTCCTTCACCAAGCAGTACGAGCAGTACTACCTCGCGGAGAACCGCCAGTACGTGTCGTACGACAAGACCCTCAAGGTCGGTCCGTACAACTTCGGCTTCTCCGCGTCGCGTCCCGACTGGGTCGAGCACTACCCCTACCAGACCGGCCTGATGGTCTGGCAGTGGGACACCTCCCAGAAGGACAACAACGTCAGCCAGCACCCCGGCAAGGGTCTGATCCTCCCGATCGACGCCCACGCCAAGCCGATGAAGTGGAAGGACGGCACGCTCCTCCGGAACAAGATCCAGCCGTTCGACGCGCCCTTCTCGAAGTACGCGACGGACGCGTTCACGCTCCACAACGCGGACGTGGCGCTCAAGATCAAGTCCAAGAAGGGCGTCTCGGTCTTCGACGACCGCAAGGGCACCTACTGGTACGCGGAGAACCCCACCGGAAGTGTCAAGGTCACTGACACCAACACCCGGATAAAGATCCTCAAGCAGCCCAAGGACGGCTCGACGATCACGCTCCAGGTGGGCAAGTCCACCAAGTAAATCTCGTTAACGCAGGTCAAGCGCCTGTTTCTGGCCGATCGGCCGTCGCCCTCTAGCGGGCGGCGGCCGATCGTGTTTGAGTGCGTCCTGTGGTTCTCTTATTGACACGACGTCTCACGGGGGTGTGACAGAGCATGGCCGCAGGAGGCTTCTGCAAGCTGCCCAACGGCAGTGTGGTGGTGGCGCTGACCCTGCCGAGCCCCGGGCCCGGGGGCGGCAGTGTGCGCGTTCTCGTACGTGCCGCCAATCGTGCGCGGGCGCTGACCCGGCTGCGCAATCTCGGGCTCCGGGCGGTCTACCTCCGCGGCAACGCGGAACCCCCCACCCCGGACGAGGTCACCGCCGTCCTGCACCACCCCGACGGCCTCATATGGCGCACGGCGCCGGGCCACTCCACGTCCGTGGAGGAGCTGTGGCATCCGATCCGGGCACTGCTGAGACGGGGCGCGGCCGCGTAGCCCCCAATCCCGCCCCTTCCCGAAACCGGGGGCTGCCGCCCCCTGGACCCCCGCTGTCGGCGCTTCGCGCCTCGTCCTCGAACGCCGGACGGGCTATATCCAGCCCCTCGTGGGGGTCCCCCCTGCTCCTTAAGAGCTTGGGGGAGTTTGAGGAGCGGGGGTCTGGGGGCGGAGCCCCCAGTTACGGGGAAGGGGCGGGTCTGGGGCGCCCCGTGAAGGTCCGGTCAGAGGACCGGCTTGCCGGTGAGTTCCGCGCCTGCCGCGCGAAGCTCGTCCAGGGCGCGCTGGGTGGTCTCCTCGGCCACCCCGGCCGTGAGGTCGAGGAGGACGTGGGTGCGGAAGCCCTCGCGGACGGCGTCGAGCGCGGTGGCCCGCACACAGTGGTCGGTGGCGATCCCGACGACATCGACCTCCCGGATCTGCCGGGCCCGCAGCCACTCCGCGAGCGAGGTCCCGTTCTCGTCGACCCCCTCGAACCCGCTGTAGGCGGCCGAGCGCGCCCCCTTGTCGAAGACGGCGTCGATCGCCCCGGACGCCACGGCGGGCGCGAAGTTCGGATGGAACCCGACCCCCTCCGTCCCGGCGACACAGTGCGGCGGCCACGAGTCGACGAAGTCGGGCGAGTCGGAGAAGTGATCACCGGGGTCGATGTGATGGTCCCGGGTGGCCACGACATGCCGGTAGCAGGGGGAGGCCTGCCCGATGAGCTCGGTGATGGCGGCAGCCACATCCGCTCCGCCGGACACCGCGAGACTGCCCCCTTCGCAGAAGTCGTTCTGTACATCGACGACGATCAGGGCGCGACGCATGGCGGGTTTCCTTCGGCTAGCTGGATGAACCGAGCGTAGAGACTTCCACTCCGTTGCGGGAGAGGGCGGGCGACGCACTCAGGCCAGGTACTCGGTGGGAATGACCGCCTCCCCGCGCGACAGCTGGGTGGCCGAGAGCGGCAGACGCCCCCGCGCGGCCGCGTGCCGCTCCCGGACCGCCTCGAGGGGTTCGCGGGCGACGACGTCCCCGCCCTTGACCAGCTCGACGAGGAGCTGGTCGTCGGCGAGGTCGCCGGGCACCGGCCCGGTCCCGATGACCTCGGCCTCGGCGACCCCGTGCGCGTCGACGCGCCGCGCGGCCCACTTGCGGCCGCCGAGGGACGACTTCCCGCCGAGGGACTTCTTGGCGACGGGTTCCAGGGGGGCCTTGGGGTCGGCGGAGCGGGCGCGGGCGACGAGCTTGTAGACCATGGAGCAGGTGGGGTGCCCGGAGCCGGTGACCAGCTGGGTGCCCACGCCGTACGCGTCCACGGGCGCCGCGGCGAGCGAGGCGATGGCGTACTCGTCGAGGTCGGAGGTGACCACGATCTTGGTGTCGGTGGCGCCCAGCTCGTCGAGCTGCTGGCGCACCCGGTGCGCGACGAGCAGCAGGTCGCCGGAGTCGATGCGGACGGCGCCCAGCTCGGGCCCGGCGATCTCGACGGCCATCCGGACGGCCTCGCCCACGTCGTAGGTGTCGACGAGCAGCGTGGTGCCCCGGCCGAGCGCGTCGACCTGGGCGCGGAAGGCGTCCCGCTCGCTGTCGTGGACGAGGGTGAAGGAGTGGGCGGACGTGCCGACGGTCGGGATGCCGTAGCGGAACCCGGCCGCGAGGTCGGAGGTGGTGGTGAAGCCGCCGACGTACGCGGCGCGCGCGGCGGCGACGGCGGCCAGCTCGTGGGTGCGGCGGGCGCCCATCTCGATCAGCGGCCGGCCGCCCGCGGCGGAGGCCATGCGGGAGGCGGCGGCGGCGATGGCCGAGTCGTGGTTGAGGATGGAGAGGATCACCGTCTCCAGGAGCACGCACTCCGCGAAGCTGCCCTCGACCCGCAGGATCGGCGAGCCGGGGAAGTACGTCTCGCCCTCCGGGTAGCCCCAGATGTCCCCGCTGAAGCGGTACGAGGCCAGCCACTGGAGCGTCGGCTCGTCCACCACGGCGCGCTCGCGCAGGAAGGCGAGGACGCCGGCGTCGAAGCGGAAGTTCTCGACCGCGTCCAGGACCCGCCCGGTCCCGGCCACGACGCCGTAGCGGCGGCCCTCGGGCAGTCTGCGGGTGAACACCTCGAAGACCGAGCGCCGATCGGCGGTGCCCGCCTTCAGCGCGCCCTGCAACATCGTCAACTCGTAGTGATCCGTGAAGAGCGCGGTGGAGGGGACGTCCACCGGCAGCCCCAGGTCATGCTCCCCAGAGTTCATGACAAGGATGCTACCCCGCATCTCGTCACTCTGACGATTTCGGGGGTCCGTTTGTGCGCCCGGCCGCCCCGGGTGGCAGCATGGGGCAGGTGAGTAGCGCTGCTCCCGTAGAGATCACACGCCCGGACGCGGAAGAGGAGACCTTCGCGGTCCCCGAGCCGGACGTTCCGTGGATCACGCTCGTGCACAACGACCCGGTCAATCTGATGAGCTATGTGACCTATGTCTTCCAGACGTACTTCGGCTACTCGAAGGACAAGGCCACCAAGCTGATGATGGACGTGCACCACAAGGGCCGGGCCGTCGTCTCCAGCGGCAGCCGCGAGGAGATGGAACGCGACGTGCAGGCGATGCACGGATACGGGCTGTGGGCAACGCTCCAGCAGGACCGGAAGTAGCGACGCGACTGATGCCTGGACACTTCGAACCGATCCCGGGCGGCGGCGCCGCCGTCGCGCTCGACGAGGTCGAGATCTCGATCATCCGCTCGCTCGCCGTGCAGCTCCTGGAGCTGATCGGCCCCGGCGACGAGCCCGCGGGCGACGACGGCGACCCGTTCGCGGAGCTGTTCGCCGAGGGCCCGAGCGAGCCGCCCACCGACCCGGTGCTTAAAAGGCTGCTCCCGGACGCGTACGGCGGCCCCGGCACCGAGTCCGGCTCCCTGGAGAAGGCCGACGAACTGCGGGCGTACTCCGCCGAGTTCCGCCGCTTCACCGAGAACGACCTGCGGGCCCGCAAGCGGGACGACGCGCTCGCCGTGATCCGCTCCCTGGATGCGCTCACCGTCGCGGGCGAGGGCGGCGCCGTCCTGAAGCTGTCCGCGGAGGAGTCGCGCGGCTGGCTCGGCGCGCTCAACGACCTGCGGCTCGCGATCGGCGCCCGGCTCGACGTGACCGACGAGGAGGACGCCGACCTCCTCTACCGGCTGCCGGACTCCGACCCTCGCAAGCCGATGGTGATGGCCTATCTGTGGCTGGGCGGGCTCCAGGAGACGCTTGTCGAGACCTTGATGCCGTGACGCCGGGCGGTGATGCCGTGACGCCGATGTCGTGACGGTTTTCCGACGTTCGCGTGACGTCGGTTTGAAGATCGCGGGCGTTCGCTCAACGGACGCTCAAATCCGGATAACGATCCTGTCACCTCGGTGCCCCCTTTGCGGCACCGAGGTTTCTTTGTCCGCTTCTTCCTGTGCCGTATGCCACATATGGCTCATTCGATCACTGTGACGGTCGTGATAAATCTTCACGACCGCTCGGTGACGCCACCCATGTCACCGGGGGCGCTAGAGGCCGGCAGACCGTCGGCGGCACTCCATCACCATCCGGGGGGATCAGGACCTGGTCCGCGGCGAAACCGCAGTTCGCGGCGCGGATCAGCATGGAGAAAGGCGTCACCATGACCTCAGTGCAGGTCGAAGAACACCACGACGGCAATGAGGCCGCGGCGGCCACGGAGGGCGCGTCCGGCGACAACGAGGGCTATCAGCGCGGGCTCGGCGCCCGGCAGATCCAGATGATCGCGATCGGCGGTGCCATCGGCACCGGCCTGTTCCTCGGCGCGGGCAAGGCCATTCACAAGGCCGGGCCCAGCCTCATCCTCGCGTACGCCATCGCGGGCCTCGTCATCTTCTTCATCATGCGCGCGCTCGGCGAGCTCCTGATGTACCGGCCCGTGTCGGGCTCCTTCTCGGAGTACGCCCGTGAGTTCGTCAGCCCGTTCTTCGGGTTCGTGACCGGCTGGACGTACTGGCTCTTCTGGGTCGTCACCGGCATCACCGAAGTCACCGCGGC
This sequence comes from Streptomyces sp. NPDC041205, assembly GCF_055591765.1. NCBI lineage: Bacteria > Bacillati > Actinomycetota > Actinomycetes > Kitasatosporales > Streptomycetaceae > Streptomyces > Streptomyces sp. NPDC041205. The sequence goes on along the minus strand of NZ_JBVIZH010000001.1, from coordinate 1,463,867 downwards.
AGCCCAGTACATGCAGTACTGGACCCATGACTCCATTCCACAGTGGGCGTACGCGCTGATCTTCACGGTCATCCTGTACGGCGCCAACCTGATCTCCGTGAAGCTCTTCGGCGAGCTGGAGTTCTGGTTCTCGATGGTCAAGGTCACCGCGATCATCGGCATGATCCTGATCTGTGCCGGCATCCTCACCATCGGCTTCTCCGACGCCGGTGACACCGCGTCCGTCTCGCACCTGTGGGACAACGGCGGCTTCTTCCCCAACGGCATCGGCAACACGCTGATGACGCTGCAGATCGTGATGTTCGCCTTCCTCGCCGTCGAGCTGGTCGGCGTCACCGCGGGCGAGTCCAAGGACCCGAAGAAGACCCTGCCCAAGGCGATCAACACCGTGCCGTGGCGCATCGCCGTCTTCTACGTCGGCGCCCTGATCATGATCCTCTCGGTCGTGCCGTGGACGTCCTTCCAGCCGGGCGTCTCCCCGTTCGTCGCCGCCTTCGAGAAGATGGGCCTCGGCGTCGGCGCCGCGATCGTGAACTTCGTGGTCCTGACCGCCGCGCTCTCCTCCTGCAACTCGGGCATGTACTCCACCGGCCGCATGCTGCGCGACCTCGCGCTCAACGGCCAGGGCCCGAAGTTCTTCACCAAGCTCACCAAGAACGGCCTGCCGCTGGTCGGCACCACCGCGTCCGCCGCGCTGATGCTGGTCGGCGTGTGGATCAACTACCAGTGGCCGGGCGAGGCGTTCAACTACGTCGTCTCCTTCGCGACCATCTCCGGCATGTGGGCCTGGATCATGATCCTGGTCTCCCAGATCAACTACCGCCGCAAGGCCGACCGCGGCCTCGTCCCGCAGTCCACCTTCCGCGCGCCGGGCGCCCCGTACACGAGCTGGTTCGCGCTCGCCTTCATCGGCATGGTCATCGTGATGATGGGCATCGACAAGGACGCGCGGATCTCGCTGTACTGCGCGCCGATCTGGGCCGCGATCCTGTGCGTGTCCTACCTGGTCCTGAAGAGCCGCAACCCGGAGGCCGCGGCCTTCAAGAAGCGCGTGCACACCGGCCAGGCCGTCGAGAACGCCGCGGACGCCGCACCGGTCACCAAGGACTGACCCCGGACGGCTCCTGTCCAGCATGCGGGCGGCCTCGTACCACACTTCGGTACGGGGCCGCCCCGCTGCTTATCCTGGCCGACATGCTGACCATCACCCAGGCCCTCCACGACCAGATCGTCGCGCACGCGCGCAAGGACCACCCCGACGAGGCGTGCGGCGTCGTCGCGGGCCCGGCGGGCAGCGACCGCCCCGAGCGCTTCGTCCCGATGCTGAACGCGGCCCGCTCGCCCACGTTCTACGAGTTCGACTCGACGGACCTGCTCAAGCTGTACCGCGACCTGGACGACCGCGACGAGGAGCCCGTCGTCATCTACCACTCGCACACGGCGACCGAGGCCTACCCCTCCCGCACCGACATCAGTTACGCCAACGAGCCGGGCGCCCACTACGTCCTCGTCTCCACCGCCGACACCGACGACGCGGGCCCCTTCCAGTTCCGCTCCTTCCGGATCGTGGAGGGGGAGGTCACCGAGGAGGACGTCAGGGTCGTCGAGGCATACTGAGGCCGAGCTTCACGATTCACGACCCTCGAGGCGGCAGGACCCAGGAAGCCGGTGGAAATCCGGCGCGGTCCCGCCACTGTGACCGGCCGCGCCCCGCGCGCCCGGGAGTCAGGAACTGACCTGCCGCCTCCTCCACATGCACTCAGGGGACGCGGAAATCCCCTGGAGGAGGCCCGCACCCCATGCGTACCCGCGTACGTGCCCTCGCCCTGCCCGCCGCGGCGGCGATCCTGCTGCCGCTCACCGCGTGCTCGTCGTCCTCGTCGTCCGACGACGACTCCGGGAAACCCGACGCCAGGGCCGCCGGATTCCCGTACACCGTCACCAACTGCGGGACGAGGACGACGTACGACGCACCCCCGAAGCGCGCGGTCACCATGAACCAGCACGTGACGGAGATCCTCCTCGAACTGGGCCTCAAGGACCGCATCGCCGGGACCGCCTACCTCGACGACAAGGTGCTCCCCGAGTACGAGAAGGCGTACAAGTCGCGCCCGGTGCTCGCCAAGGAGTACCCCTCCTACGAGAAGCTCCTCGCCGCCAACCCCGACTTCGTGTACGGCGGTTACGCGAGCGCCTTCGCGGCGGGCGACGGCCGCTCCCGCGACGCCCTCGCCAAGTCCGGCATCAAGACCCGCCTCAACATCGAGGCCTGCGCCAAGAAGCCCGTCACGATGGACGACGTGTACCGCGAGGTGCGCGAGGCGGGCGCGACGTTCGGGGTCCGGGACCGGGCGGAGAAGTGGGTGCGCGACGCCAGGGCGGAACTGGCCGCCACGGCGAAGAAGTCGGCGAAGGGCGGCAAGGCCCCCGCCGTCTTCGTCTACGACAGCGGCGACAAGACGGCCTTCACCGCGGGCGGCCGCGGCATGGGCAACGACATCATCGAACGCGCGGGCGCCCGCAACGTCATGTCCGACCTCGACAAGTCCTTCGGCGACGCCTCCTGGGAGACGGTGGTCGACCGCCGCCCCGACGTCATCCTCATCTACGACTACGGCGCCTCCACGGTCGCCCAGAAGAAGAAGCGCCTCCTGGACGACCCGGCCCTCAAGGACGTCCCGGCCATCAAGAACAAGCGGTTCGCGGTGCTGCCGCTGTCGGACGTGGTGCTGGGGGTGCGGGCGCCGGGGGCGGTGCGGAAGCTGGCGGAGCAGTTGCGGTGAGCCGAGTGTGGCGCGGGGGCACATTTCAGCCCGTCCGGCGTTTGAGGACGAGCCGCGAAGAGGCGACAGCGGGGGTCCGGGGGCGGCAGCCCCCGGTTTCGGGAAGGGGCGGGATCGGGGAGCCCCCGGCAGGCCCCCACACCCGCACCCTCCCGTACACCCTCGTCGTCACGGCTCTGGTCCTCGGCCTCGCGGCAGCGAGCGTCGCCGCACTGGCGCTCGGCTCCGTACGGATCCCCACGGCCGACGTCGTCCAGATCCTGACGGGCAACGCGGACCCGTCCCCGTACCGCACGATCGTCCTCGACGTCCGCCTCCCACGAGTCATCCTCGGCGCGGCCGTCGGCGCGGGCCTGGCGGTGGTCGGCACCACCCTCCAGGCCCTGGTCCGCAACCCCCTGGCGGACCCGTTCCTCCTGGGGGTCTCCTCGGGCGCCTCCGCGGCAGCGGTCTCGGTGATCGTGCTCGGCCTCGGCGCGGGCATGGCGACAACGGTGACCATCCCGGCGGCGTCCTTCGCGGGCGCGTTCCTCGCCCTGCTCGTGGTGTACGCCCTCGCCCGCGAGCCCGGCGGCGGCTTCACGACGACCCGCCTGATCCTCGCGGGCGTGGCCGTCTCGTACGTCCTGTCGGCCCTGACCAGCCTGATCCTGGTCGTCTCGGCCCGCGCGGACCACCTCAAGGAAGTCCTGTACTGGACCCTCGGCGGCCTGGGCAGCGCCCGCTGGGACATGCTCGCGCTGCCGTTGACGGTCCTGGCCGTCGGCACGGCCCTGCTGATCGCGCTGGCCCGCCCGCTCGACCTGCTCCTGGTCGGTGAGGAGGGCGCGACCGTCCTCGGCCTGGACACGGCCCGGTTCCGCGCGGGCGTCTTCGTGCTGACCTCGCTGGTGACCGGCGTGCTCGTCGCGCAAAGCGGCGCCATCGGCTTCGTCGGCCTGATGGTGCCGCACGCGGCCCGGATGCTGGTGGGCGCCGCGCACCGGGCGCTGCTGCCGGTGGCGGCGCTGATGGGGGCGGTGTTCCTGGTGGTGGCGGACCTCGCGGCCCGCACGGTGGCGGCGCCGCAGGACATCCCGGTGGGCGTGCTCACGGCGCTCACCGGCGGCCCGTTCTTCCTGTGGCTGCTCCGGCGGGGGCGGGCGCGGGAGGGGGTGGAGGCGTGAAGCGACGTACGGACCTGCCGCGTACCGAGGACCTGCCACGTACCGAGGGCCCGCCCCGCACCGACGCCCTGCTGAGCACCGAGGACCTCACGTACGAGATCCCGTCGGGCCGCCGCCTGGTGGACGCCGTCTCACTCACCGTCTCCGCAGGTGAGACGGTGGGCCTGGTCGGCCCCAACGGCAGCGGCAAGACGACGCTGCTGCGCTGCGTGTACGGCGCGCTCGCGCCCACCGGCGGCCGGGTCCTGCTCGACGGCGCCGACCTGGCGGACACCGGCGTCAAGGCCCGAGCCCGCCGCGTCGCCACGGTCCCGCAGGACGGCCACACGGGCTTCGAACTCACCGTCCGCCAGATCGTCGCCATGGGCCGCTCCCCGCACAAACGCTTCTGGGAGGGCGACACGGCCGCCGACGAGGAGCTGGTCATCGGCGCCCTGGAGCGGGTCGGCGCCGCCGCCCTGGCCGGACGCGCCTTCGCGCGGCTGTCCGGCGGCGAGCGCCAACGCGTCCTGACCGCACGGGCGTTGGTGCAGGAACCGGCCGTCCTCGTCCTCGACGAGCCCACGAACCACCTGGACATCCGCTACCAGCTGGAGATCCTCGGCCTGGTCCGCGGCCTCGGCACGGCCAACCTGCTCGCCCTGCACGACCTGACCCTGGCCGCGTACTACTGCGACCGTCTGTACGTCCTCGACGCGGGCCGCGTCGTCGCCTCCGGCCCGCCCCGGGACGTCCTCACCGGCGAGCTCCTCGCGGAGGTGTACGGGGTCGCGGCGGAGGTGGCGGTGCATCCGGCGACGGGGGCGCCGACGGTGACGTATCTCCCGGGGGCGGCGGGGGTGCCCCGGGCCTGACGCCGGGAACCCGCTGCCGCCGACGGCCGGGACACCCCGCCCCTGTCCGGCCGTCGAACGCGATCCGTCCGGCATCCGAGATCACATTCCGGGTCCCGGACCGGGAATCGTTACGATGACCGCATGGTTTCGAACGACGTGAGCATCGATACGACGCCGGGCGCCCTGCTCGTCGGCCGGCTGCACGTCGACCTGTGCCGTCTCGCCAGCGCCATCTGTCGGCCCTGACGGGCGCCGCCCCGCCGCTGCACCGCGGCGGCGAGCCCCGGCGCCGTACCCGCGGCCCCCGCACCCCGCCGCCCGCCCTCGCGCGGCGCGCCCTGCTCCGTACCGCACCACCACCGCTCCGCTCCGTACCGCACCACCCCGCACCACCCGCGCAGCCACCCCGCACCACTTCCGATCCACTCCCGACAGGAGCCTTCCGCATGGCCATCGAGGTCCGCATCCCGACCATCCTCCGCACCTACACCGACGGCGAGAAGGCCGTCCAGGGCAGCGGTGACACCATCGCCGCGCTCTTCGCCGACCTCGAGTCGCGGCACGCGGGCATCCAGGACCGGCTGATCGACAAGGACAAGGGCAACACCCTGCGCCGCTTCGTGAACGTCTACCTCAACGACGAGGACGTCCGCTTCCTCGACGGCGTCTCCACCAAGCTCGCCGACGGCGACAGCGTCACGATCCTGCCGGCCGTCGCCGGCGGCATGGCCTGAGGGCCCCGGCTCCCCGATGCGTTACGACTCCCCGCTCGCGGCCGTCGGCAACACGCCGCTGGTCCGCCTCCCGCGTCTGTCGCCGTCCGCCGAGGTCCGGATCTGGGCCAAGCTGGAGGACCGCAACCCGACCGGCTCCGTCAAGGACCGGCCCGCGCTCCACATGGTCGAACAGGCCGAGAAGGACGGCCGGTTGACGCCCGGCTGCACCATCCTGGAGCCCACCTCCGGCAACACCGGCGTCTCCCTCGCCATGGCGGCCCGGCTCAAGGGCTACCGCATCGTGTGCGTCATGCCGGAGAACACCTCCCAGGAGCGGCGCGACCTGCTGACGATGTGGGGCGCGGAGGTCATCTCCTCGCCCGCGGCGGGGGGTTCCAACACGGCCGTACGCGTCGCCAAGGAACTGGCGGCCGAGCATCCGGACTGGGTGATGCTCTACCAGTACGGCAACCCGGACAACGCGGGCGCCCACTACGCCACCACCGGCCCCGAGATCCTCGCCGACCTGCCCTCCATCACCCACTTCGTGGCGGGCCTCGGCACCACCGGCACGCTCATGGGCGTCGGCCGCTTCCTCCGTGAGCAGCGGCCCGACATCAAGGTCGTCGCAGCGGAGCCGCGCTACGACGACCTCGTCTACGGCCTGCGCAACCTCGACGAGGGCTTCGTGCCCGAGCTGTACGACGAGTCCGTCCTCACCACCCGCTTCTCCGTCGGCTCCGCCGACGCGGTGACCCGGACCCGGGAGCTCCTCCGCGAAGAGGGCATCTTCGCGGGCGTCTCCACCGGTGCCGCGCTCCACGCCGCCATCGGCGTCGGCCGCAAGGCCGTGAAGGCGGGCGAGCCCGCCGACATCGTCTTCGTCGTGGCCGACGGCGGCTGGAAGTACCTCTCCACCGGCGTCTACACGGCGGCGACGGACGAGGAGGCGATCGCGACGGTCCAGGGCCAGCTGTGGGCGTAGCCCGGCTGGGAGCTCCCCGATCCCGCCCCTTCCCGGCTGTGACAATTTGCGGCTCCGCCGCGTGGGGGGCTCCGCCCCCAGACCCCCGCTCCTCAAACGCCGGACGGGCTATCCATAGCCCGTCCGGCGTTTGAGGACGAGCCGCGGAGCGGCGACAAGCGGGGGCCCGGGGGCGCAGCCCCCGGTTTCGGGAAGGGGCGGGACTGGGGAATGCCCCGCCAGGGCCTACCCGGCCAGATGCCGCACCTGATCCCACAGCACCGGATCCACCACCCCCGCCCGCCGCCGGAAGTCCCCCACAGGAACCTCCCGCAACTCATCGGTCTCCAGGAAACTGGCCCGCCCGTGCGCGTCCCCGACGGCCCCGGGCGGCAACGGAATCACCCCGGCCCGCTCGTCCCGGTACTTACTGGTGATCTTCGCGACCCGCACGCTGTCCCCGTGGACACCCAGCACGAGACAGGGCCGGTCCTTCCCCCCGCTCCCACCCTCATAGGGCACCCGCGCCCACCAGATCTCCCCGGCCTGCGGCCGCCCACCCCCCTCTCGCCCCCGAGGCCGCCCCGCCGGCCACCGCCGCCGAGCCGGCCGCCCGGAGCGGGCCCACCCGTCCACCAGGGCGACGAGAAGGGCCAGTACCACCACGGCGGCCAGCGCCGGCCACCACGACGTGTCCATGGCCCCGACGGTACCGGCGCCCCCCGCTCCGCGCCGCCGCACCGGCCCCCTTCGGGCACCCCCGAACCGGTGACACCCCAGGTGAGTTCGCCCACAACGGCCCACGACGGAGGAGCGAGGCGCCCTTTCGCGCTTTACGCTCGACGGACCGCACGCCCCCGTTTCCCCCGATCGCCAGCGTGGAGGTTCCAGCTCTATGAAGCTCACCGTCGTCGGCTGCTCGGGGTCGTTTCCGTCCGCGGACTCGGCCTGCTCGAGCTACCTCGTCGAGGCCGACGGCTTCCGGCTGCTGCTCGACATGGGCAACGGCGCCCTGGGCGAGCTGCAGCGCCACATCGGTCTGTACGACCTCGACGCGATCTTCCTCAGCCATCTGCACGCCGATCACTGCATTGACATGTGCGCGTACTTCGTGGCCCGCTACTACCGGCACGACGGCGGCCGCTGCGCCCCCATCCCGGTCTACGGCCCCGAGGGCACCGAGCAGCGCCTGACCACGGCGTACGCCGACACGCCCTCCGCGTCGTCGATGAGTGAGGTCTTCGACTTCCACACGGTCAAGCCCGGCGCCTTCGAGATCGGCCCGTTCTCGGTGCGTACGGAGAAGGTGTGCCACCCCGTCGAGGCGTACGCCATCCGCGTCGAGCACGGCGGCCGGTCGCTGACGTACTCCGGGGACACCGGCACCTGCGCGGCCCTCGACGAACTCGCCGCCGGCACCGATCTGTTCCTCTGCGAGGCCGCGTTCACGCACGGCAAGGAGAACATCCCGGACCTGCACCTCAACGGCCGCGAGGCCGGGGAATCCGCCCACCGCGCGGGCGCCCGGCGCCTGGTGCTCACGCACATCCCGCCGTGGACGGACCCGGCGGTGAACCTCGCCGACGCCCGGGAGGTCTTCACCGGCGGCCCGACGGAGCTGGCGGCGGCAGGGGCGACGTACGAGATCTGAGAGCCGTACGACGACGTGGGCCCCCGGAACCGCGAGGTTCCGGGGGCCCACGTGCTGGTGCGGGGCGAGGCTCACGCCTTGGTGAGGTCCTCGACCTCCTCCTCGGGCTCGCGGCCCGGGGTCGGGAGGTTGAACTTGACGATCGCGAAGCGGAAGACGACGTAGTAGACCGCTGCGAAGACGAGGCCGATGGGGATGATCAGCCAGGGCTTCTCGGCGAACTTCCAGTTCAGGACGTAGTCGATGGCGCCCGCCGAGAACGTGAAGCCGTGGTGCACGCCCAGGGCCCAGGTGACGGTCATGGCGACGGCCGTGAGGATCGCGTGGATCACGTACAGGACCGGCGCGATGAACATGAAGGCGAACTCGATCGGCTCGGTGATGCCGGTGACGAACGAGGTCAGCGCGAGGGACATCATCATGCCGCCGACGACCTTGCGGCGCTCGGGGCGGGCGGTGTGCGTGATGGCCAGGGCCACGGCGGGCAGCGCGAACATCATGATCGGGAAGAAGCCGGACATGAACTGACCGGCGGTCGGGTCGCCGTGCATGAAGCGCTGGATGTCGCCGTGCCAGACGGCACCGGCGGAGTCGGTGAAGGAGCCGATCTCCTGCCAGGCGACGGTGTTCACGAACTGGTGCATGCCGACCGGCAGGAGCGCGCGGTTGACCACGCCGAAGATGCCGGCGCCGACCGAGCCGAGGTCGGTCATCCACTCGCCGAAGTTGGTGATGGCGTCACCGACCGGGCCCCAGGCGAGGCCGAAGACGACACCCAGGGCGGTGCCGATGAAGGCCATCAGGATCGGGACCAGACGGCGGCCGTTGAAGAAGCCGAGCCAGTCCACCAGCTTGGTGCGGTGGAACCGCTGCCAGACCACGGCGGATATGAGGCCCATGATGATGCCGCCGAAGACCTTGGGGTCGTTGTACGTCGCGGCGACGTCCGCACCCTTGGTGATCTTCGCCTCGGTGACGGGGAACGCGGTCAGCACGTTCTTGTAGACCAGGAAGCCGACGAGCGCGGCCAGCGCGGTCGAGCCGTCCGCCTTCTTCGCGAAGCCGATCGCGACACCGATGCAGAACAGCAGCGGCATGTTCGCGAAGACGGCGTCACCGGCGGTGGCGAAGACCGTGGCGACCTTGCCCCAGCCGAGGCCGTCGGCACCGAACACGTCCGGCTGGCCGAGGCGCAGCAGGATGCCCGCCGCGGGCAGGACCGCGATGGGCAGCTGCAGGCTGCGTCCCACCTTCTGCAGACCCTGCAACACACTTGAGCCCCGCTTCTTCGCGGGCGCCGCCTTGGCGGTGGCCGTACTCATGACTTCCTCCATGTGCGGGTGCTGTCAGGGGACAGTTCAGGGGGTTGCGACAGCATCCAGGTGGTCTACACCACTCAGTGGTGTAGACCTGTTGTAACACGGTCAAGGCGACATAAGGAACCCGCGATTCCTGTGGGGTCGGCCATAACACCGCATCCACGGCGAAAGGCCCCCGGACCATAGGGTCCGAGGGCCTGGCAAAGGGTATCGCGGGAGGTTCCGCTTGCGTGCCTATGCCTTGGTCTGCTCCTCGTCCAACACCTTTGCCTCCTCTTCCGGTTCGCGTCCCGGAGTGGCCAGGTCGAACTTCTTGATCACGAAGAGGAACAGGAAGTAGTAGACCACCGCGAACGCGAGGCCGATCGGGATGATCAGCCAGGGTTTCGTGGCCAGGCTCCAGTTGATGACGTAGTCGATGAGGCCGGCGGAGAAGCTGAAGCCGTCCTTCACCCCGAGCCCCCAGGTGACCGCCATCGAGACGCCGGTGAGCAGCGCGTGGATCGCGTACAGCGCGGGCGCGATGAACAGGAACGAGTACTCGATCGGCTCGGTGATGCCGGTGACGAAGGACGTCAGGCCGACCGAGAGCATCATGCCGCCGACCACCTTGCGCCGCTCCGGGCGGGCCGCGTGCGTGATCGCGAGGGCCGCCGCGGGCAGCGCGAACATCATGATCGGGAAGAAGCCCGAGGTGAACTGGCCCGCCGTCGGGTCGCCCGCGAGGAAGCGGTTGATGTCGCCGTGGACGACCGTGCCGTCCGCCTTGGTGTAGTCGCCGAACTGGAACCAGACGAAGGTGTTCAGGAACTGGTGCAGGCCGACGGTCAGCAGCGCGCGGTTGGCCACGCCGAAGATGCCCGAGCCCAGCCAGCCGAGGTCGACCAGCCACTTGGAGAAGCTGGTGAGCCCGTCACCGATGGGCGGCCAGACCCAGACGCACAGCCCCGCGAAGACCAGGCCGACGAAGGCCATGATGATCGGGACCAGGCGGCGGCCGTTGAAGAAGCCGAGCCAGTCGACCAGCTTCACGCGGTGGTAGCGCTGCCAGAACCAGGCGGCGAGCAGGCCCATGACGATGCCGCCGAAGACCCCTGGATTCTGGTACGCGGCCTGGGCCGGGGTGCCGTCCTCGGCCACGCAGACCCCGCTCCACATCCCGGCGCCCGCGAAGTCGGCGCCCGCGGGGCAGTCGTCGGGGAACGCGCGCAGGACCGCGTAGTAGACGAGGAAGCCCGCGACCGCGGCGAGCGCGGTGGAGCCGTCCGCCTTCTTCGCCATGCCGATCGCGACGCCGATGCAGAAGAGGAGCGGCAGGCCGAGCGAGGAGTCGAGCAGGGCGCCGCCCGCGGCCGCGAAGACCTTGGCCACGTTGGTCCAGCCGAGGCCGTCGTCGCCGAAGACGTCCGGCTGGCCGAGCCGGTTCAGGATGCCCGCTGCGGGCAGGACGGCGATGGGCAGTTGGAGGCTGCGGCCCATCTTCTGCAGGCCCTGGAAAAGGCCGTTCCACCACTTCTTCTGGGGTATCGCGGCGGCAGTGGAACTCATCGGCGTTCCTCCCGGAACCGGCCAGGTTTGGCGGTCGTTGAAAACTGGTGTAGACCAGTTGTGGACGGTGGTCGGCACCGCCCCGCCAGGGGTGACACCTTGATCGTCATGATTGGGTACGAGTGCCGTGACCGCCCGCGAAGATGGGCCAACCGTGCGTTACCGTGACAAAGCGGACCTACGGTGTCGTGGCCGCGTCCTTTTCAGAGCAGGGAGAACACCATGGCCAGCAAGGCTGAGAAGATCGTTGCCGGGCTCGGCGGCATCGACAACATCGAAGAGGTCGAGGGCTGCATCACCCGCCTCCGCACGGAGGTCAAGGACCCTGCCCTGGTCGACGACGCCGCGCTGAAGGCCGCGGGCGCGCACGGGGTCGTGAAGATGGGGACGGCCGTCCAGGTCGTCATCGGGACCGACGCGGACCCGATCGCGGCGGACATCGAAGACATGATGTAACGCTTGCGCTGCGCCGTGAGGGCCTTGTTCCGCTTGCCGGGACGGGGCCCTCACGCGTGCGGGGGCGCCCCCGATCGGCGCTCCGCGCCTCGTCCTCAAGCGCCGGACGGGCTGTCTCCCACCCGCCCACCGGTCGAGCGACAGCCCGGCACCCTCGGGCCCGCCCCCGTCCGGCCCGAGGGGCCGTTCGTCCCGATAGGCTCAAGCGCATGTCTCGTATCGACGGCCGTACCCCCGAACAGCTCCGTCCCGTCACCATTGAGCGTGGGTGGAGCAAGCACGCCGAGGGCTCCGTCCTCGTTTCCTTCGGTGACACCAAGGTCTTCTGCACGGCCTCCGTCACGGAGGGCGTGCCCCGCTGGCGCAAGGGCAGCGGCGAGGGCTGGGTCACCGCCGAGTACTCGATGCTGCCGCGCTCCACCAACACCCGCGGCGACCGCGAGTCCGTACGCGGCAAGATCGGCGGCCGCACGCACGAGATCAGCCGCCTCATCGGCCGCTCGCTGCGCGCCGTCATCGACTACAAGGCCCTCGGCGAGAACACCATCGTCCTGGACTGCGACGTCCTCCAGGCCGACGGCGGCACCCGCACCGCCGCCATCACCGGCGCGTACGTCGCGCTGGCCGACGCCGTCGCCTGGGCCCAGGGCAAGAAGCTGATCAAGGCCGGGCGCAAGCCGCTCACCGGCACGGTCAGCGCGGTCTCCGTCGGCATCGTCGGCGGCGTGCCGCTGCTCGACCTCTGCTACGAGGAGGACGTGAAGGCCGACACCGACATGAACGTCGTGTGCACCGGCGACGGCCGCTTCGTCGAGGTCCAGGGCACCGCCGAGGCCGAGCCGTTCGCCCGCGAGGAGCTGAACGCGCTGCTCGACCTCGCCGTCGGCGGCTGCGTCGACCTGGCCGCGTACCAGCGTGAAGCGCTCGAAGCGGTCAAGTAGGGCATAACGCCGGGCGCGACCCAAGTGGCGCGCGGTGCGGTCGAGTTGAGTGGGGGCGCGGGCGATGCGCGGTTCGGTTCGCCCGGCGTGGGAAGCAACCCTCGGGGCCCGGACGGGCGTTCTTACGGATGCGGGCGTACGGGCCAAGCCGTACGTCCGTCCACAACGGGGAGGGAATTCCGCATGGCCGCGCGCCACCGCCGTACCGCTACCGCCATCATCACCGCTCTGATCGCAGTTCCGGCGGTCTCCGGCCTCGTGGCCTGCGACCCCGTCGACAAGGCCGTCGACTGCGTCAAGACGGCCGACGCGATCCACGACAACGTCCAGGACATGCAGGAGGCCGCCCAGGACGCCGCGCTGAACCCCGGCAAGGCCGACGACTCGCTGGACGACATCGAGGACAACCTCGACGACATCCGCGACAAGTCCGACGACGCCGACGTGGACAAGGCCCTGGACCACCTGGACAAGGCCGTCGACAACATCCGCGACGCCTCCAAGGACGGCGGCGACAAGTCCCCCGACCTCAGCCCCGCCGTCGACGCGGCCAAGGAGCTGACGAAGGTCTGCACCGACTGACCCGGGCCGGCGGCGCGCCCGTCCCGGACGACACGGCGGGAGACATGGCCAGAGACACGGCCAGACACGGCCAGAGGCACGGCGCGTGTCACGCCGACGGGACGGGGCGCGCCGGAACGGACCGATCACGGGGCCGCGATACTGGTCCCATGACCCGCCTCATCCTCGCCACCCGCAACGCCGGCAAGCTCACCGAGCTCAAGGCGATCCTCGCCGACGCCCGGCTCGACCACGAGCTCGTCGGCGCGGACGCCTACCCGGAGATCCCCGACGTCAAGGAGACCGGCGTCACCTTCGCCGAGAACGCCCTCCTGAAGGCGCACGCCTTGGCCAAGGCCACCGGGCTTCCCGCCGTCGCCGACGACTCGGGGCTCTGCGTCGACGTGCTGAACGGCGCCCCCGGCATCTTCTCCGCGCGCTGGGCGGGCCGCCACGGCGACGACCGCGCCAACCTGGACCTCCTTCTCGCCCAGCTCGGCGACATCGGCGACCCGCACCGCGGCGCCCACTTCGCGTGCGCTGCCGCCCTCGCGCTGCCGGACGGCACGGAGCGGGTGGTCGAGGGACGGCTGCTCGGCACCCTGCGGCACGCTCCGGCGGGCACGGGCGGCTTCGGCTACGACCCGGTGCTCCAGCCCGAGGGCGACACCCGCACCTGCGCCGAGCTGACGGCGGACGAGAAGAACGCGATCAGCCACCGCGGCAAGGCGTTCCGCGCGCTGGTGCCGGTGGTGCGCGAACTGCTCGGCTGAGCCGGCGGACACGGCGAGCCGGGCACCGGACACGGCGAAGGGCGCCCCCTCGGGGGCGCCCTTCGTGCGCGTGCGGCCGGAGGGACTCGAACCCTCACGGGTGTTACCCCACTGGGACCTAAACCCAGCGTGACTGCCAGTTCCACCACGGCCGCGTGCCGCGCCCATCGTAATCGCCGCCCGGCCGGAGCTACCGGGGGAGTCAGAACTTCGGCGCCGTGGCCTGCGCCGCGACCAGTTCGGCGGCCTCCTCCTTGCTCTCCACCGACGGCGGCGAGCCGCTGAGGGGCCGCTGCGCGGTCTCCTTCATGCAGGCCACCGCGATGATGCCGACGACGGCGGCGGCCATCGCGTAGTACGCGGGCATCATGTCCGTACCCGTCACGCTGATCAGCGCGGTGATCACCAGTGGCGCGGTGCCGCCGAACAGCGAGGCGGACAGGTTGTAGCCCACCGACAGGGAGCCGTAGCGCACGGGGGTGGGGAACAGCGCGGGGAGCGTCGCCGACATCGTGCCGAGCAGGCACACCAGGGACAGGCCGAGCATCAGCATGCCCGCCGAGACGGCGACCAGGGCGCCCTGCTTGATCAGCAGGAAGGCCGGGATCGACAGGACGAGGAAGCCCACCATGCCCGTCATCAGGAGCGGCTTGCGGCCGTAGCGGTCCGACAGGACGCCGATCCGGTTGATCACCAGCATCAGGACCACCATCGTGGCGATGAGGATCAGCAGCCCGTGGGTGTCGTCGTAGCCGAGCTCGTCGGTCAGGTACGTCGGCATGTACGACAGGAGCATGTAGTCGGTGATGTTGTACGCGCCGACCAGGGCGACGCACAGGATCAGCGTCGGCCAGTACTCGCGGAAGATCTTCGCGAGGTCGCCCTTGGCGGAGGTCTCGACGGCGGAGGCCGCCTCGGTCGCCGAGTGGTACGTCTGGTCCTCCAGCTTCTGGAACGCCGGGGTCTCGTCCAGGCGCAGCCGCAGATACAGGCCGACCAGGCCGAGCGGGCCCGCGACCAGGAACGGGATCCGCCAGCCCCACGCCTCCATGGCGCCGTCGTCCAGCGTCGTGGTCAGGATGGTGACCAGGCCCGCCGCGCCCACGTACCCGGCGAGGGTGCCGAACTCCAGGAAGCTGCCGAAGTAGCCGCGCCGCTTGTCCGGCGCGTACTCGGCGATGAACGTGGAGGCGCCGCCGTACTCGCCGCCCGTGGAGAAGCCCTGCACGAGCCGGAAGAGGATCAGCAGCACCGGGGCCCAGAAGCCGATGGTGGCGTAGCTCGGGATCAGGCCGATGGCGAAGGTGCCGACCGCCATCAGGATCATCGTCAGGGCGAGGACCTTCTTGCGGCCGATCTTGTCGCCCATCGGGCCGAACACCATGCCGCCGAGCGGCCGCACCAGGAACGAGACCGCGAAGGTGGCGAACGACGAGATCAGCTGGGCGGTGTCGTTCCCGGACGGGAAGAAGACATGCCCGATGGTGACGGCCAGATAGCTGTAGATGCCGAAGTCGAACCACTCCATGGCATTGCCGAGTGAGGCCGCTTTCACCGCGCGCCGCACGGCCGCCTCGTCGGTCACCGTGATGTCGGTCCGCCGCAGGGGCGGGTTCCGGCGCCGTCTGATGGCCCGGAACAGCGTGCGGTGACGTTTCACCGCCGCCGGGTCGGTACCGGGCAGAACGTCGGCCTCGGGGTCGGCCGGGTGCTGGCTGGCCGCCATGGAGCTGATCCTTTCGCTGACGATGGTCCACGGGATCACTTGCTCGCACTCCGCGAACGCAAACGAAAGCCCCCCGTGAGGGGGGCTTTGTCACATCCGCGGGCGGCGGCCGGGCCGGCGCCGGGCCGGGGGGATCAGACCCCCAGATCCCTGATGATCTTGGCGACGTGGCCGGTGGCCTTCACGTTGTAGAAGGCGTGCTCGACCTTGCCCGCCTCGTCCACGACGACCGTCGAGCGGATCACACCGGTCACCGTCTTGCCGTACAGCTTCTTCTCGCCGAAGGCGCCGTACGCCTCCAGGGTCTCCTTGGACGGATCGCCGACCAGCGTGACCTTCAGGTTCTCCTTCTCGCGGAACTTGGCGAGCTTCTCCGGCTTGTCGGGGGAGACGCCGATGACGTCGTAGCCCGCGGCCGCCAGCACGTCCAGGTTGTCGGTGAAGTCGCAGGCCTGCTTGGTGCAGCCGGGGGTCAGGGCAGCCGGGTAGAAATACACGATGACCTTGCGGCCCTTGTGGTCCGCGAGGGAGACGTCCTTGCCGTCGGCGTCGGGCAGGGTGAAGGCGGGGGCGGTGTCCCCGGGCTGAAGTCGCTCGCTCATTTACGGTCTCCTCGCAGGCGGCACGCGCGGGCGCGCACGCGTCAGGGATGTGATGACGGAGTCGAGCGTAATAGGGGTGCCATGGGGTGCGACGGGGGTGAAGCTGACAGACTGTGGAACGACCAGTACCCAGTACACGGAACACACCCACGGAGGCAGCGCGGTGTCGGATGCGGATGCCAGGACCCCTGCGCAGATCGAGGCGGACATCAAGCGCCGGCGCGACCAGCTCGCCGAGACCCTCGACGAGATCGGGGTGCGGGTCCACCCGAAGACGATCGTCGGGGACGCCAAGGCCAAGATCACTTCGAGCGTCGACCAGTCGCTCGGGCGGGCCTATGTCGGCGCGAATCGCCTCGTCTCCGATGTGAAGGCCCAGTTCGTCGCGGAGGACGGGGCGCCCCGCGTGGAGCGGATCGTGCCGGTGGCCCTGGTCGTGGTGGGCCTCGTGGGGCTCCTCGCGGCGGGCTCCAGGCGCCGCAAGGGCTGACCCGGAGGCGTACAAGGCGCGCGGGGGCAGGTAGGTTCGGGGCGTGAGCGCCAAGACATCTGAACCAAGCACCCACGACGACAAGCTGCCGATCCGGATGCTGCACGACCGCGTGCTCGTGCGTCAGGACACCGCGGAGGGCGAGCGGCGCTCCGGCGGCGGCATCCTGATCCCCGCGACCGCGGCCGTCGGCAAGCGCCTGGCCTGGGCCGAGGTGGTCGCCGTGGGGCAGAACGTGCGCACGGTGGAGCCGGGCGACCGGGTCCTGTACGACCCCGAGGACCGCGCCGAGGTCGAGGTGCGGGGCGTGGCGTACGTCCTGATGCGCGAGCGCGACCTGCACGCCGTGGCCGCGGACCGCTTCGAGGGGTCCGAGGACTCCACCGGGCTCTACCTGTAGCGCCCGGGGCCCGGGCGGCCCCGGCCCGACGCAGCCGAGAAGGGGCTGGTGACCATCGTCACCAGCTCCTTTTGCGTGCCCTTTGCTACCTTGGAAGGACCCCGACGAGACGCGCCGTACCGGGATCCGCAAAGACGACGCACCCCTGAAGTCCCTTTTTCGGAGGTGCCGTCATGGCCTGGGTCCTGCTCATCGTCGCCGGTCTGCTCGAGGTCGGCTGGTCGATCGGCATGAAGTTCACCGAGGGTTTCACCCGTCTGTGGCCGAGTGTGTTCACCGGCGCGGGCATCGTCGCCAGCATGCTGCTGCTGTCCTACGCCGCCAAGACCCTGCCCATCGGCACGGCCTACGGCGTGTGGGTCGGCATCGGGGCCGCCGGAGCCGCGGTGGTCGGCATGCTCGCGCTCGGCGAGCCCGCCACCGCCGCCCGGATCTTCTTCGTCTGTCTGCTGCTCGTCGCGGTCGTGGGTCTGAAGGCGACGAGCGGCCACTGAGGCCAGGCCGGACCAGCGGCCCGGCGGGGCCTCGGCGGCCCGGCGGCGTCAGTCGCCGCCGCGGCCGCGCGGCCCCACGTTCGTCCCTTGGGTGAGCCCGCCCAGGGCGCCCTGCTGGCCGCCCTGGTCGACGCCGCCGTCCGCGGCGCCCCCGTCGTCGCCGCCCCCGGTCGGCCCTTGGGTCTGGCCCTGGTCCTGGCCCTGTGTCTGGCCGCCCTGGTCCTGGCCCCCGGTCGGCCCCTGGTTCTGGCCGCCCTGGTCCTGACCGCCGGTCGGCCCCTGGTTCTGGCCCTGGTTCTGCCCCTGGTTCTGGCCGCCCTGGTCGCCGCCGCCGTCCGCGGCACCGCCGTCCGTGCCGCCGGTGTCCTCGTCGCCGCCGGTCGCGCCGCCCGTGTCCTCGTCCGGGTCCGGCTCCTCGGCGCTCTGCGACGGGTCGGGCTGCACCGGTACGTCCGCGCCCGGCTCCAGCTCCAGGTCGAACTCCTTCGCCGGCTTGCCCTCCAGGGCGTCCTTGGTGAACTGCGCCCAGACCCGCGCCGGATAGCCGCCGCCGTTGATGCGCCGCTCGCCGAGCGCGCCGTACAGCGGCGTCTGCGCGGCCGTCTGCGGGTCCTGGCCCATCACGGCCACGACCGTCGCCAGGTCCGGCGTGTAGCCCGCGAACCAGGCCGCCTTGTCCTCCTCGGCCGTGCCCGTCTTGCCCGCCGCCGGGCGGCCCGCGGCGAGCGCCTCGGTGCCGGTGCCGGAGTCGACGACGCTGCGCAGGACCGACGTGGTGGTGTCCGCGGCCTCGCGGCTCACCGCCGTCTTCTCGCCCCGCTCCGGCAGCGCGACGTCCTCGCCGTCCTTGGTGATCTTCTCGACGAGCGTGTACGAGCCGTGCTGGCCGTGGTTCGCGAGCGTCGCGTACGCCTCCGTCATGTCGAGCACGGACGCCGTGGACGGGCCGAGCGCGATGGACGGGGAGGCCGTGAGGTCCGGGGTCTTCTCCGGCACGCCGAGCGCGACCGCGGTGTCCTTGACCCGGTCGGAGCCCACGTCGACGGCCATCTGCGCGTACACGGAGTTCACGGACTTGTCCGTGGCCTCGCGCACCGTGATGTCGCCGTACATGCCGTCGTCCTCGTTGGCGGGCGCGTACTGGCCGCCGTCCCAGCCCTGCACCGGACGCCGGTTGTTGCCGTCGTAGATCGTGTTCGGCGTGATCGGGGTGCCGGACTGCGTCGTCGAGCCGTTCTGCACGGCCGAGGTGAACACGAACGGCTTGAAGGTCGAGCCGACCTGGTAATCCCGTCGAGTGGCGTTGTTGACGAACTGCTTGGTGTAGTCGATGCCGCCGTACATCGCGACGACCTTGCCGGTCTTCGGGTCCACGGACGCGCCGCCCACCCGCACGTTCCGGTCGATCTTGCGGGCCTTCTTGTCGAGCTTCGACATCACCTGGTCGTCGACGGCCTTCACGAACGCGTTCTGCCGCGGCTTCTGCAGGGTGGTCGTGATGCGGTAGCCGCCCTTGCTGAGGGCGTCCTCCTCGATGATCTTGTTCTCGATGAGGTAGTCCTCGACGGCCTTGACCACGTAGCCGCGCTGCCCGGACAGGTCCTGGGTGCCCTTGGCCTGGTCCGGCATCGGGAACTTCTGCTTCTCGCGGTCGGCGGAGGGCAGCCAGCCCTCCTTGACCATGCCGTTCAGGACGTAGTTCCAGCGGCCCTGCGCGGCGGTCTTGTTCTCCGGGTGCGTCGCCACGTCGTAGGCGTTCGGGGAGTTCACGAGCGTGGCGAGGTACGCGCCCTGGCCGACGCTCAGGTCCTCGACGTCCTTGCCGTAGTACGCCTGCGCGGCGGCCTGGACGCCGTAGGCGTTGCGGCCGAAGTAGCTGGTGTTCAGATAGCCCTCGAGGATGTCGTCCTTGCTCACCTCGCGGTCCAGCTTGATCGAGATGAAGAACTCCTTCACCTTGCGGGTGACCGTCTGCTCCTGGCCCAGGTAGTAGTTCTTCACGTACTGCTGGGTGATCGTCGAGCCGGACTGCTTGCCCTTGCCGGTGACCGTGTTCCAGGCGGCGCGGAGCATCGCCTTCGGGTCGACGGCGGACTCGCCGTAGAAGTCCCGGTCCTCGGCCGCGAGCACGGCGTGCTGCACGTGCTTGGGGACCTTGGACAGGGGGACGTTCTCGCGGTTCGCGCCCTTGCTGTCGCGGGCCAGCTCGCTGCCGTCGGCGTACAGGTAGACGTTGGCCTGCTTGGTGGCGAGGGCGTTCGCGGGCGGGATGTCGATCAGCAGATAGCCCGCGGTGAACCCGCCCACGCACAGCAGGACCACGAAGATGAACCCGGCCAGCACCATCCGCCAGGTCGGGAAGAGCCGCCGCCAGCCCTTGCGCTTGGGGCGCTTCTTCTTGCCGTTCTTGGCCGCCTTGCCGGTGGCGCCGTCACCCGGGGCGCCCGCGGCCGCCACGGACGCGGCGGCGCCCTCGGCTCCGGCGGCACCCTGCTCGGGCTCGCGCGGCGCCCAGCCCTGGCGCTGCTGGCCCTGGTCCGGTCGCGGTCCCGGCTCCGGGGGGATGGCCCGAAGCTGCTGGGTGGAGGGGTCGGGGGCGCCCTGCGGTGAGCCCTGGGGCGCGGCGCCCTTGGGACGGCCGAGCGGGCGGAGCTGCTGGGTGGAGGGGCCGCTGTCGGGAGCGCCGGAGGAGGGTGTGCCGCGGCCGGGAGTGCCGGGGCCGGAGCCGCCAGGGGTGCCCTTCGGCGGTGTCGGGCCGTCGGCCGGAGTGCGGTCGCCCGGCTCGCCGCCCGGAGCGCGGTCGCCCGGCGCGGGGTCGCTCGGCCGGGAGGCCCGCCCGTCCGGTCCCTCGGCGGGCCCGTCCTGCCGGGCAGCGGGTTCGCTCCGCCGGGCGGCGGGCTCCTCCTGTCCGTCGCCCGGCCGCCGCTGTGGCTCGTCGCTGCTCATGTCTCGCGGAACTCCCGGTTCGCGTCGTACATCTCGTACGCCTCATACATCCAGTACGCCTCGTACGACCCATTGCACACTGTCGCCGCATGCCTTTCAGGCCAGGCACGCTCCGTGGGGCGAAATTGCCTGGCACGGTCAGCCCCGATCGCACTAGGCTCCTGCGCTTTGGTCCGGGCGCGGGCCCGGGCGCGGTGGCCTGGAGCGGTACGAGGCTCTCTGAAAGGGATGTTCGTGAGATCAGGACGGTTCCGCCTGTACGCGGCCGTCGCCGCCGGCAGCT
Source organism: Streptomyces sp. NPDC041205 (assembly GCF_055591765.1). Lineage (NCBI taxonomy): Bacteria > Bacillati > Actinomycetota > Actinomycetes > Kitasatosporales > Streptomycetaceae > Streptomyces > Streptomyces sp. NPDC041205. The sequence goes on along the minus strand of NZ_JBVIZH010000001.1, from coordinate 1,443,212 downwards.
TCCGGCGATTCGCCACGTACCGGATCGCGACCTTGGCCGGTGTGTTCACCAACACTGTCTTCGGAGTGATCCTGACCTACACCTATATTGCCCTGTGGGACGAGAAGCCTGGACTTGGAGGATACGACCAGGCGCAGGCTCTCACGTACGTGTGGCTCGGGCAGGCGCTCCTGACGACCGTCGCCGTGATGGGCGGCGGCTTCGAGGACGAGCTGATGCGGCGCATCCGCACCGGCGACATCGCCATCGACCTCTACCGCCCGGCCGACCTCCAGGCCTGGTGGCTCGCGGGCGACCTGGGCCGGGCGCTGTTCCAACTGCTCGCGCGCGGCGCGGCGCCGATGCTGTTCGGCGGGATCGTCTTCCAACTGGCTCTTCCGGGTGACGTGTTGACGTGGCTGGCCGCGGCGGTCGCCGTGCTGCTCGCGGTGGTGGTCAGCTTCGCGCTGCGCTTCCTGGTGGCGCTCAGCGCCTTCTGGCTCCTCGACGGCACCGGCGTCGCGCAGATGTCGTGGCTCGCGAGCACGTTCTTCTCCGGGATGCTGCTGCCCCTGAACGTCTTCCCCGGCGCCCTCGGCGAGGTCGCCCGCGCGCTGCCCTGGTCGGCGCTGATCCAGGTGCCCGCCGATGTGCTGCTCGGCGAGCGCTCGGGCGCGGAGCTGGCGGGGACGTACGCCTTCCAGGCCGGGTGGGCCCTCGCGCTGCTCGCCGCGGGACGGCTGCTGCAGGCCGTGGCGACGCGGCGGGTGGTGGTGCAGGGTGGCTGAGGGGACCCGGCGGGGGGAGCGGCGGGGCGGGGGGCCGGTGGGTCCGGCCGGTCCGGCGGATCGGCCGTCCGGACTGCGTGCGGGTACCGCCGACGGGCCGCTGGACCGGGCCAGGGACGGGCTGCGCGCCTACCGGATGATCACCGCCATGTGGATCCGGTCCACCCTCGCCTACCGCGCGTCCTTCGTCATGACGGCCCTCGGCAACCTCACGGCGACCGCCCTCGACTTCGCCGCGATCCTGCTGATGTTCTCCCAGGTCGACGTGCTCGGCGGCTACCGGCTCCCCGAGGTCGCCTTCCTCTACGGCGCGGCCTCCTGCGCCTTCGGCCTCGCCGACCTCGCCATCGGCTCCATGGACCGGCTCGGCAGGCGGGTGCGCGACGGCACCCTCGACACCCTCCTGGTGCGGCCCGCGCCGGTGCTCGCGCAGGTCGCGGCGGACCAGTTCGCGCTGCGCAGGCTGGGGCGGGTGGTGCAGGGGCTCCTGATCCTCGGGTGGGCCTGCGCCGCCGTCGACATCGCCTGGACGCCCCTGAAGGTGCTGCTCGTCCCGCTGATGCTGGTCAGCGGCGCGGGGATCTTCATGGCCGTCTTCGTGGCGGGCGCGGCCTTCCAGTTCGTCGCGCAGGACGCCTCCGAGGTGCAGAACGCCTTCACCTACGGCGGCAACACGCTCCTGCAGTACCCGCCGACCGTCTTCGGCAAGGACCTGGTGCGCGGCGCCACCTTCCTGGTGCCCATCGCCTTCGTGAACTGGCTGCCCGGCCTGTACGTGCTCGGCCGCCCCTATCCGCTCGGCCTGCCGTCCTGGGCCGCCTTCACACCGCCGCTGGTCGCCGTCGCTTGCTGCGCGCTCGCGGGCCTCGCGTGGCGCGCGGGACTCCGCTCGTACCGCAGCACAGGGAGCTGATACGTCATGAGCACAGGGAGCTGATACGTCATGGACACGGTCCCAGGCCCCGGCCCGGACGCCGACTTCATCGCGCTCGACGGGGTCGAGAAGATCTTCGACGTCCGCAGGAAGACCGGTTTCCTGCGCCGCGAGCGGCACCGGGTGCGGGCCGTCGACGGCATCACCTTCCGGGTGCCGCGCGGCGAGATGGTCGGCTACATCGGGCCCAACGGCGCGGGCAAGTCCACCACCATCAAGATGCTCACCGGCATCCTCACGCCCAGCGGCGGCCGCCTCAGGGTCGCGGGCATCGACCCGGCCCGCGAGCGCACCCGGCTCGCCCGGCGCATCGGCGTGGTCTTCGGCCAGCGCACCACCCTGTGGTGGGACCTGCCCCTCATCGACTCGTACCGCCTGATGCACCGCATGTACCGCATCCCCGACCGGCGTTACGCCGAGAACCTCGACCGGTGCGTCCAACTCCTCGACCTGGGCGAGCTGTTGGACGTACCCGTACGTCAGCTCTCCCTCGGGCAGCGGATGCGCGGCGACATCGCGGCGGCGCTCCTGCACGACCCCGAGGTGCTGTACCTCGACGAGCCGACCATCGGGCTCGACGTCGTCAGCAAGGCCAAGGTCCGCGGCTTCCTGCGCGACCTGAACTCCGGGTCCGGCACGACCGTGCTCCTGACCACCCACGACCTCACCGACATCGAGCAACTGTGCAAGCGCGTCATGGTCATCGACCACGGGCGCCTGATGTACGACGGGCCGCTGGCCGGGCTGCACGAGGTGGGCGCGAGCGAGCGCACCCTCGTGGTCGACCTGGAACGCGAACTTCCGCCCCTGGAGGTCGAGTCGGCCCGGGTCGTGAAGGTCGAGGGGCCCCGGCAGTGGCTGGCGTTCCCGGCCGCCGCGTCGGCCGCGCCGCTGGTCGCCGCGGTCGCGGAGCGCTATCCCCTCGTCGATCTGTCCGTGCGCGAACCCGACATCGAGGCCGTGATTGCCAAGATGTACGCGGACCGGGGGACCTCGTAGGCTGCGGGTGCTGCGATTTACCGGGGCGGCCCCCGGACCTCCAGCAGGAGAAGCAGGTTGGCCGGATTCGCCGGCACGGACATCACGAGGTGACCTCAGCATGACGGACGCCGGGCCCACGCCACCGCCGGACGAGTCGCCCGCATCCGGAGGGGATGCTTCCGGTCCGCCGCCTGCCGTCCGGGCGACCCCCGCCGAGCCGGCCTCTGCCGAGCTGGCCCCCGCCGAGCTGCGGGCCTCCGACGCCGACCGGGAGAAGGTCGCCGACGTGCTGCGCGAGGCGCTGGCCGAGGGGCGGCTCGACATGGAGGAGTTCAACGAGCGCCTCGACGTGGCCTACCGGGCCCGTACGTACGGCGAGCTCGCCCCGCTCACCCGGGATCTGCCGTCCGGCGTCGCGCCCGGGCCCAAGGTGTCCATGGTCAAGCGGTCCGGGGGCGAGGAGAGCGACGAGATCGACTGGGCCGAGCGGGTCGTCGGGGGTGAGCCCTCGTCCAGTGGGGCCGTCGCCATCTGGGGTGGGTTCAACCGCAAGGGCGGTTGGACGATCGGGCGGCTCTTCACGTCCTTCGCGATGTGGGGCGGTGGGGAGATCGATCTGCGCGAGGCGCGGTTCGCCGAGCGGGACGTCGTCATCCGGTGCTTCGCCCTCATGGGCGGCATCCAGGTCACCGTGCCGCCCGAACTCAACGTCACCGTCAAGGGCTTCGGGATCATGGGTGGCTTCGGGGACGACGCCACCGGGCCCGGCACGCCGGGGTCGCCGCGCGTCGTCGTCACCGGCTTCGCCCTCATGGGCGGGGTCGCCGTCGAACGGAAGCTGCGCAAGCAGGAGCGGGCCCGCCTCAAGGCGGAGCGCCGCGAGCTGCGGGAGCGGCGCCGACGGGACTGACCTTCGCGGGGCGCCCCAGTCCCACCCCTTCTCCGAAACCGGGGCTCCGCCCCTGGACCCCGGGGGCGGGCGTCCCGCGCGGGCGGGACAGTCCTCCGCCGGGTCGGCGCTCCGCGCCTCGTCCTCAAGCGCCGGACGGGCTGAAACGGTGCGGGTGGGACGGTCCTCCGCCGGGTCGGCGCTCCGCGCCTCGTCCTCAAGCGCCGGACGGGCTAGATGGTTGCCGGGGTGGGTGGGGATGCTGCGGGGTGGGCGGGAGCGCTGAGGGGCGGGCGGGGCTCTGCGGGGTGGGCGAGAGCTTTGCCGGGTGGCGGGAGCCTTGTCGTGCCGGTGGGTGTTTCAGCCCGTCCGGCGTTTGAGGACGAGCGCGGAGCGCGATCGGCGGGGGATCGGCCCACCCGCACGGGGCACCCACCGAGCCCGGCACCCCGCCCGGGGAGGGCGAGAAGGGCGGGCGGGTGGGGAATAGCCCGTCCGGCGATTGAGGACGAGGCGCGGAGCGCCGATCGGGGGCGGGGCGGACGACCCGGCGGGTCGGACGGCCTGCACGAAGGCGTCGGGGGCGCGCCCCGGCGGGCCAGGGGCGTCCGGTGCCGCGCCCCGGCGGGCCAGGGGCGTCCGGTGCCGCGCCCCGGCGAGCCAGGGGCGTCCGGTGCCGCGCCCCGGCGAGCCAGGGGCGTCCGGTGCGGGCCCCGGCGGGCTAGAGCTCCGCGTCCGAGGAGCCCTTGAGGTCGGACGGGTCGAAGGCCTGGGCCATCCGGCGGAAGCCTTCGTCGCTGGGGTGCAGGCTGTCGCCGGAGTCGTACCGGTCGAGCAGGGCCCGGGGATCGTAGGGATCCCGCAGCGCCTTGTCGAAGTCGACGACCGCGTCGAAGACCTTGCCGGAGCGGATCTCCTTGTTGACGGCCTGCCGCACGCCCTCCAGAGCGGGCGTGTACCCCCGGTGCCCGCCGAAGGGCATCAGCGTCGCCCCCACGACCCGCAGCCCGCGCCCATGCGCCTGCCGGGTCAGCTCCCGCAGCCCCTCGGTGATGCGCCGGGGGTCGGTTTCCTGCGGATTGCGCAGGATGTCGTTGATGCCGAGGGCGATGACGACGGCCTTGACGCCGGTGCGCCCGAGGACGTCACGGTCGAAGCGGGCGAGCCCGCTGGGGTTGGCGCCGGGCCCGCCACGGGCACCGGGCCTCCCGTCGGACAGGACACGGTTGCCGCTGATGCCCTGGTTCACGACGCTGTAGCGCGGCGCGCCGGCGTCCTGGCGCAGCCGGTCGGCGAGGACGTCGGTCCAGCGACGGTTGGCGCCCATGGTGGAGGTGATGCCGTCGGTGATGGAGTCGCCGATGACGACGACGGTGCCGTCGGTCTCGTTGCTGAGCACGTCGACGGCGGAGAGGTAGCGCCAGTACGGGCTCTGCTCGTGGTACGCCGACCCGCTCGGGTCCTCGGTGTGGTCGCCGTCGGCGACGTACGAGATCTGACGCGCGTGCGGGTGGTACGTCACCGGTCCGGACGCGGTCGGCGAGAACGTCGTGACCAGCAGGTCCGAGTCGTGCGGCACGCGCAGCCGGACGGCGTCGCTGACGATCTGCTGCCCGGGCTGGACCACCACGGAGGTGTCGCCGCGGAACGTCAGCCGCCGCAGCGTGCCGACGGCGGCGGTCGGGTTGTTCGAGGCGGTGGCCACGGCGACGGAGGCGTGTGTGACGGTGAGCGGCTGGGTGCCGTACAGGTTCGACAGGGTGATGCGGGTGCTCTCGCCGCCGACGCTGGTGTGCACCACGTTGCGTACGGAACGCCCCGCCATGCCGCGCGCCTCGGTGCCGGGTTCGGCGCCCGCGGGGGAGGCGGACCAGGTGCCCACCCAGGTGCCCGCCGACGCCGGGGCCGCGGAGTTGCGCGGCCCGCGTGGAGAGGCGCTGAGCTGGTCCTTCGTGTCGTCGTCGGCGCCCGTGACGCCGATGTATATGGCCGCTGAGACGACCACGATGACCGCGAGCACGGCGGCCAGCAGTGCATAACCGTGACGCTTGGTCATGCGGGCTGTTTCTCCTCGGGCAGGGGGAGCCCGAGGCTCCGGTGTGAACACCCCATGATGCGTCATGGGTCGCGAGAGGGCCGACACTGCCCCCCTCCGCTCACTCAGACGCCGGGAACTTGTGGTTCGTTCCAGGAGTCGGACTGGAAGGGACAATGCGAACGGGTACGACGACGGCGTACGACAGGCGTACGCGCCACCAGGCGCGCGCAGGAACAGCGACGCGAAAACGGGGCTCCAAGGATGCAAGGTACGAACACGGAGGAAACAGCCGACGCGGGCAGGGAACAGCATGCCCGTGACGGCCGCTCCCCAAGCGCGGGCGGCGCACCCGCCGGACCCGGCGCCTTCAGCGAGGCCGACGCGGAGAAGCAGCGCGGCGTCCGCCGGATGAAGCTGACCGCGACGGGCCTGCTGCTGTTCGTCGCGGTCGTGTACGTCCTCGCGAAGTGGGCGCAGAACACGGGCGCCGGGGCCTGGGCCGGGTACGTCGCGGCGGCCGCCGAGGCGGGCATGGTCGGCGCGCTCGCCGACTGGTTCGCGGTGACGGCCCTGTTCCGGCACCCCCTCGGCATCCCCATCCCGCACACGGCGATCATCCCGAAGAAGAAGGACCAGCTCGGCGTCTCCCTCGGGGACTTCGTCGGCGAGAACTTCCTCTCCCGGACGGTGGTGCGCCAGCGCCTGCGCGCCGTCGGCATCGGCAGCCGCCTCGGCGCCTGGCTCGCCGAGCCGGAGCACGCCGACCGCGTCACCGCCGAGTTGGCCACCGCGCTGCGCGGCGCCCTCACCGTCCTGCGCGACTCGGACGTGCAGGCCGTCGTCGGCGAGGCCATCACGCGCCGCGCCGACGCCCAGGAGATCGCGCCCGGCATCGGCAAGATGCTGGAGAAGGTCGTCACGGACGGCGGCCACAAGCGGGTCGTGGACCTGGTGTGCGTGCGCGCCCACGACTGGCTGGTGGTGCACGCCGACTCGGTGATGGACGCCGTCGAGGGCGGCGCCCCCGGCTGGACCCCCCGCTTCGTCGACAAGAAGGTCGGCGAGCGGGTCTACAAGGAACTGCTGCGCTTCGTCACCGAGATGCGCGACATGCCCGGCCACCCGGCCCGCGGCGCCCTCGACCGCTTCCTCACCGACTTCGCCTCCGACCTCCAGTCCGACACGGACACCCGCGCCCGCGTCGAGCACCTCAAGCGCGAGGTCATCGCCCGCGACGAGGTGCAGGACCTGATCACCTCCGCCTGGTCCGCGGTCCGCCGGATGATCGTGGCCGCCGCCGAGGACGAGCGCAGCGAGCTGCGCCTGCGCGTCCGCGCCGCCCTGCTCTCCCTCGGCCAGCGCATGGCCACCGACGCCCGCCTCCAGGAGAAGGTCGACGGCTGGGTCGAGGGCGCGGCGGTGTACGTCGTGACGACGTACCGCGACGAGATCACGTCCCTCATCACGGACACGGTCGCGAGCTGGGACGCCGAGCACACGTCGAAGAAGATCGAGGCCCACATCGGCCGCGACCTGCAGTTCATCAGGATCAACGGCACGGTGGTGGGGTCGTTGGCGGGGCTCTTGATCTACACGGTGTCGCGGGCGCTCGGAGGCTAGGCGGGTCTGGCGAAGTCGGCTGCGGTTCGGCCGCGCCCTGAAGGGGCGCGGGGAACCGCGCGACCAGCCACGTCGGTGCCGCAGACGATCGACGGCATGTCGCCGCACCTCCAGCGGAGCGCCTAGCGGCTGCCCGGCGGGTGGGCGGCGGGGCTCGCCAGCGAAAGCAGCGCCGCCGTCGCGCACAGCGCCGCCGTCCCCACCCACACCAGGTCGTACGACCCGAACGCGTCCCGGGCCGCGCCGCCGAGGAACGCGACGGTGCCCGCGCCCACCTGGTGCGCGGAGTTGACCCAGCCGAACACGACGGCCGCGTCGGGCCCGAAGCACGCGCGGCACAGCGCGATCGTCGGCGGCACCGTCGCCACGTCGAGCAGCCCGAAGACGACCACGAAGGCCACCAGCGGCGGCCGCACGGTCGCGGTGAGCAGCAGCGGCAGCGCGAGGAGGGCGAGGCCGCGCAGGGCGAAGTACGCGGCGAGCAGCCGCCGCGCGTCCCGGCGGTCGGTGAGCCAGCCGGAGGCCACCGTGCCCGCCACGTTGAAGATCCCGATCAGCGCGAGCAGCGACGCGGCGGCCGTCATCGGCATGCCGTGGTCGTGCGCGGCGGGCGCGAAGTGCGTCCACATCACGCCGTTCGTGGAGGCCCCGCAGATCGCGAAGGTCCCGGCGAGCAGCCAGAAGGGGGCGGTGCGGGCGGAGCGGAGCAGGACGCGTACGGCACGGCGGCCCGCTCCCGTGACGGGGGCGGGGCGCGGCACGAACTCCTCCGCCCCATGCGGGCGTCGCCCCACGTCCGCCGGATGGTCCCGCAGCGTCAGACACACCAGCGGCGCGGCGAGCGCGGCCGCGCCCGCGAGCGTCAACGCCGCCGCCCGCCACCCGTACCGCCCCACGACCTCCGAGAGCACCGGCAGGAACACGAACTGCCCCACCACGCCCGCCGCCGTGAGCAGCCCCGTGACCAGGCCGCGGCGCGCCACGAACCACCGCTCGGTGACGGTCGCCGCGAACGCCATCGCCGTGGCGCCGGTGCCGAGCCCCACGAGCACGCCCCAGTAGAGCGCGAACTGCCAGGCCGCCGTCATCGCGGTGGCGGTGAGCACGCCCCCGACGCCGACGAGGCCGAGGGCGCCCGTCGTCACGTACCGCATCCCGAACCGGTCCATCAGCGCGGCCGCGAAGGGCGCGGTGGCCCCGTACACGACCATGTTCACCGCGCTGCCCACCCCGATGGCGCCGCGCGACCAGCCGAGTTCGGCGTGCAGCGGCCCGACGAGGAGGCCCGCGAGGGTGGTGTAGGCGCCCGCCGTGACGATGGCGAGGGCGGCGGTGGCGGCGATGGTCCAGGGGGTGAGGGGGAGGCGTGGGCTGCTCGGGGCGGGGGTCGGCTCGCGTGGTGGCGTACGAGGCGTACGAGGCGTACGAGGCGTACGAGGCGTACGAGGCGTACTCGGCGTGCGCGGTGCCGTACCCGGCGAATTCGGCGACGTACTCATGAACCGAGCGTCCGTCCGGCGGGGTGAGCGCGACGAGTGGCCAGATGGCCAGGGTGTGCAAGGATCTGGCCATGGCGACGCAAGGGATCGCAGAACCTCGTACGGCAGCGCGAAAGGGGCGCCGCACCGTCGCCGTCCTCGTCCGCGACGGCGTCCTGCCGATGGAACTCGGCCTGGTCCACCAGCTGTTCGGCAGCGCGCGCGACGCGGCGGGCGCCCCGCTCTACACGCCCCTGACCTGCGCGCTGCGCCCCGGAATGGTCGACACGGACGCCGACTTCCCGATCCGCGCGCCGCACGGCCCCGAGGTCCTGGCAGGCGCGGACACGGTGATCGTGCCCGCGTCGCACCGCGAGGACGAGTCGCTGCGCCCCGGGGGACTGCCCGCCCCGCTGGCCGAGGCGCTCACCCTCGCCTCGTCGGCCCGCCGCATCGCCTCGATCTGCACGGGCGCGTTCGTCCTGGCCGCCGCGGGCCTCCTGGACGGGCGCAGGGCGACGACGCACTGGCTGTCGGCGGACCTCTTCGCCCGCGCCTTCCCCGCGGTCTCGGTCGACCCGGACGTGCTGTACGTGGACGAGGGCGCCGTCCTGACCTCGGCGGGGGAGGCGGCCGGGGTGGACCTGTGCCTGCATCTGATCCGCCGCGACCACGGGGCGGCGGTCGCGGCGGCCGTGGCGCGCCGCACGGTGGTGCCGCCGCACCGGGAGGGCGGGCAGGCCCAGTACGTCCAACGCCCGGTCGCCGCCGAGCCCGAGTCGATGTCGACGGGCGCGGCGCGGGCCTGGGCCCTGACCCGCCTCGGTGAGCCCCTGACCCTCGCCGAACTGGCCGCCCGGGCGTCGATGAGCGTCCGCACCTTCAGCCGCCGCTTCCGCGACGAGACGGGTCTGACCCCGGTCCAGTGGCTCACCCAGCGCCGCGTGGACCGCGCCCGCCAGCTCCTGGAGGAGACCGACCGCACGGTCGACCGGATCGCGGCGGAGTGCGGGTTCGGGACGGGGGCGTCGCTGCGGGGGCACTTCCAGGCGGGGGTGGGGGTGTCGCCGGGGGCGTATCGGGCGACGTTCAGGGGGCGGCCGAGCACACGTGGGTGACCGCGTGCACAGAGGGAGCTGAGTACGCGTACTCAGGCACCGACGCGCCGGTGCCGTCACCGTCGTACACATGAACGCACCGAGTTCGCTGCTGAACGTACCGGCTCCGCGGCGTGGCGCGTCGCGGCTGCTGCGGAACGCCCTGCGCCCGCTGCGCGGTCGGCCGTTCGCCGAGCGCTGGGCGACGCGCCTGCTCGGCGCGGGCCTGGCGGCCGCCGCGTACCTGCTCTTCATCCCCTGGGACCTGCGCAACCGCGCCGAGACGCCGGGCGCGATCAACGAGACCTCCCCGGTGACGGACGCGGGCATCACGCTCGTCGTGGCCACCGTCCTCGTCCTCGCCGCCTACTTCGGCCTCCGCGACCGCATGCGCTGGACGCTCCCGGTGGTGGCCGCCCCGCCCGCCGCACTCCTCTATGCCTCCTTCGCCACGCACGAACCGCCGGACGCCTCGATCTGGCCGGTGGCGTGGCTGGTCATGGTCATGGCCGGGAGTGGTGTGGTGCTGGCGGTGGCGGGGTTCGCGCGGCAGTTCAGGGGGGACGGGGCGGCGGCCTAGGGTCGGCCGCCGGGAGGGGCGGGGGTGTGGCCGCCGGGGGGCGTACGGGGCGTACGGATCGGGGCAGTTGGCGTCCCCGGGACCGGCGCCCCTGTCGCCCCCGCCGCGCCCTCGCCACCCGGAGGGCGCTCCCGTACCAGGAAAGGTCCCGGCCACGACGAGGTGAGAGGCCCCTCGCCCACCGCACACCTCCCCACTCCCCTCCGACCGAATCGCTGGACATGCACCACCATGACCCAGCCGTCCCCAAAACCCGCCCTACGACCGGAAGACCCCGTTACGTGACGCGCGGACGCCGCCTACGTTGAGGTCCGCCCGCTTGGGCACCGCCCCTCTCTCGTACGGAGGTTGACGCATGGCTCCGATCATCCCGGACGGCGAGTACTGGATCAGGAACGCCGCCTTCGAGGACCTGTACGTGGACCTGAGCGGCGGCTCCACCTCCCCGAACACGCCGATCAGCGGCTGGGAGCTGCACAAGGGCACCAACCAGAAGTGGCGCATCTCGACCACCAACGGCGTGAACCAGTACGTCATCAAGAGCGCCGCGGGCGACTCCTACATCTCGCAGAGCGACATCCGCATCTACCCGCCCCTGATCGCGGGCCAGCCCGTCCCGCTCCAGTGGTCGATCGAGCCGGTCGGCGAAAACCTGTTCCGCATCGCCTTCGTCTACGCCAACGGCGTCATCACCCTCCCGTCGAACCGGAGGGGCACGCAGCTCAACCTGGAGGAGTGGATCGGGGAGCGGAACCAGAAGTGGTTGTTCGAGTCGGCGTGATGGTTTGAGCCTCGGGGTTGGTCGGCCGCCTGTTCGGTCCACCGGCTTCGGGCCTGCCTGGGGGAGGGGGAGCGCGGCCCCGTGCACCTGGACGGTGTGCGGGGCCGTTGGCGTGCGGCGTGGTGTCGGCGTGCGTCGGCCTTGGCGGCGGCGTGCGTCGGCATGCGTCGGCCGTGGTGCCGGCATGCGTCGGCCTTGGCGGCGGCCTGTGTCAGCCTTGGCGGCGGTCGACGGCCACCCACGACGCGAGTGCCACGCTCCCGGCGACGCCGAGGACGGCCGGCCAGGCGCCGACCTTCTTCGCGAGGGGGTGCGATCCGGCGAACCCGGCGACGTACGCGGCGCTGAGCGCGGCGGCGGTCTTCGGGCCTGCCTGCTGCCGCCACTGCTGCGCGGCGGCGGCTCCGGCTGCGGCGAGGACGGCTCCGCCTAGGGGGCGGTTCTTGGTGAGGCGGGCGGTGGCGTAGCCGCCGAGGAGCCCGCCTGCGGCCACCGCGGCCGCCGGTACCTTCGCCACCACGTTCACCATGCCTGCCTCGCTTTCACCCGGTTAGGGAGGAATCCATCACTCTGGCCTGAGCGTAACGCGCGGCTATTTCGTGGCGTACGGAGAGGCAGGTTCAGAAGCACTGCTGTTGCGGGAGCGAGGCGAGGAAGCCGGACCATGTCTCTGGCCGGACGACGACCAATTGGCGGCCATCGGGGCACTTCGAGTCGCGTATGAACACGTCGTCCACCGTGAGGGCCACTTCGACGCACTCGGTGGTGTTGCCTCCGCTGTACGAGGACTTGAACCAGGAGTGGTGGGCCACGGGCTCTGAGTCGACTGGCACTTACAGCTCCTTGCGGACGCGGTGGATCACGGATGAGGAAGCTTCCATGTCCAACGCTTGTGCGCGCAGGTAGTCGAACGCAAGTCGGTATCGGTCCAGTTCCTCGTCCTTCTCCAGGAAGAGCGAGCCCGTGTGGTAGTCGAAATACACCACATCGAGGGTCGGTTCGGGTCCGCCGAGGATCACGAAGCTGCCCAGCGCGGCACAGTGTGCTCCCTTGGAGAACGGCAGTATCTGCAGCGTGATGTTGGGGGCTTCGTTCGCTTCGAGGAGGCGGCCCAGCTGTTCCTTCATGATCTCGGGTGAGCCGACTACACGGCGGATGACGGACTCGTCGAGGATCGCCCACAGCCGTGGTGGCTTCGCCCGGGTCAGGATCTCCTGCCGCTTCATGCGGATGTCCACGAGCTGTTCGATCTCCGCCGGTGCGAGCTGCACCTCGTTGGCCTCCTGCAGAGCTGTGCTGTACCGGCGGGTCTGCAGCAGCCCGGGGATGTAGACACAGGCGAAGTGATCCTCGCGGACGGCCTCGTCCTCCAGGGTCAGCAGGAGGTTCATGCTCTCCGGGATCGAGTCGGAGATGGAACTCCACCAGCCTTGCTGCCGGGCCTCCTTGGCAAGGTTCACGAGAACGTTCCGCTCGGCGTCGCTGGTGTCGTACGCGCGGCACAGCGCTTCGACGACGAGCCACTTGACGGGGCCTTCGCGTGTCTCGTACCGACTGATGGTCGCCTTGGATACGCCGACGCGGAGCCCCGCCTCCGCAAGCGTCATCCCCTTGCGCACACGCAGCTTGCGCAGGGTGGCGCCCAGTTGACGACGGCGGGTGGTGGCCCTCGCTGGCACGTCGGTTACCTCCTTGGGTGGCGCGGGCTCCCTGCTCGCTCGGTGCAATCAGGCTATTCGCCCCGGGAGTTGGCGCCGGTCGGATTCACTCGATGGATTCTGGTGAGAAGTTACATGGCGAGACTTCTCTATGCCATGCTCGAAGCAGTTCGCTACGCGGTGCAGTCGTGCAGATACGGCGGGCGCAGCGCTGCGTGGCCTGGGAGGGAGTCTCTCCATGTCCATTTGCCAAGAGGGTGAACGACGGCCGCGCTGCGTCCTTCCATTTGAAGCAGCACCGGCAGAACTTCAACTGCTCCGCAAGGCGGTGAAGCGCAACTTGAAGCAGTGGGGTGCGCAGAGTGTCGCTGATGAGGCCGGACTGGTCGTGACCGAACTGGCCACGAATGTCATCAAGCATGTTGGCGAAGGGGCGGCCGCGACCCTCGTCCTCGAATCGCGAGACGACCGTCTGCGTGTTGAGGTGCATGACAAGAGCCAGGCCGTGCCGGCCCTGCGCGCGATGTGTAGGGAAGCGGACTGCGGGCGCGGCCTGCACCTGCTTGCCTCAATGTGCGAGGAGTGGGGCACGCTCCTCACGGCCACCGGGAAGGCGGTGTGGTGCGAGCTCTCCCTTGAGTCGGCGCGCCACAGTATGCGGGTACGGCGTGCCGCAGTGGTTCTTGAGGAGTACCGGCGCGCGGCTGGAGCAAGTTCGGCTGTGGTGCCGACCTACGCGGTGCTTGAAGAGTCGGTTACCGACGTGATCGCAGATCTCCTCCACTGGCTGGTAGCGCAAGGAGGGGACCCGGATGAGATGCTCGACAGGGCGCAGATGCATTTTGAGGCGGAGACTGACGCTGTGGTGTAGGGCCCGTAGAAGCTCCGCCGGCACGGGCTACAGATCGGTGCGGATGACGGCCAACATAGCTTGGGCATCGGCTACTTGACCTCCATCGATCAACGCAGCGGTGATGTTGATGGAAGTCTGGATGTCATCCTGACTCGCGGCGGCATTGAGGATTGCCTCAGCTCCTTCCTCTGCTCCCGCGTTCCGGTACGAGGCCATGACCTCGGGGAACTCTCGTGGAGCAAGGGTTCTCGCTGTCGCCCAGGCAATGAATTGCGCATGCCGAAACCTGCCCGCCGTCACGTGACGGAGGTAGTCGGCGATGTCGGCGGCGTGTGAATTGCTGGCAGTGTGCCGGTCCCCCTCTCGTCGGGGGACCGGCACCTTTGCCTGTGTCGACGGGCCCGCAACTTTGCGGCGAGCGAGCCGACCCAGCTTCATGCGGCGCCTCGCTTGGAACGTTGGGGAAGCCGGCCGCTGCACGCGAGGCTTCTCGGTGGCGGCTAAGGCGGCGGTTGCAGCTGAGGGGGCGATGGGCTGGGCGCGGGCGGCATCGCGGAGTTGGAGCAAGTAGGGGAGTGTGTGCGGCAGCGTCGTCTCGGGAAACCGCTGTGCTTCACGCTCCAGGACCTTGTAGATCCGCTCCAACAGGCCCGGTTCAGGCACACGCCTGCCTGTGTTGTAGCAGGACAGGCTGGATTGATGGATGCCTGCCCGCTTGGCGATCGTGTTGTGGGCGAGGTCTGCGGCAATGAGTAGGTCGTGCAGCGCCCCCAGGAACACCTCTCTGGGCGAGAGTGGCACAGCATCGTCATCGTGTGGAGGATGGCCTCCCGAGGGTCTCGTCGCCATATAGGCCAGCCTCTCCGTGTGACGCGGGCGTCTGAGTAGACCTTCCATCTTGCTGGAGTCCCTGGTGATTTGGATAGGTACGTTGGGTCATTGCGGAGGCGCAAATATGGCGCCAGTGCAATTGCCGGGCAGTACTGGATTTCTCACCGCTACTTGAGCAACGCTCCTAGGGGGAGCGCAGTTGGCGGGCCCTCCGCTGCTTGCGGCCTTAGTGGACCCAACAAGGAGAGGGGTACGAGGTGGACTTGCCGTCATGGACGGATCCGCAGCTCGGCACCATGAAGCGTGCCGGCTTGTGGCTAGTGACCGTCGTGGGCGAGGGGAACGTCTTCACCAAGGAAGACGTGAAGGCGGCCTTCCCGGGGGTCAGCCAGGCCGACCGTCGAGTACGTGATCTGCGGGACCACGGCTGGCAGATCAACACGAACCGTGAGGACGCTTCCCTCGGCCAGCATGAGCAGCGCTTCGTGAAGCAGGGCGAGCCGGTGTGGCAGCCGGGCAAGGGCACGCGCCCCGGCACGTCGATTACTCAGACCCAGCGGCGTGAAGTGCTCTCACGCGACGGGCACTTCTGCCGGTCCTGCGGCATCGCACCGGGTGAGATCTACGCCGGCACCTACGAGTCCGCCCAGATCGATATCGCCCGCCGGGTTGTGCGGCAGCCGGACGGCACTGAGAAGACGGAGCTTGTGGCCGAGTGCAACCGCTGCCGGGTGGGCGGGCGCGGCGCAGTAGCGGCAGACCTGGGTGAGATGCTGAAGCGCGCTGAGGGTCTCAGCGGCTTGGAGCGCAGGATGCTGTCGGCCTGGATGGAGCGCGATCAGCGCGAGTTCAGTGCGGCGGAGGCGTTCTGGGCCGACTACCGGACGCTTCCCGAAGATTCGAGGGCACAGATCCGCAGCGCTCTGAAGCCGCCGTCGGCCGAATAGTCCGCACAACTTTTGGTGATCTCGGAGGCCCGCTTCCTGCCCTCGGGTGGGAAGCGGCTACGTAGGAGAAGTAAAACCCCGACGCTCTTGAGGAGATTCTGGTGGGTAAGGAATTCGGCCGGCCGCCGCTGGCGGAGGCGAACAAGGCGCTGGTCGAACAGCGGCTGAAGGAAATCGCAGCGGGAAATGGCGTCCGGGAGACGCTCACCGTTGAGTGGCGCACGCAGCCGCTGCACGTTGAGGTCATCGACATGCCGATGGAGTCGCTCTACTACAACCCGGGAACGCACCGCATTCGCGCTCAGCGGAGTCACGACCTCGAGCGGGACGCGCTGCTTGATGACGACCCGTGGGCGCCCGGCAGCCAGGATTACCTGGAACACCTGCTGCAGATGCTGCCGGAAGACCCTTCCAAGAATGACCCCGTCTTCAACGAGCTGATGGAGAGCCTCCGCGCCGACCGGCAGAAGGAACCCGGGCTTATCACGCGGGACGGCATCCTCGTCAACGGCAACACGCGTCGTGCAGCTCTTAAAGAACTGGGCGTCGCGAACATTCGGGTCGGCGTTCTGCCCGAGTCGTGCACGTGGGACGACATCAACGCGGTGGAGCTGTCCCTTCAACTCCGTCCAGACCAGCGCCGTGAGTACTCGTACATCAACCGGCTTCTGGCTATGGAGGAACAGCACCTTCTGGGGCGTACGCTCGCCGACGTGGCGCGGGAGTTCCGCATGCGTGCCCAGACATGTGAGCAGGACCTGTGGGTCCTATCCTGCCTCCGCGACCTGATTGAGCGGTCCATCGATGACGGAGCTCGGCTTCGGCTGCTGGACTTCGAAAAGCAGCAGGAAAAGCTCCGTGAGGTCTATCGCCGATACACCAAGGAATCGGCGGTAAGCAAGGACAGCGCGGAGGTTCTTAAAGAGACGCGACTTGTGGCCATCGTTCTCGGGTTTTCAAAGACTGACGTACGACTCATCGAACCTGACTTCAGGGGCCGGTACTTGGACAGCAGGCTTCCGGATTCGTTGAAGACGGAAGCCGTGACCCCGGCAGCAGGCGTGGTGATTCCTGGGCTAAACAGGACCATGAAGTCGGCTGCGCCCAAAGTCACCCAGGCCAAGGAGCTGACCGATAAAATCCTGAAAGCGAAGGCAGTCGCAACCGTGGAGGACGGCTTGCTTACCGAGCGGAGCAAGACAGCCGCCGAGATGTTCAGCACTGCCAAGGAGGCATTTGAGGAGGCTCTGGAACCTGCGGGTAAGGACGCACGGGTCCGCAAGCGCAAGCAAGCGGCACAGGACCGTATCACCGACGCATGCCAGGACATCGAGCAGTGCATCACCGACCTCACGCTCGCCAAGGCTTCCGGCAGCCTCGACGAAGAGGCATTTGATGAGGCGGTCCTGACCCTCCGCGAGACCCTGACGAAGCTCGCCGTAGCGACCCAGCGCAGTATCAAGGCGCCCGGTGACGGCGTCTCCTGGCTCCGTGATTCGGTCAGGCAGGAGGGTGTGTGACCACGGCCCCTGAACCGTCTCTGCGAATCGCCTCGGATGTCACCCGCACGCGTGCCGTTCTGCGGGCGGCCCCGGGACGCGAAGGCGATTTCGCCAAGCTGGCAGCCCGGTTCCCCGCTGCCGGTCAGCGCACCGTGCTGTCAGTCGAGGTCGATCTCGATGACTTCCTTACTGGGCTTGAGGCGCTGGCCGCTTGGCCATCCCCGGATGTGGAGTGGGAAAAGGAGCTGGCCACCCTCGTCGGCAGTGTTCTCGACGACGCGGAGCGGGCCGAGCAATGGCTGGAGGACCCCGGAACCGCCCCCGTCGGCACACCAGGCCTGGTTCTGGACCAACTCGGTCCTGAATGGCGTGCGGACCTCACCGACTTCCAGCGTCGAGACATCGCACGCCTCCTGTCCCTCCAGCACGGTGCGAATTTCTCGGTACCGGGTGCTGGTAAGACCCGTGTCGGGCTCGCCATCTTCAGCGCGATGAGGGAGCGGGGGGACGTGCGCAGGCTGCTCGTCGTGAGCCCTAAGTCCGCGTACGAATCTTGGAGTTATGAGAGTGAGGTGTGCTTCAAGGAGCCACTTGCCGTCCGGGTAATGGAGCGCCTTCCCGATCCGGGAACGGATGTCCTCATCGTGAACTACGAGAGGCTTGACCGATCCCTGGCTACGCTCGCGACCTGGCTCCGCGGCGTCCCATCGATGATCATTCTTGACGAGGCGCACCGCATGAAGCTCGGGGCACGAGGCATCTACGGCAGTGCCTGCATGGCACTAGGCCCGTTGGCTCGCCGACGGCTCATCCTCACTGGAACCCCAGCACCCAATGGGGCCCGTGACTTGGAAAACTTGCTCTCCTTCGTATGGCCGGGACACGGTCGCCGCGTCGTGACCAATGCCGTAGCCGGTGGCGACCTCGCCCATGCGAGTACGGTGCTGCGGCCACTGTTTGCCCGGACCACTAAGAACGAACTCGGGCTCCCACCTTTCGAAACACGCATTCGTTACGTCCCGCTGCCGTCCCTGCACCGTGAGGTGTACGACGCGCTCGTCGGCCGCTACACCGCTCGGGCTGAGGCTGGGCGGGAAGACTTCGATGCTCTGGGCAAGGCGATGCTGCGGCTGCTCATGGCGGCGACTAGCCCTGCCTTGCTCTTAGAGGGCGAAAGCCGATACGCGCCGCTCGACTATCGGGTGCCGCCCTTGGAAGTGCCACGGACCGACTCCCTGTACTCCCTCCTCAGGCAGCTGCCTGACTATGAGCTTTCTCCGAAATACAAGGAAGCGCTCAGCATCGTTGCGGAGAACGCGGGCATGGGGCGGAAGACGCTGGTATGGACGACCTTCGTACGCAGCCTCACGACGATGGAGCGGCTCTTCTCCGCCTATCAGCCAGCCGTCGTGCACGGAGGGACGCCTGATCGTGAGGAACAGCTCAAGCGGTTCAGGGAAGACCCTGATTGCCTTGTGCTGCTTTCTAACCCTGCGACCCTGGGCGAGGGCATCAGCCTGCACCAGGTCTGCCATGATGCCGTGTATGTAGATCGTGACTTTATGGCTGGCCGCTTCCTTCAGAGTCTCGACCGTATTCACCGACTCGGGCTTGCACCTGGAACAGAGACACGAGTTACGGCTCTGGCGGCCGAAGGAACCATCGATGAGGTAGTGGCCTTGCGGCTGGGCGAGAAGCTCGAATTTATGGGGCAGATCCTGGACGACCCGTCCGTGCAGCAGCTTGCGGACCTGCAGGAGGAGCCTTCCCTCGCTGCAGGAATGGACATGGCTGATGTTCGTGCTCTTATCCGGCACATCGATTCCCATGCCGTTCGATGACGGGATGCAGATGGCACACCGTCGGGGCTACGCGGCCCTCATGGCTGCCTGATCCAAGGCCTCCGCGATGGCGCGGCCGACTGCTTGTGCCACAGGAGGCGGAAAGGCATTCCCTACTTGTCGGTAGACGGATGTCTTACCTCCCGCGAACGTCCAGTCCGGTGGGAAGCCCTGCAGCAGTGCGAGCTGCGGCACGGTGAGTCTCACCGGTAGCTGATCGTGAGGCGCCGGTGGCTCGTTCGCGAGGCTGGAACCGTTCACCCCGATCTCAGCCCATGCCCGTCTAGCTCGGGACGGTCCTAGATCCGGACCTCCGTGTTTCCGAGAGCCACCACACAGCGTTGGTGCGATCCGTTGGGCTTGGGCGGCCCAGGTATCAGCAAGTTTCCAGCCTCGGGATGCCATCGATTCGTGCAGTACGGCGCCTACGTGCGCTGCCTCTGTGGTGAGAGAGGATCCCGCGGGCCAGCAGAAGTTGGTGAACGCCTGCCCTTGCATACCTACTAAGACTGCGCGTGGCCGCAGCTGTGGCACGCCGAAGTCGCGGGCGTAGAGCAGGCGCCACTCAGCGGTGTAGCCAAGGTTGGAAAGGGCTCGAAGGATGGCTGCCCTGTATGCCGAGAACTTCGCCTGAAGTAACCCCTTCACGTTCTCAAGGAGGATCGCCCTCGGTTTGATGGCAGAGACAAGTGCGAGCGCCGCAGGGATCAGGTCGCGCTCATCATTTAGCCCGAGCTGCCGGCCAGCGATCGAAAAGGGTGGGCACGGCACACCCGCTGCTAGGAGGCAGGGGCGAGCCCCTGTCACGGCAAGAACGTGTTCCGATGACCGGACGTCTGCCTGCACGACGTGCCAGTCCGGACGGTTCTGCCGGAGCGTCTGACACGCGTCGCTGTCTAGATCGATGAGCGCCTGATGCCTGAAGCCTGCCTGTTCAAGGCCGAGGGCCTGGCCTCCGGCGCCTGAGCACAGTTCGACGCAGGTGCGGGGGCCCGTTGTGGCGGAGTGATGCAACACGACTGATCCTTTCGGCGCGGGGCCTGATGCCCGGATCAGCTTGCCGCCACTTGCCGCGGCAAGTGGCGGCAAGCTACGGTCTCCATTCGATAGAGGCATGCATGGAACATTTGATCGATTGGCGTGCGGATGACTGAACCAGGGTTGAGCTGGCGAAACGAAGGGCTTGGTACGCGGGTCCGCGTCGCCTTGTGGCTCCGAGATGAGGTTGGCGAAGGCGGGACCTTCTCCAAGGCCAGGCTCCGTGAGGCGATTCAGGGGGCGGAGCAGGTGGACCGCCGCATGCGCGATTTGCGGCCCGCGGGGTGGGTGATCAGGACCTATCGGGACCGGCCTAGCCTTCAGCCCGAGCAGTTGTATCTGGAAGCGATCGGACGTCCTGTTTGGGAGCCGGAGCACAGGGCGGCGGGCCTGCGGCAGATCAGTGCCAAAACCAGGCGGCTCGTGCTTGAGCGGGACGGCCATGCCTGCCGACGATGCGGGCATGCAGCCGGGGAGGCGTACGCGGATGATCCGGACGCACGGGTTCGCCTCACTGTCGGACATGTCAATCCGCACAGATCCGGCAATGCGGCCAATGCCGAAGACTTGATCACGGAGTGTGCCCGCTGCAACGAGACCGTGAAGCACCTCACTGGCGTGCAGATGACCAAAGAGCAGGTCTGGGACCGGGTGGCGGAGCTTCCCAAGCGCGGTAAGCGGGAGCTGCTCAACTGGATGGAGGCAGACGGGCGAACCATGTCTCAGACGGAAACGATCTGGGCCATGTACCGGCAGTTGCCGGCTGTGACGCGGGAGGAACTCCAAAGAGACCTGGACAGGCTCTTGGGGAGCTGACGTCTCCCAGCGAAAGTCGGCCGGTCACGTGGCTCCTGGTCCTGGGGGGATGCGACACTTGCGTGTCTGCAATTCGCCGTACCAGGAGGAGCCGATGGGGACCGCCCACCACAAGCTGACCTCAATCGAGATCTGCGCGGGTGCCGGCGGCCAGGCTGTTGGGCTTCACCAGGCCGGCTTCCGGCACCTCGCGCTGGTGGAGATCGACAAGCACGCTGCTGCGACGCTCAGGAAGAACATCGAGTCGCGCCCATCCTGGGCCTGGGAGAAGAAGCACTGCCTGGTTCGCGAGACGGATGTCAACAACTTCAAGCCGCTGGAAGAAGTGCCTGACCCTGAGGGGCACCGGAGGAAGCAGGCCTCTGGCAAGCGGATGCTTCAGCCAGGGCAGCTCGACCTTCTCGCCGGCGGTGTGCCTTGCCCGCCCTTCTCGGCGGCGGGGCATCAGCTGGGCCGCGATGACGAGCGGGATCTCTTTCCCCGCATGCTTGATCTCGTTGAGGAGCTCAAGCCTCGGGCGGTCATGATCGAGAACGTCCGAGGGCTTGTGGAGCCGGAGCGTAAGTTCCGCTACTACCGGAACCACATCAAAAACCGGCTGCGCAAGGCCGACTACGTCATCTGCGGTTGGCGCGTTCTGGAGGCTCAGGACTTCGGGGTGCCCCAGCTCCGGCCTCGCGCCATCCTGGTGGCGATCCGAAAAGACCAGTACCGCGGCTTTGACTGGCCAGTGCCCCGAAAGAAGGTGCACCGTGTAGTCGAAGCGCTGGGCCCCAGCATGGAAAGACGGCTTGGTGCGGGGACCGACCGCTTCAAGAAGTGGCACAAGGACGCCAGCCTTGGCACGGTCGCGCCGACGCTGGTGGGTGGTTCCAAGAAGCATGGTGGAGCAGATCTCGGTCCGACCCGAGCCAAGCGGGCCTGGGAGGCCCTAGGCGTCGACGGCATGGGTGTAGCCAATGACGAGGGCGACACAAGTGACCTCGGCCGTGACCTTGGCGACCTGACCCGGGGCCCGAAGCTCACCGTCCAGCAGGCGGCCATTATCCAGGGCTTCCCAGACGATAACGACCCTGAGGGGCCATGGGTGTTCATTGGAGGCAAGACGGCGCGCTACCGCCAGGTCGGCAATGCGTTCCCGCCTCCGGTCGCCGCAGCCGTCGGCGAGAGTATCCGGGAAGCCTTGACTCGTACTGGCCCACTGCACGACGATCCGAGCCCGGAATATGAACACGAGGACGACCCGTCACTCGTTGCGCCCGAGCTTCCCCTGCAGCAGAGCCTCCCGTCGTTCGAGGACGATGCGGACGACAGTGCTCGCGCACTCGTCGGGTGACTCGTGCTCCCAAAAGCGGAGAACTGTCCAGCCTGCTTCCGCCAGGAGTCGGTTCGTATCCCGGTCGCGAGCCATATTGCCCGCCACCTTGCCTGACCAATAGCCTTCGTTCGTCTTTGGTGGCACATAGTGCTCGGGGCAGCCATGCCAATAGCAGCCATCAATGAATACGGCTACTTTCGTCGGCCGGAAGACAATATCCGCAGTCCGGCGCAGGTCAGGCAAGGGCTTCGCTGATACTCGGTAGCGAAGCCCCTGGGCGTGCAGGAGTCGACGGATCAGCCGCTCAGGCTTGGTGTCTCTGCTTCGGATGGCTTGCATGTTCCTGCGCCGAGCCGCAGAGGACGCCCACGAACCTGTCGGTGGGGTCCAGTCGTCAGATGCGCGCACCGAGGTCTTGCTCCTAGCGTCTCTTTCAGTCGGTCAGGCTGGGGGCGCTTCCGAGTCATCTCCCTCGGTGCCGTCACGCAGGGCGATCCACTCGCCGGGTTGGAGGGTGATGCCGCGAGCGGCAGCCTCATCACGTGAATCTACCCAGGTGCCGCAGAGGACGGTGAGCCCTTCTTTTGCCGCGCGATCCCGTAGCTGCCGGGCGCGGCGCATTGGGTCTTGCTTTCCTGCTCCCACTGTCAGGAAGACGTTCCGTGGGATGATGTGTCCTTCAAGGAAATGGAACATCTTGAGCATTCGCTGCACCTGTCCTGGCTTTTTGGCCAGCACCTGCTCTACTTGTTCCTCAGTCAGGTAGCGCAGCGGATTGACTGGAAGCGCTGTCCAGTCGTAAAGCGGAAGGCTCCAGTGTTCGCGCGCCTGCACTGCGAGACCGCGCTTCTGATCCTTATTTCCCTTGCCGCGGTAGAGCCACGACCTGTGGGCCCGGACGAGCCATGATCTATGCCGATTTTTCTTTAGCTGGATCTGGGTGCAGATACACAGCTGACAGTGGGCCTCAGTGGGGATAGCCCAGTTGTCGCCCACGGTGACCTTGATGTCTACGGGAACGTCCGCGATGAGAGTGTCCAGCGGTCTGGTCTTTGGCAGCCCAAGTATCCGGAGGATCTCGTACTCGAGCTTTGCCCCGACGGAGGCCCGCTCGCCGGGGTGCACCTCGGGCGACATTAGGTCGAACCTTCCCGTCCGCCCGCCGTCAAGAACGTAATCGATCGAGTTCCGAATCGCCTCAGTGTAGGCCTCGGCTACAGGGTGACTGCCCAGCCAGGAAGCGACGGACTGAAGTTCGATGTCGTCTGCAGACGCGAGCAGTTGGTGTTCCCCAGGCTCTGTATTGCTGCAGGTCTCACCGGGACCCTGGAGAATTAGCCGTGCCATCCTGGGGATTCGCTTTCGATTTAGACGTTCGTCAGTGATCAAGAGGGTGCGATAGGTGTAGCCGGTGCCGTCACCGGCCCCCGTGGCAGTCGGCGTACGTTCGCCCCGACCCGCACCAGCACGACGCCCCCGCCTCCGGCGGCCACCCCTGCGCCCGCCCCCGCGCAGCCAACGTCGTCGCGTACTGCGGCAGCAGCAGGGGATCGTCGGGGGAGGCGCCCTCGGAGGCGGCGAAGGCCTCGTAGGAGGGGACTGTGCCCGTGACGATGCCCAAGTTGGGGGTGCCGGAGGTGGAGAGTTCGCGGAGGGAGGACTCTATGGTCGCCAAGTGGGCCTCGTGGGACGGGTATTCCGTCGAGAGGGACGGGTACGCGGCGAGGAGTTCTGTCAGTTCCGTGGACGGCCAGTGGAGGACGGCGACCGGGAACGGGCGGGAGAGGGCCTCGCGGTAGGAGCCCAACTCCGACTGGAGGCGGGCGATTTCGGCGCGGAGGTCTTCGGGGTTCTCCGAGCCGAGGGCCCAGACGCGCTTGGGGTCGTGGAGTTCGTCCAGCGGGACCGGCGCCCGGCCCGACGCCGACGCGCGCGAGCGGTGGACCCGGTCCGCCAGGCCGTCCCAGGCGTCGTGCTCCGCGCCGAGGAGGCGGCGTACCCGGTGGCGGCCGAACAGCAACGGGTGGGTGGGGTAAGGGGGTTCGGCCCCCGCGCCCGCCGCCGGGAGCAGGCGCGTCAGTGCCTGCGTGAACGTCTCGTGCGCCTGGTCCAGCTCGTCGTGGGCCTCCAGCGCCTCCGCCACGATCACCCACGGCGCCGCGTCCGCCGGTGCCGTGCCGCGCACGCCGTCGATGATCGCCCGCGCCTCCGCCTCGTGGCCGTACTCCCAGAGGTTCGCCGCCTTCAGCGCGCGGATCAGGGTCGGGTTCTCCGGCGGGTGCGACGCCGACGGCGAGAGCAGGCTGTCGTAGAGCGTCGTCGCGCGGTCGCGGGCGTCGGCCAGCTCCAGGTGGGCCGCGGCCTGGAGGAGGAGGTGTTCGGCGTCCTCGGGGTAGAGGCCCGCGGTGCGCTCCAGGCGCTCCGCTTCGGCGATGTGGTCGACGTGGTCGGCAGGCGTGTCGGGGCGCATGGGTGACACCGTACTGCCGTTCCCGGGGTGGGGTGTATGGGGTGCGTCGCGCGTCATCGCGGGTCTGGTCAGTTGCGGGCGCTGCCTTTATCTTGCGGGCCTGTGCTGGAGGTGGTGGCCTGTGTCTCGGGTACGGGGGCGTGTGTTCCGGGTACGGGCGTCCGCGTCGCGGGTACGGGGGTCTGCGTTCCGGGTACGGGGGCGCGTTCCCGTTGTCGTCCAGGGGGCCCCGGTTGTCGTCCAGGGGGCCCCGGCCGTCCGGCGACGGCCCCTCCTCCGCCTCCTCTGGTACGCCGCCGAAGCCACCCTCACCCTCGGCCTCGTCCTGCTCCTCCTCGTCGTCCACCAGCTCTGGTGGACCAACCACCAGGCCCGCGCGGCGGCGGAGAGCAAGGCCGACTCCCTGGAGAGGGAGTGGGGGGAGGCGGGGAAGGGCCCTTCCGGTGGGGAGCCTGCGGGTGCCGAGCGGGGCGGTGACCGCCGTCGCGGCGGGGGCGCGCCCGACCCCGGGGTCCCTGGATCCACCACGCCCCCCACATCGCCCCGAACCCACCCCACGCCCACGCCCACACCCACCCGCCACGCCTACGCAGTCCTGCGCATCCCCCGCCTGGGCCTCCGCGTCCCCGTCGCCGCGGGCGTCAGCAAGGGCGGTGTGCTCAACAAGGGGTACGTCGGCCACTACCCCCGCACCGCCCGGCCCGGCCGCCCCGGGAACTTCGCGCTCGCCGGGCACCGGAACACCCACGGCGAGCCCTTCCGCCATCTCGACCGGCTGCGCCCCGGCGACCGGATGACCGTCGGGACGCGGGACGCCGTCTACACGTACACCGTCGACAAGACCCTCGACCGCACGAGCCCGCGCGACGGCGGGGTCATCGCGCCCGTGCCGCGCAGCGCGGTCCGGCCGGGGTACGGGTACGACCGCGCCGGGTACTACGTCACGCTCACCACCTGCACCCCGGCGTACACGTCCAAGTACCGGCTCGTGGTGTGGGGGAAGCTGACGGCCATGCGGCCCCGCTGAGCCGCCGCCGGCCGTCGCCCCGCCGTCGGCCGCCGACCCGCCGCCATGCCGTCGACCCGCCGCCCCACCCGGGCCGAGCGGCCCGATTAAGCTCCTGCCCCGTGATCAAGCGCCGCCCCCACCTCCTGTGGCTCCTCGTGCCCTTCGTGCTGTACGTGGGGGCGTTGCCCTTCGTCAATCGCGTACGGCCCCTCGTCCTCGGGCTGCCGTTCCTGTTCGCGTGGCTGCTCGCGGCCACCCTCGTCACGCCCGTCGCCGTCTGGCTCGCCTACCGCGGGGACAAGAACATGAGGCGGCGGACCTCATGAACGCCACCATCGCCACCAGCATCTTCGCCGTCTTCATGGTCGCCACCGTCGGCCTCGGACTGCTCGCCGTACGGGGACGGAGGTCGGGGGCGGGCGAGAGCTCCCCGAAGGGCGCCCTCGCCGAGTGGTCCGTCGGCGGCCGCTCCCTCGGGACCGTGCTCATCTGGGTGCTGATGGCGGGCGAGGGCTACACCAGCTTCAGCTACCTGGGCGCCGCGGGCTGGGGGTACAACTACGGCGCGCCCGTGCTCTACGTCGTCGCGTACATGTCCTGCGGGTACGCGGTGGGGTACGTCGTGGGGCCGATGCTCTGGGCCTACGCGCGCCGCCACGGGCTCGTCGGCATCACCGACATGGTGGCGCACCGCTACGGGCGGCCGTGGCTCGGTGCCGCCGTCGCCGTCATGGTGACGGTGTTCCTGCTGCCGTACATCCAGTTGCAGATCACCGGCATGGGCGTCGTCGTCTCGACGATCTCGTACGGCGCCATCAGCCTCAACTGGGCCTATTTCATCGGGTTCGCCGTCACCACGGGGTTCGTGGTGGTGAGCGGGCTGCGCGGCAGCGCGTGGGTCTCCGTGCTGAAGGACGTCCTCGTCATCGGCACGCTCGCGTTCCTCGTCGTGTACGTGCCGCTGCACTACTTCGACGGGTACGGGGACTTCCTCGACCGGGTCGTGCGGGAGAAGGGGGACTGGCTGACGCTGCCGGGCAGCGGGAGCAGTCCGTACGGGCAGGCGTGGTTCGCCACGACGACCTTCCTGAACGCCCTCACCGTCGTCATCTTCCCGACCACCGTCGCGGGCTATCTGGGCGCCCGCAGCGCCGACGGCCTGCGCCGCAACGCCGTCCTGCTGCCCGCGTACAACATCCTGCTGTTCGTGCCGATGCTGCTCGGCATGGCCGCCCTGTTCGTGGTGCCGGGCCTCACCGGGGCCGGGTCGAACCTCGCGCTGTTCAAGCTGGTCGTGGACTCGCTGCCCGCGTGGGTGGTGGGGCTCGTCGGGGTCGCCGCCGCGCTGTCGTCCATCGTGCCGATGGCCGTGTTCATGCTGGTCATCGGCACGATGTGGGGCCGGAGCGTGCTGTCCCTGCTGCCGGGGCTGCGGGCGCCCGCGCGGCAGAAGCGCGCCTCGCAGACCGTGGTCGTGGTCGCGGGCGCGCTCGCGCTCGTCATGACGTACACGGCGCCCAACACCCTCGTACGGCTCTCGCTGATCTCGTACGAGGGGATGGCGCAGCTCCTGCCGATGCTGCTGCTCGGCCTGGTGTGGCGGCGGCTGACGCTGGTGGGGGCCGTGAGCGGGCTCGTCGTGGGGGTGGCGATCGTGTGCGGGCTCGTCTTCACCGAGCACGACCCGGTGTTCGGCGTGAACGCGGGGATCGTCGCGCTCGCGGCGAACCTGGCGGTGGCGCTCGCCGTCTCGTACGCCGGTCCTGTCGACCAGGACAGCAGGCCGGACGCGGAGGTGCTCGCGAGGGAGCCGATCGAGGGCGAGGGGCCAGGGGCAGGGGAGGCCGAGGGCGTCGGCGCGGGGGCCGGCGGTGGGCCTTCCGTGCGTCGCTGACCCGGTCGGGCCGTTGCCCGGACCCCGCAGGCTCCTTCAGCCCGTCCGGCTCGATCCTGTATAAACGTGAGCAGTACATCTGCACGAACGATGATCTGAACGAACGGCGAGGGGAGGTGGCGACGTGGTCAAGGATCTGACCAGGCACGTGCTCGGCAAGTGGCTCGCGCCGCTGCGCCCCGCCGCCCTGGTCCTCTTCCTCCTCGTCGAGACCGTCCTCGCCGACACCGGCAGCCTCTCCGCCGCCGTCGCGCTCGCCGCGACCGCCGCCGCGGGCTCCGCCCTCGCCCTGTGCTCGCTGCTCGCCGCACGCTGCGCGCCCGCCGTGCCCCGCACCAGGGTGCGCACCGCCATCCGCGACCGCGAGCAACGCACCGCGTTCCTGCCGCAGCGCGATCCCGACGCCCGTGGGCGCACCCGCCCGCGAGCACCCGGCCGTCCCCTCCTGACGGCCGCGTAGGGACCCGCCCCGCGAGCGCGCGCGACAGCGCCCGCGGAAGCGATCACCGACCCCGCGCGGGTCGTCATGCCGACACGTCCGCCTCCCGCTGAGGCATTCCGGCACGACGAGACCCCCGGAGGGCTCACCCATGTCTTTCTTCGCCGGCCTGGTAGCCGACCTCGCCGACCTGCTCGCGCCGCTGTTCCACGGCTCGGCGATGGCCGCCGCCATCGTCGCCGTCACCATCTGCGTACGCCTGCTCGTCCACCCGCTGTCCCGGGCCGCCGCACGCGGCCAGAAGGCGCGCGCCAAGCTCTCGCCGCAGATCGCCGCGCTGCGCGAGAAGCACGCCAAGAACCCGGAGAAGTTCCAGAAGGCGCTCATGGAGCTGCACCGCAAGGAGCAGGTGTCCCCGCTGGCCGGCTGCCTCCCGGGCCTCTTCCAGCTCCCCGCCTTCTTCCTGCTCTACCACCTGTTCTCCAGCTCGGACATCGGCGGCAAGGCCAACGAACTCCTCGACCACAAGCTGTTCGCGGCACCCCTCGGCGGACGCTGGGCCGACGCGCTCGGCGACGGCGGCCTCTTCGGCGCGGCCGGTCTGCTTTACCTCGCGCTCTTCGCCCTCGTCGCCGCCGTCGCGACCTTCAACTACCGGCGTACGAAGCGACAGCTCGCCGCGAACCCGCCGGTCGCGCCCGGTGCGTCCGGCGGCGAGCAGGCGCCCGGCGCCGGTGCCATGGCGGCCATGACCAAGTTCATGCCGCTGATGTCGTTCATGACGCTGTTCACCGTGGCGGTGGTGCCGCTGGCGGCCGCGCTGTACGTCGTGACCAGTACGACGTGGAGCGCGGTGGAGCGGGCCTTCCTGTACCGGGACATGCCGACCGGGGCGGGCGCGATGGGCGCCGCCGCCGTGATGTGACGGTCCAGTACGTGAACGGGGTCTTGCGGAGCGGACGCCGAGCTTGGAGGATCGGCCAAATCGCCGATGCTCGCACTCATCGGCGGCACCTCCGATGGCCGCACACCATCCGGGACCCCGCTCGACCCCAGGGAGTCACACCATGAAGTTGCTGCGAGTCGGTACGGCGGGCGCCGAGCGTCCGGCGCTGCTCGACGCCGGGGGCACCCTGCGCGACCTGTCCGGCACGGTCGCCGACATCGACGGCGCGCTGCTCGCCGACGACGCCGCGCTCGCCCGCGTCCGCGCCGCCGCCGACGCGGGCACCCTGCCCGCGCTCCACCCGGCCGGCCTGCGGATCGGGCCGCCGCTCGCCCGCATCGGCAAGGTCGTGTGCATCGGCCTGAACTACCACGACCACGCGGCCGAGACCGGCGCCGAGCCGCCCGCCGAGCCCGTGGTGTTCTTCAAGGCGGCGGACACCGTCGTCGGGCCCGACGACACCGTGCTCGTACCGCGCGGCTCGGTGAAGACCGACTGGGAGGTCGAGCTGGCCGTCGTCATCGGGCGCACCGCCCGCTATCTGGAGTCGCACGAGGAGGCGCTCGCGCACGTCGCGGGGTACGCGGTCGCGCACGACGTGTCCGAGCGCGAGTTCCAGATCGAGCGCGGCGGCACCTGGGACAAGGGCAAGAACTGCGAGACCTTCAATCCGCTCGGCCCCTGGCTCGTCACCGCCGACGAGGTGCCCGACCCGCAGGCACTCGGCCTCAGGCTCTGGGTCAACGGCGAGCTGAAGCAGGACGGGACGACGGCCCAGCAGATCTTCCCGGTCGCGGAAGTGGTGCGCTACGTCAGCCAGTTCATGACGCTCTACCCGGGCGATGTGATCAACACCGGTACGCCGGCCGGGGTCGCCCTCGGCCAGCCGGAGCCGAAGCCGTATCTGCGGGCCGGGGACGTGGTGGAGCTGGAGATCGACGGCCTGGGGCGGCAGCGGCAGGAGCTGAAGGGGGCCTGACGTCTGGTCGGGTCCCGCGGGCGTAGGCCAATGGGGGAAGCGGTGAGCGTGTCTCCCATTAGTTTTGTCTTAATTACGCATATTTCCGAGTATGCGAAGAAAACGTTCAGCGTATGTGGCGGCGGCAGTCACCGTCGCGGCCGCCGCCATCGTCGGCGGCCTGGCCGGGCTCGGGGTCGCCGACCCCCTGCCCGGCGGGCTCGGCCCCTGCAAGGGCGCGGCCTGCCCGGAGAACGGGTTCCCGGAGGTGAACAACGGTCCGGTGGCGGGCCGGGACGAGAACATCAACGTCTTCGTCGGCGAGAACATGCTGGTCCGCGAGGCGGCCGCGGAGGCCGAGGGCAAGGTCGTCGTCCTCGGCGAGTTCGACCAGAACAAGCGCGCCGGAGCCTCGCAGATCTACAACGTGGGCGTCGCCGGTGTGGGCTCCCGGGTGCCGCCGCCCAACGGCTCGGACTTCCTGACGGTCGGCGGCGACCTGACCGTCGCCACCGGGCAGCGGCTGCTCGCCGAGGAGGGCAGCATCTCCGGAGTCGTGCGGTACGGCGGGGCCGTCCTCAGCGGCCGGGTCACCCCCACGCCGGTGTACGACGCCAACGCCGCCGACAAGTACGCGATGCTGCCCGCCCAGCTGACCGAGGCCAGCCAGTGCTACGCGTACGAGAACGGCTCGCCCCGCGAGACCACCGGCACGGCGGTCAACAACGGCAGCGAGACCGTCTTCACCGGTGACGGCACGTCCAAGATCCAGGTCTTCAACGTGGACTTCGACATGGTCAGCCGCACCGGCGGCGACCAGGGCATCTCCTTCAGGAACATCCCGGACGACGCCACCGTGCTCGTCAACCTCGTCGGCGACGCCCGCACGGTGCGCACCTACAGCGGCCTGCTGTCCGGCGTCAGCCGCGAGAAGCTGCTGTGGAACGTGCCGGACGCCTCCTCGGTGCGGTTCGGGGGCAGCGGGCAGTTCCAGGGGAGCGTGCTCGTGGGGTCGCCCGGCAGCTCGACGACGGTGACCCTGCCCGGCATGAACGGACGCTTCTTCACGGTGGGTTCGCTGACCCACACCTCGCTGGCCGGGGGCGGCCAGGAGATCCACGCGTACCCGTTCACGGGCGATCTGCCGTCGTGTACGTCGCCGTCGCCGTCGCCGTCGGACAGTGATGGCCCGAGTCCGTCCCCGTCGGACAGTGATGGCCCGAGCCCGTCCCCGTCGGACAGTGACGGCCCCAGTCCCTCGCCGTCGGACAGTGACGGCCCCAGTCCCTCGCCGTCGGACAGTGACGGCCCGAGCCCGTCCCCGTCGGACAGTGACGGCCCGAGCCCGTCTCCCTCCGACAGTGACGGCCCGAGCCCGTCCCCCTCGGACAGCGATGGCCCGAGCCCGTCCCCGTCGGACAGTGACGGCCCGAGCCCGTCTCCCTCCGACAGCGACGGCCCGAGCCCCTCGCCGTCGGACAGCGACGGCCCCAGTCCGTCCCCGTCGGACAGCGACGGGCCGAGCCCGTCCCCGTCCGACTCGCCCACGCACCCGCAGCCCAGCCCCAGCAAGAGCGACGAGATGGCCCACACCGGCACCTCGTCCGGTGAGCTGGCGCTCGTGGGTGCGATCGCCGCGGCCCTGGTCGGCACCGGTGTCGGGTTCGTGGTGATGATCCGCCGCCGCGCCGAGGACCAGGTGGACTGAGCGGACTGAACCGAGGAGCAGGTGATCCGGGCGGGCCGTCCCGCGTGCTGAGCGCGCGGGACGGCCCGCCCGGTCGTACGGGTCGTCAGGACGCGGTGAAGCGCTCCAGGGCCGCCACCACCAGCGCGTGATCCGCGACCTGGGGGAGGCCCGAGACGACCACCGTGCCGATGACGCCCGCGCCCTCGACCGCGATCGGGAACGCGCCGCCGTGCGCCGCGTACCGGTCGGGGTCGAGGCGCGAGGACTCCTCGAACGTCGTGCCCTTGGCGCGGAACCTGCTGCCCACCAGGTACGAGGAGCAGCCGTAGCGCTCGACGACGCGGCGTTTGCGGTCGATCCACGCGTCGTTGTCGGGCGTCGAGCCGGACAGCGCGGCGTGGAACAACTGCTGGCCGCCGCGCCGGATGTCGATGGCGACCGGCGCCTCGCGCTCGCGCGCCATCTCCACCAGGAGCGAGCCGAGCGCCCAGGCGTCGTCGTACGAGAAGCGACGGAGCATCAGGCGGCGCTCCTGCTCCTCCAGTTCGGCGATGGAGGGGGCGGCGGGGGCCGGGGCCGTCGCCGGTGCCGTGGGCCGCGTCGTCACAGCGTCACCGCCACGCCCTCGCGGGCCGAGCGGCGCGCGGCCTCCAGGACGTCGAGGGCCGCAGCGGCCTCCCGCGCGGTGACCGGGTTGTCGCCCTCGCCGCGCAGCGCGGCGGCCACGGCGGCGTAGTACGCGGGGTAGTCGCCCGGCAGCGTGGGCTCGGGGCGGCCGCCTCCGGTCAGCGGGGACTCGCCCGAGCCGACCTTGCCCCACAGGGCCTCCGGCTCCACGCCCCACGGGTCCTCGTCCGTCGGCCGCCTGCCCTCGCGCAGCGCGGCCTCCTGCGGGTCCAGGCCGTACTTCACATAGCCCGCCGCCGAGCCGAGCACCCGGAAGCGCGGGCCGAGCTGGGCCGTCGTCGCGCTCACGTACAGGTGCGAGCGGACGCCGCCCGCGTGCGTCACGGCGATGAACGTGTCGTCGTCGGCCTGCGCGCCCGGCCTGCGCACGTCCGCCTCCGCGTACACCGCCGCCGCCGGGCCGAACAGGACCAGGGCCTGGTCGACCACATGGCTCCCCAGGTCGTACAGCAGGCCGCCGATCTCCTCGGGGTCGCCGGACTCGCGCCAGCCGCCCTTGGGCTGCGGGCGCCAGCGCTCGAAGCGGGACTCGAAGCGCTGGACGTCGCCGAGGCCGCCCTCGGCGAGCAGCTTGCGCAGCGTACGGAAGTCGTTGTCCCAGCGGCGGTTCTGGAACACCGAGAGCAGCAGGCCGCGCTCGTCCGCGAGGGCGGCCAGGTCGCGGGCCTCGGCCGCGGTGCCCGCCAGCGGCTTGTCCACGACGACCGGCAGGCCCGCCTTGAGCGCGGCGGTCGCGAGCGGAACGTGCGTCTTGTTCGGCGACGCGACGACGATCAGGTCGAGCTCGTCCGCCCGGTCCCACAGCTCTTCGGCGTCCGCCGCGCAGCGCAGGTCCGCGCCGAACTCGGCGCGCGCCTGCGCCTGCCGCTCGGCGTTCGACGTGACGACCGTGTCCAGGGTCAGGCCCTCGGTCGCGGCGATCAGGGGGGCGTGGAAGACGGAGCCCGCGAGGCCGTAGCCGATCAGGCCGACGCGGAGGTCGTTCGTGCCTTGAGTCATGCCCTCTACTTTGGCAACGGTGTTGCCAAAGTGCAAGCGAGGCCCACAATGGGGGTGTGAACAGGGAGAACGAGGCCGCGTTCGGCGGCGGGGCGAATCTGCGGGCGCTGCGCGGGCACAACGCGGCGCTGGTCCTTGACCTGCTGCGGGGTGCCTCCGGCGGTGGGGGCGGGGGCGTCGGTCGGCTTGAGCTCGCTGCTCGGACCGGGCTCACGCCGCAGGCCGTCAGCAAGATCGTCGCTCGGCTGCGGGGGGAGGGGTTGGTGGCCGACGCGGGGCGTCGGGCTTCCACCGGGGGCAAGCCGCAGACGCTGCTGCGGCTTGTTCCCGGGGCCAGGTATGCGGTGGGGGTGCATCTTGAGCGGGACTCCCTGGTGGCCGTGCTGGTCGACCTGACCGGGGTCGTCGTCGCCGAGCGGCGGGCCGGGCTGGACTTCGCGGGTGGGGTCGATGCCGTGGTGGAGGTTGCCGCGGGTGCGGTTGCCGCGCTGGTCGGCGCGGCGCCGACCGGCGCGGAGGCGGCGGGGGCGGTCGTCCTCGGGGTGGGGGTCGCCCTGCCCGGGCCCCTCGACCACGCCTTTGGGGTGTTGCACCGCGTGACCGGGTTTCCCGAGTGGGACGGGTATCCGCTGCGGGATGTGTTGGCGCGGCGGCTGGGGTTGCCCGTGGTGGTGGACAAGGACACCAATGCCGCCGCGCTCGGGCTCGCGCTGGGCGGGGCCGCCGAGTCGTTCGCGTATCTGCACCTGGGGACCGGGCTCGGGGCCGGGCTCGTGCTGGGGGGCGGGCTGTACCGGGGGGCGCGGACCGGGGCCGGGGAGTTCGGGCACCAGGTGGTCCAACTGGACGGGCCGGCCTGTGAGTGCGGTGATCGTGGGTGTGTCGAGGCGTTGTGTCTGGCCGCCGTCGCGCGCGGTGACCTCGACGAGGCGGCGCGCGTGCTGGGTACCGCGGCGGGCAACCTGGTCGCGCTGCTCGACATCGACCTCGTGCTGCTCGGCGGGCGGACCGTCGGCGCCGCCGAGGAGTTGTTCGTACGGGGTGTGGGTGCCGTCGTCGCCGAGCGGGCCCGGCGCGAGGGCGCGCGGGCGGCCGTCGGCGTGCGGGTCGCGCCCGGCGGTGACCGGGGGGTCGCGGAGGGCGCCGCGCAACTCGTCCTCGCCCCGCTGTTCGGCCGGGCGAGTGCCGCCTTTCCCGCCAATCGGACTTGACGAAGAATCGGCTGTTGGAGGGGAATCGGCCAGCCGAACGGGTCGCCGACGGCGGTGGGGCGGGTGCGGGGTCGCGCGCGCGTGGCAGGGTCTGGGCCGCGACCCGTTGCCGCCCGGCCGCTTTCCGGGCAGCTCAACGGGCGCTGTTCCGCCGTCAGTTCGGCCGTCCCCGACGCCCCCGCGTCCCGGCCGCCAGCAAGGGCTCCCCATGCGACTTCGCAGTTCTCTCGCGGCAGGCGTCGCCGCCGCCGTCACCCTCGTGCCCGCCGGGGCCGAGGCGGCGGCCGCCGGCGACCCGTCGCGCGAGGGCGGCCCGGGCGCGCCGCGGCCCACCTGCGCGAAGGGCGCCGGGGACGGGTTCCCGATCGGCACCCGCATCAGCGGCGGCCCCGCCACGTACGAGCGCGGCGGCGGCTTTCGCGACTGGTCCCTGGAGCTGACCAACACCACGGACGACACCTGCGGAAACGTCCACCCCGTCATCGTGCTCGTCGACGGCACCAAGTCTCTGAGGCCCCGTCAGGTCCAGTTGGAGTACGACGACGGGGCGCGGCGGCGGCCGGTGCGGTTCGAGCGGACGGACCGGGGCGAGACCATCGGCGTCCTCGGCGGCGCCGGGCCCGACGCGGGCCCCGGCCTCACCCTCGCCCCCGGCGGCACCCGCACCGTCGGCGTCCGGCTCGCCTTCACCTCCGACACCGCGCCCGGCGGCGTCGTGGCGAGCGCCGCCGTGGTGCGGCGCCGTGACGACGACGGGGACTGGGTGGGCGCCTCCAACGACTACGTGTTCGACATCGTCGGGGCGGGCGGCGCGGCCGCCGAGTCCCCCGGCGAACTCGCGAAGACCGGCCCGGGGCGTCTGCCCGGGCTCGGGGTCACCGCCGCCGCCCTCCTCCTCGGCGGCGTGGCCCTTGTGGTGGGATCTCGGCGCCTTCGGGCCAGAGGGAGCTGACACAGCCGTCCCGCCGCCTCCGAAAAGGCCGTGTCCGTGCCGCCCCAGCCGAAGCACCACCCGGCGGCACGGGCCCGGCCTTCTCCGCGCCCCGGCCCGCCGCGTCCCCACGTGTCCCCGCCGTGAACCGGCCGTACCCCCGCCGCCCCGCGCCCCACGCGAGGCACGCCCGCCCACCCCCACCCCCGCGACGTGCGAACATCTGCCCGTGGACAAGCCCAACGCCGCCCCGCCCGACCACCTGCGCGACCAGGCTCCCGGAGCCCCGATCCGCTCCGGCATCCCCGAGCACGGCCGCATCCCGAAGTACTACGCCGTCAAGGCCCGCATCGCGGAGCTGATCGACGAGTTGGGCGACGGGCAGGCGCTGCCGACCGAGCGGGACCTGGCCGAGCGGTACGAGGTCGCGCGCGAGACCGTGCGGCAGGCGCTGCGCGAACTGCTCCTTGAGGGCCGTCTGCGCCGCCAGGGCCGCGGCACCGTCGTCGCCGGGCCCAAGCTGGAACAGCCCCTGTCGCTCGCCAGCTACACCGAGGGCGTCCGCAGGCAGGGCCGCACCCCCGGACGCAGCCTCATCTCCCTCGACCGCTTCCCGTGCCCGGCCGCGCTCGCCGCCGACATAGGGGTCCCGGTCGGCGAGCCCGTCTGGCACATGGAGCGGGTGCTGCTCGCGGACGAGGAGCGGGTGGGCCTGGAGTCCACGTACGTCTCCGTGGAGCGGGTGCCGCGCCTGGACCGGGACTTCGAACCCGACTCGTCCTTCTACGCCTACCTGCGTGAACGGCTCGGCATCCCCTTCGGCGACGCCGACGAACGCATCGAGACGGTGCTCGCCACCCCGCGCGAGGCACTGCTCATCGGCACGCCGCCCGCGCTGCCGATGCTCCTGATCCACCGCGTATCGCGCGACACCGGGGGGCGGCCCCTGGAGCGCGTGCGCACCCTCTACCGGGGCGACCGCTTCTCCTTCACGGCGCACCTGGCCAGCGAGGGCTGACCGGCCCCGCGGCGCGCGCGGCCAACTCCCCCTTCCCGGCGGCCGATCGACCCCTCATGATTACGGAACGATAACGGGTCTAGTCCAAGCTTGATGGGCCGTTCACCGTCCCGTTGCCAACCGGCCCCCGCCGGGTCACCCGTCGACAGGAGCGTTGCCGTCGTGAGAGTCATCGTCGTAGGAGCCGGCGTGGTGGGAACCATGCACGCCTGGCACGCAGTGGAGCGCGGCCACGAGGTCGTACAGATCGAGCGCGAGAGCGAGGCCCGCGGGGCGTCGCTCCGCAACTTCGGCCAGATATGGGTCAGCGGCCGCGCGGGCGGGGAGGAGCTCGACACCGCGCTGCGCGCCCGGGAGCTGTGGGAGGACATCGGCGCCCGCGTCCCGGGGCTCGGCTTCCGGGCCATCGGCTCGCTGACCCTCGTACGCAACGAGCGCGAGCGGGCCGTCGCCGAAGCCGCGCTCGCCCGCCCCGACGCGGCGGCCCGCGGCTACAAGCTGCTCGGCGCCGCCGAGGCCCGCGCGCTCAACCCGGCCCTGCGCGGCGAGTTCACCGCCGCCCTGTGGTGCGAGCGGGACGCCGCCGTCGAGCCGCGCACCGCCCAGCTGCACCTGCGCGCGGAGCTGCTCAAGTCGCCCCGCTACACCTTCCTGCCCGGCCGCGAGGTCCGCGAGGTCGTGGGCGCGGGCACCGTGCGCGACGACCACGGCGACGTGCACCGCGGCGACGTCGTGGTGCTGTGCACCGGCGCCTGGCTCGGCGGGCTCGTGCGGGAGCTCGCGCCGGAGCTGCCGGTGCGCCGCGTCCGCCTCCAGATGATGCAGACCGCCCCGCTCGGCGAGCCCCTCACCACGTCCGTCGCCGACGCCGACAGCTTCCGCTACTACCCGGCGTACAAGTCACCGGAGCTGGACGCCCTCAACGCCGGGCAGGCCCAGGCGCCGACCGCCGCCGCCCACAAGATGCAGCTGCTCATGGTGCAGCGCGCCGACGGCGGCCTGACCATCGGCGACACCCACGAGTACGAACACCCCTTCGCCTTCGACACCCTCGAAGACCCCTACGACCACCTCACCGAGGTCGTCGAGGGCTTCCTGGGGCGCCCGCTGCCGAGGATCAGGCGGCGCTGGGCGGGGGTGTACGCGCAGTGCGTCGACACCGGCCGGGTCGTCCACCGCGAGCAGGTGCGCGACGGCGTCGTGCTGGTCACCGGGCCCGGCGGGCGCGGCATGACCTGCTCGCCCGCCATCGCCGAGAAGACCGCCGACGAGCTGGGATGGTGACGGAGATGACCGCGTACGAGAACGTCCGACTCGTGGTGCTCGACATGGCGGGCACCACCGTCGCCGACGGCGGCCTGGTCGAGCAGGCCTTCGCCGCCGCCGCGCGCGAACTCGGCGTCGAGGAGGGCTCCGCCGACCACGCCGCGAAACTGGAGTACGTCCGCGCCACCATGGGCGAGTCGAAGATCTCCGTCTTCCGGCACCTGTTCGGCGACGAGGCGCTCGCGCGGCGGGCGAACGTGGCCTTCGAGAAGGCGTACGGGCAGCTCGTCGACGGCGGTCGCATCGCCCCGGTCCCCGGCGCCCGCGAAGCCATCGAGGAGCTGCGGGCCGACGGCCTGACCGTGGTCCTGAGCACCGGCTTCGCCCGCGTCACCCAGGACGCCATCCTCGCCGCCCTCGGCTGGCGCGACCTGGTCGCCCTCACCCTGTGCCCCGCCGACGCGGGCGGCCGCGGGCGCCCCTACCCCGACATGGTCCTCGCCGCGTTCCTGCGCACCGGCGCCGCCGACGACGTCCGCGAGATCGCCGTCGCCGGTGACACCGCGTACGACATGCGCAGCGGCGTGCGGTCCGGGGCCTCGGTCGTCGCCGGGGTGCTCACCGGCGCCCACGACGCGGCGGCCCTCACCGACGCCGGGGCCACCCACGTCCTCGGCTCCGTCGCCGAACTGCCCGCGCTGCTCCGGGGTTCCGGCCGATGAGCAGCGGCATACGCTTCGACTCCGTGTCGGTCGCGTACGGCGGGAACGTCGTACTCGACGGCCTGGATCTCACCGTCGAGCCCGGCGAGGTCATGGCGCTCCTCGGGCCGTCCGGCTCCGGCAAGACCACCGCCCTGCGGGCCGTCGCCGGGTTCGTGCGGCCCGCGTCCGGGCGGGTGCTCATCGGCGACCGCGACGTCACCTCGCTGCCGCCGCACCGGCGCGGCATCGGCATGGTCGTCCAGCAGTACGCCCTGTTCCCGCACATGCGGGTCGAGGACAACGTGGCCTTCGGCCTCAAGGCGCAGAAGGTCTCGCGGGCCGAGATCCCCGGGCGGGTCGCCGACGCGCTCGAGCTGACCGGCATGGGCGCCTACGCCAAGCGGTATCCCCGGGAGCTGTCCGGAGGGCAGCAGCAGCGTGTCGCCATCGCTCGGGCTCTTGCCATCCGGCCGGGGGTGCTGCTGCTCGACGAGCCGCTGTCCGCGCTCGACGCGCAGCTGCGGTCCGGGATGCTCGCCGAACTCGCCCGTCTGCATCGGGAGTTGCCCGACGTCTCCATTCTGTACGTCACCCATGACCAGGTCGAGGCGCTCACCCTCGCCGATCGGATCGCCGTCATGGACCGGGCTCGGTTGCAGGACTGCGGGACTCCGCAGGAGCTCTACCGGAGGCCCCGGAACGAGTTCACGGCTTCGTTCGTGGGCAACGCGAATCTGCTCCCTGTCTCTGTGGGGGAGGGGTCGGTCTCCCTGGGCGGGGCCGAGTTGAAGGTCGACACCGGGGAGGTGGCCGCGGGGGTTTCGGCGACCTTGTGTGTGCGGCCGCATCTGGTCGGGCTTGGGCCCGGGCCCAACGCGCTCGCCGGGACCGTCACCGAGGTCCAGTGGCGCGGAGCCACGCATCGGCTCTACGTCGACGTGGACGGGCAGCCGGTGAAGGCCGACCTTCGGGAACTCAGGAAGCCGCCCTCGCTCGGCGAGGAGGTCACGGTGCACTTCGCCCCCGAGGACGCGGTGCTGCTCTCCGCGGGAGTCACCCATGACTAGCGTCACGCTCACCGCGCCGACGAAGAAGGCCAAGCCCCCTCTCAAGGTGCCCACATGGGCATGGGCTCTGCCGCCCGTCGCCCTTCTCGGGCTCGTCTTCCTCTACCCCCTCGCCCTCGTCGTGCAGCAGTCCGTGCGGCCCGACACGGGCGGGACCTCGCTGCAGCCGTACTCCGATGTGTTCGCGTCCGAGTCGTTCCGGGAGGCGCTCGGGACGACGGTGTGGCTGGCCGTGGGGGCGACGGTCGGGTGCCTCGTGCTCGGGTTCGCGCTGGCGCTGGTCATCGCGTTCGTGCCGTTTCCCGGAGGGAAGGCCGTCGCGAAGTTCATCGATGTGTTCCTGTCCTTCCCGTCGTTCCTGATCACGCTCGCGCTGCTGTTCGTCTACGGCACCAAGGGCATGGCCAACGGGCTGTGGACGGATGCCACGGGGGCGGGCGGGGACGGTCCCTTCCAGTTCCTGACGACGCCGTGGGGCGTGCTGCTCGCCGAGATCACGTACTTCACGCCGTTCGTGATGCGGCCGCTGCTCGCCGCGTTCTCGGCGATCGACACGGCCCAGCTGGAGGTCGCCTCCTCGCTGGGGGCGCGGCCCCTGCGGGTCGTACGGCAGGTCATCCTGCCGGAGGCGCTGCCCGCGCTCGCCGCCGGCGGCAGCCTCGTCCTGGTGATGTGCCTGAACGAGTTCGGGATCGTGCTCTTCACCGGGGCCAAGGACGTCACGACGCTGCCGATGCTCGTCTACAGCAAGGCGATGCTGGAGTCCGACTACCCGGCGGCCTGTGTCGTCGCCGTCGTCAACATCGCGATCTCCGTGGGCCTCTACGGCCTCTACCGGGTGGTGAGCCGTCGTGCTGGTGCATAGCCGCAAGGGCAAGTGGGCGACCTGGGCCCTCTTCTTCGTGCTGTTCCTGCCGCTGTTCGCGCTGCCGCTGCTCGTGATCGTGGCGGCGTCGTTCGCCGGGCACTGGTCGGGGGCGTTCCCGTCCGGCTTCACCGGCGAGCACTACTCGGCCGCCACCCGCGGCGAATCCCTCCAGGCCCTCACCACCAGCCTGCTCACCGCACTCGGCGCCAGCCTCATCGCGCTCGCCGCGGGCACCTGGGCCGCCCTCGCCGCCGCCGCGCTGAAGGGGCGCGGGGGCGGCACGTCACGGCTGTCCCGGCTGTGCGGGCGGACCCTCGACACCCTGTTCATGCTGCCCGTCGCCGTGCCGTCGGTGGTCGTGGGCCTCGCGGTCCTCGTCGCCTTCAGCAAGCCGCCGATGATCCTCAACGGCACGTCCACGATCGTCGTCCTCGCGCACGCCATTCTTGTCACGGCGTTCGCCTACCAGTCGGTCGCG
This sequence comes from Streptomyces sp. NPDC041205, assembly GCF_055591765.1. Classification (NCBI taxonomy): domain Bacteria; kingdom Bacillati; phylum Actinomycetota; class Actinomycetes; order Kitasatosporales; family Streptomycetaceae; genus Streptomyces; species Streptomyces sp. NPDC041205. The sequence goes on along the minus strand of NZ_JBVIZH010000001.1, from coordinate 1,402,608 downwards.
GCCGCCATCGTGCGTCTCGACCCGGCGTACGAGCAGGCCGCGGCGTCCCTGGGCGCCCGGCCCGCGTACGTCCTGTGGCGGGTGAAACTGCCCCTGCTGCTGCCGTCCCTGACCGCCGCCGCCGGGCTCTGCTTCGCCCTGTCCATGGGCGAGCTGAGCGCCACGATGATGCTCTACCCACCGGACTGGACCCCGCTGCCCGTGCGGATCTACGCCGCCACCGACCGCGGCGCCACCTTCACCGGCGCCGCCCTCGCCGTGGTCCTCATGACGGCGACGCTGCTCGTCCTGTTCGCCGTGTCGAGGGTCCGCACGAAGGCCTCCTACCGCTGACCACCCCCCAACTCCCCGTCCCCTGTGTTCCGTTGTGACTCGTTAGGAGTACGACACGTCATGTCCCGCCACCCCCGCGTCCCCGTCCGCACGCTCGCCGCCCTGTCCGGCTGCCTCGTCCTCGCCGGCACCCTCACCGCCTGCGGCGGGAACTCCGCCGCCTCCGACGCCAAGGTCGTCACCGTCTACAGCGCCGACGGCCTCAAGGGCGAGAACGGCGACGGCTGGTACGACAAGGTCTTCAAGGACTTCGAGAAGAAGACCGGCATCAAGGTCAAGTACGTCGAGGGCGGCTCCGGCGAGATGGTGCAGCGCGCCGTCCGCGAGAAGTCCAACACCCAGGCCGACGTCCTCGTCACGCTGCCGCCGTTCATCCAGCAGGCCGACGAGAAGGGCCTGCTCCAGGCGTACGAGCCCAAGGGGTCCGAGCAGGTCGACGGCGCCAACAAGGCGTCCGACGGCAAGTGGACCTCCGTCGTGAACAACTACTTCGGGTTCATCCACAACAAGAAGGAACTGGGCGGCGCCAAGGCCCCCAAGACCTGGGACGAGCTGACGGACTCCGCGTACAAGAACAAGCTCCAGTACTCCACGCCCGGCGTCGCGGGCGACGGGACCGCCGTCCTCATCAAGGCGATGCACGACTTCGGCGGCAAGGAACCCGCCATGAAGTACCTGGAGAAGCTCCAGTCCAACAACGTCGGCCCGTCCGCCTCCACCGGCAAGCTCGCCCCCAAGGTCGACAAGGGCGAACTGCTCGTCGCCAACGGCGACGTCCAGATGAACTACGCGCAGTCCAAGGACATGCCGAACCTCGGCATCTGGTTCCCGGCGAAGAAGGGCAAGAAGCCCACGACCTTCGCCCTGCCGTACGCGGCCGGTCTGGTGAACAAGGCGCCGCACAGCGCCAACGCCAAGAAGTTCCTCGACTACCTGCTCAGCCGCACCGCGCAGGCGCAGGTCAGCGAGATCGGCGGTGGCTTCGCCGCCCGCAAGGACGTCAAGGCCACCGACGCCAACGCCATCGCCCTCGACAAGCTCATGGACGGCGTCGAGGTCTTCGAACCGGACTGGGACGACATCTCCAAGAACCTCAAGTCGTACGTGGAGGACTGGAAGTCGGCCACCGGCAGCTGAGCACCCTCGCCGTCGCCTCCGACGGCAACGAGCCCGGACCAACGCCCCTGCACCGCCAGGGGCGTCGGCATGCCCGCACGTCTCGCCCCCCAACTCACCTGGAGTTTCCCGTGCCCCACGGCCCGTCCCGCCGCTCGCTCCTCGTCTCCGCCGCGTCCCTCGGCGCCGCCCTCGCCGTCACCGCCGGACCGCTCGCCACCGTCGCCCGCGCCGCCGCGCGCAAGCCCAAGGTCCTGATCATCGGCCTCGACGGCGCGCTCCTGAACCGCATCAAGGACGCCGCGGCTCCCACCCTCACGTCCCTGATGGCCGACGGCCTCACCGCCCCCAGCGCCCTCTACGCCAACCCGCTCGCCCCCACCTCGTCGGGCCCCGGCTGGTCCACGCTCCTCACCGGCGTCTGGCCCGACAAGCACAAGGTCCTCAACAACGACTTCACCGGCCACGACCTCGCCCGCTACCCCGACTTCATGACCCGCGCCGAGGCCGCGAAGCCGTCCCTGAACACCTACGCCGTGTCCTCCTGGGCGCCCATCACCGACACGGTCTTCTCGCCGAAGGTCGACGCCCGGGTGTCCACACCGGCCGCCGAGTACGACACCGGCACCACCGCGCGGGCCGTCGCGCGGCTGCGCGACACCGACCCGGACGCCGTGTTCGTGCAACTCGACAACATCGACCACGCCGGGCACAGCAGCGGCGCCGCGAGCCAGGCCTACCTGGACGCCATCCGCACCGCCGACGGCCAGGTCGGTCAGCTGGTCTCCGCCGTCACCTCCCGTGCCTCGTACGGCGACGAGGACTGGCTGATCATGATCACCGCCGACCACGGGCACACCGACGCGGGTGGGCACGGCGGGTCCAGCTGGGCCGAGCGGCAGACGTTCCTCATCGCGCGCGGCGGCGGGACGGCGGCCGGGTCGGTGCGGCACGACGTGCGCATGCCCGACGTCGCCGCCAGCGCGCTCGTGCACCTGGGCGTCCCGATCGACCCGGCCTGGGGCCTGGACGGCCGCCCGATACAGCAGCCGTCCCAGGACGACTTCGACGCGCTGCGTGCCACGCTCAAGCCGCCCGTCGACGAGACCGGCGTCGGCGCGGGCGTCATCGGCTTCACGCACACCCCGCCGAGCGGCTGGTCCGTCGACAACTCCCGGATGGGCGGCGGCGGGGTCACCGAGTGGCGGGGCTGGTCGTTCACGACCGACGAGTTCTGGACCAAGACCCAGCGCGACCAGCAGCGCGAACTCAACATCCGCGCCCGGAACGTCTTCGCCGTCGCCGACGGCGACGAGTGGTCCGACAAGGCCGTCACCGGCACCTTCGACTCGACCCTGATCAGTCCCGCGTACGAGGTGCGGGGCGGGGCCGCCGCCACCCTCAAGTACACGACCTTCTACCGCCACGAGGCGCCGCAGCGGGGCCAGGTGCTCGTCTCCTACGACGGCGGGGCGCCCGTCGTCGTGAAGACCTACGCCGTCGACACCCCCTCCGTCGTCGAGTCGCTGCGGCTCCAGGTCCCGGCGGGCGTCCGGACCGCTCGGGTCCACTTCCGCTACACCGGAGGCAACAACTGGTTCTGGGTGATCGACGGGGTGAAGATCAGCGCATCGTGATTAGGCTGGGGGCGTCGGCACACTGTCGTCCCGGCGCCCCCAGCAGCATCAGTTCGCGCAGACCGCAGGAGTGCACCCCATGGCAGAGCGCAAGCCCATCGAATCGTGGCTCACCGACATGGACGGCGTGCTCATCCACGAAGGCGTGCCGATCCCCGGCGCCGACGCGTTCATCAAGAAGCTGCGGGACTCGGGCAAGCCGTTCCTCGTCCTCACCAACAACTCCATCTACACCGCCCGTGACCTCCAGGCCCGGCTCAACCGCATGGGCCTCGACGTCCCCGTGGACAACATCTGGACCTCCGCGCTCGCCACCGCCAAGTTCCTCGACGACCAGCGGCCCGGCGGCACCGCGTACGTCATCGGCGAGGCCGGTCTCACCACCGCCCTGCACGACATCGGGTACGTCCTCACCGACCACGCCCCCGACTACGTCGTCCTCGGCGAGACCCGCACCTACAGCTTCGAGGCCATGACCAAGGCCGTCCGGCTCATCAACGGCGGCGCCCGCTTCATCTGCACCAACCCGGACGAGACCGGGCCCTCCACGGAGGGGCCGCTGCCCGCCACCGGCGCCGTCGCCGCCCTCATCACCAAGGCGACCGGCAAGCAGCCGTACTTCGCCGGCAAGCCGAATCCGCTGATGATGCGGACGGGGCTGAACGCGATCGGGGCGCACTCCGAGACGAGCGCGATGATCGGTGACCGCATGGACACGGATGTCCTCGCCGGACTGGAAGCCGGAATGGAGACCTTCCTCGTCCTCACGGGTCTCACGACCCGCGCGGACATCGACCGGCATCCGTTCCGCCCGTCCAACGTGGTCGACTCCATCGCGGACCTGGTCGACAGGGTCTGAGAGTTCCCTGCGGGGCGGGCCGGGGGACGTGCCCCGTAAGGGGCGCGGGGAACTGCGCGACCAGCCACAACAAAGCCGCAGACGCGTCTGCCGAGCACGGAGCAGACGCGTCTGCGGCTTTTCGCGCGCTGAGCGCGCAGTTCCCCGCGCCCCTTACGGGGCTCACCTCGGCGCCCCCGCGCCCTCGCCCTCGGACGGGTGTGTCGGGGATGCGCGGGTCGCGGGAGGGCGGGAACCTGCTGGTACAGGAGGTTCACGATGGGTATATGTTCGGTTGCCGTGCGTGGCGCGGGGGCCGCCGTCCTCGTCGCCGCACTGGCCCAGGGGCCAGCCCTCGCGCATGATCAGGACAAGGTGAAGGCGCAGGTCACCCCCGAGAGCGCCGCCCCCGGGGCGCGGGTCGACGTGCGGGTCGAGGGGTGTGAAGGGACCACCGGCGCGGCGGGGTCCGGGGCGTTCGTGCGGGAGGCGGAGCTGACCGGGCGGGACGGGGGGAAGGGCGCGCTGTCGGGCACGACCCGTATCCGGCAGGGCGTTTCAGGAACGTACGAGATCACCGTCACCTGTGACGGACACCCGCACCAGGGCGTGGGCACCGTCCAGGTCAAGGGAGCGCCCCAGACCCCGACCGCCCCGGTCCGCGCCGGAGGCGGCGGCACCGCCCCCCTCACCTCGGCCGCGGCCGCCGCCGACGAGGCGGGCCCCGGCACCCGGCACGCCGTCGTCGGCCTGGTCCTCGCGGGCGTGGCGGCCGTCGCCGTGGCGCTGCGCAGCGTCCGCCGCCGCCGACCGGAGTGACACCGTGACGGGCCCGGACCCGGACGCCGTCCCGCACCCGCCCGGCACGAGCCGTCTCGTCATGGGCGTGGCCTGGGCGTTCCTGCTCGTCGGCCTGTGGCTGTGGGGCAACGAGATCACCGACGTGCGCGGCGGCCTCTCCGACCCGACGACGGGCGACGTCGCCGCCGTCGGCCGCCCCGCCGGGGTCGACCTGCCGCCCCCGCACGAGCCGCTGGCCGCCGCCCGCCCGCAGCGCGTCGACGTACCGGGCCTCGGCGTCCGCGCCCCCGTCGTCGCCCGCGGCCTGGACGCGGAGGGCGCCATCGACCCGCCGCCGTTCGCGCAGCCGGGTGTCGTGGGCTGGTACGGGGGCGGGGTGCGCCCCGGCGCCCGCGGCACGTCCCTGTTCGTCGGGCATGTCGACACCGAGTCCAAGCCCGCCGTGTTCTACCACCTCAGCGCCCTGCGCCCCGGCGAGAAGGTGCGCGTGACCAGGGACGACGGTTCCGTCGCCGAGTTCACGGTGGACGACGTGCAGGTCCTCGGCCGCGACGACTTCAGCGCGCGCACGGCCTACGGCCCCCGTGAGGAGGGTCGGGCCGAACTGCGCCTGATCACCTGCGGCGGCACCTTCGACCGCGCGAGCCGCACCTACTCGGCCAACGTGGTCGTGTCCGCCTACCTCACCGGGGTCGCGAAGCCGTAGCCGCCGGCCCGCCGCGGCCGCGAAGCCGTAACCGCCGGCTCACCGCGGTCGCGAAGCCATGACCGCTAACTCACCGGCGCCGCCGAGCCGTAGCCCGCCGCACCGGCCGTGACCGGCTCCCTCGTCCGCAGGGCGCGCAGCCCGAGGCCGCCGAACACGCCCGCGAACACCGCCCACAGCAGCACGTGCGACGCCAGGGACAGCATCCGGAAGTCCCACAGCAGGGTCGCGCTGACCGGGACCGGATCGGGGTTGTCGGGCAGCGCCCACAGGAGCGCGAGGACCGCCACCGCCGTCACGGCGGCCGCACACTGCCGCACCGGTACGGGGCGCGCGGCGAGGCGTACGTACACCTGCCACACCAGGAACATGCCGAGCACGCCGAGGACGACCGCGCCCAGCCACATCTCCTGCCGGTCGCCCACCGTGCCCGCGTCGCCGACCCCGGGCGGGGCCGCCGGATAGCGCAGCGCGGGGAACAGCGAGACGGCGCAGAACGCGGCCGCGCAGAACGCGAGGGCGCGCGGCCACGGGTTGCCCCGCGGATCACGCCGGTGCACGAGCGCGTACGCGACGGCGAACAGCACGCCGATCGCGAGCCCCGCCACGACCAGCGCGATCACCAGGCCCGCGTGCTGGGTGGAGCGCGAGAACAGCTCCTCGTGGTGCTGGACCGCACCACCCGCGGGCTCGTGCTCGTGCGAACGGGCCTCCTCGGCGCGGATCGCCTTGTCCATCAGGGGTTCGGCGAGCAGCAGCGAGAACAGTCCTGCGGCGAGCCCGCCGAGCGCTCCGGCGACCATCCCGCGACCGAGCAGCGGCAGCACGGGGGAGCCGCCGGTCCGGGCGCGAGCGGGGGCGCGGGAGGTGCCGGGGGTCCCAGGACTCTCGGGCGTCTCGGAGGTCGCGGATGTATCAGTGGTTTCAGGCGACTTGGGGGGTTCGCCGGAGAGGTCGGGGGAGAGGTCGGGGGAAGTGTCGGGAGCGGTGGGAGAGTTCGGGGAGTTCGGGGACGTCGGCATGGTGCGTGCGGCCCCGATCAGTGGCAGGGAGCACCGAAGAGGTGCCGGCCGTCGTGAGCGAACTCGTGCAGGTAGTCGCCGGTCGCCGAGATCAGCGAGCCGTTGTCCATGAAGACGGCGTACAGGGCGATCAGCGCGATGATCGCGGCGGCCGCGGCGAGCAGCCAGTCGCGGGTCTCGATCGTCGCGGACTGTATCGCCGACGTGTCGCTGTGTGGTGCGCTGTGCGCAGACGTGACGGACATGCCGGTGGGCCTCCTTCTGGGGTTTCCACGCCCCATGGCAGGAGGACGACGGGTCAGTTCCTGACTTCCGCGCGCGGGCGAGCGGTGGCTCGCGCGGGGTAACAGTGGCGGGACCGTCCCGGAGTCGCACCGGGTTCCTGGCAACCGTCGCCTCGATGTATGGACTTGTCGCCCGGAGAGTCCCAGGTGGTCATGGACACTGTCAACCAGTCCTCGCGCCCCTGACGTGCGGACTCGTGTGCACGGCGCGCGCCCCGGCGCGCGGCGGGCGCGGACACAACCCGGCCCGGCCAACGACCCGCTCCCCCCGGAGTCGTCGACCGGGCTGGTCCTCGACCGCGCGCGCTCGAGCTGCGGGAGAAACCCGGCGCCGGCACGGGAGGCCTTGGATGGTCCCAACGGTGTGGTTGGTCCCAACGGTGTGAAATAAGGCAACTCCGGCCGGGGGCTTGGGCCGTAGGACAGACTCTAGAACGGAAGACGGCCGTGGCCTAGAGGGCTTTTGACGCCAAGTCCACCCCGTGTCCCAGAGGGTTACGAGTCCTTGCCGAGCAACGTCGCGTCGTCCAGCGCGCCTTCGATCACCATTCCGGCGACCACGTCCATCACCAGGCGCTCCCTGCGCGCGTGCCGCCGCAGCGCCTCGAAGGCCACGTCCAGACCGGTCCGCCAGCGCTCGGCCAGTATCCCCTTGGCCTGCTCGATGCGGATGCGGCTGGTCAGGGCGGCTTGCAGTTGCCGGGAGAGGTCGCGGTACTCGGCGTACGCGCGGTGGTTGTACAACCCGACCCCGGCGGCGTCGGCGAGCGCCTGCGCGAGCGCCAACGCGCTGTCCTCTTCGCCCTCTTGCGGACGGACGTGGGGCCGGTTCCCGTTCTGCGCGGGCGCCACGAAGACGTTGAGCCCGCCGAGCACCCGTTTGCGGGCCCGCAGCGGCACCGCGAACGTGGCGTCCACGCCCCGCGCGCGGGCCCGCTCCGTGAAGCCCGGCCAGCGGGCGAGCGCGTCGGCCGAGGTGAGCCGGACGAGCGGCACGGGGCAGCCGGTGCCGTAGGACTCCAGGCAGGGGCCGTCCGCCGCCTGTGCTTCGAGGAGGTCCCGGGCCAGCTCACCGCCCTTGTCGCTGCCGGCGAGGCGGACAGCGCTGCCGGCGTCGGCGTACATCACACCGACGGCGAGAGCCCCGAGGAGTTCGGCGCAGTGCTGGCAGACGCGGCGCAGGTGACGCTGCGCGTCGAAGTCGTCGGCGGTGGTGTCGGCGGCCTCCACCAGGGCCTGCGCCAGCCTGCGCGCAGAGGTGCGGTCCAGCATGACGCTCCCCTTCTTACCCGCCCCCCACGGCCCCTCGCCTACCCCGGTTCGGCAGGCTGTAACAGGTCTCCTACAGGTGTGTCGCCGAGGCGGTCGGGCCTCGTGGGCCGCACCCAGTTATGTCAGGATTGAGCACCGGACTGTGCACCCTAGGGGGAGTGGATGTACCGCAAAATCACAGGTCGCGCGCGGGGCTACGCGGCCAGGGGGGTGTCGGTGACAGTGGCGCTCGCGGGGGCCGCGCTGCTGCTTTCCGGGTGCTCGTCGGACGGTGACGGCAAGGACGAGGAGGGCTCCGGCAGCGGCGTCAGCCAACAGCCCAAGGGCAAGGACCCGTTCTGGGTCAACCCCGAGGGGAACGCCGCCAAGCAGGTCGCCGCGTACGACAAGGACGGCAAGAAGGACGACGCCGAGCAGATCCGCAAGATCGCCGAGCAGCCCGTCGGCGAGTGGATCGGCCCGGAGAAGCCCGAGGAGGAGGCCCGCGGGTACACGGAGGCCGCCGAGAAGGCCGACCGGGACGCCCTCCTCGTCCTCTACAACATCCCGCACCGCGACTGCGGCCAGTTCTCCAAGGGCGGCGCCGCCGACGGCAACGCCTACCGCGCGTGGATCGACGGCGTGGCCAAGGGCATCGGCGACCGGCACGCCACGGTCGTCCTGGAGCCGGACGCCGTGCTCCACATGGTCGACAAGTGCACGCCGGAGCAGTTCCACGAGGAGCGCTACGACCTCCTCAAGGGTGCCGTCGCCAAGCTCAAGTCCCTGAAGAACACGAAGGTCTATCTCGACGCGGGCAACGCGGGGTGGTCACAGCCCGACTCGCTGCACGACCCCTTGAAGCGCTCGGGCGTCGAGCTGGCCGACGGGTTCTCCGTGAACGTCTCCAACTTCCAGACCACGGACGCCAGCAAGGCCTACGGCAAGACGTTGTCCTCGAAGGTCGGCGGGAAGCCGTTCATCATCGACACCAGCCGCAATGGGAACGGGCCCTATACGGGTAAGGGCAAGGACCCTTGGTGCAACCCGCCCGGGCGGGCGCTCGGTGAGGCTCCCACCGTCAACACCGGTGATGACCTTGTCGACGCCTATGTATGGGTCAAGCGGCCCGGGGAGTCCGACGGGACGTGTCGCGGTGGCCCGCAGGCCGGGCAGTGGTTCCCGGAGTACGCCTTGGAGCTAGCCAAGGCCAGCGGCTAGGAAGGTGCCCTAAGGGGCGCGGGGAACTGCGCGCTCAGCGCGCGAAAAGCCGCAGTCGCATCTGCTGAGTCACTTGGCAGATGCGACTGCGGCTATTTCGTGGCTGGTCGCGCAGTTCCCCGCGCCCCTACGGGGCTCTCCTCACGGCACGTGCACCCACTGGGCCTTGCTGGGCGTGCCCTCGTCGTCCGTCACGAAGAGCATGTACCAGCCGGACTCGACCAGGCTGCGGTTCTTCGGGACGGTGACCGTGATGCCCTTCGCGGTCTTCTTCATGTCGAGGGCGATGGACGTCTGGTCGATGTCCGTGACGTGGGTCGTGGCGGACGGCCGGATCAGCCGGGCCTTCTTGATCGACGAGGCGTGCCGGGTCGGGAAGGTCCCGGAACCGCCGCGCGCGATCTTCTTCGGGCCCTCGCCCAGGGTGGGCTGGGAGCCGTGGTACAGGTACGGCGGCGTGTAGATCTCCACCCGCTGCTCGAAGACGCCCGGCTTCGTGTTGCCCTTGTCGGAGTACAGGGAGTCCGAACCGAAGAACATCACGCGGCCGTCGGGCAGCAGGATCGAGCCCGAGTGGTAGTTGCGGCCCACGAGCGGGTCGGCGACCTTGTCGAAGGTGTTGGACGTCGGGTCGTAGATCCGGGCCTGCTTGATGTTGGAGGCGCCGCGGCCGCGGTAGTCCTCGGAGCCGCCGGAGACGAGGACGGAGTCGTCGGGCAGGACGGACGCCTGCGGATAGCGGGTGCCCTTCTCCAGCTCCGGGCCGTCGCGGAACCGCGGGGCGTTCTCCTTCAGGTCGACGATCCGGGTCTTCGACGAGGAGTCCTTGGACTCGCCGACGCCACCGCCGCCGACCACCATGTACCGCTGGTCCTGCGCGGGCGGCAGCTCCACGGTGTTGGAGGTCTCCAGGAGGTCCGGGTCGCTCATGCCCGGGATCTTCTTGAACTTGTTGGTCTCAAGGTCCCAGACGCCCGGGGCACGGCCGACGTCGTCGGGGCCGTAACCGGCGTTGGAGCCGGAGTAGAAGAGCTTGCCGTCGGCCATCTGGAAGATCGCCGGGTAGGTCGGGAACTGCCGGACGCCCTTGGTGTACGTCCACTTCTTGGTCTCGGGGTCGTACACCTCGTTCTTGCCCGGCACCAGCTGGCCGATCTCGTCCAGGCCGGAGAGGGAGAGCACCTTGCCGTCGGTGAGCGTGGTCAGCGTGGGATACCAGCGGGCCTCGTTCATCGGGTCGACCTTGATGTACTTCTCGGCGACCGGGTCGAACTCGAAGGTGTCCTTGATACCCTGGAAGTCCTTCTTGTCCAGGGCGAGCTTCTGCGCGATGCCGTACGTGTTGCGGGTGTCGCCGCCGCTGAGGCCCTGCACGCGGTAGTTGTCCTGGGTGCCGGTCTCGTACTTCGCGCCGCTCGCCTGCGCCTCGACGTAGATGCGGCCGAGGCCCGGGTCGTTCCGCAGGAACGCGCCGGTCTGCTTGTCGAAGACCTTCTTCGCGCGCTCGACGACCACCGGGTCCTTCGACACGAACGTCTTGCCGTTCTTCTTGCCGGTGAACTTGGTGCCCGCGGGCAGTGTGATCGGCTTGTCCGGGTTCTCGTTGTGCACGATCATCAGGCCGCCGGCCTTGGTGACGTCACCCTTGAGCTTCTCGTAGCGCTTGGTGCCGCCCGCGATCAGGAGCTTGCCGTCGGCGAGCTGGGTGTGGCCGGTGCAGAACAGGTCGACGGGCGTCGGGATCTTCTTGATGGTGTTCTTGATCGGGTCCCACAGGCGGGTGTCGAACTTCTTGTCGTCGAAGTTCTTCTGGTTGTTGCCCGACCCGGCCACCATCAGGATCTTGCCGGTGTGCAGCAGCGACGCGTGGATCGTGTTCTGCCGGTACTCCTCCGGGAAGTCGATCACCTTCCAGTGGCCGTTGTCGGCCTTGTACTCCGGTTGGTTGATCTTGTAGTTGTGGTACTTCTCGGAGCCCACGCGCCACAGCCAGGGGCCGTTCATTCCGGCCAGGGCCAGTACCACCGCCGTACCTATCGCGATCCGGCGGACGCGGCGGCGGCTGGACGGGTCTTTCATTGTTCGTGGCTCCCGAGGGCGGTCTGCATGGTCTCGTCATTCGAGGCCCAACTGGGCTTCTGCTGCGGCGCGTGCGGCGCCGGCCGCGTGTGCGGGGGCGCGGAGTGCGGTGCGTACTGCTGCTGCGGGTACGGCTGCGGGTACTGCTGTGGCGCGTGCACGGTCGGGGCCGCGTACCGGGGCTGCGGCACCTGCGGCTCGGCGGGGCCCGCGGCGGGAGCGGCGGCCTTCTTCTTCTCCTGCCGCATGCCGTGCCGCCAGGCGAAGATCGGCGCGGCCGTGATGAGCAGCGCGAACGTGGCCCAGATGATCATCGCGGGATGCGCGTGGTCGTACACGTACGCCGCGGCTATGGACCCGGCGAAGACCAGGATGAAGAACAAGTGGATGCGGAACGTGCCGAACAGCGTGTCCGGGCTCGCCGAGTCGCCCTTGGGCGTCACCACGAACTTGGACTTGCGGCGCAGCGCGGCGTCCATCAGGGAGCGCGCGTAGATGGGAGCGGAGAGCGCCGACATCACCATGCCCGCGACACCGCCGGAGCCCTCGGGCTCGTGCGGGGAGACGTTGTGGCGGCGGTTCCAGATGTACAGGCCGATCTGCAGCGCCGAGGCGTTGCCGTACAGCATCAGCCAGATGGTCGGGTCGATGTTCACGCCGGACGCGCCGAGGCCCAGGAACAGGGCGCAGCTGAGGGCCGCGAGGATCCAGTTCATCGCGGACATCGGGTAGAAGATGACCATCATCGTGTAGTTGAAGAGCCGTCCCGGGGGCAGCGAGAAGGGTGCCTTCCAGAACTGCTTGAGGATGGTCTCGTACGTTCCGCGCGACCAGCGGAGCTGCTGGGTGAAGAAGTCCGTCCAGGCGTTGGGGCCCTCGCCGACGGCGAGCACGTCGGGGGTGTAGACCGACTTCCACTTCTTGCCCGTGGCCGGGTTCCTGTGGCGGTGGATCTCGAAGCCCGTGGCCATGTCCTCGGTGATCGAGTCGTACAGACCGCCGATCTGCTTCAGCGCGCTGATGCGTACGGCGTTGGACGTGCCGACGAACATCGGGGAGCCGTAGGCGTTGCCCGCGCGCTGGATCAGGGCGTGGAAGAGGAACTGCTGGGACTCGGCGGCCTTGGTGACGAACGTGTCGTAGTTGCCGTACACCTGCGGGCCGATGACGAAGCCGACGTCCGGGTCGCGGAAGAAGCCGAGCATCCGCTCCAGGTAGTTGGGCATCGGGACGTGGTCGGTGTCCACGGAGGCGAAGTAGTCGTAGCCGTCGCCGTGCGCGTCCAGCCAGGCGTTGTAGTTGCCGTGCTTGGTCTTGGCGCGGTGCGGGCCCTTGGCCTGGTTCCACTTGGCGATGCCCTTGCGGGAGAAGTGGTGCACGCCCAGGCGCGCGCAGACCTCCTTCACCTCCGGGTCGTCGCCCTCGTCGAGCAGCCAGACGTGCAGGAGTCCGCGGTGGCGCAATTTCACCGCCGCTTCCAGGGTCTTCGTCACCATCTCGATCGGCTCCTTGCCGGGCACGAACGAGGTGAGGAAGGCGACGCGGGTGCCGTTCTCGGGCACCACGGGGATCGGGTCGCGGGCGACGAGGGTGGCGTGTGCGTTCGAAACGACGTTCATGCAGCGGAAGAACTCGATCAGGCCGATCGAGACGAGCATGACAATGTCGAGCGCCGGCAGCCAGTCGTTCGCCACGTAGTCGCGCTCCGTCCAGTGCTCGGGCTGCAGCAGCCAGGCGAGCAGGACGAGGGAGAGCAGCGGGGCCGCGCCGAGCATCAGGGCGGCGCGCAGGCGGTGCGGCTCCTGGGACAGCAGCGAGCGGTACTGGACCTTGTACGGCTTCGCCGGGTCCGGCTGGGTGAGGGGCCCCGCGAGTCGGCTGTAGTGCTCGTAGTCGTACCGTGGCAGCGATTTCTTGATGCGTCTGAAGCCGCCCGTGCGGTTCGAGAGGACCCGCAGCTGGGTCGTCTGGGACGGGTCGTTGCTGCCCTGCCCCGTCGGCGTCGACGTCATGAGTCATCCCCCCGCACGCGATCGCCCGCGTGTTCGTCGGTCCTCGGCCCGCCCGGTCCCCCTCGACCTTCGCGGACGCATCAGTGGCAGGCCACCTTCCCGTAGGACAGCGAAAGGCGACCTTCCGGTTGCATGATGCCCCCCTTGGCATCCGTTCATGAACGCGGGGACCCCCGTCCAGGCGTTCACGCGGGCACTCTCACCGCCGGCGTGCGAGCCCCCCAACTGCCCCGTACCGCACGCCTCATGAGAGCCGGGCCGGGCCCGGGCCTCCCGTCAGGGTTCTACGCGCCCAAGCATGATCGCAAGAGCGAAACAAGCAGTTTACCGGTCATAACTGGGGTGAGGGAGGGCTGTTGAGGCAGGTGCGCTCAGCCGGGTGCGAATGTTACCGAAGTGTTCCCGTATCGCCCGCTCGGCGCGGAGCACGTCCGAGGAGCGCACCGCGTCCAGGATCTCCCGGTGCTGGCGGCAGGTGACCTTCGGGTCCTGGGGAATGTCCACCAGGTCCGTACGAACCCGGTGGAAAGCGTCCCAGAACGCCTCCAGGACCTCACTGAGCAGGCGGTTTCCCAGGCACCTGTAGAGCGCGGCGTGGAAGGCGCGGTCGGTCTCGGCGCGCACGGAGCCGTCCGGCCCGGCGGCCTCGGCGTCCATGCGGTCCACGAGGGCGTCGAGGTCCGCGAGGTCGGCGGGGGGTATGGACCCGGCGAGGCGGGCGATCAGGCCGGTCTCCACGGCCTCGCGCAGTTCGAGGAGCTGGAGCAGGCTGTCCTCGCCCCGGTAGTGGCCCGCGACCGTGCGGAAGGTCAGGCCCTCGATCATCGGGGCCACCGACATCGGTCCGACGTAGGTGCCGAAGCCGTGCCGGATCTCGACGATGCCCATCGCCTGGAGCGCCTTCAGCGCCTCGCGCACCGAGTTCCTGCTGGCGCCGAGCCGCTCCATCAGCTCCGGCTCGGTCGGCAGCACGGCCCCCGAGGGCAGCCGCTGGTCGATGATGAGCTTCTTGATCCGCTCCTGGAGGTCGCGTGGCATGGCGCAACCGTAGCGGTCGGACCCGCGAGGACCCAGGGGCATGCGGGGGCGCCAGTGTCACCGCCCCGTGGTGTGAGCAGCACGAAGGCTCCCGCCAGGGTGGAAGGGGCTTGGTCGGCCCCGGCCGGCCGGAAGGGGGGTGTGGGTGGCGGAGCCCCCGCAACGCGCGGCGAAGCCGCGCAGAAAAGACGAGGGCGAGGCTGGTCCACGCTTTTTGTGGACACGCCTCGCCCTCGCTGTCGTGCGCCGCCAGGGACTCGAACCCCGGACCCGCTGATGCTGCATCTTCCGGGGGATGACCCCCGGACCCCCAGCCGGGTTCGTGGGTTGCCGCCGGGTGTGGTTCAACAGCGAAGGCCCTCCGTGATCACGGAGGGCCTTGCCTGTCTGTGCGCCGCCAGGGACTCGAACCCCGGACCCGCTGATTAAGAGTCAGCTGCTCTAACCAACTGAGCTAGCGGCGCCTGCTGACCTGGATAACTCTACCGGATGGTGAGGGGTGGTTCTGACCACCCCGGGGGCGGTGCTCGGGCGGCCGCCGGAGCCGGGCCGGGAAGGGCGGGGCAGGGCGTGGGGGCGGGGGCTGCATCATTCGGACCGTCAACATGCGCCATCCCCGGACAGTTGAGAAGCTGACGGATGTGCAGACGCGCGGAGAGACTTTCCCGGGCCCGTTCCCCGACGTCGTCGGGAATGCGCCGGAGTGTGAGGGGAATCGCATGGAGGCTGCTCCCGTATTCGAGGAATTCGAGCCCGCGAACGACTGCGACTGCCCGGGCTGCGTGCACTGGCGGCGTTCCGGAGTCCACGCCCTGCCGCTGCGGCTCGGCGGCCACCCGGCCGCCCACGGCGCCCGCCGCGCCCTCGTCCTCGCGGCCGCCGCCGGCTCCGTCCTCGGCTCCGCCCACACCCTGCCCGCGGTGGCGTCCGAGCAGGTCGCAGGACAGGTGGGAGGGGCAGGGGAGCGCCCCGCGCAGCCGGGCGAGCCGCCCCGCGTCACCTCGGCCAGAGCCCTCGCGGGCCTGCCGGGAGCGGACGGCCCCGACACTCCCCAGCGCGGCCCGAGCGCCCTGCACGGAGCGCCGGGCAAGAGCGCCGCGGCCCGCACGACCAGCCGCGCCGAGATCATCACCCGGGCCAAGCGGTGGGTCGCGGCGAAGGTGCCGTACAGCATGCAGAAGTTCTCGGCCGACGGTTACCGGCAGGACTGCTCGGGCTTTGTCTCGATGGCCTGGAATCTCGGCGGAAACGAATGGACGGGCAGCCTCGGCCGTTATGCGACCCGCATCTCCAAGGAAGAACTGAAGCCCGGCGACATTCTCCTCTTCCACAATCCGGCGAACCCGGAGAGAGGTTCGCACGTGACCATTTTCGGCGGCTGGACCGACTACACCCGCGGCTATTACCTCGCCTACGAACAGGCCCGCCCGCACGCCCGCAGGCAGGCCACCCCGTACGCGTACTGGAACAACGGGCACCGCTATCTGGCGTACCGCTACAACGGGCTGCGGCCGACCGGGCAGGCGGGCTCGGGGCCGGCGTCGGCGCGGTTCCCCGGGGGCGGGTACTTCGGCCCCGGCGCCGCCAACGACCACGTCACCCGGCTCGGCGAGATGCTGGTGGCGCGCGGCGGCGCCCGTTTCTACCGGACCGGACCCGGGCCGCGCTGGGGCGAGGCCGACCGGGCGGCGACCCGGGCCTTCCAGCGGGCGCAGGGCTGGACCGGCGCCGACGCGGACGGCCTGCCGGGCCCGACCACGTGGGCGTACCTGGTGGGCGGCAAGGGCAAGGACATCCCCGCCGCCCAGGGCACCCCCGGTGCTCCGGGGGCCCCGGCCGCGCCCGCCTTCCCGGGCAAGGCGTACTTCCGGCCCGGGCAGTCCAACGAGCACGTGACCCGGCTCGGCAGGCAGCTCGTGCGCGCGGGGTTCGGGAAGTACTACGCGCGCGGGCCCGGGCCGCGCTGGGGCGAGGCGGACCGGCGGGCGGTCGAGGCGTTCCAGCGGGCGCAGGGGTGGCGGGGCGGGGCGGCCGACGGGATGCCGGGGCCGGAGACGTGGCGGCGGCTCTTCGCATGAGGAGCACTCGCGCGGTACGGAACTCATGACGGAGGCACGGATGAGTACGACGACACAGCGGCCGCCGGAATCCGGCGAGGGCGCAGGACCGACCGGCCGCTCGCCGCGCCTGATCCACAGCGAGGCCACCACGGAGATCCCCGTCCACCTGCTCTTCCGCGACGACCCCCAGGACATGGCGGCGGCGTCCGGCACGCCGGGCGTACCGCTCGGACCGGCGGTGGTGCGGCGCGGGGCGGTGCTCTCGGGCGGGACGCGGAGTGCGGGCGGGTCCGGGCGGGCCGGGTCCGGGCGGACGGGCGGGCCGGGGCGCGCGGCGGGCGCGGAGGGCGCGGGTGGTGCGGGTGGTGCGGGCCGGGCGGGACAGCAGGGACAGCAGAGACAGGCAGGGCAGGCGAGGCAGGCAGGGCGGCCGGGGCAGGTGGGTCGGGCGGCCGTGGGGCCCGTGCCGCCCGCGCCTTGCGTGCCCCAGCTCGACGCCGGGCTCGCCGAGCGCCGGGCGCGGGTGCTGCCCGGGGCGGTCGGGGTGTTCGGCGGCGGTGTCGGCACGGCCGGGTGCGCGCTCGCGCTGTGGTGGGCGGGGGTGCTGCCGGAGCCGGTGGTGGACCTGGTGGCGCCCGCCGGGGACCTCCGGGGCGGCGGGGCGGCCGGGATCTCCGTCGGGCAGTGGGCCGCGCTCGCCGGGTCGGGGGCGCTGGCGCTCTTCGGGTTCGGCGGGCTCGCGCGGGGGCGGGTCGGCGGGGCGTGGGTGCTCTCGCTGTTCGGCAGGTACCGGGGGAGCGTGCGGCGCACCGGGCTGCTGTGGGTGAACCCGCTGCTGCTGCGGCGCCGCGTCGACGTACGCCTTCGGCACTGGCGCAGCGAGCCGATGGCCGCCGTGGACCGCTCCGGGGTCGCGCTGCGCGTGGTCGTGCTCGTGGTGTGGCGGGTCAAGGACACCGCGCGGGCGACGCTCGCCGTCGCCGACCACCAGGAGTATCTGCGGGAGTGCGTGGAGGCGACCACCGCGCGGGTGCTCTCGAAGCTGCCCGCCGACGCCTTCCACGACGACGCGCCGACGCTGC
The DNA here is from genome assembly GCF_055591765.1 of Streptomyces sp. NPDC041205. Taxonomy (NCBI): domain Bacteria; kingdom Bacillati; phylum Actinomycetota; class Actinomycetes; order Kitasatosporales; family Streptomycetaceae; genus Streptomyces; species Streptomyces sp. NPDC041205. Next base: position 1,385,128 of record NZ_JBVIZH010000001.1, on the reverse strand, counting down.
GGGACGCGGAGGCGGTCGGCGAGGCGCTCACGCGGGCGCTCGCCGCGCAGACGGAGCCGGTGGGCGTGGAGATCTTCTCGGTGCAGCCGACCCGCATCGAGTACGCGCCGGAGGTCGCCGCCGCCATGCACCGCCACCGGATCGCCGCGCTCGACGCCCGGCACCGCGACAGCCTGCTCACGTCGGTGGTGGACTCCGTCGAGGACACGGTGACCCGGCTGACCACGCGGGGCCTGGTCGAGCTCGACGACTACGAGCGCAGGGCGCTGGTGAAGGACCTGACGGTGGCGTTCTGCACGGGGCGGGGCGGCGACAGCGCCTGACGCCGGGGGCGCCCGGTCCCCGCTCCCGGGGCGCCTGCCCGCCGTGAGCGGCGCCGTCGTATCGTCCCCGCCCATGAATCCGCCCATGAATCCGCCCGAGAACCCGCCCACGAATCCGCCCGAGAACCCGTCCACGAACCCGCCCACGAACCCGCCCAAGAACTCGACGACGAGCCTGACGGCCCTTGCGGCGGACGCCTGGCGGCTGACCGAGCGCGGGCCGCGCGTCGTGCTCGGCCTTGCGGGGCCGCCCGGCGCCGGGAAGTCCACGCTGGCCCGCGCGCTGGTCGCGACGATCGGCGCGGGCGCCGCGTATCTGCCGCTCGACGGCTTCCACCTGTCGAACGTCCAGTTGGAGCGGCTCGGCCTGACCTCCCGCAAGGGCTCGGAGCCGAGCTTCGACGCGCGCGGGTACGTCGCCCTGCTCCACCGGGTCCTCGACGACACCGCCGCCGACGTCTACGTACCCGATTACGACCGCACCCTGCACGAGCCCGTCGCCGCCCGGCACCGGGTCGCGCCCGGCGCGCGGCTCGTGGTCACCGAGGGCAACTACCTGGCGTGCGACCTGCCGGGCTGGCGGGCGGCGCGGGAGCTGATGGCGGCGTGCTGGTACGTCGACGCGCCCGTCGGCGTGCGTCAGGAGCGGCTCGTGGCGCGGCAGTTGGCGGGTGGGCGGGGGCAGGACGCGGCGCGGGCGTGGGTGGCGGAGAACGACGTTCCGAACGGTGAACTCGTGGCGGCCTCGCGCGTTCGGTGCGACCGGATCCTCTCCACGATTGGTATGGACATGTTCAACTACTCGCAATAATCTGAGGCTTGGTCTAGACCGCAGAACATGTACTTCCACAACATCGCCCCCAGAGGTACGCAGCAGTCTCGGGAACCGACGGTGCCTCGAAGGGCGACGCACGACCGTTAGCGCGCGCACGGCTCATGGAACACCCCCACGTTCTTCAGGAGCGGCAGCATGCGAAAGAAGATTTCCGCGGCCATGCTCGGGATGGCGACGGTGGGAGCGTTCGTGCTCTCGACCGGCGGCGCCAGCAGCCATGGCTACACCGACCTGCCAGCAAGCCGACAGATCAACTGCGCGAAGGGCGTAGTGACCGGCTGTGGCGCCATCCAGTACGAACCGCAGAGCGTCGAGGGCCCCAAGGGCTTCCCGGCGGCCGGTCCGGCCGACGGAAAGATATGCTCCGCCGGCATCGCGGGCTTCAGCTCGCTGGACAAGGCGACCAAGCCGGGCGGCGGCGCCTGGCCCACCACGAAGGTGTCCGCCGGTCAGAACTACAGCTTCCGCTGGCAGTTCACGGCCCGGCACCGCACCACCGACTTCAAGTACTACATCACCAAGCAGGGCTGGAACGAGGGTCAGCCGGTGACGCGGGCGGCGCTCGACACCCAGCCGTTCCTCAACGTCCCCTACGGCGGTCAGCAGCCGCCCGCGACCCTGTCGCACAGCGGCACGATCCCCGGCGGCCGCAGCGGCCACCACGTGATCGTGGCCGTGTGGACGGTCCACGACACGGGGAACGCGTTCTACGCCTGCTCGGACGTCCAGTTCTGAGCTGACCTGCCCCGGTAGGACCGCCACCCCCCACGGGTGAGTTCTGCGCACGCCGTACGCGGACGCGGCGGCGTGCGCAGGACGACCCCGGCCTCCTGCCGTCCGGGGTGCGCCGAGTCGTCCCGCCCCTCCACTTCTGACGGTGCGTCAATTATCGTGCGCCGCCATGACGTCCGAACCCGAAACGGTCGCGGAACTCGTCCTCGCGCGGTGGGGCGACCACCGCCCCGGGCTCCGCTTCGAGGACCGGGAACTCAGCCACCACCAGGTGGCCGCCGGCGCGGCGGCGCGGGCGGCGCTGCTGCGGGACCTGCTGTCCGCGCGCCGGGCCCCGCACCTCGGCGTCCTGCTCGACAACACCCCCGAGTACCCGCTGTGGCTGAGCGCCGCCGCCCTTGCCGGAGCGGCCGTCGCCGGGATCAACCCGACCCGGCGCGGCGCCGAACTCGCCCGCGACATCCTGCACACCGACTGCCAGGTGCTCGTGACCGAGCGGGCCCACCTGCCGCTGCTCACCGGGCTCGACCTGCCCGGCGTGCGGATCCTCGTCACGGACACGGCCGCGTACGACGAACTCCTCGCGCCGTACGCCGGGGCCGCACCGGAGCCGTCCCCGGCCGCCACCCCCGCCGCCCGGCTGCTCCTCTACTTCACCTCCGGGTCGACCGGCGCCCCCAAGGCGGCCGTGTGCAGCCAGCGGCGGCTCGCGGCGGCCGGGCACTCCCTCGTCCGGCACTTCGGCGTGCGGCCCGACGACGTCCACTACGTCTGCATGCCCATGTTCCACGGCAACGCCGTCATCGCCGACTGGGCGCCCGCGCTCGCCGCCGGGGCCGGAGTCGCGCTGCGGCGGCGCTTCTCCGCGTCCGGGTTCCTGCCGGACGTACGGCGGTTCGGCGCCACGTACTTCACCTACGTGGGCCGGGCCGTGCAGTACCTCCTCGCCACCCCCGCCCACGCCGACGACCGCGCGCACCCGCTGCGCCTCGGCTTCGGCACCGAGGCCGGGGCGGTGGACGCGCGGCGCTTCGAGGAGCGGTTCGGGGCGCGGCTCGTCGAGGGGTACGGGTCGTCGGAGGGCGGGGCCGCGATCCAGCGCTCGCCCGGCACGCCCGACGGGGCCATCGGGCGGGCCGCGCCCGGGGACGACCTCGCCGTGCTCGACCCCGGGACCGGCGCGGAGTGCGCGGCGGCCGAGTTCGGGCCCGGCGGCCGGCTGCTCAACGGGGACGCGGCGATCGGTGAGCTGGTCAACAGGGGGCGCAGTCCCTTCGAGGGCTACTGGCGCAATGCCGCGGCCGACGCGGAGCGGGTCCGGGGGGACGGGTGGTACTGGACCGGGGACCTCTTCTACCGGGACGCGGCCGGGTACCTCTACTTCGCCGGGCGCGCGGACGACCGGCTGCGGGTCGACAGCGAGAACCTCGCGGCGGCGGTGATCGAGGCGATCCTCGCGCGGTGGGAGCCGGTGGTGGGCGTCGCCGTGTACGCCGTGCCGGACCCCGTCGCCGGGGACCAGGTGATGGCCGCGCTCGCCCTGCGCGAAGGGGTGACCTTCGATCCGCTCGCCTTCTCCGAGTTCCTGCTGGCGCAGGGGGATTTGGGGACGAAGATGGCGCCCCGGTTCGTGCGGGTTCTGACCCGGTTGCCCGTGACCGCCACCCACAAGGTGGCGCGTGCGGCTCTGCGCAGGGAGGGGTTCCGCTGCGCGGGGCTGGGGGAGGGGGAGACGGGTGATTTGTGGTGGAGGCCCCGGGGTGGGGGTGGGGCTTATCGGGAGTTCACGGTGGGGGATGCGGAGGGGGTGGTGGGGGAGTTTCGGGAGAGGGGGAGGGAGGGGGTTTTGGGGGAGGGGTGAGGGTGTGGGCTTGGGCCGGGGGGGGCTCGCCGCGGAGCGGCGAAGAGTCGGGGGTGAGCTGGTTGTTCGAGTAACGGGTGGGCGGGTGGGGATGCGCCGCGGAGCGGCGGGGATTCGGGGGGTGAGTCGGTTGTTCGAGCAACGGGTGGGCGGGTGGGGATGCGCCGCGGAGCGGCGGGGATTCGGCGGGGCGCCGGTACCGTGCGGCCATGCGACGGGAGAGTGTGTGGGCCGAGCTGCGGGACGGCGGCAGACGGTACCTGTTGGGGGCCGCGCCGTGGCGGGCGGCCGCGTACGTGGCCGGCGGCGCGCTCGTCGGCGTACCCGTGCTGGTGGCATTGACGGCGTCCCTGGCCGTGGGGGCCGTCCTGAGCGTGGCCCTCGTGGGCCTCCCCCTCCTCGCCGCCCTGGCCTTCGCGGGCCTCCCCGTCGCCGCCCTGGAGCGCCTGAGGCTCCGCCTGGTGGACCCGGCGCCCGCGCCGAGCCCGCACCGCGCCCCGGACACCCCGGGCCTCGCCGCCTGGCTCCGGCTGCGCGCCCGCGAACAGGCGACGTGGCGCGAGCTCGCGTACGCCGTCCTGATGGCGTTCGTCCTGTGGCCCCTGGACCTGGTGGTGGCCGCCTGCACCCTCGCCCTGCCCCTGCTCCTGGCCGGAGCCCCCGCCCACCTCGCCCTCGCGGGCGGCCCCGACGAGGGCGGCGTACGCCCCGCCAAGCTCTGGCTGGTCGAGAGCTGGCCGGCGGCCTGGGGCACCGCCGCGCTCGGCCTCGTCCTGCTCGTCGTCCTGCTGTACCCCCTCGGCGCGTACGCCGCCGCCCGCGCCGCCCTCGCCCGGCTCCTGCTCGCCCCGCGCGAGGCCGAGACCCGCGCCCTGCTTGCCGAAGTGACCCGCTCCCGGGCCCGCCTCGTCACCGCCTTCGAGGCCGAACGCCGACGCGTCGAGCGGGACTTGCACGACGGCGCCCAGCAGCGCCTGGTCGCCCTCAGCATGACGCTGGGCCTCGCCCGCCTCGACGCCGAGCCGGACAGCCCGCTCGCCGCCCGCCTCGCCACCGCCCACGGCGAGGCCGACGCCGTCCTCGCCGAACTGCGGGAACTCATCCGCGGCATCCACCCGCAGGTCCTCGCCGACTACGGCCTGCCCGCCGCGATCGAGGACGCCGCCGACCGCTCACCCATCCCCGTGGACGTGGACGTGGACGTGGACGTGGACGTGGACACGGGCGCCGGTACCGGCACTGACGTCGGCACCGGCACCCCGCTGCCCCGGCTGCCCGAACCCGTCGAGTCCGCCGCCTACTTCGCCGTCCGTGAGGCCCTCACCAACGTCGCCAGGCACAGCGGCGCCACCCGCGCCGCCGTCCACGCCCGCCACACCCGCGGCGCCCTGCGCCTGACCGTGCGCGACGACGGCACCGGCGGCGCCGACCCCGCCCGCGGCTCCGGCCTCACCGGGCTCGCCGACCGCCTCGCCGTCCTCGATGGCACACTGACCGTCACCAGCCCGCCCGGTGGCCCCACCGTCCTGACCCTGGAGATCCCGTGCACCCCGCGCCCACCGAGCGGCCCCCCGCCCACCGAGTAGTCCTCGCCGAGGACAGCGTGCTGCTGCGCGAGGGCCTGGTGGGTGTGCTCGGCCGGTTCGGGCACGAGGTGGTCGCGGCGGTCGGCGACGCGGACGCGCTGCGGGAGGCCGTGGCCGCGTACGCGCCCGACATCGTCGTCACCGACGTACGGATGCCGCCCGGATTCCAGGACGAGGGGCTGCGCGCCGCGATCGACCTGCGTGCCGAGCGGCCGGGCCTGCCGGTGCTCGTCCTCAGTCAGTACGTCCAGCGGTCGTACGCCGCCGAGTTGCTGGACACCGGGGACGGCGGCGGCGTCGGCTATCTCCTCAAGGACCGGGTGGGCCAGGTCGAGCAGTTCGTCGACGCGTTCACGCGGGTCGCGGCGGGCGGCACCGTCGTGGACCCCGAAGTCGTACGCCAGTTGCTGCGGCGCAGACGCGACCCGCTGGAGCGGCTGACCCCGCGCGAGCGCGAAGTGCTCGCCCTCGTCGCCGAGGGCCGCTCCAACGCCGCCATCGCCGACGAACTCGTCGTCACGGAGGCCGCGGTGGGCAAGCACGTCGGCAACATCCTCGCCAAGCTCGACCTGCCGGTCACGGACGCCACCCACCGCCGAGTGCTCGCCGTCCTCGCGTACCTGCGGGCCTGAGCACCCCGGAGTCCCGGCCCTCCGCGCCCCCCGAGTCCCGCCCCTTTTGACGTGTACCTCTCGACTACGCTGCCGGACATGAGCGTCCCCGACCGAGCGCCCTCCGACCAACTGCCCGCCGACGCGGCACCCCTCGACGCGGCACCCCTCGACGCGGCGCCCGCTGACGCGGCGGCACCGGAACGCCTCGGGCTCACCCCGCGCCAGGCCCGGCGGCTGCGCATCGCCGCGGCCTCGCTGCTCATGGCCACCGCGGCGGTGCTGCTCGCCGTCCGGCTCGCGAGCAGGTCGTCCGTGCTCGTCGTGGGCGTGTACGGGCTGCTGCTTATTTTTTGCGGCCTGGTCATCGAGCTGAGCAGACGCGGCCGGACCAGGCTCGGCAGCTATCTGCTGGCTGCCGGCCTGGTCGCGGCGCTGCTCATGGATGTGGTGGTGCTGTCCTAGCGTGTTTCCGGCGCCGCCCACCAGGCACGCTGCCCCAGCAGCGCCATCGCCGCAGGCACCTGGAACATCCGCACGACCGTCACGTCGATCAGGACCGCGAGCGAGGCCTGGGGCCGGGGACCGGTGGGGCGGGGGATTCAGCTCAGCACCGCCGGTACACGTGACCCTTATCCCCGGCGGGCAGCACGTCCCGGTCGCGCAGGACGATCGACAGCTCCTTGCCCCAGCGGCGGCACGCGGTGTCGTACCCCTTCGTCTCGTACTCGATGTCGAAGACCCTCCCGTCGTACGCGGACGAGAACGGCTCGCACTCGTCGTACTGCCCGCACTCCTCGACCACCGCGAAGTCGAACCCGACGCCCTTGCCGAGGAGTTCGGCGGTGTTCTTCTGCGCGATGGCGAGCCCCCGGTCGTGCGCCCGGCGGACGAGGAGCCGCGCGAACGCCGTCGCGTCCGCCGGGTCGAGCCGGTCGTCGGAGCGGGCGTAGGAGTCGAGGTTGTCCGGCTCGACCGCGTCGAAGCCGGAGCGCGCGCAGCCGTCGATCCAGTCGCCGACGACGCCGAGCAGCTCCTTGCGCTTGGCGGCCGTGGAGATGTCGAGCAGCGGTTCGTCCCAGTCCTTGTCGATCACCGGGTCGCCGTCGTCGTCGCGCAGGATCAGGTCGGGGTGCCTGTCGTCCCACCAGGCGGCGGCCTCCTTGCCCGGCTGGGCCTGGAAGGCGTTGACGTAGCAGATGTTGTAGCGGCCGGGGGCGGGGTTCGCGGAGCGGTCGCGGGAGACGGCGCGGACGCCGTCCGGGGGTGTGTAGGGGCCGCCCAGTTGGTAGTCGAAGGGGGTGTTGGCGTGGGGCGGGCGGGGGGTCTTCGCGGGGGTGGCGGTGCGGCGGTCGTCGGGCCGGTTCGTGCTGTGGTCGGTGCTTCGGTCGGTGCCGGGGCCGGTGTTCTTGTCGGCGGTGGAGCAGCCCGCCAGCACCGCGAGGACGGCGGTCAGGGCGAGGGCCAGGTGGGTGGGGCGGGGCGTGCGGGGCATCTGGCCGTCCTGTGTTCCGTGCGGTTGTTCGGGGGTGAGGTGCGCTTTTAAGTGTGCGCTTGATGACGCTGCTTGCGGAATTTCCGCTGGTTAGGCTCGTCACACGGAAGGCGTCGGGAACGCGGTCGCCGTCGCCTTGGTGCTCCGTCCCAGTTGCCATCGCCATGCCTATCGCCATCGCCATCGCCATCGCCAACTCCACGCCAATTCGCGACCGCCGGGAATTCGGTGTGTGTCGTGTGCAAGCGCAGACCCCTTCCGTCTGCGAGGAAGGGGTCTGCTGTGAACGGCCAAGCCGTCGCTCCGTCCTATGGGCAGATACTCCAGCTCGACGAACTCCTGCAGAGCGCGCGCGTGCACGACGACGACGTGGACAGCGTCCTGTTCCTGGCCACGCACCAGTCGTGCGAGATCTTCTTCGCCGTGATGCTGCGGCACCTCGAAGCCGCGCGGGCCGCGCTCGACGCGGGTGACGGACGGCTCGCCGCACGGCGGATCGCGCCGCTCCCCGTCATAGTGAGCACGCTGGTGCGGCAGTTCGACGGCCTCGCCACGCTCACCCCTGCGGCATTCGACGCGATACGCACGGAGCTGGGCAGCGCGAGCGGATTCCAGTCCGCGCAGTTCCGCGAGGTCGAATTCCTCTGCGGGCTGCGCGACACGCGTTATCTGAAGACCGACGGATTCACCGAGGGCGACCGGGCGCGGCTGCGCGCCCGCCTGGAGGAGCGGTCCGTCCAGGAGGCGTACCGCGACTTCGTGGCGGGCCCCGCCGACCCGGCGGTCGTCGAGCAGGTCCGCGGCGCGCTGATCGACTTCGACGAGGCGCTCGCCATGTGGCGGGCCCGGCACGCGGTCCTCGCCGAGCGGTTCCTCGGTGGCGCGACGGGAACGGCAGGGTCCGACGGTGCCTCGTACCTGTGGCAGGCGGCTCGGCGCCGGGTGCTGCCGGAGGTGTGGGCGGTGGTGTCGTGAGGGGGGTGGGGGGTGCGGTGGGGGCCGCTGAGGTAGGTGCGGCTGATGGGTCGGACGATTCCAGTGAACCTTGCGCGTCCAGTGAACCTTGCGCGTCCGGTGCGCCGGGTGCGCCCCGGACGGCGGGTGAGCGGCGGGACCTCGACCGGGAGTTCTCCCCGAGTTCCCGCGTGGACGACCTCACCGCCCACCTCGACCGGTACGCGGCCGACAGCGCCCGTGCCCGCGTCACCCTGACCGTCCACCGGGACCTGAGCTGCGGCCCACTGCCCGAGCAGACCTTCGACTACTTCCCCGCCGCCGAACCGGGCGCCCCGCTGCTCGTCTTCGTGCACGGCGGCTACTGGCAGGAGCTCAGCAAGTCCGAAGCCGCCTTCGCCGCGCGGGACTTCGTCGCCGCGGGCATCGCGTTCGCCGCCCTCGGCTACGGCCTCGCGCCCGCGCACTCGATGCGGCAGGTCACGGCGGCGGCGAGCGAGTCCCTGCGCCGCGTCTGCACCGGGCTCGCGGGCCTGCCGGGGGCGCCGGGCGCGGTCCACCTGGCCGGGCACTCGGCCGGTGCGCACCTGGTCGCCTCGGCGCTGCTCGACACCGAGGGCTGGCGGCGCGCGGGCACCGGGCCGTCCGCCGCGGTGTCCTCGGCCACGCTGATCAGCGGTGTGTACGACCTGGAGCCGCTGCGGCACACGTACGTCAACGACGCGCTGGGGATGGACGAGGAGGAGGCGCGGGCGTGCGGCCCGATGCGGATGCTGCCCGGGGCCGGGGGAGCGCTCTCGGGGGCGGAGTCGACCGGCCCCGGGGGAGGGCTCTCGGGGCCGGAGCCGACCGGCCTGGATCTGCCGCCGCTCGTCGTCGCCCGAGGTGAGAACGAGACCGACGAATTCGCTCGTCAGCAACGGGAGTTCGTGCGGCGGGCCCGCCTGGGCGGTGCCGAGGTGACGGACCTCGTGGTGCGGGGGCGCCACCACTTCGACCTGCCCTTCGACTTGGGGGACCCGACGACCGAACTGGGCGCGGTAGTGCGGCGGATGATGCGCCGGGTGATCTGTTCGAGGGGACCCGTAGGGGGTGGATCGGGGTGGAGTGGGGGAGAGTCCGGATCCGGTGGACGGAGCGGCGCCGGGACACTCGAATCATGAAGCCACTGACCTCCATCGGCGCTCGCAGATCCGCCACTTCGGCGCCCCTGCTGCGGCTGTTCGTGATGTCGGGGATCCTCACCGTCCTGCTCACTCGGGCGTTCCTCGCGCTCGCCGGATATCCCAAGCTGGGCAGCAAGGACCCGGACGCCACGGTGCACATCTCGCACATGCTGTGGGGCGGCCTGCTCATGGCCGTGAGTCAGGTGGCCCTGCTCGGGCTCGCCGGGCGTCGGCTGCGGACAGCCGGGGCCGCGGTCGGCGGCATAGGCTTCGGCCTGTTCATCGACCAGGTCGGCAAGCAGGTGTCGAACGAGGGGTATCTGTACGCTCCGGCGGCGGGACTGATCTACCTCAGCTTCGCGGTCCTGGCCGTCATAGCCTGGCGCGCGGACGACGGGGTGCCGGGCGGTGGCCGCGGCGACCACGCCGAGGCCACCCGCTCCTCCCAGGCGGCCGAGCTGCTGCTGCACGGCGTGGAGGACGGCCTGACGGCGGCCGAGAAGGCCAAGGCCCGGCAGCTCCTGGAGGGTTCGCCGCGGGAGACCGACCGGGCGCTGCTCCGGGCGCTCGGCACGCTGCCCCTGCGGGAGCCGAGGCCCGCCGCGTGGCGCGGGGCCCGGGACGCGCTGTCCGACCGGCTCGGCGGCCTCGCGGACCGCGCCGGCGTGGTCAGGGCCGCGGTGGTCCTCGCGGTGCTGTTCGGCTTCCTGCGCCTCGGCCGCCTCGCGGCCAGCGGCCTCGGCGGCCCGGACAGCGAGCGCGAGTGGAACGCGCTGGTGGTGGCCCTGGCCTGCGCGGCGGTCACCTGGGGGCTGTATGTGTACGCGGTCCGCAAGCTGCGCCGCGACCGCAGCGCGGCCTTCCGCGCCCTGCGCACCGGCGTCCTCATCGACCTGCTCCCCGGCCAGGTCCTGAACTTCACGATCCACCAGTTCTCCGCCGTCCAGGACCTGGTCCTCGATGTGCTGCTGCTCGCGGTGGTGACGGCGGAACTGCGCCGGATGGCGGCGGCGGAGGGGCCGGCGCAGGTGGACCGACGGCCCGCCACGAAGCACGACCCACAGCCCTCAGGGCACCTCATACAGGTGCGGGCGACCAGCGGCGCCGGGGATGTCCCGGCGCGATGACCGGGCAGGGCCCGGCCCGATGACAGGAGTGGAGTGACGATGGTGACGTCGACCGTGTCGTCAGTGGCACACCCCAGCATGCTGTCCGGCGCGGTGCGCCGGGTCGAGGCCGACTCGGTGGTGCGGATGGTGCGGGACCACGCGCGGCTGCGGCCGGACGCGGTGGCCGTGGAGTCGGCCGGACGATTCGTGACGTTCCGTCAACTGTGGTGCGGAGTGCTGGCCGTGGCGGCCGGTCTGGAGGAGGCGGGGGTCGGCCCCGGCGACCGCGTCGCGCTGTGGGCCGACCGTACGGCCGGGGTGGTGACCGGGGCGCTGGCGGTGATGGCGCTGGGCGCCGCGTATGTGCCGATCGACCCGGCGCACCCCGGCGACCGCACCGCTGCCGTCCTGGCGGGCGCCGACCCGGCGGCGCTGCTCCACGACGGCGGCCCGGCCGCGGGCAGGCTGCCGGAGGTGCGGGTGCCCGTGCTGGACGTAGGGGAACTGCTGGGGGCGGGCGCGGGGGGCGCGTCCGGTGCGGTGGGCGCGGGGGGCGCGGTGGGTTCGGCGGGGGGCGGTGGCCCGGCGGGCGGTACGGGGGCCGTCGCGCCGCCGGAGCGGGTGCTGCCCGGCCCGGAGGACATCGCGTACGTGGTGTTCACGTCCGGGTCGACGGGCACGCCCAAGGGCGTCATGGTGCCGCACGCGTCGCTGGCCAACTACGTGTCCTGGTGCGGTGAGCTGGTCGGCGGGGGCGGCAGCGGCAGCCCGCTGTTCGCGAGCCTCGGCTTCGACCTGGCGATGACGTCGCTGTGGGTGCCGCTGGCGCGGGGCCTGCGGGTGGTGACGGTGTCCGGGCTGCACGACCAGGAGACGCTCTTCGGCGCCCGCGAGGACCCTTACACGTTCGTGAAGCTGACGCCGTCGCACGCCCGGTTCTTCGACGTCCTCGCGGAGCCGCCGCGGTACGACCTCGCGACGCGGCTGCTGATGTTCGGCGGCGAGGGCCTCGACCCGGCCCTGATCGCCTCGCTCGGCGACCGCGTCGACGGGGTGCGCCTGGTCAACCACTACGGCCCGACGGAGACGACGATCGGCTGCTGCGCGTACGCCTTCGACAGCGCCCACGTGCCCACGACGCCGACGGTGCCGATCGGCGCCGCCGCCTGGAACACCCGGGCGTACGTGGTCGACGACCAGCTGCGGCCGGTGGCGCCGGGGCAGCCGGGCGAGCTGGTGATCGCGGGCCGCGCGGTGGCCGCCGGGTATCTCGGGGGCCGGGACACCGGCGCGAAGTTCCTCGACGAGCGGGACCTGGGCGGCGCGACGGGCCGGGCGTATCGCACCGGGGACATGGTGGAGCTGCTGCCCGAGGGCGCCCTGCTCTATCTGGGCCGCGGCGACGACCAGTTGAAGGTCAACGGCCACCGCGTGGAACTGGGAGAGCTGCGCCACCACGTCCTGGCGGTGCCGGGGGTGGCCGACGCGGCCTTCGACATAGTCCGGGGCCCGGTGGACACGCTGGAACTCTTCATCCGCGCCAAGGACGCCACGGCCCCCGCCTCCGCGACCGCCGCCCCCGCCTGCGACTTCACGGACACGGTCCGGGAAGCCCTCGCCGAGAAGCTGCCGTCGGCGCTGGTCCCGGAGTCGGTGCGGGTGGTCCCGGACATCGTCTTCAACGCCAACGGCAAGTGCGATGTGGCGGCGACGCGACGCCAGTTGGAGCGAGGCATATGAGCCCGTCCGGCGCCTGAGGCCGCGACCGGAGGCCGGCCACCCGCCCTGCCTGATCAGCGGGACGTCAGAACCTTGTCAGAGCCGTGCCGAGAACATGGCGGTACGGGCCGGGAGCGCGCTTCGGGACCAGGTGCCAGGCCCGCCACCTGACTACTCGGTTACGGAGTGTGCGACGTGTCGAACCCCTTTGAGGACCCGGACGGTTCCTTCCTCGTGCTGGTGAACGACGAGGGCCAGCACTCCCTGTGGCCCGCGTTCGCCGAGCGGCCGGAGGGCTGGACGGTGGCGCTCGACGAGAGCCCGCGCGCGGACGCCCTCGCCTACGTCGAGGCGCACTGGACGGACATGCGCCCGCGCGGCCTGCGCGCGGCCGCGGACCCCACCGCCGCCTGACAGCCGTCGGCCACCGGACCTTGAGGAGTACTCGTGGGCATGGCGATTCGGGCGGAGGGTCTGCGCAAGCGCTACGAGCAGACCGAGGCGCTCGGCGGGGTCGACCTGGAGGTGCCGAGCGGAACGGTGCTCGGGCTCCTCGGGCCGAACGGCGCGGGCAAGACGACGACCGTGCGGATGCTGGCGACGCTGCTCGAACCGGACGGCGGCCGCGCCGAGGTCGCCGGGTTCGACGTGGTGCGCGAGGCGCGTGAGGTGCGACGCAGGATCGGCCTGGCGGGGCAGTACGCCGCCGTGGACGAACACCTCACGGGCCGCGAGAACCTGGTCCTCATCGGGACGCTGCTCCACCTGGGCCGCCGGGCGGCCCGGCGGCGCGCCCACGACCTGCTCGACCGCTTCGACCTGACGGCCGCGGCGGACCGCCCGGCGCGGACGTACTCCGGAGGCATGCGGCGCCGGCTCGACCTGGCCGCGTGCCTGGTCGCGACGCCGTCGGTGCTGTTCCTGGACGAGCCGACGACGGGACTCGACCCGGTGAGCCGGATGGCGCTGTGGAACGTGGTGCGTGAGCTGGTGGCGGACGGGATGACGGTGCTGCTCACCACGCAGTATCTGGAGGAGGCCGACTTCCTGGCCGACCGGATCACCGTCATCGACTCCGGCCGCGTCATCGCCGACGGCACGCCGGACGAGCTGAAGCGGAAGGTCGGCGAGGAGCGCCTCGAGGTGTCGGTGGCGCGCCCGGACGGCCTGGCCGCCGCGGTGGCCGCGCTGCGCGGCGTCTCGGCCGACGAGCCGTCCGTGGACGCCGACGGCGGCCTCATATCCATCGCCCTGAGCGACGGCATGGGGGGCCTCGCGAACGCGGCGGTGGCCCTGCGCCAACAGGGCGTGGAGGTGGCCGACTTCGCACTGCGCAGGCCGACGCTCGACGAGGTGTTCGTGACACTCACGGGCAAGTCGGCGTAGGCCGGCGCGACGGCCCGAACGGCGGGGGCCGCACCGGGGCCGATCTCCGCCACCACCTCCTCTTCTCTTTTCTCTTCTTCTCACTTCTTCTCTTTCTCTTCGCGCGGGACCCACACGGGACACGGGACACGGGGCACGCGGACACCTGGGGGCATCGCCATGCAACGAATCCACTTCACCGCCGCGGACTTCGCGCGGACGCGACTGAAGACGACGGCCGGGCCGCTGGCGGAGACGGCGTTCGCCTGCGGGCTGCTCGGCCGCGGCGTTCCGGCGCCGTTCGCGCGCTGGCGCGGCCAGGTCGGCAAGGCGCTGGCGCAGCGGCCGGGACTGCTGTCCGGCACGGGCGACCTGGACTCCCTGCTGCGGAGCATCGAGCGTTCCGACCGGGCGATGAGCGGTGAGCTCCTGGACGCGGCGGCGCCGGTCCCGCAGCTGCCGACGCAGGAGGCGGCCGGGGACCTGTCGCAGCTGTGGAAGGCGGTCGTGGCGCCGTACTGGGACCGGATCGTGGCCTACCTGGAGGCCGAGTGCGACGCCCGCGGCCGGGTCGTGATGGCGGGCGGCGTCGAGCTGCTCCTTGCGACCCTGCACTCCAAGATGACGTGGAAGGCGCCGGTCCTGGAGATCCACGACGGTCCCGACGAGGACATCTACCTCGACGGGCGCGGCCTCGTCCTCACGCCGTCGGTGTTCCTGAACCACCGCGCGGGCCGCGTCACCCGCAAGCTCGGCGAGAACAGCCCGGTCGTCCTGGCGTTCGCCACGCCCCCTGACGTACAGCAGGCGGCGGCACTGTGGGACGAGCCGGAGCCCGAGGAGAGCACCCAGAGCCTCGGCGCCCTGGTCGGCCAGACCCGCGCCGCGGCCCTGCACGTCCTGCGGGCCAGCTGCACCACCAGCCAGCTCGCCGACCGCCTCGGCATCTCCGCGGCCGGAGCCAGCCAGCACACGGCGGTGCTCCGCCAGACCGGCCTCATCACCACCCGCCGCATCCGCAACACGGTCCTGCACACCCTCACCCCCCTGGGCGTGGCCCTCCTCAAGGGCATGACCACCCGCCCCGCCCAGGCCGCCGAGCACACCCCCCGCCGCCGTGGCCCCCAGTCCACCCGCCTCCGCGTCGTCGACGCCATACCGGCCCAGCGGGCGGTCCGCCACGCGTCGTAAGCGACGCCCCCGTTCGTCACGAAGCAGCCCTCGATGAGGGCTGCTTCGGCGTTTCCGCCCGTCCCGCGCGCACGACCGAGGGCGTCCTTCCCGCGCGCACCACCGTGGTGCCTTATCCGTGCGCACCCCCGAGGTGCCTTATCCGCGCGCACCCCCGAGGGCCGGTCCGCAGCGCCCTCCGCACAGCCGGGGACCCGGCACACGCACCTTCACGTGTGCCGGGTCCCCTCAAGGCCGCAGGCCAGCCCCCGCAGGCCTACTCCCGTACCCCCACCGCCTCCACCGGCCGGTTCCTCAGGACCGTCAGGGCGGAGATCAGGGTGGTCGCCAGGGTCAGGGCGAAGGCCGCCGAGACGACCGTGGCGAAGATCCAGGGAGAGCCCTCGGGGGTGGCCGTGCCCAGGACGCTCAGGCTCAGGGGGACCAGGGTGAGGGCCGCGACCAGGGAGCCGAGGAGGACGCCGGCCAGGGAGACCAGGGCGGCCTCCATCGCCATCATCTGCATCACCTGGCGGCGGGTCGCGCCGATGAGGCGTTGCAGCATGAACTCTCGGCGGCGTTCCGTGGTCGCCAGGGCCTGGGTGTTGACCAGGGCGATCACGGCGTACCCGACGACCACGCCGAGGACCAGGTACGCCATCCACGCCTGGGTGTCGTCCTGTTCGGCCTGCGCGGCGGCCAGGGTGTCGCGGGTGGTGACCCGCAGACCGGGCTGGCCGTCGGACAGCGCGGAGAGGGTGGAGGTCAGCTCGGCGCGGTCCGTTCCG
The DNA here is from genome assembly GCF_055591765.1 of Streptomyces sp. NPDC041205. Classification (NCBI taxonomy): domain Bacteria; kingdom Bacillati; phylum Actinomycetota; class Actinomycetes; order Kitasatosporales; family Streptomycetaceae; genus Streptomyces; species Streptomyces sp. NPDC041205. Next base: position 1,369,414 of record NZ_JBVIZH010000001.1, on the reverse strand, counting down.
GGCTCCGCCGTCACCATGATGCGGGGAATCAGGCCGGAGTCCGTGTGCCGGGCTAGGAACGCGGCGGGCAGCAGCGCCGTCTCGTACCCCCGCTCGCCCTTGACCGTGGCCACCAGCTTGAGCTTGACCAGGCTGCCGTCGCCGAGCCGCATCGGGACCATGTCGCCGATGCGGTGGCCGTCGGTGTAACGCGTGGGCAGGGCCACGGACTTGCCGCGCAGCGCGTCGAGGCTGCCCTGGGTCGCGCGGAAGGCCGTCGTCTTCGTGATGCCCTCGGGCGTGATGCCCGCGAGGGCCATCTCGGGCGGGTCGGCCGCGCCCTCACCGCTGTCCGCGGTGGGCTCGACCGGTGTCCTCGGCTCGACGTACCCCCTGCTGGAGACCTGCGCGGACGCCGCGGCCACGCCGGGCTGGCGCCGCACCGTCTCCACCATGTCCAGGGGCAGGCCACCGGCGTCGGAGGTCACGGCCAGGTCGGCGCGCAGGCTGTCGTCGAACGCCCGCTCCGCGCCGCGGGAGTTGGTGGTCTGCATGTAGATCAGGGCGATGGCCAGGCCCGTGGCGAGCATCACCGGCATCACCGCGCCGGCGAACCTGGCCGTGCGCGCCTGCGAGTTGAGCGTGGCGAGGCGCCCGGAGAGGCCGGAGAGCGAGCGCAGCGGCCGGAACAGGCCCCGCGTCATGGCCCGCGCGAGCACCGGCCCGAGCAGCCCGAACCCGGCCGTCCACACCATCGCCGCCGGAGTCGCGGCCCCGGCCGCCTTCGGCCCGTCCATCCCGGCCGTGACCACCGCGAGCGCGGCGCCGCCGCCGAGGCAAAGGACCGCGACGATCACCCGCGGCCAGCTGAACCAGCTCCGTTCGAGGCCCGCCTCGGCCAGCGCCTCCGTGGGCCGGGTGCGGGCCGGGCCGCGGGCCGCGATGAACGCGGCGCCGACCGCCGTGACCAGGGCCGTCGCCGCGCCCGCGATCAGCGGGACGGGGCCCGGGTGGAACTCCATGGTGTCCGGTACGACACCGGCGGAGGCGAACGCGTCGAGCAGGACGCGGCCGAACTGCGGGCCGAGCGCGCAGGCCAGCGCCGTCGCGATGACCGTGAGCAGCAGCGTCTCGCCGAGGATCAGACGGCGCAGCTGCCCGGGGGTGGTGCCGATCGCGCGCAGCAGCGCCATCTCGCGCTGCCGCTGCTGGATGGACAGGCCGAGGGTGCTCGCGACCACGAACACGGTGACCATCGCGGCGAGTCCGCCGAAGGCCGCCGCGAGGGCGACGAGGTCGTCGCCGCCGGAGACGATGTCGGGGTTCTCGGCGCGGCCCCGCTCGGAGCCGGTGAGGACGGTGAGCGCCGGGCTGTCCACGGTCTCCTCGACCGCCTTCGCGACCTGCGCCGGGTCGGCCCCGGGCCGCGGGAACACCCCGATGACGTCGGCCTTCCCTGGGTGGGCGGAGAGTTCGGCGGCCCGCGCGTCGGTGAGGAAGACACGGCCGGAGTCGCCGTCGCCGCGGGCGAGCCCGGAGACCGTGAAGCTCTGGGTGCCGCCGCCGACGAGGAGCCGGACGCGGTCGCCGGGGTCGATGCCGGCCTGCCGGGCGAGGCGTTCGTCGAGGACGACCTGGCCCGGCTTCGAGGGCGCGGCGCCCTCGCTGACGCGGTACGGGGTGAGCTTGGCGGAGGACCAGCCGTGGCCGGTGACCTTCGCCGCGGCCCGCTTGCCGTCGGCGGACGCGAGCGCGCCGGGGAACGACACGTCCGGCACCGTCGCGGCGACCCCGTCGACGGACCTCAGCTTCTGCGCCAGCTCCGCGTCCACGGGCACCCGCTCGACGAACGGCTCCTCGCTCTGCGTACCGAGATAGCGCTGGTCGGCGCTGACGAGGATGGGCGCGGCGGCGAGCCGCTGGGGCTCGGCCGTGCTCTTCAGGGCGCTCTGCAGGAGTCCGCCGCAGCCGACGACGATCGCGGCGCCGAAGAACAGCGCGATGAACGAGGCGAGGAAGCCGTTGCGGTGGTGGCGCAGCGTGCGCAGGGCGATCCTGATCATCGCAGGCCCTCCCACGCGGGCGCCTGCACGGAGGCCCGCGCGGACGGCCGCACGGCCCGCCCACCGGCCGCCGCCTCGGCACCCGGGTCCGCCCCGGCCCTGCCCCCGGCACCCGGGTCCGCCCCGGCCCTGCCACCGGCACCCGGGTCCGCCCCGGCCCCGCCCCCGGCACCCAGGCCCACACCGAGTCCGCCCCCGGCGCCCCCGAGCGCGCTCCGCTCGGCCCCCGGCCCCGCCGCGGTCGGCACGACCCGCTCCGAACCCCACGCCCCCAGATGTGTCATCCGCTCCGCCACCTGGTCCGGCGTCGGCTGCTCCAGGGAGCTGACGATGCGGCCGTCGGCGAGGAACAGGACGCGGTCGGCGTGCGCGGCGGCCACCGGGTCGTGCGTGACCATCACGATCGTCTGCCGCGCCCACCGCACGGACTCGCGCAGCAGGATGAGGACTTCACGGGCGGTGTGCGTGTCCAGGGCGCCGGTGGGCTCGTCGCCGAAGATGACGGCGGGCTTGGCGACCAGCGCCCGCGCGATGGCGACGCGCTGCTGCTGGCCGCCGGACAGCTCGCCGGGTCGGCGGCCCTGCATCCCGGCGAGCCCGACCCGCTCCAGGACCTCCTCCACGGCCCCCCGCTCGGGCTTGCGGCCCGCGAGCCGCAGCGGCAGCGTCACGTTGTCGAGCACGCTGAGCGCGGGCAGCAGGTTGAAGGCCTGGAAGATGAAGCCGATCCGCTCGCGGCGGAGCTTGGTCAGCGCGCGTTCCTTGAGGGTGGACAGCTCCACGCCGTCGAGCCGCACGGAGCCCGACGTGGGCCGGTCCAGGCCCGCGGCGCAGTGCAGGAAGGTGCTCTTGCCGGAGCCGGAGGGGCCCATCACCGCGGTGAAGGTGCCCCGGTCGAGGCCGATGGACACGCCGTCGAGGGCGGCCACTTGGTTCTTCTGGCCCTTGGCGCCGCCGTAGACCTTGTGCACGGCGTCGAGCCGTACGACTTCCTGGGGGTCGGGGCTTGTGGTCCCGCTCATGAGTGGCGTCCTTCGTGGGGAGTGAATGGGCTTGTGGCGGGTCGCGGAGCGTCGCTGGGGCCGTGGGCCGAAGAGGCGGGCGTGGGCCGGCGGGTCAGGTCCGGGACCAGGAGCGGAACTGCCGCAGTCCGTACAACAGCGGTTCCTGTACGTGGCGTTGGGTGATCCGGCGGGTCTCGCCGAAGACGGTGACGTGGCTGCCCATGCGCTGGGTCAGGACCACGTCGCAGTCGGCGACGGTGTGCGCGTCGCGGATCAGATGGGGTCCGGCGCCGTCCGGTGCCCGCTCCCAGGGCGTCGTGCGGAAGCGGTCGGGGTCGCCGGAGGCGAAGAGCTCGGCCACGTCCTGGGCGCCTTCGTGCAGCAGGTTCACCGTGAAGGCGCCGGATTCCAGGGCGGCGGCCAGGGTCGGGCTGTCGCCGCGCAGGCAGACGAGCAGGGTGGGCGGGTCGATGGACACGCTGCACACCGCGGAGCAGGTCATGCCGCGCGGCTCACCGTCGGCGTCGAGCGCGGTGACCACGCAGACGCCGGTGGGGAAGCGGCTCATCATCGTGCGGAAGCCGTCGGGCGTCGCCTCGGCGGCCACTTGCAGGGCGGGATCTCTCATGGGAGGGCCTTCCTGGCTCGGTGGGGGCGGGCATCCCGGCCGCGGGGCGCGTGGCCGGGATGCCCTGGACGTCGGTGGCGCGGCCGGGGGAGCCCGGCGTCACCGCATCCGCGCGAAGTAGTCGTAGGCCTGGGGCAGGGCCGAGGTGAGGGCCCGGGTCTTCTCGCGGATGGCGGCGAACTCGCGCGCGGCGGCGTCGGGTTCACTGAGCCGGGTGGCGGGCGACGCCTTCAGGTCGATGCCGCCCATGCCGAGCAGGATGCACATGTACGAGTACGGCGGCAGGCCGTGGTAGTAGGGGAAGACGGTCTCGGAGTCGGGCAGTTGGACCTTCCACTTCTCGATGCGCTCGGCGAGTCCGTCGGGCAGCGGGCGGGTCTTGGTGTCGCGCCAGTACTGGGTGTCGGAGCGCTTGGCGGCGGCGTAGTGCAGCGCCAGGAACTCGCGTACGCCGTCCATGACGTGGGCGATCGCGTCGTTGTAGAGGTCGCGGTGCGCGGGGTTCCAGGTCTCGTCGGGGAAGTTCTTCGCGAACTGCTCGATGGCGTGGTGGATGAAGAAGATGCCGGTGGACTCCAGCGGCTCGACGAAGCCGCTGGACAGGCCGATGGCCACGCAGTTCTTCACCCAGGAGTTCTCGCTGCGGCCGATGCGCATCTTGATGTGGTTGGCGGGCACGTCCGCGGCGGCCGGGCCGACGAACTCGCGCAGCGTGCGCTCGGCGTCCTCGGGTGAGAGGTAGTCCTTGGCGTACACATAGCCCGTGCCCACGCGGCCCATGAGGGGGATCGTCCAGATCCAGCCCGCGTCCTGGGCGGTGGCGGTGGTGCAGGGCAGGATGCCGCGCTTCTGCATGTCCATCGGCACCTGGAGGGCGACCGCGCTGTCGTTGGGCAGCGTGTCCTGGTACGAGATGAAGGGGGTCTCCAGGGCCTTGTTCAGGAGCAGGCCGCGGAAGCCGGTGCAGTCGATGTACAGATCGCCGGTGATGTCGCCGTGGTCGCCGGTGGTGACGCCGGAGATCCAGCCGCGCTCGTCCAGGTCGACCTTCTTGACGTCGTCGACGATGTGCTTGACGCCGCGCTCCACGGAGTACTTCGTCAGGTACTTGGCGAGCAGCGCGGCCTCGAACTGGTAGGCGTAGGGGAACTGGGTCTTGCCCTGGTGCTCGGACATCGTCAGGCCCTGCATCTCGTCCGCGCCCTCGTCGAAGGGCTGGTCGATCAGCGTGCCGTCCAGGTGGCGCGGGCTGAGCCCGGCGTCGATGACCGAGGCCATCACGAAGCAGTCCTTGTCGAACCGGTCCGTGGGGCCCTGCTGGAGCCACCAGTCCGTCAGCGGCAGGCCGTTGACGGACCGCATCTGCTCGAAGGGGTGGTAGAAGTAGTGCCCTTTCTCGCGCCAGTCCTCGAAGCGCACGGCGAGCTTGTACGTGGCGTTGCACGCCGGCATCCAGTCCTTCTCCTTGAGTCCGAGGAACTCGAAGAAGTGGCGGATATCGCTGAAGGTCGCCTCGCCGACACCGACCGTACCCACGTTGCCGGATTCAACGAGCGTGATGTCTATTCGGTCGCCGAACGCGGCCTTGAAGTACGAGGCCGTCATCCATCCTGCAGTTCCGCCGCCAACAATCACTACACGGTTGAGCATTGGTGACTCCCGTCGGGTGGCTTCACGATTGAAAATGAGCCTAGGAGTGCCGGGAACGCCGATCCAGGTCCTTAAGCATCGGCCGAAACTCGCAGGTGAAGCGAAGGAACGCGACCGTTCACAGAAAGCGCCAAGCGCTTGTCAGAGATGTGTCAGAGGGAGTTCGCAAGCATAGCTTCGGGCCTCTCCGTGCCCTTGCTTTCCCGGCCGCACGGATGGCTGTTTTCGGCCGCCGGAATTCGCGGTGGGCAACGCGCGGACCAGCCGGTTCCGGGCGCCGGACCGCCCCTCGGGGACGGGACTCGGCCAGAAGCGGAGGCGTGGTTGACGCTTCTTCAAGGCACCTGTAATCCTCAACTTACACATGAAAGAACGTACTGAACGAGCATGAGGAGCCGGTGTCGTGAAGAAGCAGCCGACCGTTTTGAGAGTGGCCAACTGGAGCGCCCTGCACCCGGGCCGGGCGATCGCCGGATGGTTCGCCTTCGTCGCCCTCTGCCTCGCCGTCGGCCTCGCCCTCGGCAACCAGCGCGCGGGCGACGGCGACTTCCAGGTCGGCGAGTCCGGCCGCGCCGAGGCCATCGCCTTACGGGCCGACGTGCAGGACCGGCCCACCGAGCACGTGATGATCTACGCCAAGTCCGGCGCCCCGGACTCCCGGCAGGCCGAGGCCGCCGCCCGGGACGTCACCGCCCGGATGAAGCGGCTCCCGGAAGTCGTCGGCGTACGCGACCCCGTGACCTCGACCAGCACGGCCAGCACGACCAGCACGGCCACCGGGAAGATGCTCCGCGTCGAGGTGTCCATGAAGGGCACCAAGCGCGAGGCCAAGGACTACATCGAACCGCTCCTGGACGAGACCGCCGCCGTCCAGAAGGCCCACCCCGGCCTGGTCGTCGAGCAGATCGGCGACGCGTCCGTGACGTACGGCCTGGAGAAGCAGCGCGGCAAGGACCTCACCAAGTCCGAACTCATCACGTTCCCGGTGACGTTGGTGACGCTGCTCGTGGTCTTCGGCTCCCTGATCATGATCAGCGTGCCGCTGCTGCTCGCGCTCACCTCGATCGCGGGCGCCGTCGGCCTGTCGATGGTCGTCTCGCACGCGGTGCCCGACTCCGGGCTCGGGATGAACATGATCCTGCTCATCGGCATGGCCGTCGGCGTCGACTACACCCTCTTCTACCTCAAGCGGGAGCGCGAGGAGCGCGAGCTGGCCGGCGGCAGGCTCTCGCCGGAGGCCCTCGTCGGCATCGCGGCCGCGACCTCGGGACGCGCCGTCGTCGTCTCCGCGCTCGCCGTCATCGTCTCCACCGCCACACTGTTCCTCGCCGACGACACCATCTTCTCCACGCTCGCCACCGGCACCATCGTCGTGGTGCTCGTCGCCATGGTCAGCTCCGTCACCGTGCTGCCCGCGCTCCTGGTGAAGATCGGCCACCGCATGGACCGCAGGGCCCGGCGCGCCATGGAGCGCGGCAAGCCCGTCAGGCGCCGCACCCCCGAGAAGAACGGCCGCGTCTGGTCGGCCCTGCTCAAGCCCGCGCGGCGGCGCCCCGCCGTCACGCTCCTCGTCTCCGTGCTCGTCATGCTCGGCCTCGCCGCCCCCGCGCTCGGCATGGAGCTGCGCGTCCTGAACAAGGACACCCACTCCCGCCAGATCCCCGAGATGCGCGCCTACGACCGCCTCAACGACGCCTTCCCGCACCTGCGCGGCGAGCACTGGGTCGTCGTGCACGCCCCGCAGGGGCAGCAGGACGACGTCGCCGACGCCCTCACCGCGCTCAAGGAGAAGACCGAGGCCGACCCCGACTTCGCCCGCACCCCCCTGGAGGTGCGCACCTCCAAGGACGGCCGCACCAGCCTGCTCACCCTGCGCGTCCCCTTCAAACTGGGCTCCGACCAGGCCAAGGACTCCCTCACCCACCTGCGGGACGACTACGTCCCCGCCACCGTCGGCAAGGTCCCCGGAGCCGAGTACGGAGTCGACGGGCCCATCGCCGTCGACCGCGACTACCTCGACAACCAGAACGCCAAGATGCCGCTGATCCTCGGTGTGCTGCTGCTCGTCACCTTCGTGATGACGGTCCTCGTCTTCGGCTCCGTCGTCCTCGGGCTCATCGGCGTCGTCCTCAACCTGCTGTCCGTGGCCGCCGCGTTCGGTGTGCTCACCGTGTTCTTCCAGTGGGGGCTCGCGTCCACCCTGTTCGGCTTCGAGGCGAGCGCCACCAGTGAGATCGGCAGCCGCGTACCGCTGTTCCTGTTCGTGATCCTCTTCGGGCTCTCGATGGACTATCAGGTCTTCGTCGTCAGCCGCATCAGGGAGGCGGCGCTCGCCGGTATGCCCACCCGCGAGGCGGTGCTCGACGGTCTTGCCAAGTCGGCCAAGGTCGTCACCAGCGCGGCCGTGGTGATGGTGACGGTGTTCTCCACCTTCGTCTTCCTGCACCTCGCGGAGATGAAGCAGATCGGCTTCAGCCTCGCCGTGGCCGTGCTCCTGGACGCCTTCATCATCCGCATCCTGATCCTGCCCTCGGCCATGATCCTGCTGGGCAGGGCCAGTTGGTGGCCCTCGACGAAGCTGCGCCGGGCCACTGGGGCGGCCGGGGCCCCCGAGGTCACCGGTGCCATCGGTCCGGCCGAGGCCGACGAGCCCACCGGGGTCCGGCAGGCACCCGTCACCCCCGTCGAGGAGACGCCCCCGGCCCCCGTCGCGGCCGCCCGCACCCCCTGACGCCCCCCTCCCGAGCGAGGCGCCGGACCGGAATCCCCCGCCGGTCCGGCGCCTCCCACCTGCGACGAAGCCCCGCCCGCGGATGTGACATGGCCGGCCATACCACCTCCCGCCCCGACGGCCCGCCGGATGGTATTTCCCGCGGCGCGGCCCGCCGGGGCACGATGGATCTCACCACCTGGCCGACGATTCGTTACGGGGGTCTGGCACGATGGAAATTCAAATCCTTGGCTCTGTTTTCCTGTCCCACGAGGACAAGCAGTACGCGATGGCGTCCCGGCGCGTCAGTTCCGTGCTCACCGTTCTCGCCCTCACACCGCGGGAGCCGATTTCATCGGACCAACTCGTGGACGAACTCTGGGGCGAACGCCGGATGGCGAATGCGCGGAACGCGCTGCACGCCAATGTGGGGCGGCTCCGCAAATACCTGGAATCCATCACGGGAATCAAGGGCGGCGATCTCATTCGCACCGTCGGCAGCGGATATCTGCTCGACGTGCCGCCGGAGACGGTGGACGCCCACCGCTTCCTGAAGCTCGCGGACGCCGGTGCCGACCTGGTCCACCGCGACCCGGCCGCGGCCATCGCCCGCCTGGAGCAGGCGCTCGCCCTGTGGCGCGGGCCCGCCCTGATGGACGCCTGCGAGGGACTGCGCTGCCGCATCAGCGCCGCCCAGCTCGAAGAGCGCAGGATCACCGCGTACGAGGACCTGACCGCCGCCAAGCTGGCCGTCGAGGCGCACCGGGTGTCGGTGACGGAACTGCGCCAACTGGCCACGGAACACGCCGAGCGCGAGCGGCTCAGTGAACTTCTGATGCTCGCCCTCTACCGTGACGGACGACAGGCCGAGGCACTTGAGGTGTTCCACGGGGCGCGCCAGCGCCTCGCCAGCGATCTGGGTCTGGAGCCCGGCCGCGCCCTGCACCGCGTCTACCAGGCGATCCTCCAGCAGGACGAGGGCCTCGGCGAACCCCGCCAGGCGCTCGCTTACATAGGGCAGACATCCTGACGAATTACCCTCAAACGGGATCCTCGGCCAATCCTGTGGGTATGGCCTGAACGCCGTGAACTTCCGTTCACCCCGGGGCTGTTAACGCGATGATCGGTAGACAGTCAACGCCCCGCTTGGTTAAGGTTCTTGGGCGTCTCGCATGCGGTCGTTTCAGTTCACGTGCACGTCTTCAACAACTTCCGTGAGGCGTTCGGGGGATTTGCCTTCAGGGGGTTACGGGGACTTGGACATAGAGCTGCGCCACGCCCGGATAGTGGCCACAATCGACGCTGCCGGGAGCATTTCAAAGGGGGCGGGCGAGCTCAATCTGCCGCAGCCCAGTCTCACCGCACAGTTACGCAGGATCGAAAGGGCAGTGGGCGGGGACCTGTTCATCCGGTCCCGCGCCGGGGTGACCCGCACCGCACTCGGTGAGCGGCTCATCCCCATGCTGTCCGACCTGGTCAAACGCGCGGAAGAGGTGATGGCCGCGGCGGCCGCGCCCACCTCGGGTCCGCTGCGGTTCGGGAACATGGAGTGGACGCCGCCGACCCTGCGCGGCGCGCTCCAGTCGGCGTTGCCCGCCGTCGAGTTGCAGACCGTCACGATGGACCCGGCGACCGCGGTCGAGGGCGTCCAGAGCGGCACGCTCACCGCCGCCCTCGTCCCCAGCATCACCGTCGCCGAGGCGGCCGAGGGCCCCGAACCGGCGCTCGGCAAGATGCTGATCGTGCGCGAACCCGTGTGGCTCGCCCTGCCGTTGCAGCACCCGCTCGCCGGGCGCTACAGCCTGGAGCCCGGCGAACTCGCCACGCTCGGCTGGGTCCGGTACTCGCAGGACCACTGGTTCCACGCCATCGAGCGGCAGTTGTTCGCCGCCTTCGACCACCCGGACCTGGAGATCCTGCACCGCGTCGACGGGCACCGCGAGGCGATGAACTGGGTGCGCGACCTCGGCGTCGCCGCCCTCACCCCGCCCACCGGCGCCACCACGGATGTGCGCCTGGTGCCGCTCACCGGGCCCGAGCGCGTCGAGATGCTGCTGGTGTGGCGCAGCGGCGCGGTGCCCCGCGAGACCCTGCGCAAACTGGTCGACACCGTCCGTCAGTACTACGGCGAGTACGCCCGTACGGTCCCCGGCTACTGGCACTGGATCGTCGAACACCCCCGGGACTTCCTGGAGTTGAACGGTTTCACGGCGCCGACCTCGCCGACCTCGCCGACGTCGACGACGTCGCCGACGTCGACGACGTCGACGACGTCGACGACGTCGCCGCCCTAGGGGCCGCGCGCTGCCGGAACGTTCATCCGGCAGAGGTGGCAGGGCGGCACGTGTCAGCCCCCGCACCGCCACGACAGGCGGCGCGGGGGCTGCGCCGTTTCATGGAGCGATGGCTTCCGGGCCTCCGGCGCACCGGTGCGTCAGCCGTAAATCAGCCAGCTGTCAGGGGCCGTTCGACAGCATCGTCGGCATGACCACAGCCAAGGAAGTCGCCGCGGTGGACCGCGCGAAGATCAAGGACATCGTCTGCGCGATCCTGGAGATCGAGCCGGACGAGCTGACCGACACCAGCCTGTTCAAGGAGGAGCACGACGCGGACTCGATGGCCGCCATCGAGATCCTCTCCCAGTTGGAGCGCGCCTTCGGCGTCGACATCGACCAGGCCGACCTGCCCCGCATGGTCCACCTCGACGGCATCGTCGCCGTGGTCACCGACTCCGTCGCGGCCCGCGCCTAGCTACCCGCCCGCGGACCTCGGCCATCGACGACTGGAGGGCATGGTGCACGACAAGGAGCAGCGACCGCGCCGCGTGGTGATCACCGGCCTCGGGACGGTCACCAGCATCGGACTGGGCGTCGCCGCGTTTCTCGACGGGCTGCGATCCGGCCGGGGCGGCGTCAAGCCCATCACGGGCTTCGACACCACGGGATTCGCACACGCCAACGGCTGCGAGGTCGACGACTTCGACCCCGCGCGCTGGATCCACCACGTCGACCCGGACACGCTCGGCCGGGCCACCCAGTTCGCGGTGGCCGCCGCGGGCATGGCCGTCGCCGACGCGGGCCTGAGCCAGGGCGAGCTGCGGGCCCGCAGGTCCCTGGTCTCCGTCGGCACCACCGACGCCGAGACCCGCGACCTGGACACGCTCACCGCCGCCCAACTGGCCGCAGGGCCCGAGCGCCTCGACCCGGTCGTGGCGCGCCGCGCCCAGGCCGGACGGCTCTCCACCGGCATCGTCCGCGAGCTCGGCCTCACCGACGTCGAGGCGCTGACCATCCCCACCGCCTGCGCCGCCGGGAACTACGCCATCGGCAACGGCTTCGACGCCATCCGCGACGGCGACGTCGACGTGGCGCTGTGCGGCGGCGCGGACGCGGTGTGCCGCAAGAACTTCGTCGGCTTCTACCGCCTCGGCACCGTCGCCCCCGAGGTCTGCCAGCCCTTCGACAAGGACCGCAAGGGCATCCTCACCGGCGAGGGCGCGGGCATCCTGCTGATGGAGAGCCTGGACTCCGCGCTCGCCCGCGGCGCCCGGATCTACGCCGAGGTCCTCGGCTACGGCCTCAACTGCGACGCCCACCACCCCGTCGCCCCCGACCAGGACTCCCTGGCCCGCTGCATGGAGGTGGCCCACCGCAACGCCGGGGTGAAGCCCGACGACATCGACTTCATCTCCGCCCACGGCACCGGCACCCGCGCCAACGACGTCACCGAGACCGGCGCCATCCGGCAGGTCTTCGCGACCCCGCCGCCCACCGTCTCCATCAAGTCGATGATCGGCCACTCCATGGGGGCGGCCAGCGCGCTCGCCTCCGCCGCCTGCGCCCTCGCCCTCACCGAGGGCTTCATCCCGCCCACCGTCAACCACGGCGAGACCGACCCCGAGTGCGGCCTGGACTGCGTACCCAACGAGGCGCGCCCCGCCGAGCTGACCGTGGTGCAGAACAACGCGCTCGCGTTCGCGGGCAACAACGCCGTCCTGATCCTCGGCCGGCACCACCGGGAGGCCGCGCGATGAACGACCTCGTCCTGTCCGCCTGGTCGGCGGTCACCCCCTACGGCGTGGGCGCCGAGCCGTTCCGCGCGGGCATCACCTCCGGACGCGAGGCCGTCGTCGTCCTGGACCGCGACACGCACCCCGGCCCGTTCACGCGCGGCGGGATCGTCCCGGACTTCAGCGCGGCCAAGTACGTCGGCAAGAAGGGCACCCGGACCATGGACCGGGAGACGGCGATCGCCGTCACCGCCGTGGGCCGCCTCATCGCCGAGTGCGGCGAGGGCCTCACCGAACGCCCCGACGAGGTCGGCCTGGTGCTCGGCACCGGATCCGGCAGCGTACAGAGCATCATGGACTTCACCCGCGACTCGCTGACGGGGGAGCGGCCCTACCACGTCGACCCGGCCCGGTTCCCGAGCACCGTGATGAACCGCGCGACCGGGCAGAGCGCCATCCGGCACGGCATCAAGGGCCCCAACACCACCGTCGCGGGCGGCGCCCTGACCGGCCTGCTCGCCCTCAGCTACGCCCTCAGGCTGCACAAGGGCGGGCACTGCGCCCGTGTCCTGTGCGGGGCCGCCGAGGAGTACTCCACGCAGCGCGCCTGGCTGGAGTGGCACGGCCGCGGCGAGGCCGAGCGGGACGTGCCGCTCGGGGAGGGCGGCACCGTGTTCCTGGTGGAGCCCGCCGCCGACGCGCGCGCCGCCGGGCGCGGACCGCTCGCCCGGGTTCTCGCCACCCGCTTCCGCGCCCACCACTCCCCGGACGAGGTCCGGCAGGCGCTCGCCGCCTGCGTGCGCGGCGCCCTCGACACGGCGGGGGTCAGCGCCGACGCGGTACGCCTCGTCGCGCCCCTCGGCCTCGGCGGGCCGCTCGCCGTGCAGGAGGAGCGGGCCGTCGGTGACGCGCTCGGCGACGCCCGGCCCCGGTGGCTGCGGGTGAGCGCGCTGCTCGGCGACACCTCCGCGGCCGCCACCGGCCTGCAGATCGCCGCCGTGCTCGCCGCCGCGGGCGAACGGGGCCTCGGACCCGGCGCGGCCGCCTTGGTCACCGGCGTCGAACGCGACGGCACGGTCGGCTGCGCGCTGCTCGGCGGCGCCTGACCCCTCGCCCGGGCCCGCCCCGGGCCCCAACCCCCGCCCCACGGAGGAGAAGCAGCATGTCCGCAACCGAACGGCGCGTGGCCCTGGTCACCGGGGGCTCGCGGGGCATCGGGCGGCACGTGGTGATCCGGCTCGCCCAGGACGGATACGACGTCGCCTTCTGCTACCAGTCCGACAAGGAGGCCGCCGACGCCGTCGTCGAGGCCGCGACGGCCGGCGGGGCGCGCGTGCACACCGCGCGCGCCGACGTCGCCGACCACGAGGCCGTACGCGACTTCGTGCGCGGCGCCGAGCGGGAACTCGGGCCGCTGCACACCGTCGTGTCCTGCGCCGGCATCGTCCGCGACAACCCCCTGGTCATGCTCTCGCCCGAGGACTGGGACCAGGTCGTCCGCGTCAACCTCGACGGGACGTACCACCTGTGCAAGGCCGCCGTGTTCGCGATGATGAAACGCCGCGCCGGCTCCGTGATCACGCTGTCGTCGGTCGCCGGGGTGTACGGCAACGCGACCCAGACCAACTACTCGGCCACCAAGGCCGGGATCATCGGCTTCACCAAGGCCCTCGCCAAGGAGTCGGGGCGCTACGGCATCCGCGCCAACGCCGTCGCCCCCGGCTTCATCGTGACCGACATGCTCTCCGAACTCTCCGACGACCACGTGCGCAGGATGACCGAGCGCATCCCGCTGGGCCGCTTCGGCCGCCCCCAGGAGGTCGCCGACCTCGTGTCCTTCCTCGCCTCCGACCGGGCCTCGTACATCACCGGACAGGTCTTCGGGGTCGACGGCGGACTCGTCGTCTGAGGCGTCGCCACCGGGACGACGCGCCCTCAAGATGCCGCCGGAGCCACGCTCCGGCGGCGCTCCCGGCATGCCCAGAACCTTCCGCCGGACGCTCTGGCGGGCCCTTCCGCCGGGCCTTCCGCAGGACCGGCGTCAGACCGCCATCAGCCCGCTGTCAGCGCGGTTTTCCGACGATCGAGGCTGTGACATCAGTGACCTTCGCTAGGGGATTGCTATGACCCACATATCGACGGACCACCCGGCGACGGAGGGCCTTCCGCTCACCGCCGGCCAGCAGGACATCTGGTTCGACGAGCAGTTGTCCGGCGGCGGCGCGACCTACAACACCGCCGCCTACTGGGACATCCGCGGCCCCCTGGACGCCGGCCTCTTCCGGGCGGCCCTGGAGCGGCTCACCGCCGAGGCCGAGTGCCTGCGGGTGCGGTTCGCCGAGGACGCCGAGGGCCGGCCCCGGCAGTTCGTCGAGGAGCTCGACCGGCTGCCCCTGACGGTCACCGATGTCAGCGGCGCCGACGACCCGGAGGCCGCCGCCCGCGCCGCCATCGACGCCGACCTGCGCACCGCGTTCCCGGTGACGGCCTCCGCGGACGTTCCGCTGTTCCGTCTGAGCCTGTTCGCGCTCGGCCCGGACCGCGCCTTCTTCTGCCTGGTCAGCCATCACCTCGTCACGGACGGCTTCAGCGTCGTGCTGCTGTGGCGGCGGCTCGCGGCGATCTACGAGGCGCTGCTCGCCGGTACGCCGCCGACGGAGGGCGCCTTCGCGCCGCTGCGGACCCTGGTCGACGCCGAGGCGGCGTACGCGGGTTCGGCGCGCGCCGACCGCGACCGCGCGTACTGGCAGGCGCGGTTCACCGACGGCGCCCGGCCGCCGCTGGTCAGCCTCGCCGCGCGCGACGTGCCGCCCGGCCAGACGTTCCTGCGGGACGTGGCCGTCCTCGACGCCGACGTCGCCGAGCGGCTGCGGGCCGTGGCCTGGGAGGCCCGGGTGACCTGGCAGACCGCCCTCGTCGCCGCGATCGGCGCCTACACCGCCCGCATGGCCGCCACCGACGACGTGCTCCTGTCCCTGCCGGTGACCGCGCGCGCGGGCGCCGCCATGCAGGCCACCCCCGGCGTCGTCGTCAACTGCCTGCCGCTGCGCCTGACCGCGCACCCCACGACGACCCGCGCCGAACTCCTCGCGGACGCCTACCAGTCGCTGTCCCACGGCCTCAGGCACCAGCGCCACCGCGTCAGCCTGATCCGCCGCGCCATGGGCCTCGGCAGCGACGACCGCAGGCCCTTCGGCCCGTACGTCAACGTCCTTCCGCAGGTCGAGCGCCTCCCCATCGGCCCCGCCGACGCCACCATCCACACCCCGTCCCCCGGCCTCGTCGACGACCTGGAGTTCACCGTCGCCGACAAGGGCGACGCCGGGATCGCCGTCGACCTCAGCGGCAACGAGGCCCGCTACGACGCCCGCGACATCCACGACCACCTCGCCCGCTTCACCGGCTTCCTCGACCGCTTCCTGACCGCCGCGCCCGACACCCCGCTGTCCGCCATCGACCTCGCCGCCCCCGGCGAGAGCGACGCCGACCTGACCGGGCCGGTCCGCGAGACCCCGTACCTCGGCGTCGTGGAGCGGATCCGGCAGCGCGCCGCCGAGACCCCGGACGCCGTGGCCGTCACCGACGACGGCGGCAGCCTGGACTACGCGGGGCTCGTCGGGCGGGCCAGCGCCGTGTCCCGCGTCCTGACGGGGGCCGTGCCGGTGGCGGGAGGCGTACCGGTGGCGGGAGGCGTACCGGCACCGACAGCTGCATCCGCACCGACAAGCGCACCCGCGCCGACAAGCTCACCCGCACCGACGGGACCCGTCGCGATCCTCACCGAGCCCGGCCGCGACTTCGTCACCGCCGAGGTCGCCGTCCTCGGCGCCGGACGCGCCTTCATGCCGCTCGACCCCGGTGCCCCGCTGCCCCGCCTCACCGCGCTCCTGCGCGACGCGGGCGCGGCCCTCGTCCTCACCGACGCCCACCACCGCGCCCTCGCCGAGCACCTGACCGCCGACCTGCCCGGCGGGCCGCTGCCCGTCCACGTGCTCGACGGCGCCCGCGACCCGGACACCGGGCTCGCGCCCGTCCTCGGCGGCCCCGACGACCTCGCGTACGTCATCCACACCTCCGGTTCCACCGGACGCCCCAAGGGCGCGATGGTGCAGCGCGGCGGCATGGTCAACCACATGCTCGCCAAGGTCGAGGAGTTCGGCCTCGACGCGGCGGACGCGCTCGTCCACAACGCGCCCGTCACCTTCGACGTCACCGTCTGGCAGACCCTCACCACGCTGCTCGTCGGCGGCCGGGTCCGGGCCGTGAACCGCCTCGACCTCGCCGACCCCGACGCGCTGTTCCGGGTCATCGCCGAGGAGCGCCTGACCGTCCTCGAAGTCGTACCGTCCCTGCTGCGCGCGGCCCTCGACGTGTGGGACGCCGCCGGGGACGCGCCCGGCCTGCCCGCGCTGCGCTGGATGATCTCCAACGGCGAGGCGCTGCCCGCCGACCTGTGCGCGCGCTGGTTCGCCCGCCACCCCGGCATCCCGCTCGCCAACCTCTACGGCCCCACCGAGTGCTCCGACGACGTCACGCACGCCTACGTCCGCTCCGCCGCCGACCTCGACACCCCGGTCGTGCCGATCGGACGGCCGCTGCGCAACACCCGCCTGTACGTCCTCGGGGACGACCTGCGGCCCGTGCCGCGCGGGCTGCCCGGCGAACTGTTCATCGCGGGCCGGGGAGTCGGCCGCGGCTACCTCGGCGACCCGGGGCGCACCGCCGTCACCTTCGTGCCCGACCCGTTCGCCGCCGACGGCTCCCGGATGTACCGCACCGGCGACCAGGTGGTGCTGCGCCCGGACGGGCAACTCGCCTTCGTCGGACGCCGCGACCACCAGGTGAAGATCCGCGGCCAGCGCGTCGAGCTGGGCGAGGTGGAGGCGGGCCTGCGCGCCCTGGACGGGGTGGCCGAGGCGGTCGCCGCAGCCGTCACGGACCCGGCGGGGCAGCGACGGCTCGTCGGCTACGTGGTCACGGAGGCGGCGGGCGACGGCTCGGCCCCCGGACCGGGCGAGCTGCGCGCCGCGCTCGCCGCGCGACTGCCCGGGGCCCTCGTCCCCTCCGTCCTCCTGACCCTCGACGAACTCCCGCTCACCGCCCACGGCAAGGTCGACCGCAAGGCGCTGCCCGCGCCGCGCTGGGAGCAGACCGAGGGTGCGGCTGCCGGCGGGGCGCCCATGGGCGGGGCGGCTGCCGTGGGCACGGCTGTCGGGAGCGCGGGCGGCGGCACGGCCACCGGGGGCGCGGGCGGCGGGGCGCGCCCCGAGGCGGAGCGCATCCTGCGCGCCGTCCTCGCGGACGTCCTGGGCCTGCCCGAGGTGGGCCCCGACGACAGCTTCTTCGAGCTGGGCGGCGACAGCATCAGCTCCCTCCAGGTCGTCAGCGGCGCCCGCCGCGCGGGCCTCGTCGTCACCGCCCGCGACGTGTTCAAGCACCGGACGGCGGCGGCCATCGCGGCCGTGGCCGGGCACGCCGCCACCAAGCCGGTCGCCGTCGCGGACGGGGTCGGCGAGGTCGCCCTCACCCCGATCGTCGACCAGCTCCGCGAAGAGGTCTCCCAACTCCCGGCAGCGACAAGCGAGTTCAGTCAGTACGTCACGGTCTCCCTGCCCGCTGACGTGTCCGCCACCACCCTGGAGCACGCCCTCCAGGTGTTGCTCGACCGCCACGACGCGCTGCGCCTGCGCCTCGGCGTGCCGGTGGCCGGGCTCTGGTCGCTCCAGACGCTCCCGCAGGGCGCGGTGGCCGCGGCCGACGTCCTCAGCCGGGTCACCGTCGCCCCGACGTCCGACCCGGACGCGGCGCTCGCCGAGCAGGTGGCTGCGGCGCGGGCGCGACTGCGTCCGGAGGACGGGGTGACGGTCCAGGCGGTGCTGCTGGAGAGCGGGGGTGAGCGGGAGGCTGGACGCGCTGCCGGTCCGGAGGCCGGTCCCGACGCCGGCCCCGGTGCCAAGCCCGACGCGGGCGCCCCCAGGCTTCTCCTCGTCGTCCACCACCTCGCCGTCGACGGCGTGTCCTGGCGGATCCTGCTGCCCGACCTGGAGGCCGCGTACACCGCGCTCGCCGCGGGGCGCGCGCCCCGTCTCGACCCCGTCGTCACCTCCTACCGTCGCTGGGCGACCCTCCTCGCCGACGAGGCCCGCAGCGCGAGCCGCGTCGCCGAACTCCCCCTGTGGACCGCCCAGTCGGCACCCGGCCCCGACACCGCCGCCCTCGGCGACCGCCCCCTCGACCCCGCCACCGACACGCGCGCCACCGCGGGCGGGCTCCGTGTCGAGCTGTCCGCCGAGCAGACGCGCGCGCTGCTCACCCGGCTGCCCGCGGCCTTCGGCACCGAGGTCAACGAGGTGCTCCTGACCGGCCTCGCGCTGGCCCTCGCCGACCGGGCCCGCCGACGGGGCGCCCCGGCAGGGCGCGCGCTCGTCGAGTTGGAGGGCCACGGGCGCGAGCAGTTCGCGGACGCCGGGGACGTCGATCTGTCGCGTACCGTCGGCTGGTTCACCAGCGTCTTCCCCGTCGCCCTCGACCTCGGCGACACCGACTGGGCCGACCTGCACGCGGGCGGTCCCGCCTGCGCCGCCGCCCTCAAACGCGTCAAGGAGACCCTGCGCGCCCTGCCCGACCACGGCATCGGCCACGGCCTGCTGCGCCACCTCAACCCGCAGACCGCCGCCGTCCTCGCCCGCGCCGCCACCCCGCGCGTCGGCTTCAACTACCTGGGCCGCTTCACCGTCGGCGAGCACCGCGACTGGACCATGCGGGCCGGTACGTTCGGCCTCGGCGCGGCCCCCGAAACGCCGCTGCGGCACGCCCTGGAGCTGGTCTCCCTCACCGAGGACCGCCCGGAGGGGCCGGTGCTCGTGGCCGAGTGGACCTGGGCGGGCGCGCTGCTCGCCGAGGACGACGTGCGGGCGCTCGCCGACGGCTGGTTCCGCGCGCTCGGGGCGCTCGCCGCGCACGCGGAGCGGCCGGACGCCGGGGGCCGCACCCCGTCGGAGTTCCCGCTCGTCACCGTTTCCCAGCGCGAGATCGAGACGTACGAGAACGAGTGCGCGCGCCTCGACGACATCCTGCCGCTGTCGCCGCTCCAGCGCGGGCTGCTGTTCCAGGCCGAGTTCGACCGGCACGGCATGGACGCCTACACCCTCCAGGTCGTCCTCGACGTCGACGGCCCCCTGGACCCCGCCGTCCTGCGCGCCGCCGCCACCGCCCTCGTGGCCCGCCACCCCGGCCTGCGCGCCCGCTTCCGGGAACGGGACGCGGGCGACCCCGTCCAGCTGATCCCCGGCGCGGTCGACGTGCCGTGGGCCGAGGTGGACCTGACGGACGTGGCCGCCGACGCGGTGGAGGCCGAGCTGGCCCGGCGCACCGACGAGGAGTGGCTGCGCCGCTTCGACGTCACCGAGGGCCCGCTGACCCGCTTCACCGTCTACCGCGCGGGCGCCGAGCGGCACCGCGTCGTGTGGACCACCCACCACATGCTCGTCGACGGCTGGTCCCTGTCGGCCGTCCTCGCGAGCGAGCTGGTGACGCTGTGGGCCAACGGCGCCGACACCTCCGTACTCCCGGAAATCGCCCCTGTACGCGCCTACTTGGAGTGGGCGGCCGCGCAGGACAAGGCCGCCGCGCGGGAGGCCTGGCAGAAGGAACTCGCCGGGATCGACGAGCCGACGCGGCTCGGCCCGGCCGACCGGCCACGGGTGTCCGTGCTGCCCGGGACGCTGACGGCCGAGCTGCCCGAGAAGCTGACCGCCGCCGTCTCCGCGTGGGCGCACACGCGCGGCCTGACCCTGAACACCGTCGTGCAGGGCTGCTGGGCCGTCGCGCTCGGCCGCCTCACCGGGCGGCGCGACGTCACGTTCGGCGCGGTGGCGTCCGGGCGCCCGGCGGACCTGCCGGACGTGGAGCGGATCGTCGGCGCGTTCATGCACACCCTGCCGGTGCGCGTGACGCTCGACCCGTCCGTGCCGTTCGAGACGATGCTCACCGACCTCCAGGACCGCCAACTCGCCCTGGAGCCACACCAGCACCTCGGTCTCGCGGACGTCCAGCAGAGCGTGGGCGTGGGCGAGCTGTTCGACACGGTCGTCAGCTTCCACAACTATCCGTCCGGCGCCCTCGACACCCTCGGCGAGCACGTCCCCGGCCTGTCCACGCGCGCCTGGAACGCCCGCGTCGTCGCCGAATACCCCTTGGCGATGGGCGTGTTCCCGGTCGAGGGCCACCGGATGCGCCTGGAGGCCCAGTTCCGCCCGGACATCTTCGACGCCGACGAAGTCGCCGTGTTCGTACGCCGCTTCACCCGCGTCCTCGAACAGCTCGCCGCCGCGCCCGGCGTCCCCCTCGGCCGCCTCGACGCGCTCGGCGAGGACGAGCTGCGCCAGGTGCTCGGCGACTGGTCGGGCAGCGGCGGGGCGCGGCCGGAGCGCGGGGGCCTCGCCACCGACGTGTTCCAGGCGCGGGCCGCGGAGACCCCCGACAAGACCGCCGTCGTCCTGCGCGCGCAAGAGGTGTCGTACGCCGACCTCAACGCCCGTGCCAACCGGCTCGCGCGGCTGCTCGTGGAGCTCGGCGCGGGACCCGAGCGTGCCGTCGCGGTGATGCTGCCGCGCACCCCCGACCTGCTCGTCGCGGCCCTCGCGGCGATCAAGGCGGGCGCCGCCTACGTACCGGTCGACTCCGAGTACCCCGCGGACCGCGTCGGCTACATGGTCGCGGACGCCCGGCCCACGGTGTTCCTCACCGACAGCGCCCTCGCCGACCGGCCCGCCGGACTCCCCGAGACGGTCGGCGCGCACGCCGGCGCCACGACCCGCCTGGTCCTGCTCGACGCCCCGGAGACGGCCGCGCGCCTCGCCGGCCTCGACGCCGCCGACCTCACCGACGCCGACCGGACCACTCCGCTGCGGCCGCGGCACCCGGCGTACATCATCTACACCTCCGGCTCCACCGGCCGCCCCAAGGGCGTCGTCGTGGCGCACACCGGACTGCTCGCGATGGTCGACAGCCTCTCCGACCGCTTCGAACTCGACGCCGACACGCGGGTGTTGCAGTTCGCGTCGTTCAGCTTCGACGCGTCCATCTTCGGGATCATGCTGGCGCTGCTCCCCGGCGGCACGCTCGTCATCGCCGACGAGGAGTGCCGCACCCCGGGGTGGCCCCTGGTCGACCTGATCAACAGCGCCCGCATCAACCTCGTCGCCCTGCCGCCCGTCGTCCTCGGCGCGCTCCCCGAGGGCGCCGCGCTCCCCGCCGACCTGCGCCTCGTCGGCACCGGCGAGGCCGTGCCCGCGGAGGTCGTCCAGCGCTGGGCCGGGTCGGTGAAGATGTTCAACGGATACGGGCCGACCGAGGCCGTCGTCGGCTGCACGGTCAGCGGCCCTCTCACCGCCTCCGGCCGCCCGCCGATCGGCCGCCCCACCAACGCCCACCGCGTGTACGTCCTCGACCGCGACCTCAGGCCCACCCCGCCCGGTGTCCCAGGCGAGCTGTACGTCGGCGGCGGCCTCGCCCGCGGCTACCTCGACCGGCCCGGCCTCACCGCCGAGCGCTTCGTCGCCGACCCCTACGGCCCCGCGGGCGAGCGCATGTACCGCACCGGCGACCTGGTGCGCTGGCTGCCGAACGGCGAACTCGACTACCTCGACCGCGTCGACGACCAGGTCCAACTGCGCGGCATCCGCGTCGAACTGGGCGAGATCTCCTCGGCGCTGCTCGCCCAGGCGGGCGTGGAGCAGGCGGTCACGGTGGTGCGGGAGGACGCCGCGGGGGAGCGGAGGCTCGTGTCGTACGTGGTGGCTTCCGGGGCGGGATCGGTTTCCGGGCCGGGCACGGTGTCCGGGTCGGGCGCTGCTTCCGGTGCGGGTGTCGCTTCCGGTACGGGTACGGGGGGCAGCGCCGTCGACAGCACCGCCCTGCGCGACCGCCTCGCCGAGGCCCTGCCCGACTACATGGTGCCCTCGGCCGTGGTCGCCCTCGACGCGCTGCCGACGACCGCCCAGGGCAAGCTGGACCGCGGGGCCCTGCCCGACCCGGAACTCGGCGCGGCCTCGCGCGGACGCGCCCCGCGCACCCTCACCGAGGGCATCCTGTGCGGCCTGTTCGCCGACATCCTCGGTGCCGACCACGTCTCCATCGACGACGACTTCTTCGAGATCGGTGGGCACTCGCTGCTCGCCACCCGCCTCGTCAGCCGCGCCCGCACCGCGCTCGGCGTGGAACTGCCCATCCGCGCCCTCTTCGACGCCCGCACCGTCGTCGCCCTCGCCGGGCACGTCGAGGCGGCGGCGAGCGCCAGGCCGCCGCTGACCCCGGCACCGGCGGGCACCGACCGGCCCCTGTCGTACAGCCAGCAGCGCCAGTGGTTCCTCAACCGGCGCCAGGGGCGCGAGGACGGCTCGTACAACACCCTCCTTGCCTTCCGGCTCACCGGCCGCCTCGACACCGCCGCGCTCCAGCAGGCACTCGGCGACGTGGCCGCGCGCCACGAGGTGCTGCGCACGGTGATCCCCGAGACCGACGGCGTGCCCACGCCCGAGGTGCGGGACGCGGCCACCGGCGGTCCGCACCTGAAGGCCGTCACCGTCGCGGAGGCCGACCTCGCCGCCGCGCTCGCCGCCGAGGGCGACCAGGGCTTCGACCTCACCGCCGAACTCCCTTGGCGGGCCCGGCTCTTCCCGGTGCGGCCCGACGAGTGCGTGCTGCTCCTGGTCCTGCACCACATCGTCTTCGACGGCTGGTCGATGGAGCCCCTGCAGAACGACCTCGCCACCGCCTACCGGGCCCGCACCGCCGGGCACGCGCCGCGCTGGACGCCGCTGCCGGTGCAGTACGCCGACTACGCGGTGTGGCAGCGGGAGCTGCTCGACGGCGACGGAGGCGGCGATGGGGACGGCGACGGGGGTTCGGAGACCCTGGCCGGGCGGCAGTTGGCTTTCTGGCGGGACGCCCTCGCGGGGCTGCCCGACGAGCTGGACCTGCCGACGGACTTCCCGCGCCCGGAGGTGAGCGCGTCCCACGGTGACGTGGTCCTCTTCGACGTGGAGCCCGAACTGGCCGACACCCTCGCGGCGTTGGCCCGGTCCACCGGCAGCACCGACTTCATCGTGTTCCAGGCGGCCCTGTCGGCCCTGCTCACCGGGCTCGGCGCGGGCACCGACATCCCCCTCGGCGTCTCGGTGGCCGGTCGCGCCGACGAGTCCCTGAACGACCTCGTCGGCATGTTCATCAACTCCCTCGTCCTGCGCGGCGACACCAGCGGCGACCCCACCTTCCGCGAGCTGCTCGACCGGCTCCGGGAGACCGACCTGGCGGCGTACGCCCACCAGGACGTGGCGTTCGACCAGGTCGTCGACGCGCTCAAGCCGCCGCGCTCGCTCAGCCGCAACCCGCTGTTCCAGATCGGCCTCGGCGTCCGCACGGAGGGCGTCACGGACCTCGACCTGCCCGGCCTGACGGTCCGCCCCGAGTACGTCGGCTCCGACCACGCCAAGCTCGACCTGCTGCTCGAACTGGTCGCCTGGCCCGGCCACGAGGGCCTGCGGGGACTCCTCACCTTCAGCACCGACCTGTACGCGCGCGCCACCGCGGAGCGCGTGGTCGAGCAGTTCACGCGAGTGCTGCGGGCCGTGGCGGCGGACCCGGACGTGCGGCTCAGCGGGCTGGGGGTGAGGGCCGAGACGGTCGATGTGGCCGACATGGCCGACATGGTCGACGCGGTCGACGCGGTCGACGGGGCCGACGCGGCCGAGGCGGCCGTGGAGCCCGAGGTGGCCCCGGCGGTCGAGGTGGCCCACGCGCCCGAAGCGGCTCCTGCGGCGGTCGCGGCCCCAGAGCCCGAGGCGGCACCCCTCCCCGCCTCCGCCGAGGACACCCTCGGCGCCATCGTCGCCGGGCTCCTGGGCGTCGAGCGGTTCGACGTCGAGGAGAACTTCTTCGAGGTGTCCGGCGGCATGGACAGCATGAAGTCGCTGCGGCTCGTCAGCCAGGCACGCAAGGCCGGGCTGAGGATCAGCATCGCGGACGTCTTCGCGCACCAGAGCGTGCGGGCCCTGGCGGCGACACTGGCCCCGGAACCGGCCGAGTCACCGGCACCGGAACCCGCCCCCACGGCCCCGACCCCGCGCGGCAGCACCCGGACCGTCGCCGACGCCATCGCCTCCATCGGCGCGGCGGTCGGGGACGACGAGGCGGATCCCTTCGCGACCGTGCTTCCGCTGCGCGAGACCGGCTCGCGCCCGCCCGTGTTCTGCGTGCACAGCGGCGTCGGACTCGCCCTTTCGTACCTGCCGCTCACACGCCACATCGACGCGGAGCACCCGGTGTACGGCATCCAGGCGCCCGCCGTCGTCGCGGGCGCACCGCTGCCGGACAGCATCGAGGACATCGCCGCCGCGTACGTCCGGCTCATCAAGGGCGTACGGCCCAGCGGCCCGTACCACCTCCTCGGGTGGTCGTTCGGCGGGATCGTCGCGTACGAGATCGCCGTGCGGCTGCGCGCGGGCGGGGACGAGGTGGGTCTGGTGGCCAACCTCGACTCGTATCCGCGTACCGGAGTGGCCGACGACCGGGGCGGCGAGCAGAACATGCTCGGCTGGTTCCTGGAGGGCGTCGGCCACCACCGCTCCGAGTTCGGCGACCGCGACCTCACCCCGGACGACGTCATCGGTGTCCTGCGGAGCGACGGCAACCCGCTCGCACGGCTCGGCGAGGAGCGCATGGGCCGGATGCTGCGGCTCATGGCCCGGCACCAGGCGATCATCCCCGACTACACGCCGGGCACCTTCGACGGCCGGATGCGGCTGTTCCTCGCCGAGCACTCGCCCTGGGGCGACGTGACGGACAAGGAACGGCTGTGGGAGCCGTACTGCACGGGCGAAGTGGCCGTCCACCGCGTCGAGTGCGCGCACGACGACATGCTCGACCCGGGGCCGCTCGCCGAGATCGGGCCGCTCGTCGCCGCCGAACTGGCGCGCATGCAGGCGAAGTCGGAGCGTGCGGCCGCGGCCGGGCGGGAGACGTCATGACCGCCACCCTCCTGGAGCCGGGCCCGCCCGCGGGCCGCCCCACCGGGCGGCCCGGCCCCGGCGGCCCGCCCGGCGCCGCACTGCCGCCCGCGCGGTCCGGCCCCGCGGCCCTGCTCACCGAGGTGCTCGCCGTCGCTGGCCGCAGGCTCAGACGGCTGCGCCGGGCACCGGGGCGGGCCATCGGCATCGTCCTCAACCCACTGGTGTCGATGGTGCTGCTCGGCTATCTCTTCCGGGACGCCATCACGCTGCCCGCGGGCGGCGAGTACACCGAGTACGTCTTCGCGGGCGGCGCGGTGCAGGTCGGTCTCGCCTGCGTCGGGCCGACGGCGGTGTCCATCGCCATGGACCTGCGGGGCGGGCTCGTCGACCGGTTCCGCTCGCTGCCGATCAGCAGATCCGCGGTGCCGTTCGGCTACACCCTCGCCGACCTCCTCGTCGGGCTCGCCGGGCTCGCGGTGACGGCGGGCGCGGGCCTCGCGCTCGGCTGGCGCTCGCACACCGGGGTGCTTCCGACGCTCGCCGGGTTCGGGATCGTCGCGCTCTTCCTGTACGCGATGCTCTGGCTCGGCGTGCTCCTCGCGATGACGTTGCGGAGCGTGGAGACGATCAGCGTGGTCGCGCCGTTCATCGTGGTCGTCCTGCCGTTCCTGTCCAGCGCGTTCCTCGCCCCGCAGTCCATGCCGGGCGCCGTCCGCCCGGTCGCCGAGTGGAACCCGGTGAGCGCCGTCATCGCCTCCTGCCGCGACCTGTGGGGCAACCCGGCCACCAGCGGCGGCGGCTTCCCCGGCGAGCATCCGCTGGTCGTCGTCGCCCTCACCCTGGGCGTGCTCTTCGCGACCTGCGTCGCCGTGAGCCTGCGCAGGTTCCGCACGGCGGGCTCCTAGGCCCGGTCCCTGCCCCGCCGCCCGTCCGAAGCCGCAAGCGAAGCCTGAAGGAAGTCAACCCATGTCCGTACCCCAGGTGTTGGCGCCGCCGGACCCGGCGGCCGTCGACCTCACCGACCCCCGCACCTTCCACGACGTGGACACGCACGCCCTGTGGCGGCGGTTCCGCGAGGACAGCCCCGTCCACTGGCACCCGCCGACCGAGCGCGCGCCCGGCTTCTGGGTGGTGTCCCGGTACGCGGACGCCGTCTCCGTGTACCGCGACAACAAGCGGTTCACCTCGGAGAAGGGCAACGTCCTCACGACCCTGCTCCAGGGCGGCGACTCGGCCGCGGGCAAGATGCTCGCCGTCACCGACGGGCCCCGCCACCGCGCGATCCGCAACCTCATGCTGAAGTCCTTCGCGCCGCGCGTCCTCGCGCCCGTCGTCGACGGCGTGCACCGGCACACCCGCGAACTCGTCGCCCGCGCCGTCGCGTCGGGCGAGGCCGACTTCGTCACCGACGTCGCCGACCACGTGCCGATCCACACCATGGGCGACCTCATGGACATCCCTCACGCCGACCGGCCGCGCCTGGTCGAGTGGAACACCCAGACCCTGTCCCGGCACAGCAGCGAGGACAGCGAGCTGGAATCGCTGATGGCGCGCAACGAGATCCTGCTGTACCTCTCCGAACTCGCCGCCGAGCGGCGCGGGAACCCCGGCGAGGACGTCATCAGCGTCCTGGCCACCGCCACCGTCGACGGCGAGCCGCTGACCGAGGACGAGATCGTCCTCAACTGCTACAGCCTGATCCTCGGCGGCGACGAGTCCACCCGCATGTCCCTCGTCGGCGGCCTCATCGCCCTCGCCGAGAACCCCGAGCAGTGGCGGCGCCTCAAGGCGGGCGAGGTCACCTCCGACAGCGCCACCGAGGAGATCCTGCGCTGGACCACGCCCGCCATGCACTTCGGGCGCCGCGCCCTGGTCGACGTACCGCTGCGGGACCAGGTCATCAAGGCGGGAGACGTCGTCACGCTGTGGAACAGCTCCGCCAACTTCGACGAGGACGTCTTCACCGACCCGTACTCCTTCGACGTGGGGCGCAGCCCCAACAAGCACGTCGTCTTCGGGCACGGCCCGCACTTCTGCCT
Source organism: Streptomyces sp. NPDC041205 (assembly GCF_055591765.1). NCBI lineage: Bacteria > Bacillati > Actinomycetota > Actinomycetes > Kitasatosporales > Streptomycetaceae > Streptomyces > Streptomyces sp. NPDC041205. The sequence continues at coordinate 1,342,322 of NZ_JBVIZH010000001.1, read as the reverse complement.
CGGCGCGTTCCTCGGCCGCGTCCATGTGAACGCCATGGTCGAGACCCTGCGCGACCAGGTCGCGCGGATCGGCCTGCGCGGTCCCGCGCGACGGCTCTACTCCAACTTCGTACACGGCTACAGCGGTCTGCCCGTCGCCTTCACGGCGGAGCCGGCCAGGGAAGGGACGGACGGCGATGCGTGACGAGAGGCGTACGACGGGCGGGACGACGCTGGCCCTGCTGCACGTCGAGGGGGACTTCGCGGCGGAGGGGGACTTCGGCGGCGGGCAGGTGGGTAAGGGGGCCGGAAGCGGAGGATCCGACTCCTGGGAGGCGGTGCGCGTGCGGGCCGACGAGCTGATCGCCGAGTGCGGCGCCGTGCTCGTGCGCGGACTCGGCATCGCCGACGCCGCCGCCTTCCACCGCACCGTCACCCGCTTCGGCGACTCCCTCATCGACAGCTACCGCGGCGGCAACACCCCGCGCGCCACGGTCTCCGACGGCGTCTTCACGTCCACGGAGTACCCGGCGCGCTACGACATCTCCCTGCACAACGAGATGTCGTACGCGATGGCGTGGCCCACGCGGCTGTACTTCTGCTGCCTCGACGCCCCCGACACCGGCGGCGCGACCCCGGTGTGCGACGGCGAGGCGCTGCTCGCGGGCCTGGCGCCCGAGGTGCGCGCGCGGTTCGCCGACGGCGTCGTCTACCACCAGCACCTGCACGGCGGCCTCGGCCTCGGCAAGTCCTGGCAGGCGACCTTCGAGACCGAGGACAAGGCGGTCGTCGAGGAGTTCCTGACGGCGTCCGGGGCCGAGTTCACCTGGACCGGCGACGGCGGTCTGCGCGTGCGCCAGCACCGGCCGGGGATCCGCAAGAACCCGCGCACCGGCCGCGACACCTGGTTCAACCAGGCCGACCAGTGGCACCCGTCCAACCTCCCCCCGGAGGAGGCCGAGACCCTGCTCTCCCTCATCGACGACCCCGCCGAACTGCCGCACTGGATCACCTACGCCGACGGCACACCGCTGTCCGACGGCGACCTCGCCGACGTGCGCGCGTCCCAGCGCGCGCACCGGATCGCCGAGCCCTGGCAGGCCGGCGACATCATGATCGTCGACAACATGTCCGTCCTGCACGGCCGCGAGGCGTTCACCGGCACCCGCAAGGTGGTGGTGTCCATGACCTGAGCGGCGCGGCCCGGACCGCCGCGACCTGGTCCGATGCGGCCCGGCGGCCCCGCCCCGGACCGCGCGCAGCCCGCTGCTCGACGGGCGGACCGCCGGACCACACCCTCCCACCTGGGACTTTCAACGAACGCTAAAGGGTGTGGTCCGGGGCTCCGGCCGTCCTTAGGTTTGTTGGCATAGGGAAGGACGGATGGATGAACGCGCTCGACGAGATCATCGGGGCGGTGCGGGCCGACCTGGCGGAGCGGCGCCGGCTCGTTCCGGAGGCCGAGCTTTCGGACCGCGTGGCCGAGGTCGGCCCCGGCCTGGACTGCGCCGCGCTGCTCTCCGGGGCGGACGGCCTGAAGGTCATCGCCGAGGTCAAGCGGAACAGCTCGTCCCGGGGGTGCCTGGCCGACATAGTCGACCCGGCGGGCCTCGCCGCGGAGTACGAGTCGGGTGGCGCCGCGGCGATCAGCGTCCTCACCGAGCGGCACCGCTTCGGCGGCCACCTCGCGGACCTGGACGCGGTCGGGGCGCGGGTGCGGGTGCCGCTCCTGCGCAAGGACTTCATAGTCGACCCGTATCAGCTCTGGGAGACCCGGGCGCACGGCGCGGACCTGGTCCTGCTCATCGTCGCCGCCCTCGAACAGCCGCTGCTCGCCGAGCTGTTGGCGCTCGCCGCCGAGATCGGCCTGACGCCCCTGGTGGAGGTGCACGACGAGACGGAGGTCAAGCGCGCCCTCGACGCGGGCGCCTGGATCATCGGCGTCAACGCCCGCGATCTGCGCACCCTGGAGATGGACCGCGGCATGTTCGCCCGGCTCGCCCCGGAGATACCGGAAGGCGTCGTGCGCATAGCCGAGTCCGGCGTCCGCGGCCCCGACGACGCCTTGGCCTACGCGGCCCAGGGCGCCGACGCGATCCTCGTGGGCGAGTCCGTGGTGACGGGCGGCGACAGCAGGAAGGCGGTGGCCCAGCTGGTGGCGGCGGGGCGGGGGCTTGTGCGGCAGCGGGGGCGGGGGGTTGGTGGGATGGGGTGAGGGGGATTCTTGAGGGGGTGGTGGGGGTTGGTCGCTGAGGCGGTCACCGAGGTGGTGGCTGAGGCGGTGGCTGGGATGGTGCCCGAGCGGGTGCCCGAGCGGGTGCCCGAGCCGATGCCCGGGGCGGCGTCCTGAGCTTGTGCCTGAGTCCGTGCTCGTGCTTGTCCCTGAGTCCGTGCTCGTGCCTGAGTCTGTGCTTGTGCTTGTGCTTGTGAAGTCTGGTCCTGCCTGACCCTGCGGCTTGTGGTCTGCTCGGGTCTTGGGCCTGGGACCTGTAACCCTGCCCGGGCTTGTGACACAGGTTCTTGTGTGCGCCCGCACCCACAGCGGTGCGAGCCCGTGTCCTTCGCGCCCCTGTCCAGCGCGTCCCCGCCCCGCGGGCCTGCCCGATCCACTCGTCGACAGTCCGGCCCGCCCGGCAGATCCACTCGTCGACAGTCCGGCCCGCCCGGCGGACTCGCCCGTCCAGCGCCCGGCGCAACCCGCCCCGCGCCGACGGCCGAAGGCCCCGGTCACCCGGGGCCCGTGGAGTGGTGCTCGTCGGACGATGCTCCTCCCGGCCGTCCCGCTCACGCCCCCTGGTCGCGGCGCTTCGTCGTGACCGTCGCCCACCGGTCGAGCACGGCCGCGGCGGCGCCCGAGTCGATGGCCTCGGCGGCGCGGTCCACCCCGGCGGCGATGCGCTCCGTGGCGGAGGCGGTGCTCGGCTCCAGGGCCGCGAGGCCCGCGGCGGCCGAGAGCAGGACGGCGTCCCGGACCGGGCCGCGGGCGCCCGCGACCAACTCGCGTGCCACCCGCGCGTTGTGCGTCCGGTCGCCGCCGCGCAGCGCGTCCCCGGTGGCGTACGCCATGCCGATGTCCCTCGGGTCGAAGGACTCCTCGCGCACCTCGGAGCCGGAGACCGACCAGACCGTGGAGGTAGTCGTGACCGTCAGCTCGTCCATCCCGTCGTCACCCCGGAACACCAGCGCCGACACGCCCCGCCGGGCGAGGACCGCGGCGAGCAGCGGCGCCAGCCGGGCGTCGGCCACGCCCACCGCGCGGGCCACCGGCGCGGCCGGGTTCGTCAGCGGGCCCAGGATGTTGAAGACCGTGCGGATGCCCAACTCCCGGCGCGGGCCGGCCGCGTGCCGCATCGCCGGGTGGAACAGGGGCGCGAAGCAGAACGTGATGCCCACCTCCTCCGCCACCTCCGCGATCTCCGGCGCGGGCAGGTCGAGCGCCACGCCCAGCTCCTCCAGGACGTCGGCGGAGCCGCACGCGGAGGACGCCGAGCGGTTGCCGTGCTTGACGACACGCGCCCCGGCTCCGGCGGCGACGACGGCCGACATCGTGGAGATGTTGACGCTGTGGGAGCCGTCGCCGCCGGTGCCGACGATGTCGAGCGCGGGCCCGGGCACGGACAGCGGCACGGCGTGCGCGTACATGGCGTCGACCAGGCCGTCGATCTCCTCGGCGGTCTCGCCCTTGGCACGCAGCGCCACCATCAGACCCGCGAGCCGCGCGGGGCCCGCGGCGCCCGACATCACCTGATCCATCGCCCAGGCGGTCTCGGCCGAGGTCAGATCCCTGCGGCTCAGCAGTGCGTTCAGCAGTTCCGGCCAGGTACGGCCCTGTGGCTCATCGGCGGTCACGGGAATTCTCCTCGAATCCTCGAAGAAGAAGAGCACGTCCCTTTCATTCTGGAGAGCGGCGGACGCGCGTTCCAGACCACTTTCCGAGGAGCCGTACGGGCCAATTACAGCAGAACTCAAAGGAGTTCACGAAGCGCAAGAGAGGGAGGGGCCGTGGCCCTGCACATCGCGGTGGACGTCGTCAGGGAATCGAAGCAGTCCCTGACCTCCCAGATACAGCGTTTCATCAGAAAGGAGATAGCGGAGGGCATTCTGCACCCCGGTACGCGACTGCCGTCCAGCCGCCGCCTCGCCGACGACCTGGGCGTCTCGCGCAGCGTGGTCGTCGAGGCGTTCGGGCAACTCGTCGCCGAGGGCTATCTGGAGGCGGTGCGGGGCGCGGGCACCCGGGTGGTGGAACACTGGGACGCCGCGGCCGCCGCGGGACCGGTCGTGCCCGCGCTGCTCGACGAGGGCCCCGACGCCCAGGTGCCCGGCGTCCGCTGGGACCTGAGACCGGGCAGCCACACCTTCGCGGCGTTCCCGCGCCGCGAGTGGCTGAGCTGCTACCAGCGGGTCCTGAACCGCGCGAACGCCACCGACCACGGCTATCCGCCGCCGGCGGGCGAGCCGGTGCTTCGCCGTGAACTCGCCCACTGCCTCGGTCGGTTGCGGGGCGTGCGCACGAGCGCGGACCAGGTGATGGTGGTCGCCGGGTTCGCGCAGACGCTGTCCCTGGTGTGCGCGGCCCTGGCGCAGGACGGAGTGACGGCGCTCGGCATCGAGGACCCGGGGCACCCCGGGCAGCGGCAGTTCGTGCGCGACAGCGGGCTGCGCCCGGTGCCGCTGCCCGTGGACGCCGAGGGCATCGACGTCGAGGCGCTCGCCGCGTCCGGTCTGCGCGCCGTCCTGGTCACACCCGCCCACCAGTTCCCCACCGGCGTCAAACTGTCCGCGAGCCGCCGCGAGGCCCTGGCCCGCTGGGCGCGCGAGACCGGCGGCCTGGTGATCGAGGACGACTACGACGGCGGGCTCTGGTACGAGCAGGGCGGCATCCGTCCGCTCGCCCTCCAGCGCGAGGCCCCCGACCACGTCGTGTACGCGGGCACGGCAAGCAAGACCCTGGCCCCCGGGCTGCGCCTCGGCTGGGTCGCCGCGCCCCGGCCGCTCCTTGACCGGCTGCTGCGGGTGCGTGCCCGGCAGGACCTGGGCACGGACACCCTCACCCAGCTGGCCTTCGCCGAACTCCTGCGCGGTGGCCAGTTCGACCGCCATCTGCGCCGCCTCAACGCCCGCGCCCGCAGCCGCCGCGAGGCCCTGGAGGAGGCGGTGCGCAAGCAGGTGCCCGGCGCCCGGGTCATCGGCCGGGCGGCGGGCCTGCACGCGTATGTGAGGCTGCCCCGGCACGTGGACGAGGCCGCGGTGGTGGCCGGGGCGCTCGACCGCTCCGTCCTGGTGCGCGGCGGCGCGGCGTTCCACGCCCGGCCCGGCCCCACCGCGCCCGCCCTGGTCGTGGGCCACGCGCACCTGCCCCGCTCGGGCGTCACGGAGGCGGTGCGGGAGATCGCGGAGGTGGTCAGGGGGAGATGACCGCGCCGGTGGTGGCCCCGGCCCTGACCCCGGCCCCGGCCCGAGCTGAGCCCCCGACCCCGGCCCGGGACCCGGTGGTGGCCGCAAGGCCGAGGAAGTTCTCCATCATCGCGAGCCCTCCGTTCGTCATGATGCTCTCGGGGTGGAACTGCACGCCCTCCACGGGCAGCGTCCGGTGCCGCAGGCCCATCACGTACCCGTGGTCGAGGGCGGTGGCCGTCGTCACGAGCTGCGCGGGCAGCGGTTCGGCGACGACCAGAGAGTGGTAGCGGGTGGCTTCGAGGGTGTGGCCGAGGCCCTGGAAGACCCCGGCGCCGTCGTGCCGCACCGTGCTGGTGCGCCCGTGCATCACCTGCCCGGCCACCTCGACACGCCCGCCGTACGCGAGCGCGATGGCCTGGTGCCCCAGGCACACGCCGAGCAGCGGCACCCGCCCCGCGAACTCCCGTACCAGCTCCACGTGTCCGGACGCCTCGGGATGCCCCGGACCGGGCCCGAGCACCACCGCGTCGGGCCCGGTCGCGGCCAGGTCGGCGGGGGAGCGGGTCAGCGAGCGCACCACCTGGGTGCGCGCCCCGAGCGTGCGCAGGTACTGGTCGATGATGTGGACGAAGCTGTCGTAGGCGTCGATCAGCAGGACGTTCATGCCGGGGATGCCTCTCTCGTACGGGGCCGGGGGAGTGTCGTACGCGGACGGCGCGCGGGGCGCGGTCGGCGCGGGCGTCGGGAGTGGTGGGGGCGGCGGGGTGAGTCCGCGCGGCCCGAGCGGCCACAGCCGCGGCGCGCCGGTCACGGCAGCAGCTCCGCACCGGTCAGGGCCCAGTACGCGGCGCCCATCTTCGCCAGCGTCTCGCGCCACTCGGCCTCGGGCTCGGACTGGGCGACGAGCCCCGCCGAGCTCTGCGTGGAGTAGGTCTCCCCGTCGTGCTCCACCGTGCGGATGCACAGCGCGAGTTCGCTCCAGCCGCGCACGTCGACCAGGCCGACCGCGCCCGCGTAGGCGCCGCGCCGCTCCCGCTCCAGGCCGTCGACGATCTCCATGGCGCGCACCTTCGGCGCCCCGGTCATGGTGCCCGCGGGGAACGTCGCGCGCACCGCCTGCCAGGTGCCCGTGCCCTCTGCGCCCCCCGCGCCCCCCGCGCCCCCCTCCAGGCGCCCCGACACCGTCGACACCAGGTGGAAGACATGGTGAAGCCCTCCACGGCCATCAGCCGGTCCACCGGCTTGGTGCTCGCCGTGGTCACCCGCCCGATGTCGTTGCGGCACAGGTCGACCAGCATGATGTGCTCGGCCTGCTCCTTGATGGACTCGCGCATCTCCTTGACCCGGCGCTGGTTCTCCTCCTCGTCGGGGCCGCGCCGCGCGGTGCCCGCGATGGGGCGCATCACGATCTCGTCGCCCTCGATCCGGAAGAACAGCTCCGGGCTCGCCCCGATCAGCGTGCGGCCCGCGCGCGGCATCAGATACATGTACGGCGACGGGTTGCGGGCGCGCAGCCGCCGGTAGACGTCGACGGGCGTCAACGCGGTGCGGACGTCGACGCGGTGGCCGATCTGGATCTGGTAGACGTCGCCGACCCCGATGTGCTCCAGGCACGTCCTCGCCCAGCCCAGGAAGGTCTCGCGGTCCACGCTGTCCCGCACGGACTCCGGCCCGGGCGCCTCGGGGACCACCACCGGCCGCCCGCCCGAAGCGGCCGCCCGCGCCGCCTCGTACGCGGCCTCGCACGCCACCTCCCGGGCCCTCGTCGGATCACCGTCCCCGAACGCCCCGCTCGCCGCCCGCAGGTGACGCACCGACCCGTCCGCCAGGTCGTACCAGACGGTGTCCCGGAAGAGCGTCAGCGTGATGTCCGGGGCGCCCGGCGGCTCGGCGCGGGCGGGCAGCGCCTCCAGGTGCCAGGCGGCCTCGTACGCGAGGGACGTGAGGAAGCCGAACGCGTAGGCCGTCGTGGGCAGTTCGGTGTCCAGGGCGAACAGGCGCTGCGCGCGGGCCAGGAAGTCCCAGACCTGGTCGGCGGCGGTGAGGCGGAGCCGGTGCACACCCGGGTCCGGCTCCCGCGGATGGTCCCCGCGCAGGCCGGCCGCGCAGGCCGCCCCGGCGAGCGCCCGGGTGAGGGCGGGCGTGCCGTCGAGGTCGACGTACCCGTCGTACACCCGGATCTCCGCGAGCCGCCCGAAGCCGACGACGGCCGCACGGCGGTCCTGGTCGGCGCCGTCGACGCTCTCGAACAGGAACACCTCGTCCTGGCCGAGGGCCGCGCGCAGCGGGACGTACAGGTCCAGGGGGTCGTGGCGGGGCAGTTCGCTCGCGGTCACCCGCACGTCGACCGGCGTGAAGTCCGGCATGGTGAACTCCTTGTGAATTCGCCGCCGTCGGCTTGTCCCACGGCCGCCTTTCCGTGCTGTCGGAAAGTCAAACAGCGGTGCCGTGAACCGTGCCAGACCAATTCCCGGGACCTGAGGCGGACCAATTCCGAATCGCTTGACCCGGACCGGGGCGCACGGATTCAGTTGTGACGCGTTTCCGTTCCTCCTGTCCTATGTCCGCACGGGGAAGGCCGTCATGGAAGACAGCGCAAGAGCCGACGCACGAGCCGGCGCGATCGCCGACGAAAGGGAAAACGCGGCGGAGAATACGGCCGCCGAATCCTGGCGGGCGTTCCCCGCCCGGCAGCAGCCCGACTGGCCGGACCCGCGCGCCCTGCGGGACGTCACCGACGACCTGGCCACCGCGCCGCCGCTGGTCTTCGCCGCCGAGTGCGACCAGTTGCGGCGGCGCATGGCGGCCGTCGCGCGCGGCGAGGCCATCCTCCTCCAGGGCGGCGACTGCGCCGAGACCTTCGAGCGGGCCACCGCCGACGCGATCCGCGGCAAGCTCCGGACGCTGCTCCAGATGGCCGTGGTCCTCTCGCACGCCACCGCGCTGCCGGTCGTCAAGGTCGGCCGCATGGCCGGGCAGTACGCCAAGCCGCGGTCCAGCGCGGTCGAGGAGCGCGCCGGGGTCGTCCTGCCCTCGTACCGGGGCGACGCGGTCAACGGCCTGGAGTTCACCGAGGCGGCCCGCGTACCCGACCCCCGCCGGCTGCGCGCGATGTACGAGGCGTCGGCGCGCACCCTCAACCTGGTGCGCGCCCTGACCACGGGCGGCTTCGCCGACCTGCGCCAAGTGCACGCCTGGAACGAGGGGTTCGTGGCCGCGTCCGGCGCGGGCGAACGCTACGCACAGCTCGCCGACGAGATCGGCCGCAGCCTCGACTTCATGCGGGCCTGCGGTGTCGACACCCGGGAGCTGGCCACCGCCGAGTTCTTCGTCGGCCACGAGGGGCTGCTCCTGGACTACGAGGCGGCCCTGACCCGCGCCGAGCCCGCGCCCCGCACCGACCCCACGACCCGCGCCGAACCGGGAACCCGCGCCGAGCCCGCGCCCGACCCCGCCACCGGCCGCGCCTACGCCACCAGCGGCCACCTCCTGTGGATCGGCGAGCGCACCCGCGACCTCGACGGCGCCCACGTCGAGTACTTCTCCCGCGTCGCCAACCCCATCGCCGTCAAGCTCGGCCCGACGACGTCCCCCGACACCGTCCTGTCCCTGCTCGACCGGCTCGACCCGGACCGGGAGCCCGGCCGCCTCACGTTCGTGGTGCGCGCGGGCGCCGACCGCGTACGGGACCTGCTGCCCACGCTGGTGGAGAAGGTCAACGCCGAGGGCGCCCTGGTCGCCTGGGTCAGCGACCCGATGCACGGCAACACCACGACGGCGCCCAGCGGCCACAAGACCCGGCGGTTCGACACCGTCCTGGACGAGGTGCGCGGGTTCGTGGAGGTCCACCAGGAGCTCGGCACCCACCCCGGCGGCATCCACGTCGAGCTGACCGGCGACGACGTGACCGAGTGCGTCGGCGGCGGCAACGCCGTCCTGGAGGAGGACCTGCCGCACCGCTACGAGACGGCCTGCGACCCCCGACTCAACCGCACCCAGTCCCTGGACCTGGCGTTCCTGCTGGCCGAGATGTACCGCGGGCACGGCGGGAGCTGACGCGGCGCACCCCGACGCGGTCCGGGCGCACCCGCCCAGGCCTCACCCCGCGCGCAGTGCGTCCTCCACGATCCGCAGCGGCGGCTCGTCCGTCAGGTAGAAGTGCCCGCCGGCCAGCGTGTGCAGCGTGACCGGGCCCCGGGTCTGCTCCCGCCAGGCGGCGGCCTCCGCGGGGCTCACCCGCGTGTCCGCCTCGCCGCGGAGCACCGTGACGGGGCAGTCCAGGAGCGCGTCCGGCTGCCCCGCGTAGCCCGCGACCATCCGGAAGTCCGCGCCCACGTACGGCATCACGAGCTCCAGGAACACCGGGTTGTCGAGCAGCTCGGCGTCCGTGCCGCCCAGTTGGGCGAGGGTACGCAGGACGGCCGCGTCGTCCACCTCGGCGGCGCGCTCCGGGGTGCCGGTCGCCGTGTGCGGGGCGCGGGCCGCCGACGCGAAGAAGTGGCTCACCTCCGCGCCGTCGGCCTGCCAGAGCCGGGCCACCTCGTAGGCCACGAACGCGCCCATGCTGTGCCCGAAGAACGCCGTGGGCCGCCCGTCGGGCAGCGGGCGCAGCTCATCGGCGAGGTCGCGGGCCATCGACTTCAGGTCCGTGGCGGGCGGTTCGGCGATGCGGTCGGCGCGGCCCGGATAGCAGACCGTGTGGACCTCCACGTCCGTGAGCGCCTTGCCCCAGGAGCGGTAGAAGTACGGCGAGCCCCCGGCGTGCGGGAAGCACACCAGGCGGCCCGCCGCGAAGGGCCGTGCCTCGACTGTTTGCGTCCACACCATTGCCGTCCCCCAGTCAGCCGGTCGTCCACCGGCGTGCGACGGCACACCGGTCGGCGTCCATGATTCCACCGCGCGCTGACGACCACCTGACCGCGGAACGTGAGCTGCGGCACCCCGACCGGGCGCGGGGCCCGGCGGCACCCGCCCGCGGCCGACGGCGGCTCGGCCTGTCAGTCCGCTGTCAGGGCCGCCCGGGATCCTGACCGAAGGAGAGGCACCGCCCTCAGCGCCGGCCTCGCGCGGAGCCCGGCCCGCGTCCCCCGTGGCGCGCCCGCCATCCGCCTCTCGGGCTCCGCCGCCCACCCGTGGGCTCCGCCCGCCGCCGCACCGACCAGCACCACCCCGATTCCCAGGGAGCTCCCATGCCGGTGACCCCCCCGACGTACCACTCGATCACCGAGGCGCAGATGATGCCGCGCCTCGTGCGGATCGGCCCGAATCTCTACGGCGCGGTCTTCACCCTGATGAAGCTGCTGCCCGCCCACTTCATCCTCCAACGCGCCCGTGAGCGCGGCGAGCTGCACCACAACACGGTGATCGTCGAGACCACCTCCGGCACCTTCGGGCTCGCCCTCGCCATGCAGGCCGCGCTGACCGAGCGGGAGCTGATCCTGGTCAGCGACCCGGCCATCGACGCGAACCTGTACCGCAGGCTCAGCGACCTCGGCGCGAAGGTCGAGATCTGCCGGGAGCCCGCCGCCGTCGGCGGCTTCCAGGAGGCGCGGCTGCGGCGGCTCGCGGAGATCCGCGCCGCGCTGCCGTCGACGTTCTGCCCCGAGCAGTACACCAACCCCGACAACCCCCGTTCCTACGAGCGGGTCTCCGAGCAGCTGATCCGCACGCTCGGCGCGGTGGACTGCCTGGTGGGCCCGGTCGGCTCGGGCGGCTCGATGTGCGGCACCACGCGCGGCCTGCGCGCGCACAACCCGGACACCCTCGCCATCGGCGTCGACACGCACAGCAGTGTGCTGTTCGGCCAGGACGACGGCCCGCGCACGCTGCGCGGACTCGGCAACAGCCTGTGGCCCGCCAACCTCGACCACGGCGTCTTCGACGAGGTCCACTGGTGTGCCGCCGAGGAGGCGTACGCGCACACCCGCGCCCTGCACGCCCAGCACGCCCTGTTCCAGGGGCCGACGAGCGGCGCCGCCTATCTCGTCGCGCAGTGGTGGGCCCGCCGCAACCCCGACAAGCTGTGCGTGGTGATGATGCCGGACGAGGGCTACCGCTATCAGGCCACGGTGTACGACGACGCCTGGCTCGCGGACAACGGGTACGTCCTCGACCCGCGCCCCGACGCCGAGCCCGTGACCGTCGCCGCGCCCGACGAGGCGGGCGCGGCCTGGACCCGGTTGGCGTGGAACCGGCGCGGCTACGAGGACGTGCCCGGCGTGGTGCCGCGCCCGGCGGGCCGCGACCGCGCGGAACAGGTCCTGTCGTGACGGCCCCACCGCTCGGCGCCCCGGCCCAGGCATCGCCCCAAGTCCCCTCCCCGGCCCCGGACTCGGAGCCGTCCCGAGCCCCGGCCCCGGCCCCGACCACCCCGCCCCCGCCCCCCGGCACCGGCCGCCTCACCGCCGTCCTCGGCCCCCGCACCCGCCGCGTCGTCTACGGCGAACCGACCCCCGCCGACATCCGCGCCGAACTGGACCTCACCAGCACCGTCGACCTCGCGCACGTCGTGATGCTCACCGAGAGCGGGCTGCTCCCCGGCCCCGCCGCCGCGGCCCTCCTGGACCGCGTCGGCCGGCTGCGGGCCGACGGCTTCCGGGACCTCGTGGGCGTACCGGCGCCGCGCGGGCTCTACCTCATGTACGAGGGGCACCTCGTCGCCGCGCTCGGCGCGGACGTCGGCGGCAAGCTGCACACCGGGCGCTCCCGCAACGACCTGAAGGCCACCGTCACGGCGATGCGCCTGCGCGGCGAACTCCTGGAGCTGCTGAGCCAGTTGCTCCGGCTGCAGGCGGCGCTGCTGTCCCGGGCGCGGGTCCACCGGGACGTGGTCATGCCCGTGTACACCCACTTCCAGCCCGCGATGCCCATCACCTACGGCTACTACCTCGCGGGTCTCGCCACCGCCCTCGACCGGGACATCGTGGGCCTCAGGCACACCGTCGACGAACTGGGCCGCCGCTGTCCGCTCGGCGCGGGCGCGGTGGCGGGCACCGACCTGCCGATCCGGCCAGGGCGCACCGCGGCCCTGCTCGGCTTCGCGGGTCCGCCGCTGCACGCCACGGACGCGGTGGCCGCACGCGACACCGCGCTGCGGGCGCTCGCCGCGGCCGCCTCGGCCGGGGTGACCCTGAGCCGTCTCGCCACCGACCTGCAGCTGTGGTCCACGCAGGAGTTCGGCTTCGTGGAGTTCCCGGAGCGGCTCGTCGGCGGCAGCTCAGCCATGCCACAGAAACGGAACGCGTTCCTCCTGGAGCATGTGAAGGCCAAGGCCGCGACGGCCGTCGGCGCCTGGACCGCGTCGGCGTCCGCGATGAAGTCGACGCCGTTCACCAACTCCATCGAGGTCGGCACGGAGGCCGTCGCCGTGGTGTGGCCCGCCCTCGCCGCCGTGCGGGACTCCGTGCTCCTGACCCAGGTCCTGGTCACGGGCGCGCGGCCGGTGCCCGCCCGGATGGAACAGCGTGCCAAGGAGGGCTTCGTGACCGCCACGGCGATCGCCAACCGCCTGGTCGCGCAGGGCGTCCCCTTCCGCACCGCCCACCACGCCGTCGGCGCCGCCGTCCGCGCCGCCGTCGACTCCGGCGCCGCCGAACTCACCGACATCACCCCGCCCGACGGCCACCCCGACCTCGGCGGGGCGCTCCCGCCGCTCGCCGACGTGGTGGCCGACCACGACCGCGGCGGCGGCCCCGGCGCGTGCGACCAGGTCGTGGCCGCGCTGCGCCGACGGCTCGGCGCCCACGCCGACTGGGGCGCGGCCCGCCGGGGACGGCTGCGGGACGCCGACGGCGCGCTCGCGGCGGCCGTGGCGGGGGTCGTCGAGCGGTACGGGCCCGGGCCTTCGGCGGGAGCCGGGTCCGGGGAAGCGACGGGAGGTTCGGGATGAGCAAGGGCGCGTTCCTCGCGTTCGTCGAGAGCAACACCACCGGCACGGGCCGCGAGTTCTGCGCCGCCGCCCGGGCGCGCGGGCTCCGGCCCGTGCTCCTGACCCGGGATCCGGCGCGCTATCCGTACGTCGCCGAGGACGCCGTCGACGTACGGGTCGTGGACACCGGGGATCTGACGGCGGTGCTTGAAGTGTGCGGGGCGCTCGCCGAAGACACCGGAAACGAGGCCGCCTGTGGTCTCGCCGGAGTCGCCTCCAGCTCCGAGTACTTCGTGGCGACGGCCGCCCGCGCGGCGGCCAAGCTCGGCCTGCCCGCCGCCGACGGCGACGCCGTCGCCCGCTGCCGCGACAAGGGCACCCAGCGGGCCGCGCTCGCGGCCCACGGGGTGCCGGTTCCGGCGTTCGCGGAGGCCGGGAGCGTGGCCGACGCGGTGCGGGCGGCCGAGGAGACCGGGTTCCCGGTGGTCCTCAAGCCGGTCAGCGGCTCCGGCTCCGTCGGCGTGCGGCTGTGCCGGGACCCGGCGGAGACCCGCGCCTGGGCCGACCGCCTCCTGGGGCGGGCCACCGACGAACGCGGCACCCCCGTGCCCGCCCGCATCCTGGTCGAACAGGCCGTCCGGGGCCCGGAGTTCTCCGTGGAGACCCTGGACGACCGGGTGGTCGCGGTCGTCGCCAAGCACGTCGGGGCCGAGCCGTACTTCGTGGAGACCGGGCACGACGTACCCGCGCCCGTCCCCGAGGACACGGCGGCCGACCTCGCCGCCACCGCGCTGCGGGCGCTCACCGCCCTCGGCCTCGGCTGGGGCGCGGCCCACACCGAACTGCGCCTGACCGCGCGGGGACCCGTCGTCATCGAGGTCAACCCGAGGCTCGCGGGCGGCATGATCCCCGTCGCCGTCCGGGCCGCCACCGGCGTGGACCTGGTCGACGCGGTGATCGCGCGCGCGTCGGGCCTTGCGCCCGCCCCGGCCGGGACCGGCGCCGGGCACGCCGCCGTCCGCTTCCTGCGGGCGGCGGGGGAGGGGCGGGTCACGGCGGTCGCGGGGCTGCCGGACGCGCTCGCCGCCCCGGGGGTCGTCGCGGCGACCGTCAGCACCGCCGTCGGCAGGGACGTGCGCGTCACGCACTCGTTCCTGGACCGCCTGGCGTGCGTCGTGGCCACCGGGCCCGACCCCGAGGCGGCGGCGCGGCACGCGCGGGACGCGGTGCGCGGAATCGACGTGGAGCTGGGCGAGGCCGCGGAGGGGGACCGATGACCGACCACCAGGCGCAGGCCGCGCCGACGTACGACCCGAAGCGCATGCCCACGTACGACCCGAGGAGCGCCCCGACGTACGCGTCGACCCAAGGGCCCTCCGCGCGTCTCGCCAGGGAGCCCGCCGGTGAACCCGCCACCAGGATCCCCCGCTGGACCGCCCTCCCCGGAGGCAGGCCCGGCACCGGCACCCGCACGGCCCGGCTGCCCGCCGACGTCACCCGGGCCCTGGAGCGCACCGCCGCCGACCTGGGCGCCACCCTGCCCGCACTCCTGCTGGCCGCCCACGCCCGGGTCCTCTCGACCCTCACCAACGAACGCGACCTGCTCATCGGCTACGTACCGCACGAACAGGCCGCGTTCCAGGGGCCGTTGCGCCTCGCCGTGCCCGACTCGACGTGGGCCGAGCTGATCGCGGGCGCGGCCGGGGCGGCGACCTGTCCCGGCGGGGTCCGCCCCGAGGTCACCCTCGACCTGTCAGGGCCGGGCCCGCTGTCGGAGCCGGACTCGCCGTCAGGGCCGGACCCGGCGCACGCCGACCTGCCCGACGACGGCACCGTCCTGCGCGTGCGCCTCGCCCCGGACACGGACGGCGGGCTCGCCCTGCGCGTCACCTACGACACGGCCGCGCTCGACGCCTCGTACGCCGAACGCGTCGCCGGATACCACCTCGCCGCGCTCCGCCTGATCGCCGCCGACCCGGCCGCGCGCCACGACCGGCAGAGCCTGCTCTCGGCGCGCGAGACCGAGACGCAGCTGTACGAATTCGCCGGACCACGAGCGCAGTTGGCGGAGCGGACCTTCGTGGCGGAGTTCCAGGACCGGGTGCGGGCCCACCCCGACGCCCTCGCCGTCGTCCACGGGGAGCGGCGGCTGACGTACCGGGAGCTCGACCGGGCCGCGAACGCCGTCGCCCACGCACTGCTCGCGGCGGGCCTCGCGGCCGAGGGCGTGGTGGCCGTCGTCATGGAGCGCACCCCGGACTGGATCGCCGCCGCGCTCGGTGTCCTCAAGGCGGGTGGCGTCTATCTGCCGATACGCCCCGACTTCCCCGTCGACCACATCGCAGCCCAACTAGCCCGCAGCGAGGCGGTGTTCGCGCTGACGGACGCGGACGGCGAGGGCCCGGCGCGGGAGGCGGCGGCCGCTGTCCTCGCGGGGCCGGATGCCTTCGCGGGGCCGGATGCCCCTGCCGGGCCGACCACCCCCACCCCACCCCAGATCCTCACCGTCCCCCGCATCCTCGCGGCGGGCGGCCCCGACCACGCCCCCGACGTCACCCTGACCCCCGGCCGGGCCGCGTACATCTACTTCACCTCCGGCTCCACCGGCACCCCGAAGGGCGCCCTGTGCGAGCACGCCGGGCTGCTCAACCACCTTCGGGCGAAGATCGACGACATGGGGCTCGCGGGTCCGGCGGGCGCAGGCGGCGGGACCGGCAGGGGAAACCCCGGCGGCAGTGGCGAAGTCGTCGCCCAGACCGCCTCCCAGAGCTTCGACATCTCCCTCTGGCAGTTCGCCGCGCCCCTGCTCACCGGCGCCGCCGTCCACATCGTCGACACCGCCCGACAACTCGGCGTGGACGGTTTCGTGGACGAGATCGTCGACGGTGGTGTCACCGTCGCGCAGGTCGTCCCCTCGTACCTGGAAGTCCTGCTCACCCACCTGGAGAGCGGGCCGCCGCGCCCGCTCGGCGCGCTGCGGGCCCTGTCGGTGACGGGGGAGGCCCTTGCCCTCGGCCTGGTCCGGCGGTGGTTCGCGCTGCATCCGCACATCCGGCTCGTCAACGCCTACGGAGCCACCGAGGTCTGCGACGACACCGTGCACGACGTGCTCGACGCCGTGCCCGAGAGCGACTTCGTGCCGCTCGGCCGCCCGCTGCGCAACGTCAACCCGTACATCCTCGACGCGAACCTGAACCTCGTGCCGCTCGGCTCGACCGGCGAGATCGCCTTCTCCGGCGTGTGCGTCGGCCGTGGCTACGTGGGCGACGAGGAGCGCACCCGGCAGGCCTTCGTGGCCGACCCGTTCCGCGCGGGCGCCCGCATGTACCGCACGGGCGACTTCGGGCGCTGGCTGCCCGACGGGCGCATCGAGTACCTGGGCCGCCACGACGAACAGGTCAAGATCCGCGGCTACCGCATCGAACTCGGCGAGATCGAGCACCGGCTGACGGCGATGCCGGGCGTCCGCGAGGCCGCCGTGGTCGTCGACGGCGGTGCCACAGACACCGCTGCCACCGGTGCCGCCGCGGGCCCGCGCGAGGGCACCGGCGCCCCGCGCCACCTCGCCGCCTTCGTCAGCGGCCCGGGACCGCTGCCCGCCGACCGCGTGCGCGACCACCTCGCCGCCCGCCTGCCCGACTACATGGTGCCGACCTACGTCCACCAACTGGAGCGGCTGCCCCGCACCGGCAACGGCAAGGCCGACAAGCCCGCCCTGGTCCGCCTCGCCGGGACCCTCGGCCACGGCGGCGCCCCGCACGCCGCGCCCGCCACCGCCACCGAACGGCGGCTCGCCATGCTGTGGGCGGAGGTCCTCGGCGTGCCGCTGGAGCGCATCGGCCGTACCGACAGCTTCTTCGAGCTGGGCGGCACGTCCCTCGCCTCGGTACGCCTCCTCGTCCACCTCGACGGCACCCTCTCCCTCGCCCGTCTCACGGCCCACCCGGTCCTCGCCGACCTGGCCGCGGCCGTCGACGGCGCCGGGGCCCCGGGCGGCGCCCTGCTCCAGGAGCTGTCCCTGGTCCGCAACCCGCGCCACACCCTGGTCTGCTTCCCGTACGAGGGCGGGAACGCCGTCAACTATCGCGCGCTCGCGGCCGAGTTGGAGGGCGAGGGCATCGCGGTCCTCGGCGTGGAGCCGCCCGGCCACGACCTCGCGGGCGCCGCGGGCCCCCTCGCGGACGTGCCCCGACTCGCCCGCCGCGTACGGGACGAACTGGCCGCGCGCGCCACCGGCCCCGTCCTGCTCTGGGGCCATGGGGCGGGCGCCGCGCCCGCCCTGGAGACCGCCCGGCTCCTGGAGGCCGCGGGCCACGCCGTCGCGCGGGTCTTCGTCGGCGCCCAGCTCCTCGACGACCCCGCCACCCTGCGCGCCCGGGCCGACCGGGCCGAGGCGGTGGACGACGGCACGCTCCTCGACGGCCTCCGCGCGGGCGCCGCGTACGTCGAGCTGGACGCGCTGGGGCCGGAGCGCGCCGAGGTCGTGGCCCGCGCCTGCCGCCACGACCTCCGGGCCGCGCACACGTACCTCCTGCGGCTGCGCGCCGACCCCGACGCGCACCGGGTGCGGGCGCCCCTGCACGTCGTCGTCGCGCGCGACGACCCGGCCACCGGGCGCTCCGCCCGGTCGCACCTCGAATGGAAGGCGGTCAGCGACCACGTCACGAGCCACGAACTGCCTCTGGGAGGCCACTACTTCGTCAGTACCCGCCCCGCGGACGCGGCGGGAGCGGTGCGGGCCGCGCTGCGCGCCGGGCCGCCGGGGCAAGGAGGAACCACGTGACCACGCACGCACACCTGTTGACCGGCGCGGCCCCGCCCGGCGTGGCGGCCGTCGGTGTCAGCGCGGCCTTCGGCACCTTCGGGGAACTGCTCCAGGGAGTGCTGCCCGAGCGGGACGGCGACTTCCTGGTGACGCTGCCGGTCGCCCGCTGGGCCATGGCCCGCTTCGAACTCGATCGCGGCGCCGAGGAGTTGGCGGTGGTGCCGCCGCACAAGAAGAAGGCGCTCCGCCTCACCTCCATGATCATGGAGGACGCGCGGCGCCCCGGCGGCGGCCTGCTCACCCTCGACAGCACCCTGCCCGAGGGCAAGGGCCTCGCCAGTTCCTCCGCCGACCTGGTGGCCACGGCCCGCGCGGTCGCCAACGCGCTGCGCGAGCCGATGCCGCCGCGCCGCATCGAGACCTACCTCGCCAGGATCGAGCCCACCGACGGCGTGCTGTACCCCTCGGTCGTCGCCTTCCACCACCGCAGTGTGCGGCTGCGCGCGCGGCTCGGCTCGCTGCCGTCGATGGCGGTGGTCAGCGTCGACGAGGGCGGCTCGGTGGACACCGTCGACTTCAACAACATCCCCAAGCCGTTCACCGCCGCCGACAGGCGCGAGTACGCCAGGCTTCTCGACCGCGTCACCCGCGCGGTGGCCCGCCGCGACCTCGCGGAGGTCGGCCGGGTCGCCACGGCCAGCGCCCGGATGAACCAGGTTCTGCGGCACAAGTGGTCCCTGGAGCCGCTGATCGCCATCTGCGCGGACGTCGGCGGCCTCGGCGTCGTCGTCGGCCACAGCGGCACGGCCCTCGGCATCCTCCTGGACACCGCGGCACCCGACTGCCACACCAAGCTCACAGCGGCGGCCCAGCGCTGCCAGGAACTGGCGGGAAACGTGACGGTGTACCGGACGCTGAGCTTCGACTGAGGGCACCACCGGAACAGCACGAAGGCCCTCCGTGATCACGGAGGGCCTTCGCTGTCTGTGCGCCGCCAGGGACTCGAACCCCGGACCCGCTGATTAAGAGTCAGCTGCTCTAACCAACTGAGCTAGCGGCGCTTGCTGACTCGAAAATAATACCTGGTCCTGGAGGGTGCTCCGGACCACCCGGGGCGGGGCCGGGAGGGGGGCGGGACCACCGGGCCCGAGCCCCCTAGATCGCCAGGGACAGCAGGACCGGGGCGGCCTTCCGGTTCAGGTTCTCCGCGGCTTCGCGCAGCCGGTGGGCGTGCTCGACCGGCAGGGAGAGGGCGAGGGAGCCGACCGTGGCGCCCGCGGTGATGGGGACGGCGGCGCAGACCGTGCCGACCGCGTACTCCTGGAGGTCGAGGACGGGGACCGTGGCGGCCTGGGCGTCGAGGTTGTGGAGCAGGACGCGCTCGCTGGTGATGGTGCGCGAGGTGAGGCGGGCCATCTTGTGCCGGGACAGATGGTCCCGACGGGCGTCCAGGTCGAGCTGGCCGAGCAGGCTCTTGCCGACGGCGCTGGCGTGCGCGGAGACCCGGAAGTCCACCCATTCGTTGACCTTGGGCGTGCGCGGGCCGTCGGCGACGTCGGTGACCCGGATCTCGCCGTCCACGTAACGGCTGACATAGACCGCGGCGCCGATGGAGTCGCGCAGGCCGCCGAGGGTGTGCCGGAGCTTGTCGCGCAGGGCGAGGGCGCGGTCGTGGGCGGAGCCGAGGCGGGTGAGCGAGGCGCCCGTGACGTAGGCCCCGTCGGTGATCTGCTCGACGTACCCCTCGCGGCGCAGCATGCGCAGGAGGGCGGCGAGCTGGGTGGCGGGCAGGGCGGCGCGTCGGGTCAGCTCTTCCTCGGTGACGCCGGTGCCCCGGCGCGCGACGATTTCGAGCACCCGCAGGGCGTTCTGCACCAACTGGTGGGCCGTCGTCGACTCGCGCTGCACCGCCACGGCTTCTCCCTGATCCCTGAGCCTGAGATGGAACGGTTCCGGACAGCTGGACACTGTCCACGATAACCGCCAAATACCCCCTGGGTAGGGGGTGTTGGACACAAGAGTGGCGCGTTTCCGACTCGCTGAGCAGGAACGCGCCACTCTGGCATATGCCAGATGAATACGCCGGGCGTTTTGGCCTCACGCGTTGCGCGCCGTGCTCACGGCACCGCCCGGCGCGACGCCCGTGCTCAGAGGACCGCCGAGAGGAATCCCCGCGTCCGCTCGTGCTCGGGCTCGGTGAAGATCTTCTCCGGCGGCCCGGACTCGATCACCCGGCCCGCGTCGAACATCAGCACCTGGTCGGAGATGTCCCGGGCGAAGTTCATCTCGTGGGTCACGCACAGCATCGTGATGTCGGTGGTGTGCGCGATGTCCCGCAGGACGTCCAGGACGCCCGCGACCAGCTCCGGGTCGAGCGCGGACGTCACCTCGTCCAGGAGGAGCACCTGCGGCCGCATCGCGAGGGCGCGGGCGATCGCGACGCGCTGCTGCTGGCCGCCGGAGAGCTGCGTCGGGTAGGCGTCGCAGCGGTCGCCGAGGCCGACCAGGTCGAGCAGGTCCCGGGCCCGCTGCTCCGCCTCGTCCTTGGACAGGCCGAGCACGGTGACGGGCGCCTCGGTGATGTTGCGCAGCACCTTCATGTTCGGGAAGAGGTTGAACTGCTGGAAGACCATGCCGATGTTCTTGCGGACCTCGCGCACGTGCTTCTCGCCCGCCGGGACGAGCTTGCCGTTCTTCTCCTCGTGCGTCAGATACTCCCCACCGACCTTGATCGTGCCCTCGTCCGGCTTGAGCAGGGTCATCAGCAGGCGCAGGATCGTCGTCTTGCCCGATCCGGAGGGGCCGATCAGGGTGACGTGCTTGCCGGAGGCGACGGAGAAGTCCAGCTCGTCCAGGACCGTGTTGGACCCGAAGCGCTTGACGACCTTGTCGAAGCGGATCAGCTCGCTGCCGTCCACCGCCGGGTTCGGCTGGTCCTTGGTGAGATTCGTGTCAGCGGACAAGACGGCGCTCCAGGGCTCGCAGGAGGAGGGAGGACGGGTAGGCGATGAGGATGAAGGCGACACCGACGACGGTCAGGGCCTCGGTGTACTGGAAGGTCTGCGCGGCTTCGAGACGCGAGCGCTGCAGCAGCTCCAGCACGCCGATGCTGGCGAGCAGCGGGGTGTCCTTGAGCATCGCGATCACGTAGTTGCCGAGCGCCGGGATCACGCGCCGGATCGCCTGCGGCAGGATCACCGCGGTCCAGGTGCGCGTGTACGACAGGCTGAGCGCCTTGGCCGCCTCCCACTGGCCGACGGGCACGGCCTCGATGCCCGCGCGGTACACCTGCGCGGTGTACGTCGAGTAGTGCAGGCCGATCGCGATTGTGCCGGTGGTCATCGCCGAGTACTGGATGTCCCACTCCGGCAGCACGAAGTACAGGAAGAAGAGCTGCACGAGCAGCGGCGTGTTGCGGATGAACTCGGTGACGATCCCGACCGGCCAGCGGACGAACCGCGTCGGCGCCCGGAACGCGAGCGCCCAGACGAGGCCGAGCCCGAACGAGATCAGCGAGCCGAGCGCGAGCACCTGGAGAGTGACGAGCAGCCCGTCCCAGAAGTGCGGCATGAAGTCGGAGACGGCGCCCCAGTCCCACTTGTCCGTACCGTCGTTCATGAGGCACCCCCGTTCTGCTTCACCGCGTGGGTCAGCTCGTTCGTCGACTGGCGCAGGCTCAGCCTGCGCATGATGCCGACGCCCGGCTCGGGCCGCTGTCCGATCCCGGCCTTGGCCCGGCGCTCCAGGATCCGCATCCCACGGGTCAGCAGGAACGCGAGCACGAAGTAGATGACGAGCGTGATCGAGTAGATCTCCGCGCTCTCGGTGGTGGCGAGCCGCACCAGATAGGCGGCGAAGGACACGTCACCGATGCCGAGCAGCGACACCAGGGCGGTGCCCTTGAGCAGCTCGATCAGCAGGTTGGAGAACGGCGGGATCATCTCCGGCACGGCCTGCGGCAGCAGGATGAGCCGCATCCGCTGCCACGGCGTGAAGCTCAGCGCGACCCCCGCCTCGCGCTGTGCGGGCGCCACCGCGTTCAGGGCGCCGCGGACGACCTCGGCGCCGTAGGCCCCGTACGACAGACCCAGCGCGAGCACGGCCGCCCACATCGGGACGAGCGCCCAGCCCGCGAGCTGCGGCAGGACGAAGAAGATCCAGAACATCAGCACCAGCGCCGAGGTGCCGCGGAAGATCTCGGTGTAGAACCCGGCGAAGAAGCGCACCACGCGCAGATGGTGCGTGCGCGCGATGCCGACGGCGAAGGCCACGACGGTGGCGAGCGCCGCGCTGTAGAGCGTGAGCTGAACGGTGATCCAGATGCCCGGAAGTACCCAGTGTTCCCACAGTCCCGCTGTCATTTGCACAGCTCCTCTGCGGTCAGGGTGGTCATCTCGTCCTTGGTGAAACCGAACCGTTTCAGCACCCGGAAGAGCTCGCCGCTCTTCTTCATCTTGTGGATCTCCACGTTGAAGGCGTCGCGGAGCTCGGTGTCGTTGGGGCGGAAGGTGAAGCCGCCGCCGTCGACGTGCTTCTTGCCGTCGACGAGGGGCGCGAACGCCTCCGTGGCCTCGGCCTTGCGGCTCTTCTTCACCACGCCGCGCGCGGTCAGCGCGGTGCCGCCGAACACGTCGATCCGTCCGGCCTCGACGGCGTTGAGTCCCGCCACCGGGTCCTGGAGGATCACGATGTCGCTCTCCTTGTACCCGGCGTCGACGGCGTACGCGATCTCGGCGTAGCCCGTCCCGGTCCCGAACTTGGCCTTCTTCTTCACGACGTCGGCGTACGTGTGCAGCCCCTTCGGGTTGCCCTTGCGCACGATGAAGGCGTCCAGCATCTGGTACTCGGGATCGGAGAAGATCACCTGCTGGCAGCGCTCTTTGTTGATGTACATGCCGGCCGACACGACATCGAACTGCTGGGTCTTGAGCCCGGGGATCAGCGAGCTGAAGTCGGTGGCGACGGGCTGCACGTCGTCCACGCCGAGCCGCTTGAAGATGATCTTCGCAAGCTCCACCGCCTCACCGGTGAAGTCGCCCTTGTCGTCGATGTAGCCGTACGGGGCCTCGCCCGCGATGCCGAGCCGCACCGTGCCCTGCGACTTCAGACGGGCCAGCGTGTCGCCCGTCGGCACCCGGCTGCACGCCGTCGCGCCGAGCGCGCCCGCACCCAGGACGGCGGCGGAGGCGAGCACGGATCTCCGGCGCACGCCGGGTGCGCGCTCTGTCTTGTTTGGGTTCCTCGATGGTGGAGCCATGGCCGCGCGGCTACCCGAGTCGACACGAGATATGCCGTTGAATTTCGGCCCCTGATCCGATCGTTGCGCACTTGACGTGAGCCTCGTCCCGGAGGGGACCATGGGGCGCATGGCAGACCGATACATCGAAGTCTCCCTCGCCAAGCGGGGAGTTCAGGCCACGGCGAAGCTCCTCGACGACCGGGCCCCGGTGACCTGCGCGGCGGTCTGGGACGCGCTCCCCCTGGGCGGAGAGGTGTTCCACGCGAAGTA
This sequence comes from Streptomyces sp. NPDC041205, assembly GCF_055591765.1. NCBI lineage: Bacteria > Bacillati > Actinomycetota > Actinomycetes > Kitasatosporales > Streptomycetaceae > Streptomyces > Streptomyces sp. NPDC041205. Next base: position 1,318,802 of record NZ_JBVIZH010000001.1, on the reverse strand, counting down.
TGCCCGGAACGAGATCTACGCCCTGTTCCCGGCGTTCGCCCCCGAGGAACCCCCACTGGAGAACCCGACCATCACCCCCATCCCCGGCGACCTGTGCTATTTCACCTTCTCCGGCACGGAACTGGGCACGAAGTCCCACGGCTACGAAACAGCCCAACAGGGCACCATCGTCGACCTGGCCCTCTTCTACGAACGCAACAACCTCCTGATCAACGGCGATGTGGGCTGGGTCCCCGGCATCGTCTGGGGCCAGATCGTCGAGGGCCTGGAGGAGATGGCGGAGGCGTGCAACGACTTGTGGAGGTCGGGGGCACTGGGGGAGACGCTGAACTTCAGGCGAGCGTGAGAGCAGTCGGCCCGTCCGGCGTTTGAGGACGAGGCCGAGGGCCGACCGGCGGAGGAACGTCCCACCCGCACGGGACACCCACCCAGCGGGGGTCCAGGGGGCGGCGGCCCCCTGGTTACGGGAAGGGGCGGGGCCGGGGAACGCCACGCGCGGCGCCCCCCGCGTACAACGCCTGCGCCACCCGCAACACCAACGCGTCCGCATGCCGAGCGGCCACGATCTGCACCCCCACCGGCAACCCGTCCCCATCCACCCCACAGGGCACCGTCGCGGCAGGCTGCTGCGTCAGATTGAACGGATACGTGAACGGAGTCCACCCCGTCCACCGCCGAAGCCCGGACCTCCCCGGCACCTCGACCCCCGCCTCGAACGCGGTGACCGGCAACGCGGGCGTCACCAACAGGTCGTACGTCTCGTGGAAGAGCCCCATCCGCCGCCCCAGAGCCATCCGCACGTCAACGGCGGCCAGATAGTCGAGCGCACTGAACCGAGCCCCCTGCGCACAGATCTCCCGCAGCCCCGGGTCGAGCAACTCCCGCCGCCCGGGCGGCAACTGCTGCACGACCCGAGCGGCCCCGCCGAACCACAGCGTGTGGAAGGCCTCGACGGGATCGGTGAAGTCGGGATCGGCCTCCTCGACGTACGCGCCGAGCGAGGCCAGCGCCCCCACCGCGTCCCGCACGGCCGCGGCGACGGCGGGCCGCACCGCGACCTGCCCGCCGAGCGAGGGCGAGTAGGCGACCCGAAGCCCCCGCACCCCGCCGTCGAGCCCGTCCCGGAAGCTCCCCGCCACCGGTCCGAGGTGCGACCAGTCCCGCGCGTCCGGCGCGGAGATCACGTCAAGGAGCAGCGCCGCGTCCGCCGCGTCCCGCGTCATCGGCCCGACGTGCGCGAGCGTCCCGAACGCCGACGCCGGATACAGCGGCACCCTGCCGTACGTGGGCTTGAACCCGAAGATCCCGCAGAACGCGGCCGGAATCCGCACCGACCCGCCGCCGTCCGTGCCGAGCGACAGCGGCCCCGCGCCGAGCGCCACGGCGGCCGCGCTGCCGCCGCTGGAGCCGCCGGCGGTGCGCGAGGGATCGTACGGATTGCGCGTGACGCCGTGCCGGGGGCTGTCCGTCACGCCCTTCCAGCCGAACTCCGGCGTCGTCGTCTTGCCGACGAACACGGCGCCGTGCTCGCGCAGCCGCGCCACCGAGGGCGCGTCCTCGTCCCAACGGCCCTTCTCCGAAACGGACTTGGAGCCGCGGAAGGTGGGCGCGCCGCGCTGCAACAGGATGTCCTTCACCGTCACCGGCACCCCGTCGACGAGCCCGGCGGGCTCACCGCGCCGCCAGCGCTCCGCGCTCTCCTCGGCCCCCGCGAGCGCCCCTTCGGGGTCCAGACGTACGAACGCGTTGACGACCGGCTGGATCTCCTCGGCCCTGCGCAGCACCGCACGGGTGACATCCACGGGGCTGAATTCGCCCTTGCGGTAGCCATCGACGAGTTGTACGGCGGTGAGGTCCGTGAGCTCGGTCATGCGTGCTCCTCAGGGAGGCGGGGGCGGGGCGGGCGCCGACGACGGCCGGGCGCTGGCCGTTCGGTGCCCGTGCGCGGGCGCCGAACGATCAGTGCCCAGGGACATACCCACGTTTCTTGTCGACCACGTTCGCCAGCGGCCGGCCCGCCTCCCACTGGCCGTACAACGTCACGAACTGCGCGCCGAGTTCGTCCCGCCAGCCGACCGTGTCGCCGCTCATGTGCGGCGAGACGATCAGGCCCGGAGCGGTCCACAGCGGGCTGTCCGCGGGCAGCGGCTCCCGCTCGAAGACGTCGAGCGCGGCACCCGCGATCCACCGCTTCGACAGCGCGGCGGCGAGGTCCTCCTCCACGACGAGCTGGCCCCGGCCGACGTTGATGAAGTGCGCCGACGGCTGCATGACGCCGAAGCGGCGCACGTCGAACATGCCGCGGGTGTCGTCCGTCAGGGGCGCTGCGCACACCACCCAGTCGGCGCGCGCGAGCAGCCGGTTGAGGTCGTCCGGGCCGTGCACGCCGGTGCGCGGGGCCCGCCCGACCAGCGCGGGGGTGATGCCGAGCGCCTTCAGGGTGCGGGCGATGGCGCGGCCGATCGGCCCGGAGCCCACCACGCACGCGCGCGTGCCCGCGATCCGCCGGCTCTCGCGGTGCAGCCAGGTCCGCTCCCGTTGGAGGTCGAGGGTGCGCGGCAGATCCTTGGCCATGGCGAGCACGAGTGCGGCCACGTACTCGGCGATCGGCTCGTCGAAGACGCCCCGCGCGTTGGTCACCACCGCGTCGGACGCGGCGAGTTCGGGGCACATCAGATGGTCGACGCCCGCGCTCGCGGTGTGCACCCACGCGGGCCGCGGCCCCTCCCCGGGCCAGGCGCGCCGCACCGCGTGCGAGAGGAAGTCCCACACCAGGAGCACATCGGCGCCCGGCAGTCGCTCCGCGAGGGTGTCCTCGTCGGTGTGCAGCACCCGGGCGCGCCCGGTGAGGGAGCCGAGGCGGGGCGGGGGCGCGGGGGAGGGGGCGTCCAGTACGAGAACGGTGGGGACGGCGGGGACGGCGGGGGGCGCGGGGGTCTCGGCAGGCGCTGCGGCCCGCGCCTCGGTGCTCCGGGGCACGCCCTCACCGGGCACCGTGCTTCCGGAAGCCCCGCCCTCGGAGCCCCCGCTTCCGGCACGTGCGGCGCTCCCGGAGCCACCGCTTTCGGACATGGCAGAGAAACCGTTTCGCAACGAGAGCCCGCTTCCCTGGGAGAGCGTCAGGACGACACCGCGACGTCCCGGCGGCCGACGTTCTCAGCCGTCTGAGATGTGCGGATTGACCACGCTGGCACCCCAACCTACCTTCGTCAACAGAGGCAGTTCAGCTCAGGCACCACAGGGACGGGCACGCTGAGTGCTCCCTCCCTCGCGCACGGTGTGCTCGCCGCACACGCACCCCCGTCCCGACGTCCCGGCGCGTCGCGCGCCGCCAAGCTCCACTTCCGGCCCCCGGCCGGCCCTGTCCCTGCACGCACGAACTTAGGGCCTGCTCATGGACGTCACTTCCTTTTCCACCCTCGGCGGACCACACCCTCAGCGCGGTGTCGGTGTCGTCGCACCCTTCGACTTCGCCCTCGACCGGGAGCTGTGGCGCTGGGTCCCGGACGAGGTCTCCCTGCATCTGACGCGCACGCCGTACGTGCCCGTCGAAGTCAGCCTCGACCTGGCCCGCCTGGTCAGCGAGCACGAGACCCTGGCCGAGGCGGTGCGCGCGCTCACCGCCGCCGAACCGGAAGTCCTCGCCTACGCCTGCACCTCGGGCAGTTTCGTCGGCGGCATCGCGGGCGAGCGCGCGATGTGCGAGGCCATGTCACGCGAGGGCTCGGTCGCCTCCGTGACCACGTCCGGCGCCCTGCTCGAAGCGCTCGACGAGCTGGGCGCGCGGCGGATCGCCCTGGTCACGCCCTACACCTGGTCGGTGACCCAGTCCCTGGAGGAGTATCTGGCCGAGGCGGGCGTCTCGGTCGTCGGCCGCGCCTATCTGGGCCTCACCCGGCACATCTGGAAGGTGCCCTACCGCGATGTGGCCGACATGGCGCGGCAGGCGGCGTCCGGCCCCGTCGACGCGCTGTTCATCAGCTGCACGAACCTGCCCACGTACGACGTCATCCCGCAGCTGGAGGCGGAGCTGCGGATGCCGGTGATCTCGGCGAACCAGGTCACGATGTGGTCGTCCCTGCGCAAGCTGGGTACGCGAGCCGTGGGGCCCTACCAAGCGCTGATCAACGCGGGCGCGCGGCCGGGCACCGCGGACTTCGGTGCCCTCGAAGAGCTGGCCGAGCCACCGGTGTCACCCGCGGTGCCGCCGGCCGCGGCACCCTCGGACAGCCTGCCCGACCCGCCCGGGGGACCGTCTGGTCCCGCGGAACCCACCGGGCCCGCAGGACCGACCGCCGAAGGAGGCTGGACTTGACCGCACTCGGATTCCTCTATCCCGGACACTCGGCCGAGGACGACTACCCCCGCATGGAACAACTCCTCGACTCCGACATCCGCCTGCACGTCGTGCACACGGACATCGGCGAGGACGCGCACCGTGTGGACGCGCTCCTGGAGATGGGCTCCGCGGCGCGGCTCGCCGCCGGGGTCGAGGAACTGCGGCTGAGCGGTGCGGAGGCGGTGGTGTGGGCCTGTACCAGCGGAAGCTTCGTCTTCGGCTGGGACGGGGCGCACGACCAGGTCCGCGCGCTGGCCCGTGCCGCCGGGCTGCCCGCCTCCTCCACCTCCTTCGCCTTCGCCCACGCGGTACGTGAGCTGGGTGCCGAGCGCGTCGCCATCGCCGCCACCTATCCCGAGGACGTGGCCCTCCACTTCTCCGCCTTCCTCAAGGCGGCGGGCGTCGAGGTCGTCGGCATGCGGGGCAGTGGCATCATCACCGCCGCGGAGGTCGGCACCTGGGGCTGGGACGAGGTCCTCGCCCTCGCCCGCGCGGGCGACCACCCCGACGCGGCCGCCGTCCTCCTCCCCGACACCGCCCTCCACACGGCCGCCCACATCCAGCCCCTCGAATCAGCCCTCGGCAAGCCAGTCCTCACCGCCAACCAAGTAACCCTCTGGGAAGCCCTCCGCCTGGCCTCCCGCCGGGTGAACGCCCCCCACCTGGGCGCCCTCTTCACCAAGGAACCCATCGTCCAGATCCGCAACCCATAGCCCTGCCGGGGGGCTCCCCAACCCCGCCCCTTCCCGATCCTGGGGCTCCGCCCCAGACCCCGCTCCTCAAACGCCGGAGGGGCTAGAAGATGTGCCGGTACGTATCAGCCCGTCCGGCTCACATGCCGGATGGGGCTAGAAGATGTGCCGGTAGGTTTCAGCCCGTCCGGCTCACATGCCGGGTGGGGCTAGGAGATGTGCCGGTAGGTTTCAGCCCGTCCGGCTCACATGCCGGGTGGGGCTAGGAGATGTGCCGGTAGGTTTCAGCCCGTCCGGCGTTTGAGGACGAGGCGCGGAGCGCCGATTCGGCGGGGGCCCGTCCCACCCGCACGGGACACCCACCCCCGGGGTCCAGGGGCGGAGCCCCGGTTTCGGGAAGGGGTGGGGCTGGGGCGTCCCACGCGGGAATAAACGGAGACACCCTCCTGTTCGACCCTGCGTACCGCAAAGACGCAGGCGAGACCAGGAGGCCCCGGTGACAGTGGAGCAGAGCGGCGACGGCACCCCCGCAGGCGAAGGCGCGGCCCACCCCGCCGCCACCGCCGACGAGGGGATCCGAGCCCCGAGGCACGGCGACGCCCCCACCCCACTGTCCGTACTGGACCTGGTGACCGTGGGCGCGGGCCGCACGGCGACCGACGCCCTGCACACCAGCGTGGCCCTGGCCAAGCTGGCCGAGTCCCGCGGCTACCACCGCCACTGGGTGGCCGAGCACCACTCGATGCCGGGAGTGGCCTCCTCCTCCCCGGCGGTGATCCTCGCCCACCTGGCAGCCCACACGACCCGCATCCGCCTGGGCTCAGGCGGCGTCATGCTGCCGAACCACGCCCCCCTGGTCATCGCGGAGCAGTTCGGCACGCTGGAGGCCCTGGCCCCGGGTCGAGTGGACCTGGGCCTCGGCCGGGCCCCGGGCACGGACGGCGCGACCGCCGCCGCCCTGCGCCGCACGGACCAGCTGAACGAGGGCGCCGACGACTTCCCCCAGCAGCTCGCGGAGCTGACCCGCTTCCTGGACGACGACTTCCCCGACGGCCACCCCTACGCCCGCATCCACGCGGTCCCGGGCCCCGTCCAGTCCACCTCCCCCGGCGGCGTGCAGTCCCCGCACCGCCCGCCCATCTGGCTGCTCGGCTCGTCCGGCTTCAGCGCCCGCCTCGCGGGCATGCTCGGCCTGCCCTTCGCCTTCGCGCACCACTTCTCCGCGCAGAACACGATCCCGGCCCTCGACCTGTACCGCGAGTCGTTCCGCCCGTCCGCCGTCCTCGACGCCCCGTACGCCCTCATCGGCGTCTCGGCGCTCGCGACGGACGACGAGAAGGAGGCCCGCCGCCAGGTGATGGCGGCCGCCCTGAACATGGTCCGCCTGCGCACCGGCCGCCCCGGCCTCGTGCCGACGCCGGAGGAGGCCGAGGCGCACCGGTTCACGGACATGGAGCGGGACTTCATCACGAGCTGGAACTCCAACGTCGTCCACGGCACCGCCGACCAGGTCCGCACGGGCCTCGACGACCTCGCCAAGCGCACCGGCGCCGACGAGCTGATGCTCACGGCCAACGCGCACAGCGGCGACGTACGCCTGCGCAGCTACGAACTCATCGCGGACGCCTACGGACTGCCGAACCCCGCCTGACCGCGACCCGCACACCGCGAGAGAGGGTGCCGCCCCGACGGGGGTGGGGGCGGCACCCGAACTCCCCTCACCCGTACGACCCTTGGCGCGTCCGGCTCGCCACCCCCCGGGCCTCCGCGCCCCACCCGCTTCCCTAATCTGTCGCCATGGACATGGACACCCGCCTGCTGCGCAGCTTCACCGCCGTCGCCCAGGAGGGCGACCTCACGCGTGCCGCCGACCGCCTCTTCCTGTCGGCGTCCACGCTGACCCGGCAACTCAGGCGCCTGGAGACACAGTTGGGAATTGAGTTGTTCACGCGGTCGCGCGCCGGGATGGCCCTGACGGACGCGGGCGTGGCACTCGCCGCCGCCGCGCCCGCGGTGCTGGACGCCTGGGACGCGGCGCTGTGCTCCACGCGGGGCGCGGCGGCGCGCGCGGACCGGGTCCTGCGGGTGGGCTTCGTGACCGACGGGGCGGACGGGCTCGCGCGCCGCGGCGTCGCCGAGTTCGCGCGCCGCAGACCCGGCTGGCGGGTGCGTCTGACGCAGGCCGCGGCGGACGACCCGACGGCGGGCCTGGCCGCGGGCACCGTCGACGCGGCGCTGCTGCGGCTGCCGTTTCCCGGCCAGGAGGCCCTGGACGTCGAGGTGTTGCTGACCGAGCCGCGCCACGTCGCGCTGCCCGCCGCGCACCGACTGGCCGCGTGCGAGGAGGTCGACTTCGCCGAACTCCTCGACGAGCCCTTCGTCGCGGCCCCGCCGGAGTCCGGCTGGTGGCGCGACCACTGGCTGGCGACGGACGCACGCGAAGGCCGCCCGGCGAAGATCGGCGCCGTCACCCGCACCTTCGAGGAGTGGCTGACCGCCATAGCGGACGGCGAGGGCGTGTCCCTCGCCTCGGCGGCCACGGCCCGCGCCTGCCGCCGCCCCGACGTGGTCTACCGAGTGGTGCGCGGCATCGGCCCGGACCAGGTCGGCGTGGCCTGCAACCGGGGCGCCCAAGTTCCGCAGGAGGTACGGGACTTCGTACAGGCATGCGTCACCGCGCGCGACGAGCCGGAACCCGTGGAGTGACCGGGGGCGGCACGCGCCCCGCGAGATCACATGTCACGTGCCCCGCGACCCCAGAAGTGCGGAGATACGATCCGCCCCCACCGGCCGTGAGTACAGCCATCCCTGCCCGGTGTCGCACCCGATCCTCCGCAGCCGCTCCGCCTGCCCGGAGGTCTCCACGCACTCGGCGGTGACGGTGAGCCCGAGGCGGTGGGCGAGCTGCACGAGCGCCTCGACGATCACCTCGTCGGCGGGGTTGATGTGCGCGGACGCCGCGCCGTACTCGCCCTCGTCGTACTGGAATCCGCGTACGAAGGAGCCGTCCAGCTTCAGGACGGACACCGGGAGGCGGCTGAGGTAGGCGAGGTTGGAGTAGCCGGTGCCGAAGTCGTCGATGGCGATGCGGACGCCCATGTCGCTGAGCGCCTGCAGGGCCTGCAGCGGACGGCCCGCGGAGCCCATGACGGCGGACTCGGTCAGCTCCAGTTGCAGCAGGCCCGGCGCGAGGCCGGTCTCCGCCAGGATCTCCGCCACGTCCGCCACCAGGTCGGAGTCCCACACCTGGCGCACGGCGACGTTGACGCTCACGAACAGCGGCTCCCTGTCCGGGTGTTCGAGCTGCCACCGCCGGGCCTGGCGACACGCGGTCCGCAGCACCCAGCGGCCGAGCTGCACGATCGAGCCGTCTTCTTCAGCAAGTCCGATGAACCGATTCGGCGTGAGCAGTCCGAACTGCGGATGATTCCATCGTACGAGTGCCTCGACACCGCGCGCGTCGCCGCCCTCCAGACACACCAACGGCTGGTAGTCCAGGACGAATTCGTCGCGCTCGACGGCGGGGCGCAGCGAACTGGCGAGCGCCTGGCGGGTCATGCGGTGGGCGTTGCGCTCGGGGTCGAACAGCGTCCAGCGGGCCTTGCCGTCGGCCTTCGCCCAGTACAGCGTGGTGTCGGCGGCCTGCATCAGGCCGGTGGTCGTGGTGCCCGCGGCGCGGCGCTCGACGACGCCGATGGAGGCCGACACGGAGAGCCGCTGCCCGGACAGGTCGAAGGGTTCCTGGAGGGCCCTGAGGACCGTCTCGGCGAGTTCGGTGAGCTGGTCGGTGCCGGTGGAGTCCTCCACGAGCAGCGCGAACTCGTCGCCGCCGAGCCGGGCGACCAGTGGCGCCGACGCCCTGCCGTATCCGGCGCGGTCGGCGAGGGCGGTGAGCCGCTCGGCGACGGCGGCGAGCAGCCGGTCGCCGACGCGATGGCCGAGCGTGTCGTTGACCGCCTTGAACCCGTCGAGGTCCAGATAGCACAGACCGATCCGGCCGGTGCTCGTGTCGTCGTACGACCCCGCCTCCAGTGCCGTGGCCAGGCGTTCGAAGAACAGCGCGCGGTTGGGCAGCCGGGTCACTGGGTCGTGCATCTGCAGATGCCGCAGCCGGGCCTGCAGATCGCGGCGCGCGCTGATGTCGGCGGCGGCGAGCAGGACGCTGCCCGCGCCGCGCCGCTCGGCCCCGCCGGGCAGCGGCGACGCGGTGATCTGCGTCCACAGCGAGTGCCCGTCGGGGTGTTTGAGGCGGCGGGTGCACCGGAGCTTGGCCTGCCGGCCGCGGAGCACCTCGCGGTACGCGTGCCAGGTGCGGGCGTCGGACGCGAGGTCCACCAGGTCGGCGGCGACCCGGCCGGTGAGGTCGGCGGCATCGGCGCCGAGCAGTTCGGCCAGCGCGTCGTTGGCGCTGACGACCAGGCCCTCGCGGTCCACGACGGCGAGGGCCAGGGGGGCCGCGGCGAAGGCGGCGCGGTAGTCGGCGGCGTACTGGGCGAGGGGCCCGGTCGGGCCCGATTGGTGACGCTCTGTGACGGCAGGCCGGGCGCGGCCGGGGTCTGCGACCGCTGTGGCGGTCGGCCCTTGTGAGGTTCCGTTCACCGCTTGCTCCCGCAGTGCAATTGATGTCGAGCAGGTCGATGGGCCCCGAATCCTGGCGGGTCTGGGGAGGCGGTCGGCCGTTTGGGGGGCGGCCGACGGGGCCGGGAAAGTGTGCCGATCATAGAGGCAGGCCGACGGCCCGTTCCAGCCGTACCACGCCCCGCGAGGGTCCCCAAGGTGACCGGCAGATCGTTTCTGCTCGGCCCTGTACAGGCTTCTTTGCCGCTCGACCGCTTGTGACAGCCGGTGAGCGGTCGGAGTGTCGCATCCTGGTCGATCCTCACTCGACCGGGTCAGACAAACAGGGCGAAGCGCGATAAAACATCACAGGGTGGGTGAGGTGTCTCGCATTCCGCACCCGGAGGTCGACGTGGAGCGTCAGCTCCCCCCTTGGATGCTCACCCGTGGAGGGGAGCGGCCGCGGCTGCGCACCGCGGGCATCCTCTTCACCTGCCTGACCGCTCTCGCCGCCACCTCGCTGGTCGCGGGACCGGCGATCGCCCACGGCGAGGCGGGCCCGTGCGCCCTGCGGCGCACGCCCGCGCACCACTCGGAAGGCCTCGACACCTGGAACGGCGCCTATCCGCGCCCCTCCCGCGCCCTCGACGCCGTCATGGTCTTCCTCTCTTTCCCGGACTCCCCGCCGCTGACGACCCCGCGGGAACTCGCGGCCGACTACTTCCCGGCCACCAGCGACTTCTTCGACCAAGCCTCCTACGGAAGGTTCCGGCTGCGCGCCCACCCGCAACACGAATGGGTGGAAATGCCGAAAGATTCCACGATGTACGCCATAGAGCGGGACTGGGACCCGCGGCACCGCGCGTCCTACCTCCGGGACGCGGTCGCCGCGGCCGATCCGCGCGTGGACTTCTCCGCGTACGACATCGTGTACTTCGTCGCCGATCCGGACGCGCCCGGCGTGAACTCGGACGCCACGAAGGTCGTGAACTTCGACCGTCCGATGCGGGCCGACGGCACCGGCATCCGTCGCATCGTCACCGTCTTCGAGCGCCATCCGCCGGACCGCAACGTCCTCGCCCACGAGACCGGCCACGTCTTCGACCTGCCCGACCTCTATCACCGTCCCACCGACGGCAAGGGCGACTGGGACACCCACGTCGGCGACTGGGACGTCATGGGCAGCCAGTTCGGCCTGGCTCCCGAGCTGTTCGGCTGGCACAAGTGGAAGCTCGGCTGGCTGGGGCCGCGCCAGGTGGTCTGTGTGGACGGCGGCCCGCGGCGGCTGACCCTCGACCCGCTGGCCGCCCCACCCGTTCCGGGCGGCGTGGGCGCCACCAAGCTCGCCGTGGTCCGCACGGGCCGGGGCAGCGCCGTCGCCATCGAGGCGCGGGGCGCCGTGGGCAACGACCGGGGTACGTGCAGCGAGGGTGTCCTCGCCTATCACGTCCGCAACGAGACGGCGTCCGGCCGGGGCCCCGTCGAGGTCATCGACGCCCATCCCGACTCGGAGGCGTGCGACACGGAGTCGGTCTACCCGCCGCTGGCGGACGCGCCGGTACGAGTGGGGGAGGCCTTCACGGTGCCCGGGGAGCGGATCCGCATCGAGGTCGAGTCCAGAACCCCCTCCGGCGCCTGGACCGTCAAGATCACCCCCACGTGACCCGGCAGGGCACCCAAATGTTCCGGCCCCCGACCGGCCAGCCGGGAGGCGGCACCCAAACGCTCCGGCCCCCCAGGTCGACCCGAAGGGGGGTGTGGGTGGCGAAGCCCCCACAACGCGCGGCGAAGCCGCGCAAAAACGACGATACCGACGTATGTCCACGCTTTTTGTGGACATACGTCGGTATCGGTGTCGTGCGCCGCCAGGGACTCGAACCCCGGACCCGCTGATTAAGAGTCAGCTGCTCTAACCAACTGAGCTAGCGGCGCCTGCTGACGTCGTAGACCTTAGCATCCTGATCGCCGCGAGGAAAAATCGATATACGCACCGCGGATCCGGCTGCGGCGCGGGCCGCGCGGACGCAGGCCCAGAGCACTACGTCGGGCCCGGGGAGCCAGGGCTGGCGGGTGTCGGGGGCGACCAGCCAGCGCGAGCCGAGCCGGTCGTCGGGGCCCGTGCCGCGGCTCGCGGTGAGCGGGGGCACGGTGACCGCGTCGCCCGCGCCGTGGCAGAGCAGGGCGGGGACGGCGGGGCCCCATTCCTCCCACTCCAGGAGCGAGGGGAGGCGGCGGGCCGTGCCCGGGGCCGTGAAGAGCAGCATGCGGCCGCGGTACGTGGCCACGGGGCCCGAGCCGGGGCCCTCGTGCCATAACCGGTCGACCATCCGCCGTCCGAAGACGCCCGGCACGCTGACCACGTCGAAGACCGTGCCGCAGGACAGGACGGCCGGGGTGGTGGGGCGGGCGCGCCAGTCGGCCAGGGCCCTGTGGGGATACGTTTCGGCTGAGGTGAGCCAGGCTGCGCCTGCGGGGGTGACGTCGCAGGCGTTGGCGGGGGTGCCGGGTGTGTGGGGGGTGAGGGTGAGGGGGGAGCTGCTCATGTCGATAGATCTACCGGGTGTGAGTGGGTGCTCTCACAGAGTTGCCGGAAACCGGGACAGTGGCCGGGCGTGTGGGGTACCTTGCCCCACCGGCATATGCCAGCAGATCTTGTGGCTCAGTGGGTCCCGGGTTCCGTCGTCGAATCCGTCGGGTCCGCTGTCTCTGTGGGGCTCGGACTCGAGCCCGACGCCTCGGGGTCGCCGCGCAGGAGTTCGCGGCCGAACTCGATCATCTTCTTCGCGTAGTCCTCGGTCCACTCGGCGCGTTCCGCGATGTCGGCCGGGGTGAGGCGGTCGAAGCGGCGCGGGTCGGCCAGCTGGGCGGCGGCCAGGGCCTGGAACTCGACGGAGCGGTCGGTCGCGGCGCGGAAGGCGAGGGTCAACTCGGTGGACCTGGCGAGGAGTTCGCGCGGGTCGTCGATGGACTCCAGGTCGAAGAAGTGCTCGGGGTCGGCGGTGGCTTCCGCGGGCTCGAAGAGGAGCGGTGCGGGGCGCATGCGCTGGCTGGACCGGGGCCGCGAGGGCTCCGCCATATCGTTTTCCTCTCGTCGTACGCCGCGTGGCCGCATCCATTGTCCCTCCCCGCGCAAGAGGTCCGCTCGCCGCGTGTGGGGGTTGCGGTCCTTCGCCCTCGCTCCGGTCCGTGGGCGGGGCCGCGCCGGTATGTCCGTGCTCGCGTGTGCCTCGTCGACGACAGTTCCTGTACGCCCATCGCGGTCAGCCGAGCTGCGCGCGGACATACCGGCACGTCCCCTCCGGTTCGTTGGCGGGGATCGGTCCGGTGGGGGTTCCCCGTTCGGCCATCGGTCCGGTGGGGGTTCCCCGTTCGGCCATCGGTCCGGTGGGGCCGGGCGTTCGGTCTTCGGTTCGGTGGGGCCGGGCGTTCGGTCTTCGGTTCGGTGGGGCCGGGCGTTCGGCCTTCGGTTCGGTGGGGCCGGGCGTTCGGTCTTCGGTCCGGTGGGGGCGGCGGCCACTGTCCGCCCCACCCTGTGGGCAGTTGGGCCGCCAGGGGCGATGGGGGCGCCTGCCCGAGCGGAGCCGAGAGCTTGGGGGAGGGTGGGCACAGCCCCGGCCGACGGTGCCTGTGATGTGTGTGGGGGGAGGAGGGGCGCGGTCCCAGGCCGACGGTGCGCGGGATGTGGGGGGAGGGGTTACCCCGGGTCGGCTACCGCCAGGGGACTTGGTGTTCCGCGAGGCGCGAGAGGATTGCGTGGTTGGCTTCCCAGCCGTCGGGGAACTTGACCGTGACGCCCAGTTGGACGGGCTCCGTGGAGGGGTGGTCGTCCAGGAGCGTGTCGACTCCCGCTCGGCACACGACGATGCACGCGTGCCGGTGCCGGGACGTGAGCACGCACAGCCGTCCCGTCTCCAGGTGGAAGGCCGTGGCGTCCGGCCGCCCGGACAGGGGGTGGAGCACGACGGTCACGTCGAACTCCCGCCCCTGGAGACGGTTGGCCGTGTCGACGGTCACGTCCACCACCCCGAGAGCGGCGAGCGCCCCGCGTACGGCCGCGGCCTGATCCCGGTGCGCCGTCCCGACGGCGATCCGGTCGGCCGTGAGGGGGACGGGCTCGGGGGCCCGCTCGGACGTCGCGGCCCCGCCCCGGTCGAGCAGCCGCCGCACCACGAGGGCGACGGCCCGGACCGCCTCGGGGTCCGTACGCGGAGTGTGCCGGGCGGGCAGTTCGAGCAGGCCCCACCCGGAGAGGGCCGCCTCGTCGATGACCCGGTCGGGGCCCGAACCGTCGGACGGGACGCCGAAGTTGAGGGACCGGTCGGCGTGCCCTGTGCCGCTGCGGAAGGGCGTGTAGGGGTAGAACGCGTCGGAGACCAGCGGCGCGGCCGACGCGGGCAGCCGCCACGAAACGGGCAGCCGATGCTGCGGCAGCCCGGGATTGTGGGCGAGGAGCGTGGTCACCGCGCTGGCCGAGGGATCGTACGCGAGCCCCGCCCACTGCTCGGCCTCGGCGATGGCGAAGGGGTCCAACTGCCCCGGGTCGCCCACGAACAGGGCCCGCTCGAAGAGCCCGGCGACGGCGAGCAGGGCGTCCGACCGCATTTGGTACGCCTCGTCGACGATGGCGTGCCGCCAGGGCTCGACGTCCTTGACGTGCCCCCACTTCGCGGCGGTGGACACGACGACGTCGAGCCCGGCGAGGTCGCCGACCTTCGCGGACTTGCGTACGTTCGCGAGTGCGTCGAGCGCCTTGTCGTACGGGTCGGGGTCGCTGCTGTGCAGCCGTCCGACGGGCAGTTCGGGGTTCTTCTCGGCGAGGCGCAGGACGAGGTCGTCGACCTGGGCGTTGGTCTGGGCGACGACCATCAGGGGGCGCCCCGCCGCGGCCAGTTCGAGGGCGGCGCGGACCACGAGGGTGGACTTCCCGGCGCCGGGCGGTGAGTCGACGACGACACCCCGGTGCGCGCCGTCCAGCGTGTCGCGCAGGATCGCGTCGGTCGCCCGGGCGGCTTCCGCCCCGGGGTCGAACGGCGCGGGGCTCGCGTCGAGGGGTGCCGGGCTCACAGGGTGTCCTCCGGGGTGGCGGGGGCGGCGGGGGCCACGGACGTCACAGGATGTCCTCCGCTGTCACGGGGTCGGGCCGTTCGCCGACGGGGGCGGTGCCGGCGGCCGGGGCGGGCGTCGCCTCCGGGGGGCCGCCGTGCGTCCACGGGGTGTCCTCCGGGTCCGGAAGGCGCGGCCCGCCCCGCTGCTCGTGCTCGAAGAGCGTCCAGCACAAGCGGTCGCCCACCTCCGGCACGGAACCCGGCTCGGGCTCCTTGCCGCGGCCCATCTTGTCCAGGAGCCGCAGGACGAGCCCGCCGTCGGGGTCGCGGGTGACGAACTGGAAGGACTGGGGCTTGCCCGCGAGGGAGCGGTAGGCCTTCACGCCCTCGTCGAGCTGCGGGCGGTCGGGGGTGCGGACGGTGACCAGGGGGCGGGGGCGGGGCGAACGGCCCTCGCTGTACGCCATGACGACGTCGGTCACCTCCCCGGCGAAGGCCTCGCCCGCGAGCCGCCGCCCGGCCATGACCAGCGGGTCGTCCAGGGCCTCCTGGGCGTCGAGCCGGGCCTGCTCGCGCTCGCGGGTGGCGAGCTTGTTCGCGGCGGTGACCGCGTCGTCGACGCGGGGCTGCGGCGGCTCCCCGGCGGCGACACGGTCGCGGTGCCCGGTGAACGACCAGCGGTCGCCGCGCCACCGGTCGACGGCGCTCGGCGCCTCGGGCAGTGTGCACAGCGCGTCCAGGCCGCGCCACACCGCGTCCCAGGTGGGCCGGGTGCGGCTGGCCACCAGGGCGTCGATCTCGCGCTCGGCGGCGCCGAGCGAGGCGAGCAGCGCGTCCGCCTCGACGCCGTCCGCGGCGGCGGCCAGGGCGGTGCGGGCCCGGTCGTGGCGCTCGATGGCCGGGGCGAGGAGCTGGTTGTCGAACGCCGGGTCCGTGGCGGGCCCCGCGGGCGGGCACAGCAACTGCCCGTCGGCGTCCCTGGCCAGCTCCGCGCGGAGCGCCGCGTCCGCGCCGGACGTCCCCTCGGGCGCCTCGATCCACGCGAGCAGCGCGCCCAGGTGCTGTTCCTCAAGGGACGACTGGCCGGTGGCCCAGTGCCGGGACAGCAGGTCGGTCATGGCGAGCAGCAGCGACGAGCCGGGCACACGGGACCGCTCGCCGTAGTGCGTGAGCCAGCGCCCGAGCAGCGGCACGCGCGGGGGCGCGGGATACGGGGCGTCCGGATCCTGCTCGGCGGTCCGCCGGAACCGCATGGAGCGGCCGAGCAGCCGTACGAACTCGATGCCCGCGCGGCTCGGCACGATCAGCTGCGGGGCGTCCGCGCACAGCTCGACCTCGACCTTGACGCGCTTGCCGGTCTCCGGGTCGGTCTCGGTGCGCTCGGCGGCCTCGACGTCGTCCGCGTACGACTCGACGTACGGCAGCAGGATCTCGGCGAGCCGGGACAGGAACGCGAAGCGCAGGTCGCGGTCGCGGGGCTGGGCCACCGTGAGCAGCCGGGGGGCCGTGCGCTCCGTGCCGATCAGGGCGCCGAGCGGAGCGCCCGCCTCGCCTGCGGTGATGAGCGGCACGAAGACCAGGGGGCGCTCGGACAGATGCCGGTGGCGGACGGTGGCCCGCGGCTGGGCGCGCCCTGTGGTGGCGGCGTCGAGCCGGGCCAGGTTGTCGATCAGGGACAACGCACACCTCCGGCGAGCGCCTCCGCGCGCAGCGCGCCCGCGCGGCGCAGCGCCGCCACCGCCGGGTCGTCGGCGTCGCCCGCCTCGCCCCGGGCCGCGGCGAGCGCCTCGTCGATGGTGGCGAGCGTGCCGAGGTCGGCGCGCAGGGAGCGGCCGAGGGAGGTCAGCTCGCCCGCGGCGCGGGCCCGGTCGCGGCAGTGGAAGGCCAGCTCGCAGGCGGCCAGACACTCGGGGGCGTACGTCGCGGGGACCGCGTCGACCGCGGCGGCCAGCTCGGCGGCGGGCCGCGTCACGTCGAACGTCGTGCCGGGCGGGAGCGTGGCCGCGATGTCCTCGACGCGGGTCAGGCGGGACAGCTGGCGGCGGGTGACGGCGAGCTGCTTGCGGACGTCCACGGGGGACGCGGTGGGCAGGTTCGAGAAGTCCTTGGGGCAGACGAGGAGCGCGTGGTGGCGCACCTGGGGCGCGGGGTCGAGGCGCCGCGCGACCCGCTCCAGGGCGAGGACGTACACCGCGGCCTGGCGCGCCGCCGCGCCCACCTTCGCCGCGTCCGCCGCGCCGTCGATCATGGGGAAGGACTTGATCTCGACGACCGTCCAGGTCCCGTCCGGCGCCACGACCACGGCGTCCGGCTCCAGGAAGGCGGGCGTGCCCGCGACGTCCAGGGCCAGCATCGGGTGGTCGAGCAGCGTCCAGGTCCCGGCGGCCGAGGCCTCGTCCAGGGCGAGCTCCGTGCGGGCCGCGCGGCCCTCGGGCCCGGCCGCCGTGAGGTCCGGCACGCTCGCCGCACCGGGCTCCGGCTCAGGGCCGCCGCCCAGGCACGCGTGCGTGAGGCGCAGCAGCTCCGTGCCGCCGTCGGCCTTCACGCGGGCCTCGAAGGCGTGCCCCCGCATGAACGCGAACTGCGACTGCCCGAAGCCCGAGGGCGAGCCGAGCGCCTCGGCGAGCGCCGCCTTGGGCACGCCCGCGCCGTCCAGGAGCGCGCGCCGCCCGCAGCCCGGGTTCGCCGCGAGCGCCGCCAGGGCGCGGGCGTCCAGGGACTGCGGCGGTACGTCAGGTCCGCGCAGCTCCGCGAGCCGATGTCTGAGCGCTGTCCCCGGAGTCCGCGGCGCGGCCCGCGGGTCTGGCGCCCTTGTTCCCGCGGGGCTTGCCGCCCGGCTTGGTGGCGGACTTGCCGCCCGGATCGGTCCCGAGCTTGCGCTGATGGGGAATTCGCTCACCCGCCGAAGTCTGGCATCCGGCACTGACAATCGAGGAGTCAGTGGCGACTGGGGCGGTGGTGGCTTCCGCGGGGGCCTTGGCGCGCCCCGCGGCGCGTGCGGCGAGTGCGGTCGCGACGACCGGCCGCAGCCGGGCCTTGACCCGGGCCGCGCCGCGCTGCACCGGCCGGACGAGCAGCAGGCCGAGCCCCATCACGGCCGCGCCCGCGACCGCGTCGAGGAAGTAGTGGTTGGCGGTGCCCATGACGACGATGGTGGTGAGCAGCGGATAGGCGATGGCGATGGCCTTCACCAGGGGCGTGCGGCCGTAGCGCCACAGCACCACGCCGCACCACAGCGACCAGCCGACGTGCAGGCTGGGCATCGCCGCGTACTGGTTGGTCATGCCACCGAGCCCGCGCGGGGCGCTGGCCTGGCCGCCCCACCAGCCCCAGTCGCTGTACTGCGCCATCGTGTCGACGAAGCCGTGCTTGCCGTCGAGGAGCCGCGGCGGGCAGGTCGGCATCAGCGTGAAGCCGATCAGACCGATGAGCGTGGACACCATCAGCCAGGTGCGGGCGGCGGCGTAGTGCACGGCCTTGCTGCGGAACAGCCAGATCAGTACCAGTGGTGTGACCAGGTAGTGCAGCGAGGCGTACCAGAAGTCCGCCGGGACACCGATGGAGGTGTGGGCCGTGAACAGCCGGTTGAGCGGATGCTCCAGGTTCAGGTTCAGGGCCTTCTCGACCCGCAGGATGTCCAGGCCGTGGCCCACGGCCGTCGTGACGTCCCCGCGCGCGAGCAGCCGCCCGGCGGAGTAGGCCCCGTACACCAGGAGGATCAGCGGCAGCTCCGTCCACCAGCGCAGGCGGAGTGGGGATGTCAGGCCCTCGGATATGCCGCGGCTGCCGGCGCCCTTTGCCTCGGTCTGCGGCATCCGGTGGGTCCCCCATCTCATTCGCGCTGTTCCCGCTCTGTTCTCGCGGCGTACGGCCGCTGGGTCACTTTACGGCGTACGCGAAGGCCGATGAGCCATCCCCCTGTGCCTCAAAGACGCAGAGATCGCCGCCCGGGTTGCGCTTTCCCGGTGTGAGTGATGATGGAAGGAACGGACAGGTGACTGTCCCTTTTTGTCCTTGCATGTCCCTCTAGAAAGGCTTCTCATGGCACCGCGCATCCTGCTGGCCCGGCACGGACAGACCGAGTGGTCGCTGTCCGGAAAGCACACCGGCAGGACGGACATCCCGCTCCTCGAAGAGGGCAGGCGCGGCGCCAAGCTCCTGGGCCAGCGGCTGCACCGGGCGCCCTACGACGGCCTCCCCGGGGTCGAGGTGCGCACCAGCCCGCTGTCCCGCGCGCGGGAGACGTGCGAGCTCGCCGGGTTCGGCGACCGGGCCGCCGAGTGGGACGCGCTGATGGAGTTCGACTACGGGGCGTACGACGGACTGACTCCCGCGGACATCCAGGCCCTGCGCCCCGGGTGGTTCATCTGGCGGGACGGGGTTCCGGACGGCGAGACGCTGGCGCAGGTGTCCGCGCGCGCCGACGAGGTCGTCACCTGGGCCCGCGAGGCCGACCGGGACGTCCTCGTCTTCGCCCACGGCCACATCCTGCGCGTCATCGGCGCCCGCTGGCTCGGCTACGACATCGAGTTCGCGGCCCGCGTCCGCCTCAACCCGACGTCCCTCTCGGTCCTGGGCTGGGCCTACGGAGAGCCCGCCCTGGAGTCCTGGAACGAGACGGGCCACCTCGCCGGGTAAACCGTCGTCCACGCGCGCGTGCGCGATGTCGTCATCCACGCGCGCGTGCGCCGTGCCGTCATCCACGCGCGCGTGCCGCGTGCTGCTCCAGGAAGTCCGTCACCTCGGCGGCCCGCCGGTGCGGCAGCAGCAGCCGGGCGGTGGTCGCGAGCATGCACGCGATCCGCGACGACTGCACCTCGTCCAGGAGGGCGAGGACCCGCACGCCCGCCGCCGCGGCCTCGTCCGGGCGGCCCGCGCGGGCCAGGTCGTCGGCGAGCTCCGCGGTGTACAGCGCGATGTTCCGCGTGAACTCCGGCGTCTGCTCCGCCGCCACGCCCGCGGCGCGCTGCGCGTGCCGGGCCGCGCGCTCCCACTGCCCGAGCGCCGACCAGCACTGCGCCTCCAGGCCCGCTAGCTCGGCGTCGCCGTAGAAGGTCATCCACTCCGGGTCGGCCTCGGCCGGGCCGCGGTCGAACAGGGCGTGCGCGCGGGTCAGTGCCTGGCGGCAGCCCGTGTGATCGCCGAGCCCGGCCCAGCCGCCCGCCTCGCGCAGTGCGAGCAGCGAGAGGAACCGGGGCGATTCCAGGTGCCGGGCCGCCCGCGCCGCGGCCTGCGCGGCCCGCACCGCCTCCCGGGGTCGGCCCGCGTCCCTGGCCAGGAACGCCGTGTTGCAGAACGCGTGCGCCTCCAGGGCGGGGTCCCCGGCCATCCGGGCCGTCGCGAGCGCCTCCGCGTAGTGCGAGCGGGCGTCGTCGAAGCGGCCGGAGTCGTGCGCGAGCCAGCCGACGGAGATGGCCAGCTCGCCCGCACCCGAGTACAGCCGTGCGGTCGCCGCCTGCCCGGCCTGCCGGGTGGTGCCCGCGTCGAGCAGGGCGTAGGCGGTGCGCAGCGGGGCGGCCGCCCGCTGGTAGAGGCCGTCGGCGCCATGCCGGTCGTCGAGCAGGCGGATCTCGCGGACGGCCTCCTCGACGGCGTTCACCTCGTGCTCGTCCGCCGCGCGGAACCGGCGGGGCTCGCGGGCACGGGCCTCGGCGCCGCCCAGCGGGAGCCCGAAGGACCCCAGGGAGGCGACGGCCACGGTGGCCGTGCCGCTGGTCATGAATGCGCGACGCCGCACGTCGCTCTCCTCGGTGCTGAAGGTGTTGTCGCTGTCACTGGCACGCGGGTACCTCGGGTCGTCGCCGTCATGCGGGCAGCCGGTGGCCGCCCCGCGCGCGTCCCCGGCGGCCCGCGCCCCCCGGCCCCGGACGGCCGCGCGCGGCGCGAAGCCCAGGTCCGTCAGCGTCCGGCCGGGGAACATGTGCAGGAACACCCGTTCGTACGCGTAGTTGGGGCAGCGGATCTCGCCCGCCTCCACGCGGCCGACGTACCGCGCGTCGCAGCTGACCCGCTCGCCGATCTCGCGCGCGGCCCGCCGCACCGCGGCCGCGAACTCGCCCGGGGAGCGCTGCCCGCGCAGCTGCCGGAACACGACATTCGGACGCGGAGGCGGAGTTGACGATGCCGATGACGACGACGCCATGCCGGATCCTCTCGCTGGAGACCGTGCTGGACCGTGGTACGCCGTTCCGCGCGGTCGGCCGCCGGTACGCCGACCGGAGCCGACCGGTGCGGGCTGTTCCGGCTTGTTCCGGCTCGTTCCGGCGGAGCATGAACGTACTAGTTGTGAACCGGCCACCACACGGAGTTTGGCTACAAACCGGATATCTCACCCGTGATCTGCCATGAACTGCCATCCTTTGCGGCGGCGTGGCGCCGTAGCCGTTGACGCCCCGGCGCGTTGAACCATGCGGAGAGGGAGCGACGCCGCTTCCGCCCTGGCGAGGAGGTTCCCTTGTTGGAATTCGGCATGGAGAACAGCGAATCCGGGGGCGCGCTGACGACGGCCCGGCACTGGCCGAGCCAGGACCGCAGCGCGGGGCCCGGCTGCGGGGGCCTTGACGGTCATGAGGACCCCGACGGCCACGAGGAGTGCGATCTCGTGACCGTTCCCGCACGCCAGGGGCTCGAAGCCGTCGACATTCTGCGCCGGGGCGCGGGCGGCGAGGCCGTGGGGCCCGTCCTGCACGACGGGGGGTGCGACACGCTCGGCTTCCTCGTGCCGCCCGGCACCGCGGACGGGTGGGATCTGCCCGGCAGTGCCTGCACCCAGACCTTCGGACGCGGGGTCGCCGTGGCCCGGGACCCCGATCCGGTGCCCGCGCCGCCCGTCGCCGGGACCGGGTGGCTGGTGCCGCCCGGGGACACCGATCCCGTGACCGATCCGGCGATGTTGCGCGCTGCGCTGGGGGAGGCCGCGCGCATGATCGAGGCCGCGGACAACTGCCGTTGAGGGTGGGGTGCCTGTGCCTGTACAGAGGGCTGCGGCCCTTGCCCCGCTTTTCGCCGCTGCGCGGCTCGTCCTCAAACGCCGGACGGGCTGAGACGGCTCGGCCGAGTGCCGACGGGGCCGAGATGGCTCGGCCTGGCGTCGGCGGGGCTGAATGCGTCCGGGCGGGCGGGGGCGTAGCCGCCCGGCGATAATGAGCCCGTGGCAAGGAACAGGCGGGGCCAGCAGGCGCGGGAAGCGCTCGTCGAGGAAGTCGACGGAGGGCTCGCCGAGCTGATGCCCGACCGGGAGCGGGCCCGGGGCTGGACCCTGCTTGTCGACGGTGCGCCGCAGTCGCACGTCGATCTTGACGATCCCGCCCACCTCGACTTCGAGTACCAGCGCAGGATCGGCCACATCATCGACCTCGTCGCCCCGCCGGGACGGCCCGTGCACGTGCTGCACCTCGGCGGTGGCGCCCTCACCCTCGCCCGGTACGTCGCCGCGACCCGGCCCCGCTCCACCCAGCAGGTCGTCGAGCGCGACACCGCCCTCGTCCAACTCGTCCGCCGCGCCCTGCCCCTCGACCCCGGCGCCCGCATCCGCATACGCGGCACCGACGCCCGCGCAGGCCTCGCGAAGACCCCCGACGGCTGGGCCGACCTCGTCATAGCCGACGTGTTCAGCGGTGCCCGCACGCCCGCCCACCTCACCACCGCGGAATTCCTCGGCGACGTCCGCAGGGCCCTGAAGCCCACCGGCTGGTACGCCGCCAACCTCGCCGACGGCCCGCCGCTCGCCTATCTGCGCGGCCAACTCGCCACCGCCGCCACCGTCTTCCCCGAACTCGCCCTCATCGCCGACCCGGCGGTCCTGCGCGGCAAACGCTTCGGCAACGCCGTGCTCCTCGGCGCCGGGCAGCCCCTGCCCATCGCCGAACTCACCCGGCGCAGCGCCAGTGACCCGCACCCCGCCCGGGTCGAACACGGGCCCGCGCTCGGCGACTTCAGCGGCGGCGCGGCGGCCGTGACGGACGCGAGCGCCGTGGCGTCGCCCGCGCCGCCGTCGTCCGTGTTCCGCTAGCCGGCGGGGTTCCCCGAGCCGCCCGGCTCAGTACGTGTTGATGTCCACCCGCGGCGCGTGGTCGTGCCACGTGCAGAACACCGACACCCGGTCCGCGCCCGACGTGAACTCCACCCGGATCCACGTCGACGCCTTCCACACCTGCATCGACCAACCCGCCGACGGCGACGACGACACCAGCGTCGCGTACGTGTCGCCGAGGTCGAAGACGACCCGGCCGCCGTCGGTGCTGTAGCCCTTCACGCTGCCCGAGGGGGAGGGGCGGGTGGGCTTCTCCGGAGGCTCGGCCGAGTGGTCCGGGGACGGGCTCCGGGGGAGCTCCGGGCTCTTCGTGGGGTCCGGGCGCTTCGACGTGGACGGGTCGCCGGACTTCGGGGGCTCGCTGCTCGACGTCGGCTCGGGGCGGTGCGTCGACGACGACAGGGGGTCCGCCGCGCGGTCGCCGGACGCGAGGGGCAGGGCGCGCGGCGGGTCGTACGCCGTGCCCGCCATCACCGTGTGCACGCCCCACCACGACAGCGTGACCGCCGCGCCCGTGGCGAGCGACCACGCGATCGCGTGTACGAGACCTCTGTGCATCGCGGGCCATAGTGCACCACCCGCCGCGCCCAGGACCAGGAGTTGAACCTTCCGCTTGGCATCCGCACGCGGTCCGGCGCGCGGCCCGGCATACGTTCCGGACCGGACATCGGACCCAAGTCCGGGCCAAAAGTCCCGCTCGGCACCCGTGTCCCCCGAATGGCGTACGGTGCCGCCCATGGCAAGTGTGCTCGTCGTCGAGGACGACCAGTTCGTACGCTCGGCCCTCATCCGGCATCTCACCGACGCCTCCCACACGGTACGGAGCGTCGGCACCGCCCTGGAGGCGCTGCGCGAGGTCGCCCATATCCGCTTCGACCTGGTCATCCTGGACCTCGGACTGCCCGACCTGGACGGGGCCGAGGCGCTGAAGATGCTGCGCGGCATCACCGACGTACCCGTGATCATCGCGACCGCGCGCGACGACGAGGCGGAGATCGTGCGGCTCCTCAACGACGGCGCCGACGACTACCTGACCAAGCCGTTCTCCGTCGAGCACCTGTCCGCGCGGATGGCCGCCGTGCTGCGGCGCTCGCGCGGCGCCGGATCCGGCAACGGCGACGCGGCGCCCCGGCCCGTGCTCCGGGTCGGCGGCCTCACCGTCGACCCGCTGCGCCGCCAGGCCCAGTTGGACGGCGCCCGGCTCGACCTGACCCGGCGCGAGTTCGACCTGCTCGCCTTCCTCGCCGGGCGGCCCGGTGTCGTCGTACCGCGCAAGGAACTCCTCGCCGAGGTCTGGCAGCAGAGCTACGGCGACGACCAGACCATCGACGTCCATCTCTCCTGGCTGCGCAGGAAACTGGGCGAAACCGCCGCCAACCCCCGCTATCTGCACACCCTGCGGGGCGTCGGCGTGAAGCTGGAGCCACCGCTGTGACCCGCGCCCGGCGGGCGGGAGCCGCGCCGTGAGGTGGGCGCTCGTGCGGGTGTGCCTGGCCGTCACCACGATGGTCGTGGCCGCGTTCGCCGTCCCGCTGGGCCTCGTCATCCAGGAGATGGCCCGCGACCGCGCCTTCTCCGCCGCCGAACGGCACGCCGCCGGCATGGGCCCGACCCTCTCCATCACCACCGACCGTGCCCAGCTCACCCGGGCCGTCGCCACCTCCGAGGCGGGCGGCGACGGGCGAATGGCCGTGTACGTACCGGAGATCGGCGAGCAGCCGCCGCTCCGGATCGGCGGCCGCCGCGCCACCGCCCGCGACGTGGCCGCCACCCGGGCGGAGGGGCGGGCCAGGACCGCGGGCGTGCCCGGCGGCTCCGCGCTGCTCCAGCCCTTCGGGCTGAGTTCCGGGGAGATCGCCGTCGTCGAGATCTTCGTGCCGGAGAGCGAGGTCAGCAACGGCGTGGCCACGGCGTGGCTGGTGCTCGCGGGCGTCGGCGTGGCGCTCATCATCGGATCCGTCGCGGTCGCCGACCGCCTCGGCGTGCGCATGGTCCAGCCCGCCCGGCGGCTCGTCGGCGCCGCGCACGACCTCGGCGAGGGCAAGCTCGGCGCGCGGGTGCCGGAGGACGGGCCGACCGAACTGCGGCTCGCCGCCGTGGCGTTCAACTCCATGGCCGACCAGGTCGTCCAGCTCCTCGCCAACGAGCGGGAACTGGCGGCCGACCTGTCGCACCGCCTGCGGACGCCCCTGACCGTGCTGCGCCTCAACGCCGCCTCGCTGGGCGAAGGACCCGCCGCCGAGCAGACCCGCGTCGCCGTCGAACGCCTCGAACGCGAGGTCGACACCATCATTCGTACGGCGCGGGACGCCAAGCCGCAGACGGCGGCCGGTGTGCACGTCGGGCCCGGGGCCGGGTGCGACGCCGCCGAGGTGATCCGCGAGCGGATGGGGTTCTGGTCGGCGCTCGCGGAGGACGAGGGGCGCGAGGCACGGGTCGCCGGGGTGGAGCAGCCGGTGTGGATCCCGGTGGCGCGGGCCGAACTGGTCGCCGCCCTCGACGCGTTGCTCGGCAATGTCTTCCGGCACACGCGGGAGGGGGCGGCGTTCGCCGTCGACGTGCACAGCGGGGAGGACGCGGTGATCGTGCTCGTCTCCGACGCGGGGGGCGGGATCGCCGACCCCGGGGCCGCCCTCGCCCGCGGCAACTCCGGGGCCGCGACCGGCGCGACGGGGTCCACCGGCCTCGGCCTCGACATCGTCCGCCGCCTCGCGGAGTCCACCGGCGGCGATGTGCGCATCGGCCGCTCGGTCCTCGGCGGTACGGAGGTGCGCCTCTGGATCCAGCGGGATCCTCGGCGGTCCCTGGCCGGGAGGCGGCGGCGGGGGAGCGTGCGCCGACGAGGGCGGCGGGCGGCGCCGGTGGGGGGTGGTTCGGGCTGACGGGGGGCTTCCCCAATCCCGCCCCTTCCCGAACCGGGGGCTGCGCCCCCGGACCCCCGCTTGTCGGCGCTTCGCGCCTCGTCCTCAATCGCCGGACGGGCTGGAACTTTGCCGGGGCGGGCTGGAAGCTGGCTGCACCGGCGAGATTTTCAGCCCCTCCGGCGTTTGAGGAGCGGGGGTCTGGGGGCGGAGCCCCCAGGTTCGGGAAGGGGCGGGATCGGGGAAGAAGCCGACCCAACCTTTCCCCACCCCGATCCCACTCTTAAGCCCGCCCTAAGATCCACCCCCGGACCCGGGGAAGCCCCTTTTGTCGCGCCCACGCGGGGCTAACGTGCGGAGCGGTCCCACCCGCACCCCCCGAAAAGGCAGGCGCAGCCATGAGCACCCACCGTCGCAGGATCACCGGCAGACAGAAGGCGATAGGTGCCGTCGTCACGGCGGCCGTCGTCGGTGGCGGTGCCTTCCTGTTGTCCGGCACGGCCCAGGCGGCCTCCGTCGGCGCCGCGTACACCAGGACCAGCGACTGGTCGGGCGGATACACCGCGCAGTACGTCGTCAAGAACAGCACCGACAAGGCCCAGTCCGACTGGACCCTGGAGTTCGACCTGCCCGCGGGCGCGAAGCTCGGCTCGCTGTGGAACGCCGAGCACAAGGTCGAGGGGCGCCGCGTCACCGTCACCCCGCCCAAGTGGGACAAGGAGCTGGCGCCCGGCGAGTCCCTGACGGTCGGGTTCGTCGTGTCCGGCGCCGCCGACCCGGTCAAGTGTCTGATCAACGAGGCCAAGTGCGCGGCCGACGACGGCGCGGCCCCGCAACCCTCCGGCCGCCCCTCCGAGAAGCCCACCCAGGACCCGACCGGCAAGCCGTCCGGGAAGCCGACCGGGAAGCCCACGGACAAGCCCACCGACAAGCCGACGGAGAAGCCCACCCCGACCTCCACCCCGGGTGAGGGCACTGGCGGCAAGGGCGCCGCCAAGTTCGCCCCCTTCGTCGACACCTCCCTCGCCCCGGCCTACGACCTCCTCGACACCGCAGCGAAGACCGGTGTGAAGGAGTTCAACCTGGCCTTCGTCACCTCGGGCGGCGGCTGCGCACCCCTGTGGGGCGGCAGCACCGCGCTCGGCGACGACAAGGTGGCCGCCCAGATAGGTGATCTGCGTGCCAAGGGCGGTGACGTCCGCGTGTCCTTCGGCGGCGCGGCCGGCTCCGAACTCGGCCTGCGCTGCGACAGCGCGGGCGCACTCGCCAAGGCGTACGGCAAGGTCATCGACGCGTACAAGCTCACCAAGGTCGACTTCGACATCGAGGGCGCGGCCCTGCCGGACACCGCCGCCAACTCCCGCCGCGCGCAGGCCATCGCCGCCCTCCAGAAGGACCACCCGGGGCTCGACGTCTCCTTCACGCTGCCGGTGATGCCCGAGGGCCTGACCCAGCCCGGCGTCGACCTGCTCGCCGACGCCAAGAAGAACGGCGTGAAGATCTCCGCCGTGAACATCATGGCCATGGACTACGGACCGGCCTACAGCGACGACATGGGCACCTACGCCACCCAGGCGGCGACCGCGACACAGGCGCAGATCAAGGGCGTGCTCGGCCTTTCGGACGCGCAGGCCTGGAAGACCGTCGCGGTCACCCCGATGATCGGCGTCAACGACGTCACCACGGAGATCTTCAAGGTCGACGACGCCACCCAGCTGGTGAGGTTCGCACAGGACAAGGGCATCGGCTGGCTGTCGATGTGGTCCTCGACGCGCGACAAGGCCTGCGCGGGCGGCAACAACTCCGTCCAGCCGACGTGCTCGTCGATCGCCCAGGACCCCCTGGCGTTCACGAAGGCGTTCGCCGCCTACAAGTAGCCGCACCCACGGCCGCTTCCCCCAAGAGCCACTGCGTCCCCCCACACGCGCCCCGGCCGGACTTTCCCCCCACTCGGCCGGGGCGCACCCCTGCCCCCTGCCCCCTGCCCCTCTGTCCACCCGCCGCCTCACTCCTCGGCCGCGCGCAGCTCCCCGCTCGCCGCCACCTTCGCGTACCAGTGGGCGCTCGACTTCGGCGTCCGCGCCTGCGTCTCGTAGTCGACGTACACCGCGCCGAACCGCTTGCTGTAGCCGTACGCCCACTCGAAGTTGTCCAGCAGGGACCAGAGGAAATAGCCGCGCACGTCGGCGCCCGCGAGGAGCGCCTCGTGCAGGGCGGTGAGGTGGCCGTGCAGATAGCGGATCCGGTCGGGGTCGTGGACCTGGCCGCCCGCGCCGGGCTTGTCGTCGTAGGCCGCGCCGTTCTCCGTCACGAAAAGGGGAACCCCGGGGGCCTGAGCGGTGTACTCAAGGAGAAGGTCCTTCAAGCCGGTGGGGTCCACCGGCCAGTCCATGGCGGTGAGTTCACCGGGCGCCCGGTGGAAGGAGACGGAGTCGGCGCCCGGCCAGGGGGAGTGGTCGGCGGCGCCGTGCCCGTCGAGACGCGGTCCGGCCGCGGGCGGGGCGGCCGACACGACGGCGGGGGAGTAGTAGTTGATGCCGAGGAAGTCCAGCGGCTGCCGGGCGGTGGCCAGGTCCCGGTCGCGCACGAAGGACCAGTCCGTGATCCGCGCGGTGTCGGCGAGCAGATCGTCGTCGTACGTCCCGCGGAGCATCGGCCCGGTGAAGACGCGGTTGGCGAGCGCGTCGATGCGGCGCCGCGCGTCGAGATCCGCGGCGGACGAGGTCAGCGGGCGCACGGCGCTCGGGTTGAGGCAGACACCGACCCGGGCGCGGGTCGGCAGCGCCGCGCGCAGCGCCCGGACGCCCAGGCCGTGGGCGAGGTTGAGGTGATGGGCCGCGCGCAGGGCGGCCGCCGGGTCGGTGCGGCCGGGCGCGTGCACACCCGAGCCATAGCCCAGGAAGGCGCTGCACCAGGGCTCGTTGAGGGTCGCCCACAGCTCCACGCGGTCGCCGAGCGCCCCGGCGACGATGCCCGCGTACTCCTCGAAGCGGTAGGCGGTGTCCCGCTCCGGCCAGCCGCCGCCCGCCGGGGAGCCGCTGGGGAAGGCCGACTCCAGCTCCTGGGGCAGGTCCCAGTGGTAGAGCGTGACCATCGGCGTGATGCCGTGCGCGAGCAGCTCGTCGACGAGCGCGCGGTAGAAGTCGAGCCCGCGCTGCACGGCGGGCCCGCGCCCGGTGGGCTGCACCCGCGGCCAGGACACGGAGAAGCGGTAGGCACCGATCCCGAGGTCGGCCATCAGCCGCACGTCGTCGCGCCACCGGTGGAAGTGGTCGCAGGCCACGTCCCCGGTGTCCCCGCCGAGCACCTTGCCCGGCGTATGGCTGAAGGTGTCCCAGATCGACGGCGTCCTGCCGTCCGCCCGCACCGCCCCTTCGATCTGGTACGCGGCGGTGGCCGCGCCCCACAGAAAGGAGGACGGGAATCGCAGGTTCGCGTGGGTCATGGAAGCGCTCCCATGGATCGTACGGAAAGGTCGGTGCACGTCGAGCCAGGACGGCGGTGCGGCGAGGGACGGCGGTGCGGGTTACCCCTTCACCGCGCCCTGCATGATGCCGCCCACGATCTGCTTGCCGAACAGGACGAAGGCGATGAGCAGCGGCAGCGTGCCGAGCAGCGCGCCCGCCATGATCACGGACTGGTCGGGGATCTGGCCGCGGCCGAGACCGGCGAGGGCCACCTGCACGGTGGGTTCGCCGCCCTGGGTCAGCGCGATGATGGGCCAGAAGAAGTCGTTCCAGGCCATGACGAAGGTCAGCATGCCGAGGACGGCCATCGCGGGCCGTGCCGCGGGGAACACCACGTGCCAGATCAGCCGCAGACTGCTGGCGCCGTCGACCCGGGCGGCCTCGATCACCTCGGTGGGCAGCGCCTCGATGAGGTACTGCCGCATGAAGAACACCCCGAAGGCGCTCACGAGCGTCGGCAGGATCACCGACTGCAGCTGATCGGTCCAGCCGAACTCGGCCACCATCATGAACAGCGGTACGACACTGAGCTGCGGCGGCACCATCATCGTGCCGATCACGAGCAGCAGAAGCAGCCCCCGGAAGCGGAACCGCAGCTTGGCGAAGGCGAAGCCCGCGAGGGTGGAGAAGAGCACGGTGCCCACGGTGATGGTGCCCGCCACCACCAGGGTGTTGAGCAGGGCCGTGCCCATGTTGGCGTCGGTCCAGGCGATCTCCAGGTTCTTGAAGAGGTTCCCGCCGAACCAGAAGGGCGGGGGTGTCTCGGCGAGCCGCGTGTTGTTGCGGGACGCGGCGATCGCGGTCCACACCAGGGGGAAGAGGGAGCCGATGGTGAACAGGATCAGTACGGCGTAGGCCAGCTTGCCGCCGTGCAGTTGGCGCCCGGCGCCACGCTTCTTGAGGCGTGTACCGCGCTTCTTGAGGCTTGCCACGTCATCCCCTCACGCGCTTCTGCGGATCCAGCGGCTGATCGCCCAGTTGAGCAGGCCGATCAGGACGAGAATGAGGAACATGGTCCAGGCGATCGCCGAGGACCGGCCCAGGTGCTGGTTGAACCAGCCCTGTTCGTACAGATAGAGACCGAGCGTCTGGAACTGGTGGTCGGAGCCGCCGGTGGGGCTCGCGCCCTGGCTGAAGAGCAGCGGCTCGCCGAAGAGCTGGGTCGCCCCGATCGTCGACACCACGCAGGTGAACAGGATCGTCGGCCGCAGCGAGGGAATCGTGACGTGCCGGAACTGCTGCCAGCGGCTCGCGCCGTCCAGCGCCGCCGACTCGTACAGATCGTTGGGGATGGCCTGCATCGCCGCGAGATAGATCAGCGCGTTGTAGCCGGTCCACCGCCAGATGACGATGGCGGACACGGCGAACTGCGCGGTCCAGTCGCCGTTCTGCCAGTCCACGGCGTCGACGCCGACGAGCCCGAGCGCCCAGTTGATCATGCCGTGGTCGGTGCGGCTGAACATGAGCACGAAGACGAGCGTCGCCGCGGCCACGGAGGTGGCGTAGGGGGTGAGGATCGCGACGCGGAAGAACATCGAGCCGCGCAGCCGGTAGTGCAGGAGATGGGCGAGGCCGAGGGCCATCAGGAGCTGCGGCACGGTCGAGATGAGACCGATGGTGAAGGTGTTGCGCAGCGCGTTCCAGAAGAAGTCGTCCTCGATGAGCCGCGAGAAGTTGCGCAGCCCCACCCACTCCATGTCCGTGGGCGTCCCCAGCTCCACCCGGTGCAGCGAGGCCCACCCCGTGTAGAGCAGCGGGAAGAGCCCGAAGGCGATGAAGAAGAGGAAGAACGGCGCGATGAGGGCGTAGGGACTCCACTTCATGTCCCAGCGGTAGCGGCGGCTGCGCCGGGCCCGGCGGCGCTCGGCCGCCGGGTCGGCGAGCAGTGCCCCGGCCCGCGCGCGGGGGGCCGCGCCCTCCTCCCCCGTGGAGGGCGCGGCGGTACGGGTGTCGCTCGGGATGTCGGTCACCGGATGATCACTGGTCCAGCGCGTTGTCGATCGTCTTCATTGCCTTGTCCCAGGCCTTGTCGGGAGACGTGCCCTTCTGGTCGACGCCGAGCATCCCGGTGTCGGCCAGGTACTGGGAGATGATCCCGTCCTTGGGGCCGATGGGCTGGACCGGCACGCCCTCGGCGGCCTTGGCGAAGATCTGTCCGACCGGGGCGTCGCCGAAGTAGGGGTTCTTGGCGTCCTTCACCTCGGGCAGGCCGTACGCGGCCTCGGCGCTCGGGAAGCTGGCCCGCTTGTCGAACAGCTTGGCCTGCTGCTTCGGGGCGGTCAGCCAGGCGGCGAGCTTGGCGGCCTCCTCCTTGTTCTTGCCCGCCTCGGGCACGGTCAGGAAGGAGCCGCCCCAGTTGCCGGGCTTGGGCGCGGCGGCGACGTCCCACTGGTCCTCGCCCTTGTCGCCCGCCTTGTCCTTGATGTAGCCGAGCATCCAGGGCGGGCAGGTCACGGTGGCGAAGGAGGCGTTGGAGAAGGCCTGGTCCCAACTGGGCTGGAACTGCTGGAGCTTGGCGGTCAGACCGGCCTCGGCGAACTCGGCCGCGAGGTCCCAGCCCTCCTTGACGCCCGCGCTGTCCTTGTACACCAGCTCGCCCTCGGCGTCGTAGAACTTCTCCTTGCCGGAGCCGTGCACGGCGGCCATCACTCCGGTGGCGCCGTCGACGAAGGCGGTGTCCTTGGGCGCCTTCTTCTGGAACCGCTTGCCCGCCTCCAGGTACTTGTTCCAGTCCCCGGCCCAGAGCTTGCCGACCTCCTCGCGGTCCGTGGGCAGCCCGGCCTTCCTGAACAGGTCCTTGCGGTAGCAGATGCCGGTCGGCCCGATGTCGGTGCCGAGGCCGATGGTCTTGCCGTCGTCGGTGGTGCCCTGCTGCCACTTCCAGTCGAGGTAGGCGTTCTTGTCGACGCCGGAGGCCTTGCCGAGGTCCACCAGCTTGCCGGAGTGGGTGCCGGTCAGCTCGGCGATGTTGCCGACCTCGACGGCCTGGATGTCGGAGAGGCCGCTGCCACTGCTGAGGTGGGTGAGGAGCGCGGGCCAGTAGTTCTCGTTGCGCTGTACGGAGTTCTGCTTGATGTTGATCTCGGGGTTGAGCTTCTCGTACTCGTCGTACAGACCGGCTTCCTGCAGGCCGAAGGCGCCGAACACCCCGACGGTCAGGGTCGTCTTGCCCTTCCCGCCCCCGCCGCCCCCCGAGGAACCGCCGGGCTCGTCCTCGGCGGAGTCCTCCGCGCAGCCGGCGAGCAGTCCGGCGGCGAGAGCGGTGGCGGCCGCGAGGACCACGGCCGTGCGGGACGTTCGAGTCCTGTAGCGCATTGCGTCCTCCTGGTCCCAGACGTACCGACAGCCGGTCAACTCTCGTATGAAATGGGCGAGTTGGTGGGAAATGGCTCGGACGGGACGTGCGGGTCATGTAAGAGCCGAGTAGGGTGGGAGCGCTCCCATGTGTGATGCCTTGAAGGTTCGCGGCTCGCCCGGGGGGTGTCAAGGCACCGGACGCCGGGAGTTGCGGGCCGTCGGCGCCGTCGCTGGTGGTCGTGGCCCTGCTGTTAGATTCGCGTCGTGGGGAGGCACTGATGGGGAGCGGTCAGTCCAGGGGGCGCGGCGGGGCACGGCCCACGCTGGAGGAGGTCGCCGCGCGGGCGGGGGTCGGGCGCGGCACGGTGTCCCGGGTGATCAACGGTTCGCCCCGGGTGAGCGAGCAGACGCGGGCCGCCGTCGAGGAGGCGGTCGCGGAGCTGGGCTATGTCCCGAACACGGCGGCCCGCGCGCTCGCCGCGAACCGTACGGACTCGATCGCCGTGGTCGTCCCCGAGCCGGAGTCCCGTTTCTTCGCCGAG
Organism: Streptomyces sp. NPDC041205; assembly: GCF_055591765.1. Taxonomy (NCBI): domain Bacteria; kingdom Bacillati; phylum Actinomycetota; class Actinomycetes; order Kitasatosporales; family Streptomycetaceae; genus Streptomyces; species Streptomyces sp. NPDC041205. The sequence continues at coordinate 1,285,970 of NZ_JBVIZH010000001.1, read as the reverse complement.
CCGTACTTCTCGGACATCATCCATGGCGTGGGCACCGCGCTCGCGGAGACGGACATGCAGCTCCTGCTGACGTTCGCGGGCGGCGACCGGGAGCGCCGCAGCCTCGCCCAGTACCTGTCGGCGCACCGCGTGGACGGTGTCCTCCTCGTGTCGGTGCACGCCGACGACCCCCTGCCGGACCTGCTCCAGCAGCTCGACATCCCCGCCGTGATCAGCGGCCGCCGCTCGGCCGACGAGCCGCTGGCCTCGGTGGACTCCGACAACTTCGCGGGCGCCCGCGCGGCCGTCGGCCACCTTCTCGACCGGGGCCGCCGCACGATAGCCACGATCACGGGACGCCTGGACGTGTACGGCGCCCAGCGCCGCCTGGACGGCTACCGCGAGGCCCTCACCGAGGCGGGCCGCCCCGTCGAGGAGGCCCTGACAGCGCGCGGCGACTTCACCGAGGAGGGCGGCCGTCGCGCCATGACGGAGCTCCTGGCCCGCCGCCCCGACCTGGACGCGGTCTTCGCCGGGTCGGACGTGATGGCGGCGGGCGCCCGCCAGGTCCTGCGCGAGGCGGGCCGCCGCATACCGGACGACGTGGCCCTGGTCGGCTTCGACGACTCGGCCATCGCCCGCCACATGGACCCGCCCCTGACCAGCGTCCGCCAGCCCATCGCCGAGATGGGCCGCACGATGACGGACGTCCTGCTCGCCGAGATAGCCGACACCCGCCCGGCGGGCTCCCGCCGCCTCGCGCGGCAGCAGATCGTGCTGCCTACGGAACTGGTGTGCAGGGCGTCGTCGTGAAGGGTGCGGCGCCATGCGTTCACGGACCTGGGCGATGCGGCCTGGCGTGCGCCTTTGACCTCACGGAGAGATGATTGAGGTACTAGCCCCGCGCGCCACCTGGGGGGCGCCATGTCAGCTCAGCGGCCTCGTTCCGCAGCACCGCCGACTGGGTGGGGGCAGCCACCAGGTGGACCGCCGAGCGGACCGCCGAGCGGACCGCTGGGTGGGCCGTCGGGAGGGTCGTCCTGGGGGCAGCGCCCTCCGCCGAAGAGGAAGCGGCTCGGGCGGGCGATTCTGTACGTGGTCCTGATCGCTGTCGCCCTGGTGGCGCTCATGGTAGCGGCGGCGCTCATCGGTGGCGGCGACGAGGAGACGCCTCCCGACAAGGGCCCGTCTCAGGAGCAGACCGCCCCGTCGGTGTCGGATGCGCGCGCCGACGTGCGGCTCACCAAGTGTTCGGTGGAGCCGAGCACCGGCTGGCCCACTGCCGAGTTGCGTGTCACCAACCACAGCTCGAAGACGTCCGACTACGTGATCCAGGTGGAGTTCGTCGGCGCCGACGGCGTGCGCATCGCCGAGGGGGCCGCGGTCGCGAGCAACTTGGCGCCGGACCAGGTCGCGAACGAGTCCGCTTCGGGGATCCGTCAGGCGTCGGGGAAGGTCGTCTGTCGGATCACTGATGTGACACGGCACATGTCCTAGGCTCCCGCGAGAGCCGGAAACAAATCGGCCCCTGACCCGTTCCCGGGTCAGGGGCCGATCCTTCAGGGTGAGTGACGGGACTTGAACCCGCGGCCACCTGGACCACAACCAGGTGCTCTACCAACTGAGCTACACCCACCACGGGCCGGTCTTTGTCGTTCTTCCGACCGGCCGAGAAAAAGTGTACAGGGTCCGAAGGGGTGCTCGCGCACGCCTTTTCCGGACCCCGTACACGGGGTGCCGCGGAGGGCTAATCCGCAGGCAGGACGTGCTTCGCGGCGATCGACTTGGCGGTGTCGGAGTCCGGCCCGGGCTGCGGGACGAAGATCGCCTCGCGGTAGTAGCGCAGCTCCGCGATGGACTCGCGGATGTCGGCGAGGGCGCGGTGGTTGCCGTTCTTGTCCGGGCTGTTGAAGTACGCCCGCGGGTACCAGCGCCGGGCCAGCTCCTTGACGGAGGAGACGTCGACGATGCGGTAGTGCAGGAAGTCCTCGAGGGTCGGCATGTCCCGCAGCAGGAAGCCGCGGTCCGTGCCGACCGAGTTGCCGCACAGCGGTGCCTTGCGGGGCTCCTTCACGTGCTGCCGGATGTAGGCGAGGACCTGCTCCTCGGCGTCGGCCAGCGTGGTGCCGCCGGCCAGCTCGTCGAGGAGCCCCGAGGTGGTGTGCATCTGCCGCACCACCTCGGGCATGGTCTCCAGTGCCGCGTCCGGCGGGCGGATCACGATGTCCACACCTTCGCCGAGCACGTTCAGTTCCGAGTCGGTGACCAGTGCGGCCACCTCGATAAGTGCGTCATCCGTCAACGAGAGCCCGGTCATCTCGCAGTCGATCCACACCATGCGATCGTTCATGCGCCCAACCCTACGGCGCGCTCCTCTGACCGGGCAGGGGAGTGCGACCCGGCGCGTACGCGTCGGAGTGTGGCTTGCCCGGATCCATGGGCAGGGACGCCGCGGCCCCGAGCGAGCTGGCGGCGGCCGTGCGTCGGGTCTGGGACGGGACGGGGCCCGGTGCCAGACCGGGATTTCCCGGCCCCGGCCCTGGTCCGTCCGCGGCGACCACGGAGGGCCCGGCGGACACGGCGGCAGCCGCGGTGGCCGCCGACGGGGCGGAGGGCGCCGACGCCGACTCCAGGGACCGCTCGTTCTGCGGCCGCCGCGCCCGGTACGCCGCGCGGTACGCCGCGGGCGAGGAACCGAGCTGGCGCCGGAAGTGGCCGCGCAGCGCGACCGGCGAGCGGAAGCCGCAGCGTCCGGCGACCTCGTCCACGGAGTAGTCGGAGGTCTCCAGGAGCCGCTGTGCCTGCAGCACCCGCTGAGTGATCAGCCACTGCAGGGGGGCGCTCCCGGTCAGCGAGCGGAACCGCCGGTCGAAGGTGCGCCTGCTCATATAGGCGCGGGCGGCCAGCGTCTCCACGTCGAACTGCTCGTGAAGGTGTTCGAGCGCCCAGGCGACGACCTCGGCGAGCGGGTCGGCGCCGATCTCCTCCGGCAGCGACCGGTCCAGGTAGCGTTCCTGGCCGCCGGCCCGGCGCGGTGGCACGACCAGCCTGCGGGCGAGCGCGCCCGCCGCCTCATTGCCGTGATCCGTGCGCACGATGTGCAGACAGAGATCAATTCCGGCCGCGGTGCCGGCCGACGTCAGCACATCGCCGTCGTCGACGAACAGCTCGCGCGGATCGACGTGCACGGACGGGTAGCGCTTGGCCAGCGTCGGCGCGTACATCCAGTGCGTCGTCGCCGGTCGGCCGTCCAGTAAACCGGCCGCGGCCAGGACGAACGCGCCGGTGCACAGGCCGACGATGCGCGCGCCCTCCTCGTGCGCGCGGCGTAGCGCGTCGAGTGCCTCCAGCGGGGGCGGCGATGTGATCGAGCGCCAGGCCGGCACCACGACGGTGCCTGCCCGCGAGATCGCCTCCAGCCCGTGGGGCGCGGTCAGTTCCAGCCCGCCTGTGGTGCGCAGCGGCCCCTCTTCACCGGCGCACACGAGCAGCCGGTATCGGGGTACTCCCGCGTCCTGCCGGTCAATGCCGAACACGGAGAGAGGTATGGAACTCTCGAAAATGGGACCACCGCTGAAGAGCAGCACCGCGACGATCTCCCGACGTCGCCGCCCGGAGAGTTTCCGCGCCGCGGCTTCCTGCACGGCAGTGGAGTCGTGGCTCATGGTGCTAAGCCCCCCTCGGTCGTCGCGGCTCCCTGTTCTTGACGTGCTTTCTGGGCCTGTCGCTCCTGCACGTTTCCCCTCGGTCCTCCACCAGTCCCCCGCCGTACTACAGTCAAGATCGAATCTACTGCGTCATGTGACGCCGCTGTGACCAGTTCAGCACCCGGCGCATTGTCGACATGGCAACTTGGCGTGAAGCATTCGATCACGAAGCGTCGCACTCACGGGCCGCGCAGGGAAGTGCGCCTTGTGCCAGTGGCCGGTCAACGTAGGGTGCAGAAGCCTTCCCCACTCCTTTCACCCCTGGTGAGACGTGCGTTGACCCCCCGTTCCGCCAGGGAATGCCGACGGCTGGGAAGTTGGCTGAAAACATACGGGGGAGTGCGTGGGAATCAGTCAGTCCACCGGCGCGTCCGGCCCCGGACGGCGGCCGCCCCGATGCGCCCCCGGCGCCTGGCGCTGACGCCGTCCGCGGGTGTCCGCGCCCCGCTGCGCGCGGGCCCGCGCCGCCCCGCGCTCGGACTGCTGCAGAAGCACCCGGCACACCCCGGTCACGGCGGCGAGTCCCAGGGCCGCCCCGCCCGCGCCGGCCAGCGAGGTCCCGTACCCGACCAGGACCACCGGAACCAGGACGCAGGAGAAAGCCGCCCAGCGCACCACGTCGCTCGCCGATTCCTGCGGGGCGGGCGCCGGGGTCCTTGCGGGGCGGGGCGCCGGGACCCCGGGGGCCCGGCGCTCGCGCGCCCCCTCGGGTGCGCGGCGGCGGGTGGTGGCTGCGGCGACCGGGGCTGCGGTGGACGGTCCTGGCACGGCGTGCTCCCTGCGGCAGTGGTTTCGCACGGTGTGGCGGTGGCTGCGGATGTCTCCGAAAGAGTGGTTTCACGGGTTCAACGCGCGGCCGACCGGCCGGTCACTGGCCTGAAGGGACCGCGCGCGCGAACCGGGCGCAAACCGCCTGTACGGGGCAGCCGCCATTGCCATCCGAGCCGGGCTCATGCATGCTCCGGTGAACGCCGTGAGGCCTCGCTGAGGCCTTGGGCGGGCCTTGTGCGGGCCCGCGGCGGCGCCCCGGGGCCAGGCCCGGGCGGGTCCTCGACGGGGCCCGGACGAGGCTCGTCGAGAGCTGGGCAGGAGAGGAGTGCGGCCGTACCCTTGGGGGTAAGGGGTTGGGAAGATGATTCCCGGACACACGTCCGGTGATGTGCGTCGTCACAGTGCCCGACCTGCGGTGACCCGCACACGTCCGAACCTGCTCGTACTTGTTTGTGCCGCCCTGTCCCCTACCGCGCACGCAGACCGCGCACCTGAAAAGCCGACCCTCCCACAGAGGACTCCTTCGCCGAGACACCGATGGCCGGTCACGAATTCTCCGAACCCGCGAACCGCAAGCGGCAGGTCGCCGACCCGAGCGCGACCCCCCAAGCGGCGGAAGAACCACGTCACTCCTGCGATCCCGCCTTCCGGCACGGTGTCGTCGTCGGCTTCGACGGCTCGACATCCAGCGAGCGGGCCCTCGCCTACGCGATCGGGATGGCACACCGATCCGGCTCCGGCCTGATCATCGTCCATGTCGCCAACCGGCTGCCCACCACCGTCTGGGCGGGCTGCGAGCCCCCGGTCTTCGTCGACGTCCCCGACCACCGCACCGAAGTCCTCGGCCTCGAACTGGCCTGCGCCGAGTATCTGTCGGAAGTTCCCTGGATCCTGGTCGAGCGCGGCGGCGACATCTGCCACGAACTCGAAGAGGTCGGCCGGGAGTACTCCGCGGACGCCATCGTCGTCGGCTCGACGCACGGGATCGTGGGGCGCATCTTCGGGTCGGTCGCGGGCCGTCTCGCGCGCCGTGCGCAACGGCCCGTCGTCGTGATCCCCTAACTGCGCAACTCCCTTTCGTCCCAGGTGGGATGAGGGGCGCGGGGTAGCGGCGGCGCATCGGCGGCGCATAAATCTACTCGCGCGTAGAGGTGGGTTGCTCCCTTGTGAAGGGTACATACCGCTTGTTGGGGCAGAACCACGGCCCAGTGCCCGTGCGGCGGCGTCCGGCGGCCCATGCCGACGCGCGGAGCGTATGCCCTGCAGGTCGGGGGGTGACGGCCGCCGGCTGAGCAGGCGCGGGCCGGGGTAATGGGCGACCCCGGTCCCTCGAAGAACGGTCCCCTGTGCGCTTGGTGGCACACACAGGGGACCGTTCGCCCCTTTGCGGCTGAACCGCCGCCGCTCTCGCGGAGGTGGTTGCTCGCCGTGGGGGTTGCTCAATTTTCGCTGCCGTGATCGGTGGCAGGACTACTCCACCGTGACCGACTTCGCGAGATTCCTCGGCTTGTCGATGTCCCGGCCGAGGGCCAGCGCCGTGTGGTAGGCGAAGAGCTGGAGCGGGATGCCCATCAGGATCGGGTCGAGTTCGTCCTCGTTCTTCGGGACGACGATCGTGTGGTCGGCCTTCTCCTGCTCCCGGTGGGCGACCGCGAGGATCTTGCCGCTGCGGGCCTTGATCTCCTCCAGGGCGGCGCGGTTCTTCTCCAGGAGGTCGTCGTCGGGGACGATCGCCACGGTCGGCAGGGCGGGCTCGATGAGGGCGAGCGGGCCGTGCTTCAGCTCGGAGGCGGGGTAGGCCTCGGCGTGGATGTAGGAGACCTCCTTGAGCTTCAGGGAGGCCTCGCGGGCCACCGGATAGCCGCGTACGCGCCCGATGAAGAGCATCGACTTGGCCTCGGCGAACTCCTGCGCCAGCTTCTTGATCTCGTCCTCGCGCTCCAGCATCTGCTCGATCTGCGCGGGCAGTTGCCGCAGACCCGCGATGATCCGCTTGCCGTCGGAGACCGACAGGTCGCGGATGCGGCCCAGGTGCAGGGCGAGCAGCCCGAAGGCGACGGTGGTGTTGGTGAAGCACTTGGTGGAGACGACGCAGACCTCCGGGCCCGCGTGCACGTACACACCCGCGTCCGCCTCGCGCGCGATGGCGGAGCCGACGACGTTGACGACGCCGAAGACGCGGGCGCCCTTGCGCTTGAGCTCCTGCACGGCGGCGAGCACGTCGTAGGTCTCGCCGGACTGGGAGACCGCGACGTACAGGGTGTCGGGGTCGACGACCGCGTTGCGGTAGCGGAACTCGGAGGCGGGCTCGGCGTCGGCGGGGATGCGGGCCAGCTCCTCGATCATCTGGGCGCCGATCATGCCCGCGTGGTACGAGGTGCCGCAGCCGAGGATCTTGACGCGGCGCACCTTGCGGGCGTCGTGCGCGTCCAGGTTCAGGCCGCCGAGGTGCACGGTGGAGAAGCGGTCGTCGATGCGGCCGCGCAGGACGCGGTCCACGGCGTCGGCCTGCTCGAAGATCTCCTTGTGCATGTACGTGTCGTGGCCGCCCATGTCGTACGACTCGGCCTCCCACTCCACGGTGGTCGGCTCGGCCGAGGTGCGCGAGCCCTCGGTCGTGTACGTGCGGTAGTCGTCGGCCTTGATGGTGGCCATCTCGCCGTCGTCGAGGGTGACGACCTGGCGGGTGTGCGAGACCAGGGCGGCGACGTCGGAGGCGACGAACATCTCCTTCTCGCCGATGCCGAGGACGACGGGCGAGCCGTTGCGGGCGACGACGATGCGGTCGTTGAAGTCGGCGTGCAGGACGGCGATGCCGTAGGTGCCCTCGATGTGGCGCAGTGCCTCGCGGACCCGGTCCTCCAGCTTCTCGGCGTCGGAGCGGGCGATCAGGTGGGTGATCACCTCGGTGTCCGTCTCGGAGCGGAACTCGACGCCGTCGGCGATCAGCTTGGCGCGCAGCTCGGAGGCGTTGTCGATGATGCCGTTGTGGACGACGGCGACCTTGTTCTCGCCGTCCAGGTGGGGGTGGGCGTTCTCGTCGGAGGGGGCGCCGTGGGTGGCCCAGCGGGTGTGGGCGATGCCGGTGGTGCCGGTGAAGCGCTTGGGGACGCGGGCCTCCAGGTCGCGGACGCGGCCCTTGGCCTTGACCATCTTCAGGCCGGTGGCCTTCGGGCTGGTGATCACGACGCCCGCGGAGTCGTAGCCGCGGTACTCCAGGCGCTGCAGGCCTTCCAGGAGCAGGGGGGCGACGTCACGCTTGCCGATATATCCGACGATTCCGCACATAAGGGTCCCTCGGGTTGATGTGGACAGGGGTCAGCCGTAGACGATGCGGCGCAGCTGTCTGAGCGTGAGCTCGGGCGGCGCGACCGCCCGGTAGCGCAGGTCCGCCGCGATCCGCTCGAAGATCTCCGTGTTCACCAGGCCCTGACCCTGGAGCTCACGGTGGCGGCGGCGGACGAACGCCTCGGTCGTCTCGTCGAAGTACGCGAGCACGTCCTGGATCACCCGCAGCGCCTCGCCGCGGTGCAGCTGGGTGGAGCGCGTCAGGTGATCGACAAGTTCTTCGTGCACCCGTTGATCCTGGGGCACCAAAGGAGCTTTCGCAAGAATCCTGCCCGATATCGGGCAGGGGTGGCCTGGTCCATACTTTTATCGGGCCCCGAAACGCCTCTCGGGCCCCACGCCCCCCTTCACATCCGCTTCAGCACCGCCTGCTTGGCCGCCGCGAACTCCTCGTCCGTCAGGACCCCGCTCCGGTGCAGCTCGCCCAGCTCCCGCAGGCGCCGAAGCAGCGCGTCATGGCTGTCCTCGGCCGGTGCGGCGGGCGCCGCGGCCACCGCGTCGGCCGCGGCGCCCGCGGCATCCTGGGCGAGCGCCGCCTTCGCGGGCGCGGCCGGGTGCGGCAGGCGGGCCTGCACGGCCGCCGCGACCAGTGCCATCAGCGGGTCCTTCTTGAAGCCCCACAGCTCCACCGAGTTCGGGTCGTACTTCGGCGGGGCCTTGGTGGGGGAGTTGCGCACCGTGAACCGCAGATAGCCGTTCTCCAGGCCGATGGCGGGCTGCCACTCCACGGCGGCCACGTCGGCGAGGGCTATGGAGCGGGTGCCGGAGGCCGCCTTGGCCTCCTCCGTCTTCCAGTTCCACTCCAGGCGGACGTTCTCCCCGTCGAAGCTCACCGTGGCGTCGCCAGCCGCGACCTGCAGCGGCACCGAGGGGCCCGGCAGCAGATAGCTCTCGCAGCCCTTGGCGGGGACCTGCTCCAGGAGCAGCGCGTTGCGCACCTCGTCGACCACGTACTCCGCGACGCCGTACCGGTCCGGCTCCACCGTCAGCTGGTACGGGTCGGAGGCGTCGGCGAGCTTGCCGCCCGTCGCCTGGAGCAGCGGGTCCGCGCCGTCGCGCAGCCGCAGCCGCAACCGGCCGTTCTTCTTGCCCTGTTCGAAGGCGATGCCCGCCAATGCCGCCAGGGGCAGCGTGAGTTCGCCGAGGGTCTTGCGCAGCAACGAGACGGCTTTGTCGCGGCCCGGCACGAGCCGCAGCGTCTCTCCGTCGAAGGTCCAGGTCCCGTCGCGCTGGATGATTTCCGCCATGCCCCGATTCTCGCACCGCAGGCCAGGGCGGGTGGTCTACACCTTGACCAGGTCTGGGGTGCGCGGTACGCATGGTGACGGTTCGACTGCGTCACATCCGCGTTGCCCGGCGAAGGGACCCGCTTGTGAGACAGCACCGCAGAACTGCCTGTGTCATCGGATCACTCCTGCTGATCGCCGCCGCCGGTACGTCATCGTCGGCGGCCGCCTCCGGCTCGGCCACCCCGGGCTCCGCCACCGCCCGCGCCGAGCCCATCCCGCTGGGCCGGATCGTGCCGGTGCCCATGAAGGCCGAACCGGGCGGACCCGGCTTCGAAATCACCTCCAAGACCCGAATCCGCGTCGGCGACAGGCCCGAGGAGCGCCGCGTCGCCGAGTACCTCGCGGGCATCCTGCGCCCCTCCACTGGCTACCGCCTCCCCGTCACCGACCGCTCGGGCGGTGACGGCATCCGCTTGCGCCTCAGCGCCGAGCCGGAGAACAAGGTCCTCGGGAACGAGGGCTACCGCGTGATCTCCAAGCGTGGCTCCCTCACCATCACGTCCTGGTCGCCCACCGGCCTGCTCCACGGCGTGCAGACCGTGCGGCAGCAACTGCCCGTCGCCGTCGAGAAGAAGACGAAGCAGCCGGGACCGTGGCGGATCGCGGGCGGCACCATCAAGGACAAGCCGCGCTTCGCCTACCGCGGCTCGATGCTGGACGTGTCCCGGCACTTCTTCCCCGTCGAGCACGTGAAGCGCTACATCGACCAGTTGGCGCTCTACAAGATGAACAAGCTGCATCTGCACCTGAGCGACGACCAGGGCTGGCGCATCGCCATCGACTCCTGGCCGCGCCTGGCCACCTACGGCGGGTCCACGCAGGTCGGCGGCGGCCCCGGCGGCCACTACACCAAGGACCAGTACAAGGACATCGTCGCCTACGCCGCGTCCCGCGGGCTCCAGGTGATCCCGGAGATCGACATGCCGGGCCACACCAACGCGGCCCTCGCCTCGTACGCCGAACTGAACTGCGACGGCGTCGCGCCGCCGCTGTACACCGGCACGAGCGTCGGCTTCAGCTCGCTGTGCGTGAAGAAGGACGTGACGTACGAGTTCGTGGACGACGTCGTCCGGGAGCTGGCGGCGCTCACGCCCGGTGGGACCGTGCACATCGGCGGCGACGAGGCGCACTCCACGAGCCACGAGGACTTCGTGACGTTCATGGACAAGGTGCAGCCCGTCGTCACCAAGTACGGCAAGAGCGTGATGGGTTGGCACCAACTGGCGGGCGCCAACCCGGTCAAGGGCGCCGTCGCCCAGTACTGGGGCTACGACCGCACCGGCCAGGCCGAGCGCGACCAGGTCGTGAACGCGGCGAAGAACGGCACCAAGCTGGTGATCTCCCCGGCCGACCGCGCCTACCTCGACATGAAGTACCACAAGGACACCCCGCTCGGCCTGTCCTGGGCCGGCTACGTCGAGGTGCAGCGCTCCTACGACTGGGACCCGGGCACGTATCTGCAAGGGACCCCGGCGGACTCGGTCCTCGGCGTCGAGGCGCCGCTGTGGACGGAGACCCTGTCCACGCCCGCGCAACTGGACTTCATGGCGTTCCCGCGCCTGCCCGGCATCGCCGAGCTGGGCTGGTCGCCCGCGTCCACGCACGACTGGGACACCTACAAGTCCCGGCTCGCCGAGCAGGCTCCGCGCTGGGACGCGCTCGGCATCGACTACTACAAGTCACCGCAGGTGCCCTGGCCCACGAAGTAGACCCGGACACGGCTGAGCGGGGCTCCGCGGGACCGTCCGCGGAGCCCCGCCCGGTCTAGGCGATCGGGTTCTTCAGGGTCCCGATCAGCTGGAGGGCGCCCGCCGGGTCGGCGAGGTCCAGCATCTGCTCGTTGTCGCGCAGTTGGAGCCGGTTCAGGCAGGACAGCGCGAACTCGGGCGCGAACATGTCGTACTGCCGGAACTTGTCGGCCAGTTCGGGCATCGAGTGCTGGTAGTCGCGGACGCACTCGGCGACCGTGCGCCAGAAGACGTCCTCGTCGAGGCGGCCCTCGGTGACGAGGCTCGCGGACAGGAAGCGGAAGAAGCAGTCGAAGACGTCCGTGAGGATCGACAGGAGTTTGCGGTCCTCGGGCACGTCGACGCGGATCCGCTCGACCTCGGGCGGCAGGACCGCCGTCGGGTCCATCACGGCGATCTCCTCGGCGATGTCCTTGAACAGGACCCGGTCGACGACACCGTCCTTCAGGACCATGATCACGTTCTCGCCGTGCGGCATGAACACCAGGTCGTAGGCGTAGAAGCAGTGCAGGAGCGGCGTCAGATAGGCGCGCAGATAGCGGCGCAGCCACTCGGCGGGCGCCAGGCCCGAGCGCTCCATGAGGGCGCCCGCGAAGGAGGCCCCTTCGCGGTCGGTGTGCAGCAGTGACGCCATGGTGGCGAGCTGCTCGCCGTCCTTCAGGGCCGGCACGGGGCTCTCGCGCCACAGCGCGGCGAGCATTTTGCGGTACGGCGAGTAGCGGTCGGTGGCGGCCTCGTACTCCAGGTGCCGGTAGCCGACGGCGGCGCGCTCGCGGATGATGCCTAGGCCGGTGGAGCGCAGGACCTCGTCGGAGGCGACGAGGGCGTGCAGCCAGTCGTTGATGGCCGGGGTCGCCTTCATGTACGCGGCCGAGAGCCCGCGCATGAAGCCCATGTTGATGACGGACAGGGCCGTCTTCACATAGTGCTTGGCCGGGGCGGAGGCGTTGAAGAACGTCCGGATCGACTGCTGGGCCAGATACTCGTCGTCGCCCTCGCCGAGGCACACCAGGCGCCGGTCGGCGACCTCGGCCGCGAAGGTCACGGAGAGCTTGTTCCACCACTGCCAGGGGTGGGCCGGGATGAGGAGGTAGTCGGCCGGGTCGAGGTCCTGGGCGCGCAGCACGGCGTCGAACCGGTCCAGGGTCTCCCGGCCCAGCTCGGCGCGGAGGAACGACTCGTACTCCAGGCCCTCGCCCGCGGTGAACGCGGCCCGGTCGCGCCGCGCCGCCAGCCAGATCAGCCGGACGGGGCTCGCGGTCTCGGGGGCGTACGAGAGGTACTCGTGCACGCCGAAGCCGAGCCGTCCGTTGTTCGCGACGAAGCAGGGGTGGCCCTCGGTCATGCCGGTCTCGATCTCCTGGAAACCGGCGGTGGCCAGCTCGGCGGCGGAGACGCGGGGCTTGGCGAGTTTGAAGCAGGTGCCGGAGAGGGTGGAGGAGATCTCCTCCAGGTACACCGGCAGGACCTGGTCGCTCAGGCCGAGGGCGCCTCGCAGCTCGGTGAAGAACTCCAGGGCGTTCAGGGGGAGTTCGGCGCCGTCGCGGTGGCGGGTGATCGAGGAGGCGTCGATGCCCCAGTGGTCGAGGGCGAAGACGCGCGCGGCGAAGCGGTAGCGGGTCAGGCCGTCGTCGCTGCGCACGACGTACCGGCCCGCGCCCAGTTCCTCGGGGGCGAGCAGCCGCTCGTGCGCGAACTCGGCGAGGGCTTTGCGGATGAGGAGCCGGTTGGCCTCGGCCCAGCGCTCGGGGCTCAGATGGTCCACGGCCTCGGCCTGGGGGGAGAGGTGCGTCAGGGGTGCGGCGGGCGTCAGGGTCATGTCCGTGCTCCAGAAACTGCGGTGGGGCGTGCTGCCACGGCGTGGCGCACCACGGCCGCCTCGTAACTCTCGCGGGTGCAGAAGCTGAGCAGGGCCCGCTTCTCCGGCTTGTCGATCTCGCGCTCCGGCACGAAGCCGACCTCCTCGTTGAGGCGGTGCACGGCCGTGTTGGTGACGTCGGGTTCGACGACGACGCGGTGGGTGCGCGGGTCGGCGAACAGGTGCTCCATCACCGAGGAGATGACGGCTCGGGTGAAGCCGTGCACCGGTCGGTCGGTGGGGGCGACCAGGAAGTGCATGCCGACGTCGCCGGGCTCGGGCTCGTACAGGCCGACCAGTTCGATGTAGCGGGGGTCGTAGCGCTCCATCAGGAACGCGGGCTCCCCGTCGTGCAGGCCGATGAACGCGTCGTGGTGCTCGGAGGCGGCGATGCCCATGTACTCGCGCTCGACGTCCTGCAGTTTCGCGCCCTGGAGCAGCCAGAAGGCCGACTTGGGGTGGGTGACCCAGGAGTGGACCAGCTCGGCGTCTTCGAAGGGGTCGAGGGGGCGCATGGTGAGGGTGCCGACGCCGCGCTCCCGGCTCGGCCTGCGTCTCATGCCGCTCGTGCCGCTCGTCCTGCCCGTCCCTTGCATCCAGCTCATGCGGCGAACTCCTGGAAGGCGATGGACTTCTCGACCGGGTAGACCTCGCGGCCGAGCAGCTCTCGGATGATGTACGCGTTGCGGTACGGGCCCATGCCGAGGTCGGGGCTGGTCATGGAGTGGGTGTGGACGGCGGCGTTCTGCAGGAACACGCCTCGGCCGGTGGTGTCCACGGAGTAGTTGCGGGCCACGTCGAAGCGGCCGTGGCCGTCGAAGCGCAGGTGCTCGCGCAGCGGCTCCAGGAAGGCGGGGACGGCGTACCGGTAGCCGGTGGCGAGGATCAGGCCCTCCGTCGTCATCTCGAAGTCCTTGCCCTGCTCCTCCTGGCGCAGGCCGAGGGTGTAGACGCCGTTGGTGTGCCTGGCTTTGCGCAGGCTCGTGTTGGTGAGCAGCCGGGTGGGCACGGGACCGTCGAGGTTCTTCTGGTAGAGCAGGTCGAAGATGGCGTCGATCAGCTCCCCGTCGATGCCCTTGAACAGGTTCTTCTGCTCGCTCTCCAGGCGGTAGCGGGTGTCCTCGGGCAGCGCGTGGAAGTAGTCGATGTACTCCGGAGAGGTCATCTCCAGGGTCAGTTTCGTGTACTCCAGCGGGAAGAAGCGCGGCGAGCGGGTCACCCAGTTGAGGCGGTAGCCGTGGGTGTCCATGTCGGCGAGCAGGTCGTAGTAGATCTCCGCGGCGCTCTGGCCGCTGCCGACGATGGTGAGGGAGTTCTTCTTCTGCAGCTCCTCCTTGTGCTCCAGGTAGCGGGAGTTGTGCAGGAAGTCGCCGCCGAGGCCCTCGCACGCCGCCGGGACGTGGGGCGGGGTGCCGGTGCCGAGGACGAGGCGGCGGGCGCGCAGGGTGGTGCCGGAGCCGGTCGTCACGTCGTAGCCGCCGTTGTCGTACGACACCCGGGTCACGGTCGTGCCGAAGCGGACGGAGGAGAGTTTCCCGGCGGCCCAGCGGCAGTAGTCGTTGTACTCGCGGCGCAGCGGATAGAAGTTCTCGCGGATGTAGAAGGAGTACAGGCGGCCCGATTCCTTCAGGAAGTTCAGGAAGGAGTACGGGGACGTGGGGTCGGCGAGCGTCACCAGGTCCGACATGAACGGAGTCTGCAGGTGGGCGCCGTCCAGGAACATGCCCGAGTGCCACTCGAAGTCCGGCTTGGACTCCAGGAACAGGCCGTTCAGGTCGTCCAGGGGCTCGGTGAGACAGGCGAGGCCGAGGTTGAAGGGCCCGAGGCCGATGCCGATGAAGTCGTACGTCGTGTCCGGCGCCGTGGCCGTCGAGGTCTTCGGCCGCGCTTCGCGGCGGTCAGCTGGCGCGGTCAAGGTTCTCTCCCAGGTACTGCTCGGCGTGGCCGGCTATCAGGTCGAGGACGGCGGCGATGTCGGCGGCCGTGGTCTCGGGGTTGAGCAGGGTGAACTTCAGGTACTGGCGGTCGCCCACCTTGGTGCCCGCGACCACGGCGGCACCGGAGGCGAACAGGGCCTTGCGGGCGTACAGGTTGGCGCGGTCGATGGCCGCCGGGTCGCAGATCGCCGCCGGGATGTAGCGGAAGACGAGCGTGGAGAGGCTCGGCTGGACGACGACGTCGTAGCGAGGGTCGGCGGCGAGCAGGTCGAAGCCCTCGGCCGCCAGGTCGCAGACCTCGTCGAAGAGGTCACCGATGGCGTCGGCGCCCATCACGCGCAGCGTCATCCACAGTTTCAGGGCGTCGAAGCGACGGGTCGTCTGCAGGGACTTGTCGACCTGGTTGGGGATGCGCTCCTGCACCGCGCGCCGCGGGTTCAGATACTCGGCGTGGTACGTGGCGTGCCGCAGCGTCACCGCGTCCCGGACCAGGAGCGCGGACGAACTGACGGGCTGGAAGAACGACTTGTGGTAGTCGACCGTGACGGAGTCGGCGCGCTCGATGCCGTCGAGCAGGTCGCGGCGGGTGCGCGAGGCGAGCAGACCGCAGCCGTAGGCGGCGTCGACGTGCAGCCACGTCTCGTACCGCGCGCAGAGGTCGGCGATCTGCGGCAGCGGGTCGATGGAGCCGAAGTCGGTGGTGCCCGCGGTCGCGACGACGGCCATGGGGACCAGGCCCTCGCGGTCGAGGCGGGCCAGCTCGCGGGCGAGCGCCACGGTCTGCATGCGCTTGTCGCGGTCGGTGGGGATCACCACGACGGCGTCCTGGCCGAGGCCGAGCGTCTTCGCGGCCTTCTGGACGCTGAAGTGGCCGACCTCGGAGGCGAGGACGCGCAGCCGGTCGGGGGATTCCGCCTTGGCCTCCTCGCGGGCGAGGAGCAGCGCCTGCAGGTTGGACTGGGTGCCGCCGGAGGTGAACACGCCGTCGGCGGCGGGCCCGAGGCCGATGCGCTCGGCGGTCCAGTCGATCAGGCGGCGCTCGATGAGGGTGCCGCCCGCGGACTGGTCCCAGGTGTCCAGGGACGAGTTCACGGCGGTCAGGACGGCCTCGCCGAGCACGGCAGGGATGACGACCGGGCAGTTGAGGTGGGCCAGGTAGCGCGGGTGGTGGAAGTAGACGGCGTCGCGCAGGTACAGCTCGTCCAGCTCGTCGAGGGCGGCGCCGGTGTCGTGCAGCGGGGTGTCGAGGTCGACGGCCTCGACGCGGGGGGTGAGGGCGTCCGCGGAGACGCCGGTGAACGGGCGGGAGGTGGTGGCGATTCTGGCCGCCACCCGCTCGACTCCTTCGGTCACGGAGGCGCGGTACCGCTCCGTGGTGGTGTCATTGAGCAGGTGCGAGCGCATGAACTGTCCTCCAGGTGAGGGGACTTGGTCGCGCCCCCGGAGCAGGGCACAGCGGGGAGGGCCGAGGGCGCGACATGGAACTTAGGTTAGCCTAACCTAAGTTCATCCCGACAGGGCTCTGGGGTCCCTTCCGTCCCACAAGTCGCAGGGATATTCACGAGTCGTCCACAGGCCCGCAGGCCACAAACACAGCGCCGCCCGGCTGCGGGGGGCAGCCGGGCGGCGCTGGGGGATATTTCGAGCCCGTCGTGGGGGTACCCCCTGCTCCTTAAGAGCTTGGGGGAGATTGAGGACGAGCCAGGCCGAAGGCCGCGACTAGGCGGCGCGCCAAGGCCGACGTGCACCGAACCCCGGTCAGGAGACCTTCTTCGCCTTCTCGATGGCCTTGGCCAGGTCCTCCAGGATCGGCGCGCACTTGGCGTACGAGAAGATCGGCTCGGTGACGCGCGGGATGACCTGCCCGGCCTTGACGGCGGGCAGCTTGCCCCAGGTGGGCTTCTGCTTCGCCAGGTCCGCGGGCTGCAGGGCCGACGTGCGGTTGTCCATCATGATCACGTCGGCCTTGTACTGGTCGACGTTCTCCCAGGACAGGTTCTCGAACCAGCCCCCGCTCTCCTTCTTGGCCTTCTCCGGCGGCTCGACGATGTTCACGCCGAGCGCCTTGAAGTACTCCAGGTCGGCGGAGAGGTCGGAGCCGGAGACGTAGAAGATCTCCGCGCTCGCCGAGCCGATCAGGACCTTGATCTCCGGGCGGGACTTCGCGGCCTTGCGCAGCCGTTCCGCAGCGGCCTCGAAGCGCTTCTTCGCCGTGACGACCTTGTCGGACTTCACGTCCGCGCCGAGCGACTCGGCGAGGGCGAGGATGCGCTCAAGGGGCTTGGTCATCTGGCGGTCGTAGACGGAGACGCCGACGCTCGGGGCGAGCCCCAGGATCTTGTCCTTGGACTGCTCGGGGACGTACCAGAGGGTGCCCTTGTCGTCGAACATCGTGGAGATCAGGACGTCGGGCTGGAGGCCCACGTACTTCTCGATGTTGAACTGGTCCCAGGCGTTGCCGAGGATGGTCACCTTGCTGATGTCCATGTCGCCGGCCTGGACGTCCGGCTTGCCGTCCTTGGTCCTGGTCGGGCCGAAAACACCCTTGACCTCGATGCCGTAGTCGTACAGCGCGGCCGCGACACCGGTGAACGCCACGATGTTCGCGGGCGTCGCGTCCGCCTTGGCCGTCTCGCCGCGGTCGTCCTTGAAGGACCAGGGGCCGCCGTCCTCGGTGCCGCTGCCCGAGCCGCCGCTCTTGTCCTTCTTCTCGTCCCCGCAGGCGGCGAGGACGGCGGTGAGCCCGAGGGCGCCGCCCGCGGCGAGGATGCCGCGGCGCGAGGGCGTGCGGAGGCTGTGCGACATGAGGTCTCTGCTTTCGTACGGGGCACTGGCCGGAAGTGGTGCTTAGGTTAACCTAACCTTGCTTCCGGTCCAGCGGCCCCCCGCCCCGGTCGGCGGCCCCCTCCCGCCTCAGCTGGTGAGGCCGAGCTCCCGGGCGATCAGCATGCGCTGCACCTCGCTCGTGCCCTCGCCGATCTCCAGGATCTTGGAGTCCCGCCACATCCGCGCCACCGGGTACTCGTTCATGAAGCCGTACCCGCCGTGGATCTGCGTGGCCTCGCGCGCGTTGTCGACGGCGACCGTCGACGAGTACAGCTTCGCCAGCGCCGCCTCCTTCTTGAACGGCTCGCCGGAGACGAGCCGCGAGGCCGCGTCGCGCCAGGCGAGCCGCGCCGTGTGCGCCTTCATCTCCATGTCGGCGATCTTGAACTGGATGGCCTGGTTGGAGCCGATCGGCCGCCCGAACGCGTGCCGCTCCTTGGCGTACTTCACCGACTCGTCGACACAGCCCTGCGCGAGCCCCGTGCCGAGCGCCGCGATCGCGATCCGGCCCTCGTCCAGGATGCGCAGGAACTGCGCGTACCCGCGGCCGATCTCACCGAGCAGGTTCGCCCGCGGCACCCGCACGTCGGAGAACGACAGCTCCCGCGTGTCCGACGCGTTCCAGCCGACCTTCGAGTACGGCGCCGCGACCGTGAAGCCCGGCGTGCCGGACGGCACGATGATGGAGGAGATCAGGGGCTTGCCCGCGTCCGTGCGGCCCGTCACCGCCGTCACCGTCACCAGGCCCGTGATGTCGGTCCCGGAGTTGGTGATGAAGCACTTCGTGCCGTTGACGACCCACTCGTCGGTCGCCTCGTCCAGGCGCGCCGTCGTGCGCGTACCGCCCGCGTCGGAGCCGCCGTCCGGCTCGGTCAGGCCGAAGGCGCCCAGGATCTCGCCGGAGCACAGCCGCGGCAGCCACTCCCGCTTCTGCTCCTCGGTGCCGAACAGGTGCAGCGGCATCGCGCCCAGGGAGACGCCCGCCTCCAGCGTGATCGCCACGGACGAGTCGACGCGCGCCAGCTCCTCCAGGGCGATGCCGAGCGCCAGGTAGTCGCCGCCCATGCCGCCGTACTCCTCGGGGAAGGGCAGCCCGAAGAGGCCCATGCGGCCCATCTCGCGCACGATCTCGTACGGGAACTCGTGCCGCTCGTAGAGGTCGCCGATCTTCGGGGCGATCACGTCGTGGGCGAACGCCTCGACGGTGCGCCGGAGTTCCTCGTGCTCGGGGGAGAGGTGGTGGTCCATCGTTCTCACTGCTCCTGGTGGGAGAGGGCACGCACGGTGCGGGACGGGCTCGGTCGGCCCAACTGGCCGGCCATCCACACGCTGGTGGCGGTGAGACGGCCGAGGTCGACCCCGGTCTCGATGCCGAGGCCGTGAAGCATCCACACGAGGTCTTCGGTGGCGAGGTTTCCGGTGGCGCTCTTGGCGAACGGGCAGCCGCCGAGGCCGCCCGCGGACGCGTCCACGGTGGTCACCCCGTGCTGCAGGGCCGCCAGGGTGTTGGCGAGCGCCTGGCCGTAGGTGTCGTGGAAGTGCACGCCGACGCGGTGCGTGGGCACGCCCTGTTCGTTGAGGGCGGCGAGCAGTTCCTGTACGTGGCCGGGGGTCGCCACGCCGATGGTGTCGCCGAGGCTCAGCTCGTCGCAGCCCATGTCGAGCAGCGCCTTGCAGACGCGGACGACCTGGGCGATCGGGACGGCGCCCTCCCAGGGGTCGCCGAAGCACATCGACAGATAGCCGCGCACGTGCACCTGGTCGTGCGCGCTCTGAGCCGCCTTCGCCCGCGCCACCACCGGCTCGAACATGGCGAGCGCCTCGTCCACCGTGCGGTTCAGGTTGGCCTTGGCGAAGGACTCGGTGGCGCTGGCGAACACCGCGACGCGGCGGGCGCCGAGCGCGAGGGCGCGGTCCAGGCCGCGGGCGTTCGGGACCAGCACCGGCAGGCGCACGCCCCTGGTGTGCGCGAGGTCGTCGAGCAGCGGGAACAGCTCTTCCGCGTCGGCCAGTTGGGGCACCCACTTGGGGTGCACGAAGCTGGTCGCCTCGATCGTGGTCAGGCCCGCGGCGGCCAGGCGGTGGATGAACTCCGCCTTCACCTCGGTGGGCACGGTCGCCTTCTCGTTCTGCAGGCCGTCCCGGGCGCCCACCTCGTGGATGCGGACGCGGGGCGGGAGGCCCGCCGTGGGGACGACCATGGGGAGGGGGGCGCGGGGTGCTTCGGCGGCTCCGCCCGCCTCGGTGGCCGGGCCGGTTTCCTCGGTCATGACGCGTCCTCCTCCGCTGGGGTCACCACGGCCAGGACCTGGTCCATGGCGACCGTGGTGCCCGGGGTGACGTCCAGCTCGGTGACGGTGCCGGCATGCGGCGCGGAGATGACGTGCTCCATCTTCATCGCCTCCACCACCAGCAGGCTCTGGCCCGCGGCCACCTCGTCGCCGGGGGCCACCTTGACGACGGTGACCGTGCCGGGCATGGGCGCCGTCAGGGCGTCCACGCCCGCGTGCGCGGCGCCGCTGAGGGCGGCTTCCACGGGGTCGTGGTCCTGGACGTGCCAGGCGTGGCCGTCACGGCCGAGCCAGGTGCCGGCGCGGTGGAAGGTGTGGGTGCGGCCGTCGAGGTGGAGGGTGGGGCGCTGCGCGGAGCCTTCCCCAAGCCCGCCCCTTCCCGAAACCGGGGGCGAGCCCCCGGGCCCCCCGAGGTCGACTTCGACGTCGCCGTCGGCGGTCAGACGTGTCCGCACGGACACGGGCTCGTGCCCCGGCACCCGCAGATGGTGCACGGTCCACGCGGGCTCACCGCCGAGGCGCCACCCGTTGGGCACGGAGAAGGGGTCGAGCCACGCGTTGTTCTTCAGCCCCTCCGGCGTTTGAGGAGCGGGGGCCGGGGCGGAGCCCCGGTTTCGGGAAGGGGCGGGATCGGGGAAGGAACCGACCGCCCGCACCAACGCCGCCGCCCCGTACACCTCCACCGGCACGTCCGGGTCCACCAGCCCCTCGGCCTCCCGCTCCACCAGGCCGGTGTCGATGTCCCCGGCCACCACCGCCGGGTGGGCCAGCAGCCGCCGCAGGAACCCCGCGTTCGTCGGCACCCCCAGGGTGACCGTCTCCGCGAGCGCGGCCCGCAGCTTCCGCAACGCGGTCGCGCGATCCGGCCCGTACGCGATGACCTTCGACAGCATCGGGTCGTACAGGCTCCCGACCTCCGTGCCCTCGCTGAGCCCGGAGTCGGTGCGCACGCCGTCGCCGGACGGCTCGTGCAGGGAGAGGACGGTCCCGCCGGACGGCAGGAAGCCGCGGGAGGGGTCCTCGGCGCAGACGCGGGCCTCGACGGCGTGCCCGGTGAGCGTGATGTCGTCCTGAGCGAAGGGCAGTCGCTCGCCGGAGGCGACCCGGAGCTGCCATTCCACCAGGTCCAGGCCGGTGATCAGCTCCGTCACGGGGTGCTCGACCTGGAGGCGGGTGTTCATCTCCATGAAGTAGTACGAGGCGGGGTCGTCGCCGGGGACGATGAACTCGACGGTGCCCGCGCCGACGTACCCGCAGGAGCGCGCGGCCTCCACGGCGGCGGCCCCCATCGCGGCGCGCGTCGCCTCGTCGAGCAGGACGCTGGGCGCCTCCTCGATGATCTTCTGGTGGCGGCGCTGGAGGGAGCACTCGCGCTCGCCGAGGTGGACGACGTTGCCGTGCGCGTCGGCGAGCACCTGGATCTCGATGTGCCGGGGCCGGTCCACCCACCGCTCCACGAGGAGGGTGTCGTCGCCGAAGGAGGCGCGGGCCTCGCGCCGGGCGGCGGCGATCTCCTCGCCGAGGAGGGCGGCGTCCCGGACCAGGCGCATGCCCTTGCCGCCGCCGCCCGCGGAGGGCTTCAGGAGCACGGGGGTGCCGATCTCCCGGGCGGCGTCGATGAGCTGGGCGTCGGTGAGGCCGCTGCCGGAGGAGCCGGGGACCACGGGGACCCCGGCCTTCCGTACGGTCTCCTTGGCGCGGATCTTGTCGCCCATCAGGTCGATGGCGGTGGCGGGCGGCCCGATGAAGGCGAGCCCGGCGTCCGCGCAGGCCTGCGCGAAGGCGGCGTTCTCGGCGAGGAAGCCGTAGCCGGGGTGGACGGCCTGGGCGCCGGACGCGGCGGCGGCCGCCAGGAGGCGCTCGGCCGACAGATAGCTCTCGGCGGCCGGGGCGGGCCCGAGCCGCACCGCCGTGTCGGCCTCGTGGACGTGCCGGGCGTCGGCGTCGGCGTCGGAGAAGACGGCCACCGAACGGACGCCGAGCGCGCGCAGCGTACGGATGACGCGGACGGCGATCTCGCCCCGGTTGGCCACAAGGACTGTGTCGAACATGCTCATGGGGTCTGGTCCCTCACATCCGGAAGACGCCGAAGCCGCGTTCGCCCAAGGGCGCCCCGGCACACGCGGTCAGAGCCAGGCCGAGCACCTGGCGGGTCTCCAACGGGTCGATGACACCGTCGTCCCACAGTCGTGCCGTGGCGTAATAGGCGTTGCCCTGCTGTTCGTACTGCGCGCGGACCGGGGCCTTGAAGGCGTCCTCGTCCTCGGCCGACCACTCCTCGCCGCGCGCCTCCAACTGGTCGCGCTTGACGGTGGCGAGGACGGACGCCGCCTGCTCGCCGCCCATCACGGAGATCTTGGCGTTGGGCCACATCCACAGGAAGCGCGGCGAATAGGCCCGGCCGCACATCGAGTAGTTGCCCGCTCCGTACGAGCCGCCAACCACGACGGTCAGTTTCGGTACGCGGGTGCAGGCCACCGCCGTGACCATCTTCGCGCCGTGCTTGGCGATGCCCCCGGCCTCGTAGTCCCGGCCGACCATGAAGCCGGAGATGTTCTGGAGGAAGACCAGCGGGATGCCGCGCTGGTCGCACAGCTCGATGAAGTGGGCGCCCTTCTGGGCGGACTCCGAGAACAGGATGCCGTTGTTCGCGACGATGCCGACGGGGTGGCCGTGGATGTGCGCGAAGCCGGTCACCAGGGTCTGGCCGTACTCGGACTTGAACTCGGCGAAGCGCGAGCCGTCGACGACGCGGGCGATGACCTCGCGGACGTCGTAGGGGGTGCGGGAGTCCGTCGGCACCGCGCCGTACAGACCGAGCGGGTCGACCTTCGGCTCCTCGACCGGGCGGACCTCCCAGGGCAGGGCGCCGCGCGCGGGGAGCGTGGAGACGATCGTGCGGACGATGCGCAGCGCGTGCGGGTCGTCCTCCGCGAGGTGGTCGGTGACGCCCGACACCCGGGAGTGGACCTCGCCGCCGCCCAGCTCCTCGGCGGTGACGACCTCGCCGGTGGCGGCCTTCACCAGGGGCGGGCCGCCGAGGAAGATCGTGCCCTGATCGCGCACGATCACGGCCTCGTCGCTCATCGCGGGGACGTACGCCCCGCCGGCCGTGCAGGAGCCGAGGACCGCCGCGATCTGCGGGATGCCCGCGCCGGACATCCGCGCCTGGTTGTAGAAGATCCGCCCGAAGTGCTCGCGGTCGGGGAACACCTCGTCCTGCATCGGCAGGAAGGCGCCGCCCGAGTCCACCAGATACAGGCAGGGCAGGCGGTTCTCCAGGGCGATCTCCTGCGCCCGCAGGTGCTTCTTGACCGTCATCGGGTAGTACGTCCCGCCCTTGACGGTCGCGTCGTTGGCGACGATGACGCAGTCGCGCCCGCTGACCCGGCCGACGCCCGCGATGACGCCGGCGGCCGGGGCCGCGCCGTCGTACATGCCGTCGGCCGCGAGCGGGGCCAGTTCGAGGAACGGCGAGCCGGGGTCGAGGAGGGCGTCCACGCGGTCGCGCGGCAGCAGCTTGCCGCGCGCCACATGCCGCTGCCGGGCGCGCTCGCCGCCGCCGAGCCGGGCCGCCGCGAGTTTGCCGCGCAGCTCCTCGACCAGGGCGCGGTGCGCCGTCTCGTTCGACCGCCAGGCTTCCGAGGCGGGGTCCGCCGCGCTCGCGAGGACTGGTGCCTGTTGCATCCGCTGTGCTCCCACTGTTAGTGAGCGTTAACGTATGCCGTTAAGGTTAACGACCGCTAACCGTGCTGTCTAGAATTGCTTCCATGGCCACCAGGACCGACGCCCCCACCCGTCGCGAGCAGATCCTCAAGGAAGCCGCCAGGCTCTTCGCCGAGCGCGGCTTCCACGGCGTCGGCGTGGACGAGATAGGGGCCGCCGTCGGGATCAGCGGGCCCGGTCTGTACCGCCACTTCGCGGGCAAGGACGCGATGCTGGCCGAGCTGCTCGTGGGGATCAGCGAGCAGTTGCTGCGGGGCGGCGAGCGCCGGGCCGCGGAGGCCGCGGGATCACCCGGCGCCGTGCTCGACTCGCTCATCGAGGGCCATATCGACTTCGCCCTCGACGACCGCCCGCTGATCACTCTCCACGACCGGGAGCTGGACCGCCTGCGGGACAGCGACCGCAAGCTGGTGCGCTCGCTCCAGCGGCGGTACGTGGAGCTGTGGGTCTCCGCGGTGCGGGACGTGTACGCCGGGCTCGCCGAGGCCGAGGCGCGGGCGTCGGTGCACGCGGTGTTCGGCCTCCTGAACTCGACGCCGCACCTGGGGCGGCCGGGGTCGCTCCCGGACCGGGAGGGGATGGCGAGGCTGCTGAGCAGGTTGGCGCACGGGGCGCTGGCGGCGGCCGCGAGCGAGAACTGAGCGGCGGGGGCATCGGAACCGGTGGGGGGATCAGGCCCGTCCGGCGATTGAGGGCGAGCAGGCCGAAGGCCACGATCGGCGGTGCCCCCGACCGGCGGTCACGAATTTCGCCCTGGACGGTCACGCGAACCCACGGGTAACCTCGACTGAGCAAGCGCTTAGCCAAGGACGCGCTTGGCCGGATCCGTGACCCAGGGAGCTCAATCGTGCGGCGTACCGTCTTCAACGAGGACCACGAGGCATTCCGGGAGACCGTCCGGGCCTTCATCGAGGCCGAGGTCGTGCCCGTGTACGACGAGTGGTTCGCGGCGGGCCAGGCGCCCAGGGACTTCTACTACAAGCTCGCCGACCTCGGCGTCTTCGGCATCCGCGTCCCCGAGGAGTTCGGCGGCGCCGGCATCGACTCGCACAAGTTCGAGGCCGTCATGTACGAGGAGACGGCCCGCGCGGGCGTCTCCTTCGGCGGCTCCGGCGTGCACGTCCTGCTCGGCCTGCCGTACATCGAGATGCTCGCCACCGACGAGCAGAAGAAGCGCTTCCTGCCCAAGTTCGTCTCCGGCGAGGAGATGTGGGCGCTCGCCATGACCGAGCCCGGCACCGGCTCCGACGTCGCGGGCATGAAGACCACCGCGAAGCTCTCCGACGACGGCACGCATTACGTCCTCAACGGCGCCAAGACCTTCATCACCGGCGGCGTGCACGCCGACCGCGTGATCGTCTGCGCCCGCACCTCCGCCCCGCGCGAGGACGACCGCCGCTTCGGCATCTCCCTGTTCGCCGTCGACACCAAGTCGGCGGGCTACTCGGTCGGCCGCAAGCTCGACAAGCTCGGCCTGAAGGTCTCCGACACCGCCGAGCTTGCCTTCGTCGACGTCGAGGTCCCGGTCGAGGACCTGCTCGGCGAGGAGAACAAGGGCTTCGGCTACCTCGGCCACAACCTCGCCTCCGAGCGCTGGGGCATCGCCTTCGGCGCGTACGCGCAGGCCAAGGCCGCCGTGCGGTTCGCCAAGGAGTACGTCCAGGAGCGCGCCGTCTTCGGCAAGTCGGTCGCCTCGTTCCAGAACACCAAGTTCGAACTGGCCGCCTGCCAGGCCGAGGTGGACGCCGCCGAGGCCGTCGCCGACCGCGCCCTCGAAGCCCTGGACGCGGGCGAGCTGACCCCCGCCGAGGCCGCCTCCGCGAAGCTCTTCTGCACCGAGGTCGCGCACCGCGTCATCGACCGCTGCCTCCAACTGCACGGCGGCTACGGCTTCATGAACGAGTACCCGATCGCCCGCCTGTACGCGGACAACCGCGTCAACCGCATCTACGGCGGCACCAGCGAGGTCATGAAGATGATCATCGCGAAGTCGATGGGTCTGTAACTCGCCGATGAGCGAGGAACTCGAAAGGCTGCTCGGCCTCCTCGACCTGGAACGGGTCGAGGAGGGCATCTTCCGCGGCGTCAGCCGGACGTCGCTCGTGCCGCGCGTCTTCGGCGGCCAGGTCGCCGCGCAGGCCCTGGTCGCCGCCGGGCGCACCGTCCCCGGCGAGCGTCCCGCGCACTCCCTGCACGCCTACTTCCTGCGCCCCGGCGACCCCGGCGTGCCCATCGTCTACACCGTCGACCGCATCCGCGACGGGCGCTCCTTCACCACGCGCCGCGTCGTCGCCGTGCAGCACGGGCAGCCGATCTTCCACCTCTCCGCGTCGTTCCAGGCGTACGAGGAGGGGCTCGACCACCAGGACGGGATGCCGCCCGCGCCCGACCCCGAGACGCTGCCCACCGCCGCCGAGTCGCTGCCCGGGTACGAGGACGTGCTCGGGCCCGACGTCGTGCGGCGGCTCATCGAGGCGCGGGCCGCCGTCGACCTGCGGTACGTGGACGAACCGCCGTTCGCCAGCGTCGGCGCGCCCCGGCAGGCGCGGTCCCAGGTGTGGTTCCGCACCAACGGCAAGCTCGGCGCGGAGCCCGCGGGCTCGCTCCTGCACCTGTGCCTCGCCACGTACGTGTCCGACATGACGCTCCTCGACTCCGTGCTGCTCGCCCACGGGCGCGGCGGGTGGGCCGTCGGGGACGTCGTCGGCGCCTCGCTCGACCACGCCATGTGGTTCCACCGGCCCTTCCGGGCGGACGAGTGGCTCCTCTACGACCAGGAGTCGCCGTCGTCCGGGGGCGGGCGGGGACTCGGGCAGGGGAGGATCTGGACGATGGACGGGAAGCTGGCGGTGACCGTGATCCAGGAGGGTGTGGTCCGGGTTCCCCGGGGCTGACGGCGTCTCCGGCCGCCTTCGTCCCCGCTGCCCGGGGCGGGGCTCGGCCACTCCGCGGCCGGAAACGGGCTCGGGATCGCCGTCGCCGCGGTGACCAGGGAGTACCCGGACCCGACGCCGGGGCGGGAAAGAACAGCTCGTCCGGCGATTGGGGACGAGCAGGCCGAAGGCCGCGATCGAGGGTGCGGGCAGGCCGGGGCGCGCCCCGGCCGACTCAGGCCTGGGCCAGCCCCGCCGCGTCGAGCAGGTACGCCGTCAGCGGGTCGTAGAACCGAGGGCTGGTCACGTGGTCGTCGAGGGGCACCGTCACCTGGACGGTGCCCTCGGCCTCGCCGATGAACAGGGCGGGGTCGTTGCAGTCCGCGTACCCGACGGAGTCGATCCCGCGCTGGCCCGCGCGGCCCGCCCAGCCGTGGTCGGCGACGACGAGGTCCGGCAGCGGCCGCTCCTCGCGCAGCAGCCCGTCCAGGATCGCGTTCATCGGCTCCGGCGAGTGGGTGTGCCACAGCGTCGCGCCCCGCTCAAGGACGGCCACGTCGGCGAACTGGAACACGAAGCCCTCGTCGGCGGTGAGCCCCTCCGGGATCACGACGATCTCGCAGCCCGCGGCGCGCAGCGCGGCGGCCGTCGCGCGGTGCACGTCGAGCAGACCGCCGGGGTGACCGGTCGCGAACAGCACGCGCTCCTTGGCGGACGCGGCCTTGCGCAGCCGCCCCGCCATCCGCTCCAGGGCGTCGACGGTCAGCTCCGGGTCGATGGTGTCCTGCCCCTGGCGGTACTCGGGGTCGTCGTTCACGCCGCAGCGCTCGGCCATCACCGCGAGCACGTCCTGCTCGTCGGTCCAGCGGTCGCCCAGCTCCAGGCCCAGCCAGTAGTGGCGGTCGCCGTTCGCGAGTTTGCGGTAATGGGAGAGGTTGTTGTCGCGGGGCGTCGCGACATCGCCCGCGATGCGGGTGCGGACGAGATGATCGACGAGCGCGGCGCGGCTGGGTATCGGCATGCGTCCCATTGTGCCGTCGCCAACGACCCCGGCGCGGGCCGTCCCGCGGGCCGGACCTGTGCGGCGACTCACGTTCGGGGGCGGGGCGCTGCGGAGGGGGATGTTCCGGAGGGCGGCGGGTGCTGCTCCGGCGGGGTGGGGGGCGGGGCCTGTTCCGGGCGGGGCACGTCCTCCCGGTGGTGGAGCGAGCGCTGCTGGCGGCGGCGGGTTCCGGTGCGAGTGCGGGGGCACGGCGGGGCGAGTGGTGCGGGGGCGCTCTGGGGGGCGTGCGGAGGCCTGTGACCACTCCGGCGCGTGCGGATCGGGGCTCGGGGTGGGTTACGTGGTCGGGCGGCCGGTGTCGCCCGCGAGTACCGCAGTCGACCCGGGGCCGTACGGCTCCCCGTGCTCAGCCCACCCCGTCCCTACGCCCCAGCGCGAACCACAGCTCCATGCGGACGTCCGGGTCGTCCAGGTCCGCGTCGAGCAGTGTCGCGCAGCGGGTGATGCGCTGGCGGACGGTGTTGCGGTGCACGGTCAGGGCGGCGGCCGTACGGTCCCAACTGCCGTGCAGGGAAAGCCAGGTGCGCAGCGTCTCGGCGAGCGGCCCCCCGCCGAGCGGGGCGAGCAGCGCCCGCGCGTGCGCGTCGGCCTCGGCGGGCGCGACCAGCCCGGCCAGACCGGTCTCGCGGTGTCGCACCAACGGCACCCGCGTCGCCTCGGCCCGGCGCAGGGCCCGCGCGGCCTGCGCGTCGGCGGCGGACAGGGCATCGGCCCCGGCGGGCGCGGAGGCCCCGAGCGTCCAGCCGGTCTGCGGGGCGGGTTCCCGGCCGGCGGGCAGGAGCAGGCGTACGGGGTGGGGGGTGCCGTCACCCGTCGGGCCGCCGTGGGCCTCGGTGCGGATACCGGTGCCGGTGCCGCCGCCGGGTCCGCTGCCGCTGCCCCCAGCCCGGCCCTCGTCGCCAGATCCGTCGCCCTCGGCCCCCCTCCCGTCGTCCATCAGCACGCTGCCGAGGGCCGCCGCCAGGGATGCCGGGGTGGCCGGTGTCCGGTCGTGGTCGCCGCCGCGTACCCGGGCGTGGACGACGGTCCACCGTCCGGCGCCGAGCAGTGGCGCCACGTCCTCCGGGGCCGCGCCAAGGAGCAGCCGCACCAGCGCCGCCGACCGGGCCGACTCGGCCGCGCCCTGGTGCGGTGCGGTCAGCAGCGACAGGAGCACGGCGGCGACCCCGGCCAGCGTGTGGTCGCCCGGCTCCCGCTGCCGGGTGGCCACACCGAGCGCGAGCCCGTGCGCCCCGGCCAGGGCGTACGCGGCGAGGTGGGCCCCGGCGACCGTGTCGGTGGCGGAGGCGGGCGCCGGGCGAGGAGCCCGCGCGGCCTGCCCCCGCCCCGCGTCCGTGTCCCCGGCCCCGCCCGAAGCCGTGCCCCCGCCCGGATTCACCACCCCGGCCAGGCGCGCCAGCGCCGCCCCAGCCCCCGGCTCCGGCTGTGTGCCCGCGCTCTGTGTGGGCGTGCCGTCGGCCCCGTACAGCGCCGCGTATCCGCCGAGGCGGGCCGCCAGTTGGCGGAGCAGGGCCGGGACCGGGTCCGGGCGGGACGCCGCTGCCGCCAGGCCCTGCTGGGCCTGGGTGACGCGGCGGAGTTCGGCGTGCCGGGCCTCGGCCATGAGCTGCCACACCGCGCGGGCGATGCCGCTGAACGTCGTGCGCGGGGGCACCTCCAGGAGGGGGAGGCCGTGGCGTTCGCAGGCGTCGACCAGGGCCTGCGGCACCGTGTCGTGCACCGGGGCCACTCCGAAGCCGAGCGCGGCGCCGCCCGCCGCCACGATGCGCGCCGCGTAGCCGTCCAGGCGGTCGGCCGCGCCGTCCGCGTCCGCCGCCGGGACGTGCACCCCGGCCGTGAGCAGCAGCTCGCCGCCCAGCAGGTACGGGTAGGGGTCGGCCATCTCCGAGGTGTGCACCCAGTGCACGACGGCGCCGGTGCGCGCCGCGTCCGGGCCCGCGATCTGGCGCAGGCCCAGCTCCTCGTCGGCGAGCAGGGCGGTCAGCGGGACGGGCGGGGTCGGGGGAGCGGCGGGGGGAGGGGGCGGTGCTGGTGTCGGCGACGGCGTGGCTGACGCGTCCCGTGGCGGCGACGGCGGCGACGGCGGCGACGCGGGTTCAGGGTTCGGCACCATGGACACTTCCTCCATCCACCGCTCGGCGAGTGTAGGAAACGTACACTTCAGCGTCGCTTTCCGGCCACCTAAGGTCGTGCCGACCGGCGCCTCGGGTACGGGCGGATGTCCCCGCGGCCGGTCCTCGCAGCTCCCCGCAGCACTCCACCCGCACGACACGCCACCGACCGAGCGCGCAAGGAGGCCCCACCATGGCCGTCGACTACACAGTGATCGTCGTCTATCTCGCCGGGATGCTGGCCATGGGCTGGTGGGGCATGCGCCGCGCCAAGTCCAAAGCCGAGTTCCTCGTGGCGGGGCGCCGCCTCGGTCCCTGGATGTACTCGGGCACGATGGCCGCGATCGTCCTCGGCGGCGCCTCCACCATCGGCGGCGTCGGCCTCGGCTACACCCACGGCCTGTCCGGCGCGTGGATGGTGTTCACCATCGGCCTGGGCCTGCTCGCCCTTTCGATCTTCTTCTCGGCCCGCATCGCCCGGCTCCGGGTCTACACGGTCTCCGAGATGCTCGACCTGCGCTACGGCGGCCGCGCGGGCGTCCTCTCCGGCGTCGTCATGTGGGCGTACACGCTGATGCTCGCGGTCACCTCGACCATCGCGTACGCCACCATCTTCGACGTCCTGTTCGACATGAACCGCACGCTCGCCATCGTCATCGGCGGCTCCATCGTCGTCGCGTACTCCACCCTCGGCGGCATGTGGTCGATCACGCTGACCGACATGGTGCAGTTCGTCGTCAAGACGGTGGGCGTGCTTCTGCTGCTGCTTCCCATCGCCGTCGTCAAGGCCGGCGGCTTCGGGGAGATGCGCGACAAGCTGCCGGACGAGTACTTCGCGCCGTTCGGCGTCGGCGCCGAGACGATCTTCACGTACGTCCTGATCTACACGTTCGGGATGCTCATCGGGCAGGACATCTGGCAGCGCGTCTTCACCGCGCGCAGCGACAAGGTCGCCCGGTACGGGGGGACCGTCGCCGGGACGTACTGCCTCGTGTACGCCCTCGCCGGAGCCGTCATCGGGACGGCGGCCAAGGTCATGTACCCCAAGCTGCCCAGCGCGGACGCCGCCTTCGCCACCATCGTCAAGGACGAACTTCCCATGGGGGTGCGGGGGTTGGTGCTCGCCGCCGCCCTCGCCGCCGTCATGTCCACCTCGTCCGGGGCGCTCATCGCCTGCGCGACCGTCGCCAACAACGACATCTGGGCGCGGGTGCGGGGCGCTGTGCGCGCGGGTGGCGCTGCCGACGAGCCGCACGACGAGGTGAAGGGCAACCGGCTCTTCATCCTCGTCATGGGCGTCGCCGTCATCTGCGTCTCCATCGCCCTCAACGACGTCGTCCAGGCGCTGACCGTCGCGTACAACCTGCTGGTGGGCGGGCTGCTCGTGCCCATCCTGGGCGGGTTGCTGTGGCGGCGCGGGACCGGGGCGGGGGCGCTGGCCGCCGTCGTCGCCGGTGGGCTCTCCGTGGTCGGCCTCATGTGGTGGTACGGGATCCTCGCCAACGAGCCCATCTACTACGGGCTGCTGACCTCGCTCGTCGTGTACGTCGTCGTGTCGCTGGCCACGCCGCCCACGGACGCGGTGACGCTGGCCGCTTGGCGGGAGCGCCTGGCCGGGCGGACGCCGGACCCGGCGGCGCCGGAGGCTTCGGTGACCGCATGAGAAGTCCCCGAACCACCCCTTCCCGGAAACCGGGGGCTGCCGCCCCCTGGACCCCCGCTGATCGGCGCTTCGCGCCTCGTCCTCAAGCGCCGGACGGGCTATCGATAGCCCCTCCGGCGATTGAGGAGCGGGGGTCTGGGGGCGGAGCCCCCAGTTACGGGAAGGGGCGGGATCGGGGAGCCCCCGGCAAGGACCACGACCGCGCGACACTTGACCACGTACAACCAGCTAAACCAGGAGGAACCCGACCATGAGCAGCAGCGTGACGAACGAACCCCGTGGACCTGTCGACTCCTCGCGCGTCCCGCGCTACGCGGGCCCCGCGACGTTCGCCAGGCTGCCCCGCCTCGACGAGGTAGGCACGACGGACATCGCGGTCGTGGGCGTCCCCTTCGACACGGGCGTGTCGTACCGCCCGGGCGCCCGCTTCGGCGGGAACGCGATCAGGGAGGCGTCCCGCCTCCTGCGGCCGTACAACCCGGCCCAGGACGCGTCCCCCTTCGCCCTCGCGCAGGTCGCCGACGCGGGCGACATCGCCGCGAACCCGTTCAACATCAACGAGGCCGTGGAGACGATCGAGGCGGCGGCCGACGACCTGCTCGCGACCGGCGCGCGCATGATGACGCTCGGCGGCGACCACACCATCGCGCTGCCGCTGCTGCGGTCGATGGCGAAGAAGCACGGCCCGGTCGCGCTGCTGCACTTCGACGCGCACCTGGACACGTGGGACACGTACTTCGGCGCGGAGTACACGCACGGCACCCCGTTCCGCCGGGCGGTGGAGGAGGGCATCCTCGACACCTCGGCGCTCAGCCACGTCGGCACCCGCGGCCCGCTCTACGGCCGCAAGGACCTGACCGACGACGAGAAGATGGGCTTCGGCATCGTCACGTCGTCGGACATCTACCGCCGCGGCGCGGACGAGGTCGCCGACCAGCTCCGCCAGCGCATCGGCGACCGGCCGCTGTACATCTCCATCGACATCGACTGCCTCGACCCGGCGCACGCCCCGGGCACGGGCACGCCGGAGGCCGGCGGCATGACGTCCCGGGAGCTCCTCGAGATCCTGCGGGGCCTGTCCTCCTGCAACCTCGTCTCCGCCGACGTCGTGGAGGTCGCCCCCGCCTACGACCACGCCGAGATCACGGCCGTGGCCGCCTCCCACACCGCGTACGAGCTGACGACGATCATGTCCCGGCAGATCGCCGGTGCCCGCGACGCCGCCATGATCCAGGAGATCGCCGCCCAGGGGACCGCGGAGGCCGCCCGGTGACCCACGACCACGACCTGGTCCTGCGCCCCACCGAGGCGCAGACCCGCGCCGCCCTGCACCCGGCCACCACCCCTCAAGGATGCGCTTCGCGCCACGTGACGATGGGCCGCAACGGCGGTGACCTCGTCGTCGAGACCCTCCAGGGCCTCGGCGCCACCACCGTCTTCGGCCTTCCCGGCCAGCACGCGCTCGGCATGTTCGACGCGCTGCGCCGCTCCTCCCTGCGGTACGTGGGGCTGCGGGTCGAGAACAACACCGGCTTCGCCGCCGACGCCTACGGCCGGATCACCGGCGAGGTCGCGCCGCTGCTCCTGTCGACGGGGCCCGGCGCGCTCACCTCGCTGGCCGCGCTCCAGGAGGCCGCCGCCGGGTCGTCGCCGGTGCTCGCCATCGGCAGCCAGGTCCCGGTCGCCGGGCTCGGCGGCGGGCGCCACGGCTATCTGCACGAGCTGCGGGACCAGCAGGCCTCGTTCCGGGACGTGGTGAAGTCCGTGCACACCGTGCGAACGCCGTCGCAGATCCCGTCCGCGATCGCCGCGGCCTGGCAGTCGGCCCTCACCGCGCCGCACGGGCCGGTGTGGGTGGAGATCCCCCAGGACGTGCTGCTCGCCGAGACCACGCTGCCGGTCGTCACCGCCGTCGACGCCACCCCGCACGAGGTCGTGCCCCGGCCCGAGCTCACCGCCGTGGCCGCCGACCTGCTCACCCGCGCCGAGCGGCCCGCGATCATCGCGGGCGGCGGCGTGGTGCGCGCCGACGCCTCCGGCAAGCTGCGCGCACTCGCCGAGCGGCTGAACGCGCCCGTCGTCACGACCTTCGGCGGCAAGGGCGCCTTCCCCTGGGAGCACCCCCTCTCGCTCCAGTCGTGGCTGGAGGACCGGCACACCACCGACTTCCTGGAGGACGCCGACGTCCTGCTCGTCGTCGGCTCCGGGCTCGGTGAACTGTCGTCCAACTACCACACGTTCACGCCGCGCGGGCGCGTCATCCAGATCGAGGCCGACCTCGGCAAGCTGGAGTCCAACCACCCGGCGCTCGGCATCCACGCGGACGCCAGGCTCGCCCTCTCGGCGCTCCTGGAGACCGTCGGGGAGCGGCCCGACCCGGCCGCCCCGGAGCGGGTGCGCCAGGTCCTCGCCGCCGTGCGGGAGCGGATCGACGGGCAGGAGCTGACCCTGGAGCAGGACGTGCTCGCCGCCGTGCGGGCCGCCCTGCCGGACGGGTCCCCGTCCTTCTGGGACATGACGATCCTGGCCTACTGGGCCTGGTCCGCCTTCGACGCGCGGCGGCCCAACACCATGCACTCCGCGCAGGGCGCGGGCGGCCTCGGCTACGGCTTCCCGGCCGCACTCGGCGCCGCCGCGGCCGACCCGACGCGGCCCGTCCTCGCGGTCTCCGGCGACGGCGGCGCGATGTACTCGATCGCGGAGCTGGCCTCGGCCAAGCAGCACGGCCTCGACGTCACCTGGCTGATCGTCGACGACGGTGGCTACGGCATCCTGCGCGAGTACATGGCCGACGCCTTCGGCGAGGCCACCGGCACGGAGCTGGCCCGGCCCGACTTCGTGGCGCTCGCCGAGTCCTTCGGAGTGCCGGGGGTGCGGACCTCGCCGGAGCGGCTGCGGGAGGACCTGGCGAAGGCGCTGGCCGAGCCCGGGCCGTCGGTCGTGGTGCTGCCCGCGCTCCTGCGGATGTTCGCGCCGACGCATCTGGGCTGAGTTTTTTCGTTCTGCGTGCAACCTTTCACCGGGTCCGGTGAGTCAAGTGAAACGCGTGCGCCGGGGGCGTACGCGTGTCCGACTACGGGGGGAACCTCCATGACTCACCGCATATCCCGGCGTGCCCGCATCCTGAGCGCGGGAGCGGCCGCCGCCGTCCTCGTGCCCGTCGCCGGGGTGGCGGCCGCCACCCCGGCCGCCGCCGCGGCGGCCCAGGTCAAGTGCACCTCGTCGGCCCAGCCCGAGCTGGCGAAGAAGCTGACGAAGGACATCACGGCCGCCCTGAAGAACCGCAAGGGCACCATCGCCGTGGGCTTCCACGACAAGGCCACGAAGACCACCTGCACCCTGCGCGGCTCCACGTCGTTCGACTCGGCCAGCGTCGTCAAGGTGACCGTGCTCGCGACCCTGCTGTGGGACGCGAAGAAGACGAACCGGTACCTGACGGAGCGCGAGTCCAACCTCGCCACCGCCATGATCACCAGATCGGACAACGACGCCACCAGCGCGCTGTGGCGACAGCTCGGCGTCACCAAGGTCAAGAAGTTCCTGGCCGCCGCCAAGATGACCAAGACGGTTCCGGGCTCCGGCGGGTACTGGGGGCTCACCCGCATCAACGCCACCGACGAGCAGAAGCTGCTCGCCCTGGTCACCGGCAAGAACAACGTCCTCAGCGACAACGCCCGCGCGTACATCCTGAAGCTGATGGGCAAGGTCGTACGCGACCAGCGCTGGGGCACCCCGGCGGGCGCCCCGTCCGGCACCTCCATCGCCGTCAAGAACGGCTGGCTGCCGCGGGCCACGCACGGCTGGCGCGTCCACAGCCTCGGCGCCTTCAAGGGCCGCGGCCACGACTACACCATCTCCGTGCTCACCCACGGCAACAGCAGCATGAACTACGGCGTGGACACCATCCAGAAGGTCTCCAAGGCCATCCACAAGGACCTGACCCCCATCAGCCAGGCCCCCACGCGCTTCGCCCCGACGGAGACCCCGAAGGAAGCGGCGGTGCCCGTGCCGCAGTCCTGACCCGGACCCCTTGGCGCCGGGCGGGCAATTTCAGCCCGTCCGGCGTTTGAGGACGAGGCGCGGAGCGCCGAAAAGGCAGGGGGAACGGGGGCGCAGCCCCCAGCTGTTTTGTTGCGGCGGGATGAAAACGGCAGAAGCCCGCGTTGGCGCTCTCGGCAGGTCAGGTCGACGGGAGGCGGACAGTGACGGAGCAGCCGGAGCAACGGGGCTGGGCGAAACGACTCTGGGGCTATGCCTGGCGGCACCCCCTGGACGTCGTGCTCGCGCTCGGCTCCTCGCTGGGCGGCATGGCCGTCATGGCGCTGGTGCCGCTGTTCACGAAGGTCGTCATCGACGACGTGATCGGCGATCACAGCAGGTCGATGGGCCCCTGGGCCGCCGCCCTCATCGGCGCCGCGGTCCTGGTCTACGTCTTCACGTACATCCGCCGCTACTACGGCGGCCGCCTCGCCCTCGACGTACAGCACGACCTGCGCACCGAGATGTACGACACGGTCACGCGCCTCGACGGCCGGCGCCAGGACGAGCTGTCCACGGGGCAGGTCGTCGGCCGGGCGACCAGCGACCTCCAGCTCATCCAGGGCCTGCTCTTCATGCTGCCGATGACCATCGGCAACGTCCTGCTGTTCGTGATGTCGCTGGTGATCATGGCGTGGCTGTCCCTGCCGCTGACCCTGGTCGCCCTCGCCGTCGCCCCCGCCCTGCTCTGGATCGCCCGCCGCAGCCGCGCCAAGCTGCACCCCGCCACCTGGTACGCGCAGGCGCAGGCCGCCGCCGTGGCGGGCGTCGTCGACGGTGCCGTCGGCGGCGTACGCGTGGTGAAGGGCTTCGGGCAGGAGGAGCAGGAGACCGGGAAGCTCAGGGAGGTCGGACGGCGGCTGTTCGCGGGCCGTCTGCGCACCATCCGGCTGAACTCCCGCTACACCCCGGCCCTGCAGTCCGTGCCCATGCTCGGGCAGGTCGCGATGCTGGCGCTCGGCGGCTGGCTCGCCGTCAAGGGCGAGATCACGCTCGGCACGTTCGTGGCGTTCTCCACCTACCTCGCCCAGCTCGTCGGCCCCGTGCGCATGCTCGCCATGGTCCTGACCGTCGCCCAGCAGGCCCGCGCGGGCGTCGAGCGCGTCCTGGAGCTGATCGACACCGAGCCGACGATGACGGACGGCACGAAGGAGCTGCCCGCGGACGCCCCGGCGACCGTCGAGTTCGACGACGTGTCGTTCGCGTACGAGGACGGCCGCCCGGTCCTCGACGGCCTCAGCTTCGAGATACACCCCGGCGAGACCCTCGCCGTCGTCGGCTCCTCCGGCAGCGGCAAGTCGACCGTGTCCCTGCTGCTGCCCCGCTTCTACGACGTCTCACGCGGCGCCGTCCTCATCGGCGGCCACGACGTGCGCGAGCTGACGCACGACTCGCTGCGCGCCGCCATCGGCCTGGTCCCCGAGGACTCCTTCCTCTTCTCCGACACCGTCCGCGCCAACATCGCCTACGGCCACCCCGGCGCCACCGACGAGGAGATCGAGCGCGCCGCCCGCGCCGCCCAGGCCGACCGCTTCATCGCCGAGCTGCCCGAGGGCTACGACACGAAGGTCGGCGAGCACGGCCTGACCCTCTCCGGCGGCCAGCGCCAGCGCGTCGCCCTGGCCCGCGCCATCCTCACCGACCCCCGGCTGCTCGTCCTCGACGACGCCACCTCGGCGGTCGACGCCCGCGTCGAGCACGAGATCCACGAAGCCCTGAAACAGGTCATGGAGGGCCGCACCACCCTCCTGATCGCGCACCGCCGCTCCACCCTGAACCTCGCCGACCGCATCGCCGTCCTCGACGGCGGCCGCCTCGCCGACATCGGCACCCACGCCGAGCTTGAGCGCCGCTCCCCGCTGTACCGGCGGCTGCTCACCGACCCCGACGAGCTGGGCGGCGTCTCGCCCGGACACGTCACCCCCGCCGCGCCCGCCGAGGCCGTCGAGGACACGTCCGTGCGCGCGGAGCTGGACGCCGAGTTCGACGCCGAGCGCGGCATCACCCCGCGCCTGTGGGTCGGCGACCGCGAACCCCGCGACACCGACGCCGGGGCGCTCGCCGGGACGCCCGCGACGCCCGAACTCCTCGCCCAGGTCGACGCCCTGCCGCCCGCGAACGACACCCCCGGCGTCGACGAGGCGCGGGCCGTCGCCGCCGAGGAGTCGTACGGGCTGCGCAGACTGCTGCGCGGCTTCGGCGGGCCGCTCGCCCTGAGCCTGCTGCTCGTCGCCGTCGACGCCGGGGTGGGCCTGCTCCTGCCCGTGCTGATCCGGCACGGCATCGACGAGGGCGTCACCCAGCTCGCCCTCGGCGCCGTGTGGACCGCGTCCGCGCTCGCCCTCGTCGCCGTCGTCGTGCAGTGGGCGGCGCAGACCGGCGAGATCCGGATGACGGGCCGCACCGGCGAGCGGGTCCTGTACGCGCTGCGCCTGAAGATCTTCGCGCAGCTCCAGCGGCTCGGCCTCGACTACTACGAGCGGGAGCTGACCGGGCGCATCATGACCCGGATGACCACGGACGTGGACGCGCTCTCCACGTTCCTGCAGACCGGCCTGGTCACCGCGTTCGTCTCCGTCGTCACCTTCTTCGGCATCCTGGTCGCGCTCCTCGTCATCGACGTGCAGCTCGCCCTCGTCGTCTTCGCGACGCTGCCGTTCCTGGTCGTCGGCACGTTCTTCTTCCGCCGCTCCAGCGTCAAGGCGTACGAGCTGGCGCGCGAGCGCGTCTCGGTGGTCAACGCCGACCTCCAGGAGATGGTGTCGGGGCTGCGGATCGTGCAGGCCTTCCGGCGCGAGGGCTCCGGCAGCGAGTCGTTCGCCGCGCGCAGCGCCGAGTACCGCGCGGCCCGCATCCGCGGCCAGTGGCTGATCTCGGTGTACTTCCCGTTCGTGCAGTTCCTGTCGTCCGTGGCCGTCGTGGCGGTCCTGATCGTGGGCGCGCACCGGGTCGACGCGGGCACGCTCACCACCGGCGCCCTGGTCGCCTACCTCCTCTACATCGACCTGTTCTTCGCGCCCGTGCAGCAGCTGTCCCAGGTCTTCGACGGCTACCAGCAGGCGACGGTCTCCCTCGGCCGCATCCAGGAACTGCTCCAGGAACCCACGTCCACCAAGTCCGCCGACGAACCCCTCGACGTGCTCTCCCTGCGCGGCGAGATCGCCTTCGAGGACGTCGACTTCGGCTACGGCTCGGCCGACGAGCCGGAGGCCGCGCTCAGCGGGGTCCGCCTTCGCATCCCGGCCGGGCAGACCGTCGCCTTCGTCGGCGAGACCGGCGCGGGCAAGTCCACGCTGGTCAAGCTGGTCGCCCGGTTCTACGACCCGACGTCGGGCCGGGTCACGGTCGACGGCACCGACCTGCGCTCCCTGGACCTCACCTCGTACCGCCACCGGCTCGGCGTCGTCCCGCAGGAGGCCTATCTGTTCGCGGGCACCATCCGCGACGCCATCGCCTACGGCCGCCCCGACGCCACCGACGCGCGGGTCGAGGCGGCGGCGCGGGCCGTCGGCGCGCACGACATGATCGCCACGCTCGACGGCGGCTATCTGCACGAGGTCTCCGAGCGCGGCCGCAACCTGTCGGCGGGGCAGCGCCAGCTGATCGCGCTGGCCCGCGCCGAACTCGTCGACCCCGACATCCTGCTCCTCGACGAGGCCACCGCCGCCCTCGACCTCGCCACCGAGGCCCAGGTCAACCAGGCCACGGACCGCATCGCGGGCAAGCGGACCACGCTGGTCGTCGCCCACCGCCTCACCACGGCCGCCCGCGCGGACCGCGTGATCGTGATGGACCACGGCCGGGTCGCCGAGGACGGCACGCACGACGAGCTGCTGGCGCGGGGCGGGCGGTACGCGGAGCTGTGGCGGACGTTCGTGGGGGAGCCGGTGGGCGCCTAGGGCCATGTCCGGCGGGTCGGCGAGGCCCTGACCGGGCGGTTTCCGACGGTTCACGGGCGACAAAAGTGATAGATCAGCTTCCGCAACCATCCGGTGCCGGTTCGGCGTCCGTACGTCAGTACGCTGATACGGGGGTGTCGGGAGGGGCAGACGTGAAGAGTGGTCGGATACGGCGGAGCCTGGCCGCGGGTGCCGTCGCGCTCGTGGCCGCCGTCCTGGTGGCGCTGGTGGGACCGGGCGCGGGCACCGCCGCGGCCGCGGGCCCCTGCCCCGGACACAAGGCGCGCACCCTGACCTTCAGCACCGGCAAGGTCGTGCTCTACAAGAAGCGCGGCTACGTCTGCGCCGTGACGTACGCCAAGAACCCCGGTGCCCGCCAGAAGATGTCGATCAGCGTGCAGGCCCGCGGCAGCCGTCCCGTACGGGACGCGGGCACCTTCACCCGCCTCGCGGGCCCCGTGAAGGTGCACGCGGGACACCGCTGCGTCTGGGTCAAGGGCTCGGTGGGCCGGGCGAAGGTCAGCTCGGGCTGGATCCTCTGCTGAGTCCGAGATGTCCGCTCACCGGACATCCCCGTCCTCTCAGTGAATTTCCCTGAGTCCTGAATGTCCTCAATGTGCCCTGGTGTGCGACGAGTTGCTCGGTTAGGTTCCGGTCAATCGCTGCGCCGACAGGGGAGGATGCATGCGCAAGACCCTCAGATGGGTGCTCTCGCTCGTGGTGCTCATAGGCACCGTGGGCCTCACCGGAGTCACGGCCACGGCGGCCACCGACGCCGGACAGGGCGCGCCCGCCGCAAGCAAGGACATCAAGGACCGGCTCCTCGCCATCAAGGGCATGAGCCTGATCGAGGAGAAGCCGTACGACGGCTACCGCTTCTTCGTCCTCAACTACACCCAGCCGGTCGACCACCGGCACCCGTCCAAGGGCACGTTCCAGCAGCGCATCACCGTGCTGCACAAGGACACCGCCCGGCCCACCGTCTTCTCGACCTCGGGCTACGGACTCAACACCAACCCGGGCCGCGCGGAACCCACCCGCGTCATCGACGGCAACCAGGTCTCCATGGAGTACCGCTTCTTCACGCCGTCCCGGCCCGCGCCCGCCGACTGGTCCAAGCTGAACATCTGGCAGGCCGCCACCGACCAGCACCGCATCTTCAAGGCCCTCAAGCCGATCTACGGCAAGAAGTGGCTGTCCACGGGCGCCTCCAAGGGCGGCATGACCGCCACCTACTTCGAGCGCTTCTACCCGCGTGACATGGACGGCGTCGTCGCCTACGTCGCCCCGAACGACGTCAACAACCGCGAGGACTCCGCGTACGACCGCTTCCTCGACACCGTCGGCACCAAGGAGTGCCGCGCGAAGATCGAGGCCGTGCAGCACGAGTCGCTGGTGCGGCGCGCGCCCATGAAGAAGCTGTACGCCGACTTCGCCGCCGCCAACAACCACACCTTCAAGACCATCGGCGGCATCGACAAGGCCTTCGAGGCCGTCGTGCTCGACGTCAACTGGGGCTTCTGGCAGTACCAGCAGGCGGCCACCGCCTGCGCCGACGTGCCCGTCGCCAAGACCGCCAGCGACGCCACGCTGTTCGGCTGGATCGACGAGGTCGGCGGCTGGGCCTCCTACACCGACCAGGGCCTCGAGTACTACACGCCGTACTACTACCAGGCCGGTACGCAGCTCGGTTCGCCCGACATCAAGCAGCCCTGGCTCAAGGGCCTCAGCCGCTACGGGTACCAGCCGCCGCGGAACTTCGTGCCCCGGGAGATCCCGATGACGTTCCAGAAGAACGCCATGAAGGACGTCGACCGCTGGGTGCGGCACCACTCGCACCGCATGCTGTTCGTGTACGGCGAGAACGACCCGTGGGGTGCCGAGCCGTTCAAGCCCGCGCGCGGGGCCAAGCACGACTCGTACGTCATGACCGCGCCCGGCGCCAACCACGGTGCCAACGTGGCCGGGCTCGCCGCGGCGGACAAGGCCAAGGCCACCGAGCGGATTCTCGCCTGGGCCGGGGTGCCCGCCGCGCAGGCCGCGGAGGCGAAGCCGTTGGCTCCGTACGACGCGAAGCTCGACCGTCGGGACCGTGACCGGCAGCAG
This sequence comes from Streptomyces sp. NPDC041205, assembly GCF_055591765.1. Lineage (NCBI taxonomy): Bacteria > Bacillati > Actinomycetota > Actinomycetes > Kitasatosporales > Streptomycetaceae > Streptomyces > Streptomyces sp. NPDC041205. Next base: position 1,244,737 of record NZ_JBVIZH010000001.1, on the reverse strand, counting down.
ATGCTGAGGCCGTAGCCTCGCGGCGCGCCCCAGTCCCGCCCCTTTCCCGAAACCGGGGGCTGCCGCCCCCTGGACCCCCGCTTGTCGGCGCTTCGCGCCTCGTCCTCAAACGCCGGACGGGCTATATCCAGCCCCTCGTGGGGGTCCCCCCTGCTCCTTAAGAGCTTGGGGGAGTTTGAGGAGCGGGGGTCTGGGGGCGGAGCCCCCAGTTTCGGGAAGGGGCGGGGTTGGGGAATGCCCCGCAGGGCCTACACCCGCACCCCGCACCCCACCGGCCGCCCCCCGCCCAGGGCCACGTACAACTGCGTGTCCGCGGGGCAGAGGCCGCGGGAGCGGACGGCCGCGGCCACGCGGTATTCGGGGGCCCGGCGCCCCGAGCCGTCGCAGGCGGTCTCCCGCACCTGGCCCCGCCCGGCCCCGTACACGCAGTCCCCGACGACGGTACGAGGCCCGCCCCCGGCCCCGGGGTCGCCGGGGTGGGGCGACTCCAGGTTGCGCATGCAGGCGTACCCCTGGCGCACCGCCCCGTCGCCGTCCTCGTCGAAGGAGGGCCGGTTCGCGCTGATGTGGAGGACGAAGTCGGTGCGCCCGGGACAGAGGGGCCCGTCGGAGAGGCGCCCGCCGTGCCGGGCGATGACGCGCGCGGCGGCCCGCTCACTGCCGCAGGGCACCTCGGTGAAGGAACCCCGCCCACGGGAACTGCACTCGTCGGCGCCGAGGAAGACCGCGCCGTGCCCGGCCCCGGCGGACCCGGCGGGCGAGGTGTCGCCGGTCGGCCCGGCACCGGAGCTGTCGCCGGGGGACTTCTGACAGCCGGTCAGGGCGAGCGCGGCGGCGAGCAGCGCGCCGCCGCACACCATCGCCGCTCCTGACACCCGCATGGCCGGACCCCCCGCCACGTACGCCATGTGCACCCAGCGTGACCCCCCGCGGCGGGCGCACGCCAGGCGCGCGGGGGGCTTTGCGCACGTTGGCCCCGGCGGTCGGGGCGGGCTGCGTACGTCCGCTACGCCTGCGGGCCGGGGGCGGCGTAGGGCCCGTACGAGAGGCCGTGGCCGATGGGGTACAGCACCTGCCCGGGGTCGTCCGGGCTCGGCACCGGCACGGGCAGGCGCCCGACGGGGTGGACGCGGCCGGCGAGGACGCGGGCGGCGGCGCGCAGTTCGACGTCCGTCCAGGAGTAGGCGGCGAGCGCGGCCCGCACGCCGGGCAGCCGGGTCACGTCGTGCGGGGTGCGGACGGAGACGGTGATGACGGGCGGGCCTTCGGGGGCGGAGGTGAGCGCGGTCACAAGGGCGTGCTGGCGGTCGCCGTGCGTGACGTCGTACGTCGTGACGATCACGGCGTCGTGGCCGGAGGCCGCCTCGGCGAGCGCCTTGTCGACGGCCTCGGGGGAGGGTTCGGTGCCGGTGCTCAACGCCGTCGCGGTGAAGCCGAGTTCGGTGAGGGCGGCGGCGAGGACCGTGGTGGGCGGGCCGGTGGTGCCGGACGGGGAGACCGGGTCGGCGCCGAGGACCAGGAGGCGGCGGTGGGTGTCGGGGGACAGGGGGAGCAGGCCGCCCTCGTTGCGCAGGAGCGTGGTGGTGCGTTCGGCGATGCGGTCGGCGGCGGCGAGATGGGCGGCGCTGCCGACGGTGGCGTCCACCTCGTCCAGGGTCGTGTACGCCTGCTCGAACAGGCCCAGTTTCCGCTTCAGCCGGAGGATGCGCAGGACCGACTCGTCGATGCGGGCCTCGGTCAGCTCACCGTCGCGGACGGCCTGGAGGACGGCGTTCCACGCGAGTTCGGGCTGCGGCGGGTGCAGCAGCTGGTCGACACCCGCCTTGAGGGCGAGGACGGCGACACGGTCGTCGCCGTACTTGGTGCGCACCCCCTGCATGGACAGGGAGTCGGTCACGATCACGCCCTGGTGGCCGAGCTGTTCGCGCAGGATGCCGGTGACGATGGGGTACGAGAGCGTCGCCGGGTCGAGCGCCGGGTCGAGCGCCGGGACCACGATGTGCGCGGTCATCACCACGTCGACGCCGATGGCGAGCGCGGCACGGAACGGCGGGGCGTCGAGGTCCTCCCACTGCTCACGGGTGTGGTGGATGTGCGGCAGCGCGGAGTGGCTGTCGGTCTCGGTGTCGCCGTGGCCGGGGAAGTGCTTCACCGCCGGGGCGATGCCCGCGTCACGGTAGCCCTCGATCTGCGCGGTCACGGACGCGGCCACGGCGTCCGGGCCCGCGCCGAAGGACCGTACGCCGATGACCGGGTTGGCCGGGTTCACATTGACGTCGGCGGAGGGGGCGTAGTTCTGGAAGATGCCGAGCGCGCGCAGTTCGGCGCCCGCGATCCGGGCCGCCTCGCGGATGTCGTCGGCCGCGCCGCCCGCACCGAGGGCCATCGCGCCCGGCAGGAGCGTCGCGGGCGCGCCGATGCGGGCGACGACGCCGTGCTCCTGGTCCACGGAGAGCAGCAGCGGGACGCCCGGGGAGGTGTCGTGGGCCACCCGCTGCACGTCGTCGGAGAGCGTGGCGAGTTGTCGCGGGTCGCGGGTGTTGTGGGCCCAGCCGAAGTAGATGAGCCCGCCCGGGCGGTATTTGGCGACGGCGTCCGCGGCGGTGCGCACGCCGAGCTCCCGCTCGTTCAGCTCGATGTCGGCCTGGTCCGGGGCGCTCGCGTGATGCCCGTACACATGCAGGACGAAGAGCTGGCCGACCTTCTCTTCGAGCGTCATGCGGGCGAGCAGGTCGCGCGGGTGGGCGTCGTGGTCGTCGGGGGTGTCCTGGCTGCTGGGGGTGGAGTGGGAGTCGTGAGGCACCTGCCACGGATATCCCGTGGGGTGCGGCGGGTCAAGGGTGGTGCCGCCGCGGGTTCGCCGCAGGTCCGCCGAGGGTTCGCCGCGGGTCCGCCGCGGGTCCGGGGAGGGGCCGCCACCGGTGCAAGGGAGGGGGCGCACCGGTGGCGGCGCGCTGCCGGCCACGGGCGGCGGAGAGGGTGGTCAGCGTTCGCAGCCAGCAGCGATGCCGACACCGCCTCGCGGAGACTCTCCGACAGCGTGCCCCTTGGACGACGGGGCGCGCGTCGGGGTTCCCGAACTGCTCCCGATCGCCCGAAGTTGGTGCGGGTGGGGGTGGGGAGTCAGGAGGTGGCGTCCGATGGTCCTTCGGCCGCGGGCACCCATCGCTCCCGCAGCACCCGTACCGCCTCCGCGATCGCCGGGCGCCGTGCCGCCCCCGTCCGCCACACCGCGTACAGCCTGCGCACCGGCAGCGGGTCGAGGCGCACCGCCGTGACGCCCGCGGGGAGCGGGCCGCGGCCGAGGCGGGGGATCACGGCGATGCCAAGACCGGCCGCGACCAGCGCGATCAGCGTGGGGTTCTCCTCGGCGCGGTGCACGATGTCCGGCTCGCAGCCCGCCGCCCGCATCGTCCGCAGCAGCCAGTCGTGGCACACCCGGCCCGGCGGCTGCGAGATCCACCGCTCGTCCCGCAGCTCCTCGCGCCGCACCGCCGCCCGCCCGGCCAGACGGTGCCCCGACGGGACCAGGAGGTCGCACAAGTCGTCGCCGATCACGGCCTGTTCGACGCCGGGCGGCGCGGGCAGCGGCGCGATGTCCCAGTCGTGCGCGACCGCCAGGTCCGCGGCGCCCTTGGCGACGAGGTCCACCGACAGATGCGGCTCGACCTCCGACAGGCGCGCGTCGAGCGCCGGATGGCGGTGGGCGAGGTCCGCGAGCACCCCGGGCAGCAGGCCGCGCGCCGCCGACGCGAACGCCACCACCGTCAGGCGCCCGGCCGGGACACCCCGGCGCTCCTCCAGGTCCGTCTCCGCGCGCTCCACGATCGCGAGGAGTTCCTGCGCCGCCTCGACGAGCCCCACCGCCTCCTCGGTCAGGGCCACGCCCCGGCCCCGCCGCTCAAGGAGCGTCGTGCGGGTCTCCCGTTCCAGCTTGGCGATCTGCTGGGACACGGCGGACGCCGTGTAGCCGAGCGCTTCGGCGGCGGCGCCGACGGTGCCGTGGACGGACACGGCGTGCAGGGCACGCAGCCGGGCGAGATCCAGCACGGGGGTCACCTCGTCTCTCTGCGGCTCGTCTCTGTGCGGCCGGGGCCCGCCGCGCCGGACGCCGGGGTTGCCACTTGCACGTGTTGTACGTGCCGGGGCGTCACTCCTAAGCAACGCTTCAGACAATCATGAAGAAACTCGCGCTGGTGCTGAACACTCGGGTCGCGTGATCCTCGACGCATGCGCCCCACCCACATCCTCCTCGCCGTCCTGGTCGCCGCCGTCTGGGGCGTCAACTTCGTCGTCATCGAGATCGGCCTCGACCACTTCCCGCCCCTCCTCTTCTCCGCCCTGCGCTTCCTCGTCGCGGCACTGCCCGCCGTGTTCTTCGTCGGCCGCCCCAAGGTCGCCTGGAAGTGGCTGGTGGGCGTGGGCCTCACGCTCGGCGTGGCCAAGTTCGGGCTGCTGTTCATCGGCATGGACGCGGGGATGCCGGCCGGTCTGTCCTCGCTCGTGCTCCAGATCCAGGCCGTGTTCACCGCCCTCATCGCCTTCGCCGTGCTCGGTGAACGCCCGGCCCGGATAAGGGTGGTGGGCATGGCGGTCGCCCTCGCGGGCATCGGGGTCGCGGCCGTCCACGAAGGCGCGTCCGGGCCGCTCACGGCCTTCGGCCTGACCGTCGCCGCGGCGGCCTGCTGGGGCGTGTCGAACGTCCTCACCCGCAAGGCCGCGCCGCCCGACGCCCTGAACTTCATGGTGTGGGTGAGCACGGTCCCGGTCCTCCCCCTCCTCGCCCTCTCCCTGCTCTTCGAGGGCCCCGCACGCGACCTCGACGCGCTGCGCTCCCTCGACTGGCAGGGCGTCGGGATCATCGTGTACGTCGCGTGGATCACGACCGTCTTCGGCTTCGGCGTCTGGGGGTACCTGCTGCGCCGCCACCCGGCGTCGACGGTGGCCCCGTTCTCGCTCCTCGTCCCGGTCTTCGGCATGTCGTCGGCCGCCCTGTTCCTGGACGAGTCCGTGGGCACGCTCCAGTGGTGCGCGGCGGCGCTCCTCGTGGGCGGGGTCGCGCTCGCCTCGCTCCCGCCCCGGCACCGCACGCCCATCTCACCGCCCGCCCCGGCGACGTACGCTGACGAAGTGATCCCGGAACCCTCGTCCCGCGCATGACCCCGCGCCCCGCGCGCCCCCTGCCCAAGGCCCTGCGCCCCGTCGACCTGGCCCGGATGGCGGGCGTCTCCACCCAGCTCGTACGCGACTACGCCGACGCGGGCATCCTGCCCCCCACCCCCCGCACCCCCTCCGGCTACCGCCGCTTCGCCCCCGTCCACGGCCGCGCCCTGCTCACCTACCGCGCCCTTGTCAAGGGCTTCGGCCCCGACACGGCCCGCGCGGTGATGCGGGCGGTGCACGCGGACGACCTACCGCTGGCGCTGACCTTGCTGGACGCGGCCCACGCGGAACTGCACACGCGCAGGGAGGCGCTGCGGGCGACGGGGGCGGCGTTGGAGGCGGTGGCGCGGGAGGGGGAGGGGTCGGCGCCCGCCGGGGCCGCGCCCGCCGGGTCCGCGTCCGCTGAGCGCGCGTCCGCCGGATACCCGTCCGCCGCGGCCGCGGCGCCGTCCCGCGTGGACCTCACCGTCGGCGAGGTCGCCGCCCGCGTCGGCGTGCGGGCGTCGGCGCTCCGTGTCTGGGAGTCGGCGGGCCTGCTCGCGCCCGCGCGGGAGCGGGGCACGGGGTACCGCCGCTACGACGCCGCGGACGTCCGCGACGCCCGCATGATCGCCATGCTCCGCCAGGCCGGTTACGCCCTGCCCGCGATCCGCCCGGTCCTGGACGGCCTGCGCGAGACGGGCAGCAGCGAGGCCCTGCGCGCGGCCCTGGCCCGCCGCCAGGAGGAGCTGACGCGGAGGTCACGGGCGATGCTGGCGGGGGCGGGGCTGCTGGACGGGTATGTGGGTGAGGGCTGGGGAGAGGGAGACGGGGGAGGGGTGGCCGGGGAGGCCGAGGAGACCTGAGAGGGTCCCCGGGTGCTGGGGTGCCGGGGCGGTCGAAGGGACCCGAGCCGCCCGGGACGCGGAAGCGGCCGACGGGGCACGGGCGTTGGGTCGGTCGACAAGTCGGGGTGCTGGTAAGAACCCTGTCACCAGCCGCAAACGGTGGTGATCTTGTCAGGGCATTGCTCGTGCGGGTGAGCCGGAGGCCGTACGGCTGCGGTGTGTGAAGCCCCGCGAGGACGATCGGCGATCGTGGCCCGTACCCCGTTGGACCTGGACGAACTGGTCGAGCACTGGGCGCTGCTGAAGGACGAGCAAGGACTCGTCTCCGGCAAGCGCGGTGCGACGCGACTGGGCTTCGCCGTCTTGCTGAAGTTCTATACGCAGTACGGCCGGTTTCCCCGGAACCGGGCAGAGCTGCCCGGCGAGGTCGTGGAGTTCGCGGCCCGGCGGGTACAGGTCCCCGCCTCCGAGCTGGATGCGTAGGACTGGACCGGCCGCACGATCGAACACCACCGCGCGCAGATCCGGGAGCACCTCGGCTTCCGTGAGTGCAGCGTCGCGGACGCGGAGAAGCTGACGACGTATCTGGCCGAGCACGTCGCGCGCAAGGAACGCAGGCCCGAGCAGATCCGGGTGGAGCTGCTGGCCCGCTGCCGCGAGGAGAGCGTCGAGCCGCCCACACCGGGCCGGTGCGACCGCATTGTGGCGGCCGCCCTGCGAGCGTCCGAGGAGGCCCTGACCGCCCTGATCTCCTCGCGGCTGACCGCGGAGAGTATCGAGCGGATCGTGGCGTTGGTGGCCGGTGGCACCGACGACCAGGACGATGCTGGACCCGCGGGCGGCGGCACAGAGGGCGAGGGCGCGCCCCCGGTGCTGGGGACGATCGAGGAAGCGCCGGGCAATGTGAGCCTGGAGACGATGCCCACCGAGATCGACAAACTCCTGGCGGTGCGGGCGATCGGCCTGCCGCCGGACCTGTTCCTCGACATCGCACCGAAAGTCGTGGCCGACTGGCGGGCCCGGGCCGCGGTGGAGTCGCCGTCCCACCTGCGGACGTACCCGGCGGGGCTGCGGGTGACCTTGCTGGCCGTGCTCTTGCACGAGCGGGAGCAGGAGATCACCGACACTCTGGTGGAGCTGCTGATCTCCACCGTGCACCGGATCGGGGCGCAGGCGGAGAAGAAGGTCACCGAGCAACTCATCAACGCGTTCAAGAAGGTGTCGGGCAAGGAGAACATCCTCTTGAAGCTCGCCGAGGCGTCCCTCGGCACCCCGAAGGGACGGTCCGCCAGGTCGTCTTCCCGGCGGTGTCCGGGGGCGAGGCGACGCTGCGGGAGCTGGTACACGAGTTCAAGACTCGCGGGCCCGATCCGGCTCACGCCGGCCGAGGCCCAGCCCGAGCCGCGCAACCTGCGCAGGATCAAGGGCGGAGTGGCGTGGCGGTGGGGCATCGTGCCCCTGATCGACATGCTCAAGGAAGCGGTGCTGCGGACCGGCTGCCTGGACGCGGTCACCTCCGTCTCCGGCGGCGGCAGCCTCTCGGCCGAGGTACTCGCCGAACGCCTGCTGCTGGTCATCCACGCGTACGGCACGAACACCGGGATCAAGGCGGTGGCGTCCGGCGGCCACAGCCACACCGAGGACGAGCTGCGCTACGTACGGCGGCGGTACCTGTCCGCCGAAGCCGCCCGCGCCATCGCCATCCAAAGCGCGAACGCCACCTTCACCGCCCGCAACACCGAGTTGTGGGGCCAGGGCTCGACCGCGGTCGCCTCCGACTCCACCCACGTGCGCGGCTACGACCAGAACCTGTTCACCGAGTGGCACTCGCGCTACGGCGGCCGCGGCGTGCTCAACTACACGGACAGCCATGGCCAGTCGGAATTCGGGTTCGGCATCACGAGGCTGCTGAACTTCGACCTGCTGCCACGCACCAGGCGGATCAACAAGGTGAAGCTGTACCGGCCGGTGGCCGGCGAACCGGACGCCTACCCGCAGCTGACCCCGGCGCTGACCCGTCCGATCCGCTGGGAGCTCATCGCCCAGCAGTGCGACCAGATGATCAAGTATGCGACGGCGATCCGGACCCGGACCGCGTCCACCGAGGCGATCCTGCGGCGCTTCACCCGCAACGCCTCCCACCCCACCTACGCGGCGATGCTGGAGGTCGGCCGCGCGCAGAAGACCATCTTCGTGGCCCGCTATCTGCGGCTTCGGGACCTTCAGCGGGAGATCGAAGAGGGCCTGAACGTGATGGAGTCCTCCAACGGCGCGAACTCTGTGATCGCCTACGGCAAGGGCGGGGAGATCGCCTCGAACCGGCGCGACGAGCAGGAGATGTTCGTGTTGTGCCTGCGGATCCTGCAGTCTGCCCTGGTTCAGGTGAACACCCTGATGCTCCAGGACATCCTCGGCGAACCAGGGTGGGCGGACCTGCTCACCCCTGCGGCGAGCTGTCCGCGCGGAAGGAGCGCTTCCGCGTCAGCGACAGGTCTCAGTTCGGCTGCCGGCGGGTGGCTGTGAGGCCGCCTTGCAGCCCAGGGGGGTGAGGGCCTGGGCCGGTGCCGGCTGCGCCTCGTGCCACCGTGGCGGTGAGCACACGCGGGAGGAGGATGGCACTGGGTGGTCTGACCAGCGTGAGGATGTCGAGGAAGACGGCCTGCGTGTGCGGATCGCGAGTTCCGGCCGCGAGGATTCTGTCGACGTAGCGGCCGAGCAAATGTCGGCCGATGCCGGGCCGGGGGGCGGCGCAGGTGGTCGGATACCGCAAGTCGGCGGTGGTTCCCAGTAGCCAAGGGGATTGCCGAATGGCCTTCAGAGCGTGGTGGTAGCGGCGAGCCAGGGTCGGGGAGTCAGGTCCGTCTGCAGCCAGGCAGCGCCCGAGTTGCCGGGCGCTGAGGGCGGCCACGGTCATGCCCTGGGCGTACAGCGGATTCAGGGCACATGCGGAGTCGCCGAGAGCGACGACGTTGGCGGGCAGGCCTCGCGCTTTGTCGTAGTGACGTAGGCGGCCGGCTGTGGAGTTGTTGCGTACCACCGGGGTGAGGGGCGTGGCACCGGCCAGCAGATCAGCGATGACCGGTGTGGTGAGAGATCGAGCGAAGGCCAGGAAGTCGTCCGAGGAGGCGGTGGGACGATCCGTTCCCACTCCGGTGAGGGTGACGATCCAGCGGTCCTTCTCGAAGGGTGCGAGGACTCCGCCGCGGGTGACGGCCGGTCCTGTTTCCATGACGTAGCACGCCTGCCAGTCCGGCTCGGTGTAGGAGGGGGGCCGGGCGAACAGGCGGCTGGCGTAGCCCAGGCGGGAGTCCACCACGGACTCAGGGATGGCAGGGCAGCCGAGCGCCGCCAGCCACGACGGGAGCCGCGAGCCGCGTCCGGTGGCGTCCACGACCAGGGAGGCGGGGAGGCTGCGGGCCGGGGTTGTGGGCGGTGCGTCCTGCGGGCGCAGCGCCACGGAGGTGACCCGGGCCGGAGTGCCTTCCAGAGCTTCGGCGTGGTGCCGGGGCAGAAACCGGATCTGCGGGAGTGCGAGGACACGGTCCCGCAGGACACATTCCAGCAGGGGGCGGCTGCCGCCGATGGCAGATGTTCCGGACGGGGTTCTGAGTCCCCAACCGTGCCGGGTGGCCAGGGCCAGGTGCGCGCCCACGTCGATGAGATGACCGCCTCGGCCGAGGAAGTCGGCGGTGACTCCCGGGAAGAGCGCTTCCACTACGTCCAACCCCGGCGGGAACAGGACATGGACATGGGCATCCTGGGGCGTTCCGCTGCGCCGTGTCGCTGTGGTGGGCGGATCGTCCCGGTCGATCAGGTAGACCGTGGCGTAGTGGTCGGCGAGCACTCTGGCGGCGAGCAGTCCGCCGATTGAAGCCCCGATGACCAGGGCAGGGGGGTGCGTATCCGGCATGGCCACTCCTGGAGAACGGCGGGGTGTTCCTCGTGGACCGGGGTCGGCCCCTGGCTGAAGGGGGCCCGGTTGCGTCTCCCGGACGGGTGCGGCGGCCGCCCGGGGTCAGACGAACGGCAGTGGTAGATGCTCGGCTGCCGGTCCTGGCAGCAGGGTGAAGAGCCGGAAGGCGATGCAGTCGAGCATGACGGAAACATCCAGGAGACCGATGACAGCGAGTGCTTGGACGGGCGTCCTGGCCCGGTGCGGCAGCAGGCCGGTGCCGCGGAAGATGGTGCTCTCGGGACCGTGGTGGAGGTAGTAGTGCCTGATGAGCCAGGCGGTTCCGTACCAGAAGACGCCAGAGGTCATCGGGACGTAGACGGGGACCTGGTACCACTCGGCCGAGAAGAGCGTCAGGAACGGGACGCCCTCCCGGTAGGCGTAGGCACCGGTCTGGATCCAGATGATCTCGATGGGCAGTCCGATGGCCGCGCAGACACCGAGCCCGGTGGCAGCGAGACGGATTCCGCTCAGGTCGGGCCATCGGCGCAGCACCCCAAAGTGCATGACGGCGGCGGCGGTGAGCGCGAATACCAGACCGGTGAGGTATCCGGCACCGGTCACCAGCAAGGGTTCGACTTTGACCGAGGGATCGGGGAAGCCGAAGATCTCCGGCCAGGCTGGCAGGTACTCCCCCCAGGACGGGATGTGCAGGCTCGCCGAGTTGAGCATCCCCATGGGGGAGAAGTACGGGTCGAGTCCGGCCTGGGAGACGAATCCGAGCAGCAGGAGCGCGTCGATGGTGAGGCGGTGTTCGCTGATGCAGCGGCGTGCGATCCAGATGATGAGCGGAACGATCATCATGATGACGAGGATCTGGGCTGTCCAGAGCAGTGTCTGTCGGGGCCCGCTCAGTGCACCGAGGTCGCCTGTGCTCAGATGGAGTTGTCCCGAGGAGAGGTAGCGCACCGCCACATACGTCTCCAGGCCGAGGAAGAGCGCTCCGGTACAGGACCACAGGATCACCGGTGCGGGCCGCCGCCGGTGGGGGGACACCGGCACTGGGGCTGAGCCGGGCTCAGACCGGGCGTACATCGCGATCACCTCCGTGGGGTTTCGTCCGACAGGACCATCGCGTCCAGGAGCCAGTCAGCGAGGGCGGCCGCGCTGGGTTTGACCCAGATCACGCCGGTTTTCATCTCGGTGCGCAGTGCTCGCTGGAGGCGTTGCTGGAGCTGGATGGCGCCAAGGGAGTCGAGGCCGAGGAGGACCATGCTGGTGTGGGGACCGATGTGGCGGGTGGTGCCTCCGAGCAGTTCGCGGACGGTCTCGATGATGAACGCCTCCAGGAGGGCCTGGCGCTCCAACGAGTTGTCGGCGGCGAGGAGCTGGTCCCGAATCCCGGTCTCATCGCCTTCGGCCTCGGTGCCCGTGAGAAGCCTGGTGAGCAGTGTGGAGGACCGCACGGTCGGGTAGGGGCTGGTCCACCGGTCGACGTCCAGGGGAGAGTAGGCGACCTGCTGGTAACCGGAGGTCAGGATGCGTTCGAGTGCGTCGATGCCGTCGGTGGGGCTGATGGTCAGGAAGCCGCGGTCGGCCAGGTGCTGTCCGCGGCCGACCTCGCTCCATGGGCCCCAGTGGATGCCAGTGGCGGGCAGGCCTGCGGTGGTGCGCTGGGAGATGAGGCCGTCGAGGAAGGCGTTGGTGGCGGCGTAAGCGGCCTGCCCGGGGGAGCCGATCAGGGAGGCGACGGAGGAGTAGACGACGAAGAGGTCCAGGTCGGCGCCCTCAGTGGCTTGGTGAAGTGTCCAAGCTCCTTCGGCTTTGCCACGCCAGACCCTCTCCAGAAGGCGGTCGTCGAGGTTGGCGAGGGTGGCGTCCTCGACGACTCCGGCTGCGTGGAACACCCCGCGCAGTACGCACCCGTCCGCTGCGGCGGCCGCGACTGCTCGTGCGGCGACGGCGGGGTCGCCGATGTCGCCGCGGACGACGGTGATGCCGGTGCCCACGGTACGTAGGGCTTCCAGTCTGGTTGCGGTGGTGTCCGAGGGCGTGGAGCGGCCGCTGATGACGATCTGGCCGGCGCCGCGGCGGGCGAGCCATTGGACAGTGAGGAGGCCGAGGCCGCCGAGGCCGCCGGTGACGAGGTAGGCCGCGCCGGGACGAATCAGCGGAGTGACGGTCTGCGTGGCGGGAGTGTTTTCGGTAGGCGCACCCGGGATGACCTGCGCGATGCGGCGCCCTTGCGGCAGGAGTGCCAGCTCGGTCAGAGGTTGTTCGTGGTCGAGCAGTTCCGCGACGACAGTGGCGTAGTCGGTTTCCTGACCGGTGAATTCCAGGCTGCTGGCGTGAAGTTCGGGATGCTCGTACGCCACGGTCCTGAGCACTCCGCGTACGCAGGCCGCGGTGAGCGGGGGACAGTCTTGGCGGCTGAGGACCCACAGCCGGGGCGGTTGCTCCCGATGGGCGAGGTGGCGGACCAGGGTGCAGGCGTGGGAGACCGCTGTGCGGGCGGCTCTGTCGGGTGCATCGCCGGGTTGCCCACTGGGCAGGGCGAGGACGACTCCTGTGCAGGGCAGTAGGGCGGCGGGGTCGGCGAGGAATGTGGTGAGGGGAAGCAGCCGGCAGCCTGCTGTGTGCCTTTTCAGCTCCAGCGCCAGTTCCGCAGGCCAGGTGTTGTCCTCGGAGGTGAGTACGGTCCATGTGCCCTCAACGGTGCGGGGACGATGCGCGGGCGCAGGGGAGGAAATCCACTTCAGATGGGACAGACGGGTGTTGAAGCGTTCGGTGGGCGGGGTGATGTTGGTGACGCGCAGGCCGAGGATCTCGGCGACGACCGTGCCGTCGGTGGTGGCCAGCCGGGCGGAGGCGGTGCAGCCCAGGTCGTCGGCCTCATGCACGCGGATCGCGGCCCTGCGGGTGTGGGCGGTAGGGCCGTACACCCGTACCTCTTCGAATCCGGCGACGGCCACCGGGCCGGGGGTGAGGGTGTAGTGGGCGAGCCAGGCCGAGACCGCGGTCTGTACGACCTGGTCGGCGAGGGCCGGGTGCAGGGACATCGTCCAGGCGGAGACCTGTGCGCTCTCGTGGGTGTGCAGCGAGGACACCGCCAGGTCCTCGCCGGGGTGCACCTGGATGCGGTCGATGGCGGTGAAGGCCGGTCCGTGGAAGACGTGGTGTCTATCCCGGAAAGTGCGGTGCAGGGTGGCGACTTCGCTGTCCTGCCAGCCGTCGGGGTCCAGGCCGGCGGGGGCGAGCGGGATGGGGTGCTCATGTTCGGGTAACGGGCGTACGGCGCCACGGGCATGGACGGTGGTGCCGTCGTCGCTGGTGGACGCGATCTCAACGAGGCCGCTGTCGCCATCGCGGATCAGGCGGGTGGTGACCTGCGGCTCAGGATCCAGGATCAGCGGGTGGAGGACACGGATGTCCGAGGCTGCGACGCGATCGGTGCCGTAGGCGCGTGCGGCGGCGGCCAGCATCATCTCCACCGCGCCGGTGCCCGGCAGGATCGGCACGTCCGCCACCTTGTGGTCAGCGAGCCAGGGCAGCCGCCGCGGACCAAGAGGGGTCTGCCACAGGTAACGGTCGGGGTTGTCGGGGTCGTTCACGTGCCCGCCGAGCAGCGGGTGCTGCTCAGAGCCCGGCAGGCCCGGCGCGACCAGTCGGTAGGCGGGCTCGTCGCCGCCGTGGCGGGTGCGGTGCCAGTCGGTGACCGGCACGTCGGCCAGCTCGCCCTCGCCGTAGTGGGTGGCGAAGTCGATGCCGTGGTAGCCGGCTGTGTGCAGGGTGGCGAGGTGGGTCAGAAACGCGTCCTGGTCGTCGGCTCCCTGGCGCAGGCTGCCGACCGCGATGGCGTCGGGTACGGCGTCATGCCGGGCGGTGTCCAGGATGGGGCGTACCGCGAGGGGGTGGGCGGTGCACTCGATGAACAGCCGGTGCCCGGCGGTGAGCGCCGCGGACACGGCGGTGTGGAACCGCACCGGATCTCGTTGGTTGCGCACCCAGTACTCCCCGTCCAGCACACCATGGTGGAGCGGATCGGGTGACACGGTGGAGTAGAAGGGGATACGGGGGTGCGCCTCGGGTACGTCGGCCAGCGCGGCGTGCAGCTGGGCCAGGACGGGATCGACCTGCGGGGAGTGCGAGGCCACCTCGACATCGATCGGCTTCGCCACCACACCGTCCGCCTCCCACCGCTCGATCAGCGAGGCGATCTGTGTGGCGTCGCCGGAGACGACCGTGATTCCGGGCGAGGTGAGCACCCCCAGCGTCACTCCGTCCGCTCCGCCCGCGTCGATGGCCGCCTGCACTTGGTCGGCGCCGAGCATCACCGAGGCCATCGCCCCGCCGGAGATCGTGGCCAGCAGGGCGGAACGGCGACAGATCACCTTCACCCCGTCCGCGAGGCTCAGTCCGCCCGCCACGACCATCGCGGCAACCTCGCCCAGCGACTGGCCGATGACGGCCGTGGGTTCGATCCCCCAGGACCGCCACACGGCCGCCAGCGCCACCTGAACGCCGAACAAGGCAGGCTGGATGCGCTCGAGCCCGACCAACTGCCCGGAATGGGCGATCACCTCGCGCAGCGAGAATCCGGCCTCCATACGGATCAGCGGTTCCAGCTCGTCCACTACGGCGGCGAACACAGGCTCGCTCCCCAGCAGACCCTGGCACATGCCGGGCCGCTGGGAGCCCTGCCCGGTGAAGACGAACACCGGGCCTGCGTGCTCAGGCGGCAGCAGCGGCGCACCAGAGACCACGCCCTCGCACGCCTGCCCGGCCGCGAAGGCGCGTGCGCGGCCGGTGAGTTGGCGATGGTCGGCGGCGACGATTACCAGCCGGTGATCGGCGTGCGATCGGCGCTGAGTCAGGGTGTGCGCCGCATCCAGCAGCGATGCGTCCGCTCCAGGGCCTTCGGCCCAGGCGGCGAGGCGGGCGGCCGCCAGGGACAGGGACTGCGGTGAGCCGCCCGACAGAGGGAACAACCGGGCCTCCCCCTCGGGGCGTTGGGGACGCCGGGGCCGGGAACGCGGCACAGGAGCGGACTCGATCACCACATGCGCGTTGGTGCCGGTCACACCGTACGAGCAGACAGCCGCCAGCTGCGGCCCACCCTCCACCGGCCAGTCGGTCAGTTCGGTCGGCACGAAGAGCCGAGAGCCCTCGTCCCGCGGAATGGTGGGATTCCACTCCTTGAAAGTGGCATTGGGTGGAATCATCCCGCGCCGCAGGGACTCCACCGCCTTGATGGTGCCCGCGATGCCGGAGACCGGCTCGGAGTGCCCGATGTTCGTCTTGACGGAACCCAGCGCACATCGGCCCCGGCCACGCCCGTAGACGGCGTTGATGGAGGTGTACTCGATCGGGTCGCCGACCGCTGTGCCGGGGCCGTGCGCCTCCACCAGGCCCACCTCGCCCGGGTCGATACCCGCCTTGGCGACCGTCTCGCGAAACAGCTGCTGCTGCATCTCGGTCGAGGGAGCGGTCAGTCGGCTGGCCTGGCCGTCGTTGTTGACCGCGCTGCCCCGGATGACGGCCAGCACCCGGTCCCCGTCGCGCCGCGCGTCGGCCAGCCGTTTGAGGAGCAGGACACCCGCCCCCTCACCTCGTACATAGCCATCGGCACGGGAGTCGAAGGCATAGCACGCCCCCCGCCCCGACAGCAGCAACGGAGCCTCGTAGTAATGAGTCTCAGGCGACAGCATCAGCAGCACCGCCCCCGCCAGCGCCGTATCGCACTCGCCCAGCGTGAGCGCCCCGCACGCCGTGTCGAGAGCGACAAGACCCGACGAGCAGTGCGTGCTGACCACCATCACCGGACCACGCAGATCCATCGAGAAGGCCACCCGGCCCGCCGCGCCGGCCGTGAAATTCCCGAACAGATAAGGGCTGTTGGGGTAATCCTCGACCGGCCGCGCCTCACGGAAGAGATTGTCCGGCGCGTACGTACCCATATAGACCCCGGTACGCGAGCTGCGCATCCGGTCCATCGGCACGCCCGCGTGCTCCACCGCCTGCCAGGCCACCTCCATCAGCACCCGGAACTGCGGATCCACCCACCGCTGCTCCATCGGCGCGACCGAGAAGGCCTCCGGATCCCACGCCCACACGTCCCCCTCCAGGAAGCAGCCGCGCCCCGCCCGCTGTGCCAAATCCGGGTCGTGCAGGGCTGCGAGGCGCCCGGCCTTCCACCGGCCAGCCGGCACCGGACCTGCCATCTTCCCTCCCTGAGCAGCCAGTTCCCACAGGCCCGCAGCGCTCTCCACACGACCGGGAAACCGGCAGCCGATACCGATGATCGCGATAGGTTCCCTCGCCGAAGCCGACATGTCCGCCCCCTACTCGGCAATGGCCGTGCTGTAGCTGAACCGGAACACCGGCGCCAACTCGCCCTCCACCAGCTCCGTCTCGCCGGTGTCCTCGAAATGCTGGTGCCGCCCGTAGAAGGCCACGATGAGTCGCGATGAATCCGCAACAGCCCCCTCCGGCAGCCAGTGCCGGCTCGGCAGCTCCGGCGGGCCTCCCACCAGAAGGACCAACCGTCCCGAACCCGCCACCGCCTCACTGGCCATATGCCCCCACCTCTCCTCATCCCTCGCCCTGCGCACAGAGCCACACCAGAACCACTGGCCTTCTCTTTCCAGTTGGCGCGAACAGAACAGACCCAACAAGGCGCATTCGGCAGGCGCTCGCTGCAGACCGTGCCCAGGCCAGGCAACACGTGCCCCCCTGAGCTCCCTGGACCGCCCGGCGCCTGTCGCGGTAAATGCCGGATTTACCGCGACAGAGCCCCTACCGTGATCACCGCGACCTGCGACGGGCCATTCCGGCCGCCGGGGCGAGGTGTACGCATTTACTGCGGCAGGGTCGGAGGGCGGGGAGAGCATGGCGATCGAACCAGTAACCGACATCGGGAGTGGGGGCGCGTTGCGGTTGCCGCGCGCCCGCGTCGTCCCCTGTCCGCCCCGCCGGCCTCGTACACCGCGGCCATCGAGCGGTCCCTCACCGGCGCGGGCATCGCGAAGTCCTCCGCGCGGATCTACCGGATCTCGCTGACGACGTGGGGATGGATGCTCGCCGGGGAACCGGCTCCGACCGGACCCGCCCACCGGGGCTCGAAGCCTCCCGTCTTCCCTGTCACCGCGATCGACGACCCGGCGCTGCCGGAGCTGCTGGCTGAACTGGCGGCGGCCCGCGCGGACGATATGGACGTCGACATCGTCAACCGCGAACTGTCCATCGCGCGCAAGGAAATCGGCTGGTGGCAGCGCCAGGGCTGGCTCGAAGGCGACCCGACGATCGGCATCGAGCGGCGGCCGGCACCACAGGACCGCACCAAAGCCCTGGCAGAGAACCAAATGGCTGCTCTGTGGCGCCTGGGCGTCGCCCTGCGGGAGAAGACGCAGTCGAAAATGCTCTACGAGCCCGCCGCACGGGCCGACGAAGTGCTGTGCCTGAACGTGGAAGACCTCTACCCGCAGGACAAGCGGGGGAAGATCACCGCCAAGGGCGGGGCGGCCGAGTGGATTCACTGGCAGTCCGGCACCGCCCAGCTGCTGCCCCGCCTCATTGGCCGCCGTACCCACGGCCCGCTGGTCCTCACCGACCGCGAAGCCCCGGCCGGAACACCGACGCTCGACGTGTGCCCCGAGACCGGCCGGGCCCGGCTCTCCTACCGCCGCACTGAGGAAATCCTCGAGGAGAACACCAGGCTGCTGGCCAACCCCCTCGCCTCACCCGAAGACATCGAGGACCTGGACGGCTGGACCCTGCACCGGCTCCGGCACAGCGCCCTCGCACACGACGCCGAGGACGGCACCTCCCCCCGATGCTGCTGGCCCGCTCCCGCCACGCCTCCGTCCGCTCCCTGGAGCGGTACGCCCGCCCCGGCGTCGACTCGGTCGCCCGGCACGTCGCCGGACGCGACCCCGCCGCACGTCGTCGGACGTGCCCCTCGCCGTTTGCGGCTGGTGACAGTGTTCTTACCGGCGCCCCGAGTCCGGACGGCCGGGCTGGTCGGCGAGTCCCGACGGCCGGGTCGGTCGGCGAGTGCTGACGGTGGGGTCGGCCGTGTCGCCGATGGCTGCCCCGGCGGTCGGAGTCATCCTCGGACCGGCGTCGTCAGCAATCCGGGCGGCAACTCCCGCCCAGGAGCGCGGAGTTAGGCCGGGTCGGGCCGCAGGCGTAACCGGACTCCGCTGCCGCCCCCCCCGCGTGGCCGGGTGCCCCCTCAGGCCGACTCCGTCAGCAGCCGCGCCAGCAACTCCCGGCCCGGACCCAGGAGTTCCGGCAGCGGCGCCGCCCCCTCGTACCACCGCTTCTCGTACTCCCAGCACAGCCAGCCGTCCCAGCCCTTGCGGGTGAGGAGTTCCACGCACTCGGCGAGGGGCAGGGCGCCCGCGCCGAGGGGGAGCGGGGTGGTGTCGTCGGCGCTCGCGATGTCCTTGACCTGGATGTAGCCGAGGAACGGGGACAGCGTGGCGTAGGTGTCGGCGACCTGTTCGCCGCCGAGCCAGGTGTGCATCAGGTCCCACAGGGCTCCGGCGTTCCGGTGGCCGACGGGGCCGAGGACGCGGGCTGCGGCGGCGCCGGTGCGGTGCGAGTCGTGGGTCTCCAGGAGGATGCGGACGCCGACGTCGGCGGCGTGCTCGGCGGCGGTGCCCAGGCGCCGCGCGGCCGTCGCGTCGGCCTCGTCCCGCTGCTCCTGGGACGGCTCGGTGCCGTCGTCCGGGGAGCCGCCGGGGAATCCGCCCGGGAAGACGCGGACATAGGGCGCGCCGAGGTCCCGGGCGAGGGCGAGCAGCGCCCGGATCTCGTCCAGGACGGGCTCGTCGTCGCCGGGCGCCGCGACGCGGGCGTACCCCGCGAGGCCGAGGACGTCGACGCCCGCGTCCTTGAACGCGGCGGCCACGTCGGCCCGTTCGGTGAGACCGAGGCCCGGGTGGACGGGCTCCTCGGGGTGTGCGCGCAGCTCGACGCCGTGATAGCCGTGGGTGACGGCAAGCCGCAGTACGTCCGGGACGGGCATGCCGGGTACGCCGAGCGTGGAGAAGGCGAGTTTCATGGCCGGACTTCTTTCCCGAGGAGGACTACGGAAACGCCCCCGCTGAGGCGCGGGGTACCGAGTGCCCCGTGAGGGGCGCGGGGAACTGCGCGACAAGCCACAACGCACCCGCACCCGCGCACCCCGCGCAACAGGGCAGATGCAACCGCGCCACCCGCACCCCGCGCAACAGGGCAGATGCAACCGCGCCACCCGCACCCCGAACGGGGCCACCCCACACGTCAAAGGCCCCCGGCCAGATCCTGCAACCGCCAGTCCTGCCCCACCAGATCCGCCCCGAACGACCGATGCGCCTTCTCCGCCACGAGCACGAACCCGTGCCGCTGATAGATGGGCCGGGCCGAGCCGAGGACGTCGTTGGTCCACAGCACCAGCTCCCGGTACCCCACGCTCCGGGCGAACTCCACGACCGCGCCGACCAGCCGGTCCCCGATGCCGAGCCCCCGCGCCTCCGGCTCGACGAGCAGCAGCCGCGCCGTGCCCGGCGCCTCGTCGCGTACGCACATCACGCACCCGACGGGACGTCCGTCGAGCTCGGCGATCCACACCCGCTCCAGGTACGGGTCGTGGTCCTCCGCGAAGTCGGCGACGATGCGGGCGACCAGGCCTTCGTAGTCGGCGTTCCACCCGTACTCGGTCGCGTACAGCGCGCCGTTGCGCTGCACGATCCAGCCGAGTTCGCCCGCGCCGGGCTCGCGCAGGAGCACGTCGTCGGCGCGGGGCGGGCGGCGGGTGCTGTCCGACAGGATGGCGCGGACGGTCCCCATGGCGGCGGTCAGCCGCTCGCGCTCGGCGGCCGGGACCGACGCGAGCAGCGAGCCGACCGCTTCCCGGGACCGCTCGTCGAGCAGCTCGGCGGCGGTGCGCCCGCGCGGGGTGAGCGTGACGCGCCGCCGCCGCGGATCCCGCTCCGAGGGGGCCCGCTCGGAGCGGGCCGTCCTCCTCGAACTTGGCCAGGATGCGGCTCAAGTACCCCGCGTACAGGGAGAGGCCGCCGCGCAGGTCGGCGACCCGGTCCCCGGCAGCGGCACGGCGACGACGCCGTACGGCGCTCTCCCGATGGCCCTCAAGCGAACGAACTCAGGAGCCGGACGGCTTGATCTCCCCCGCGAACACGATGATCTGGTCGATGAGGCTCCGCCGCAGATGCACGACATCCGTGCCCGCGAGTCGCGGCCCCCCGTCCGGCGTGGTGAAGACCCACTGGTACCGGGCCCACTCGTCCGGCATGTCCACCGCCGAACACCGCACCATGGTCCCGGCCCCCGCCGGATGCCGCCGAAGATCCAGCACGAACCGCTCGACCTCCTCGATCCCCTCCCGCCGCCCGAGCGGCCCCCAGAAGACCACGTCCGAGGTCAGGGCCTGGGAGAGCAGGGTCGTCACCCGGCTGTCGTCCGGCGCGTTGAAGGCGGAGATGAACATGTCGATCGCGGACTGTGCGGTCTCTTCCTGCATACACCAGTAGTACCAGTACGCGCCGGTGAACTCGCCCCAACCGACGTGTTCCTCGGCCCGTTTGAGACTTTTCGCGTGGCGTGCGTCGCTGACCGGCCATGATCGGGGGAAAGTCCCCAGAGGAACTTCAATGGAATGCTGGAACCCACGAGTGGGCGGCGGCATCGGCCTCGCCCCGGCTGCGCCTGTGGGAGGCCGTCGTGAAGTTCGTGCTCGAAGTCGACGTCGACGACACCGCGTCGGCGGAGGACGCCACCCGGGAGCTGGGGCGCATCCTCCGCTACTGGGCGGGGAGCCTGCGGTACTACGCCCTGGAGCCGGGGGCCGGTGAGACCGTGCTCGACTCGGCCCACCGGGAGGTCGGGCGGTGGACGATCGCGGGGAGCTGAGGCGGGGCGGGGGCGTCAGGCCCGGCGGGGTGTTCCCGTGGAGCCGCGCACCATCAGTTCGCCGTGCACCGTCGCGATGCCCCCGGGCGGCTCCTCCTCGCGGCCCATGGCGATGCGGCCGGCCCGCGCCCCCGCCTCGTACAGCGGAAGGCGGACCGTCGTCAGGGCGGGGACCGCGTCGATGCTGAACGGGAGGTCGTCGAAGCCCGCCACCGAGACGTCGCCGGGGATGGAAAGGCCGCGGTCGCGCAGGGCGGCGCAGGCGCCCAGGGCCACCGTGTCGTTGGCGGCGACGACGGCCGTCAACTCGGGGGCGCGGCGCAGGAGTTCGAGGGTTGCGTCGTAGCCGGAGCGGCGGTCGTAGGGGCCGTGCAGGGTCAGGCGGGGGTCGTCGGGGACGCCCGCGGCGGCCAGGGCCTCCTGGTGGCCCTCCAGGCGGTGGCGGGTGGTGGTGCGCTCCGTGGGGCCCGCGATGTAGCCGATGCGGCGGTGGCCGAGGCCGATGAGGTGGTCGGTGAGGCGCCGCCCGCCGCCCCGGTTGTCGAAGGTCAGGGCCACCGCGTCCGGCGCCTCGTCGGTCGGCGGCCGCCCGCACAGCACCACCTGTGAGCCCGCCTCGCCGAGCCGCCGCAGCTTCCCGCCGATCGCCGCCGCGTGTGGGGCGTCCTCGATGGCGCCGCCGGTCACCACGACGGCCGCGGCCCGCTGGCGCTGGAGCAGGGTCAGGTACGTCAGCTCGCGCTCGGGGGAGCCGCCGGTGTTGCAGACCACGGCCATCCGCTCGCCCCCGGCCCGGCCGCCGGGGCCGGTGATCTCCGACTGGACCGCGCTCGCCATGATCCCGAAGAACGGGTCGGCGATGTCGTTGACGAGGATGCCGACCAGGTCCGAGGTCGCCGCGGCCAGCGAGCTGGCGGGGCCGTTCAGGACGTAGTCCAGGTCGTCCACCGCGCGCAGTACGCGCTCCCGCGTCGCCGCGGCGACGGGGTAGTTGCCGTTCAGTACGCGGGACACGGTGGCGGGGGACACCTGGGCGCGAGCCGCCACGTCCGCCAGGGTCACGGTCATCTGTTGGCCTCCGGTCTTGTACGAACCTTGTCCGGCAGGCTAGCTTCTCCCCAATAGAAAGCGCTTGCTACGCATGGAGTGCCGTACGGGACACAAGAACCTCGCCCCCACCACCGCCCACCGGCCGCGCACCCGGCGCCCCGCGCCTACGGAGGAACTCACGTGACACGCGAGACGGTCCGCATCGCCATGAACGGCGTGACGGGACGCATGGGTCACCGCCAGCACCTGGTCCGCTCGATCCTCGCCCTGCGCGAACAGGGCGGCCTCGACCTGGGCGACGGCACCCGGCTCTGGCCGGAGCCGGTCCTCGTGGGCCGCAGGGAGCACGCGCTGCGCGAACTGGCCGAGCGGTACGGCCTCACCCACTGGTCGACCGACCTCGACGCCGTCCTCGCCGACCCCACGATCGGCGTCTACTTCGACGCGCAGGTCACCTCGGCCCGCGAGGACGCGCTCAGGAAGGCGCTCGCCGCGGGCAAGCACCTCTACACCGAGAAGCCCTCCGCCACGTCCTTCGCCACCGCCCTCGACCTGGCCCGGCGCGCCCGGGACGCGGGCGTCAAGCACGGCGTCGTCCAGGACAAGCTCTTCCTGCCGGGCCTGCGCAAGCTGAAGCGCCTGGTGGACGGCGGCTTCTTCGGGCAGATCCTGTCCGTGCGCGGCGAGTTCGGCTACTGGGTCTTCGAGGGCGACTGGCAGGAGGCGCAGCGCCCGTCCTGGAACTACCGCGCGGAGGACGGCGGCGGCATCGTCGCCGACATGTTCCCGCACTGGGAGTACGTCCTGCACGAGCTGTTCGGCCGGGTGCGCTCCGTGCAGGCGCTCGCCGTCACCCATGTGCCGCAGCGCTGGGACGAGCGCGGCAAGCCGTACGACGCGACGGCGGACGACGCAGCGTACGGCATCTTCGAGCTCGACGGGGGCGCCGTCGCACAGATCAACTCGTCCTGGACGGTGCGGGTGCACCGCGACGAGCTGGTGGAGTTCCAGGTCGACGGCACCGAGGGCTCCGCGGTCGCGGGCCTGCGCGGCTGCCGCTTCCAGCACCGCGCGGCCACGCCCAAACCGGTGTGGAACCCCGACCTGCCCGCCGCGCACTCCTTCCGGGAGCAGTGGCAGGAGGTCCCTGACAACGGGTCCGCGGGCGAGTCCGACAACGGCTTCAAGGCCCAGTGGGAGCTGTTCCTGCGGCATGTGTACGCCGACGCGCCCTACCGCTGGGACCTGTTCGCGGGCGCGCGGGGCGTGCAGCTGGCGGAGCTGGGGCTGCGGTCGTCGGCGGAGGGGCGCCGGATCGACGTACCGGAGATCGCGCTGTGAACGCGGCGTCCGTGCCTCCCTCGCCCCCTTCGCCTCCCTCGCCCCCGTTGCGCTCCCGCACCGTCTTCGCTGCCGCCCACGTCGTCGCCGACCCGCGCGCCGACGTGTCCCCGGACGGACCCGCCGCCGTCGACTGGGACGCCACCCTCGCCTTCCGCCGCCACCTGTGGGCGCACGGCCTGGGCGTCGCCGAGGCCATGGACACCGCGCAGCGCGGCATGGGCCTGGACTGGGCGGGCGCGGCCGAGCTGATCCGGCGTTCGGCCGCGGAGGCCGCCGCGGTCGGCGGCCGGATCGCGTGCGGCGTCGGCACGGACCAGCTGACCTCGCCCGCGGCGACCCTGACCGACGTACGGCGCGCCTACGAGGAGCAGTTGGCGCTGGTGGAGGAGGTGGGCGCGCGGGCGATCCTGATGGCGTCGCGGGCCCTGGCGGCGACGGCGGAGGGCCCGGACGGCTACCTGGCGACGTACGCCGACCTGCTCCGGCAGGCCACCGCCCCGGTGATCCTGCACTGGCTCGGCCCGATGTTCGACCCGGCACTCGCGGGCTACTGGGGCTCGGCCGACCTGGACGCGGCCACGGACACGTTCCTGGAGGTGATCGCCGCCCACCCCGGCAAGGTGGACGGCGTGAAGATCTCGCTCCTGGACGCGGACCGCGAGGTCGCCCTGCGCCGCCGCCTCCCGGACGGGGTGCGCTGCTACACGGGCGACGACTTCCACTACCCCGACCTGATCGCGGGCGACGACCAGGGCCACAGCGACGCGCTCCTCGGCGTCTTCGACCCGCTGGCACCGGTGGCGGCCCGAGCGGTGCGCGCCCTGGACGCGGACGACCCCAAGGCCTTCCGCGAACTCCTCGACCCCACGGTCGAGTTGGCCCGCCACCTCTTCGAGCCGCCCACCCGCTTCTACAAGACGGGCGTCGTCCTCCTGGCCTGGCTGGCGGGCCACCAGGACCACTTCACGATGGTCGGCGGCCTCCAGTCGGCCCGCTCCCTGCCGCACCTCACCAGGGCGTACGAACTGGCCGACGCCCTGTCCCTGTTCCCCGACCCGGACCTGGCCGCGTACCGCATGCGCACGCTCCAGGAGATCCACGGAGTCACCCCATGACGCCACCCCCGCCCCGCGCCCCGGCCGACTTCAGCATCAACCAGATGACGGTGAAGCAGCTTTCCTTGCCCGAACTGGTCACCGCCTGCGCGGACTTGGGCGTCCGGGGCGTCGGACTGTGGCGCGAGCCGGTCCAGGAGTACGGGGTGGAGGCGGCCGCGAAGCTGGTGCGGGGCGCCGGTCTGACCGTCACCACGCTCTGCCGGGGCGGTTTCCTCACGGCCCGCGACCCCGCCGAACGGGCCCGCGCCCTGGCCGACAACCGCGCCGCCATCGACGAGGCCGCGACCCTCGGCACCGACACCCTGGTCCTCGTCTCCGGCGGCCTCCCCGCCGGCGACCGGGACCGCGACCTGCCCGCCGCCCGCGAACGCGTCGCCGACGCCCTCGCCGAACTCGCCCCCTACGCCGCCGCCCGCGCCGTCCGCCTCGCCATCGAACCCCTCCACCCGATGTACGCCGCCGACCGCTGCGTGGTCTCCACCCTCACCCAGGCCCTCGACCTGGCCGAACGCTTCCCCGCCGACCAGGTCGGCGTCTGCGCCGACACGTACCACATCTGGTGGGACGACCAGGCCCCCACCGCCCTCACCCACGCCACCACCACGGGCCGCCTGCACGCCTTCCAGCTCGCCGACTGGACCACCCCGCTGCCCCACGGCGTCCTCACCGGCCGCGGCCAACTCGGCGACGGCGCCATCGACTTCCGCCACTGGCGCCACCTCGTCGAGTCCTCCGGCTACAGCGGCCCGACGGAGGTCGAACTGTTCAACGACGGCTTGTGGGCGGAGGACGGGCGGGAGGTCCTGGGGGAGACGGTGCGGCGGTATCTGGAGCACGTCTGCTGAGCCTGCCTGGCCTGCCCGCCTGCCTGCCCGCCCGTCAGTCGTCGTCGTCAGGCGCGGTCGGCAGGGTGGGCCGGGGGCCTTCGTCGGGCACGACCACCAGGCGTACGGCCATCTGTCGTGAGTCGGGCGGGTGGTCGCCGGGCTCGGTCTGGTATTTGCGCAGCAGCGCCAGGTACTCCTCGGTGAACGTGGCGACCTGTTCCTTCGTCATCCGCAGTCCGAAGCGTTGGATCTGGTTCCAGCCCGCGGAGGCGTCGTACCCGGCGTACGCGCTCACGACCAGGTTCAGGTCCTGGGTCATCTTGAGCGCGCCGATCTTGACGGCGGCCTCGCGTTCGTCGGCCGTCAACTCCAGGCCCGGCGGCGTGAAGATGTCCGTCATCAGCGACTTCCACCAGCGTTCCCGGCCGGTGGACCGCTCCTCGATCTCGGCGATCAGCTTCAGGTCGGCGAGTTTGCGCAGGTGGTAGCTGGTGGTGCCGGTGCTTTCGCCGAGGGCCTTGGCGACGCTGGTGGAGTTCGCTTCGCCGTGCTCGCCCAGGTAGCTCAGGATGTCGCGGCGCACCGGGTTGGACAGTGCCTTGTAGAAGGCTTTGAGGTCCGGGCCGGTGAGGACTCTCTTCTCGGGGCGCTCGACCATGCCGACCAGGGTACTGCAGAGAGTCTCTGCGGTTATTGCAGAGACTGTTTGCAGAATGTCTCTGCAATGGCTACTTTGGTTCGAGGGGCGCCAACGGGCGCCGGAAAGCTCGGGGGTCGAGATGCGAAAGAAGCGGGCCGGGGTGGCCGACCATGGCTGAATCACTGGATGCCCAGTTGCGGGACGAGATCGACGACCAGGTCGCGGAGGCGTTCGATGCCTACCTGGCCGACAGGCTGGCCGAACCGGGGCCGCTGCGCACGGCGCTGGAGCTGAGGCGCAGTACCAGGCTGGTGCTCGGCACGGTCGGGCTGGGAGCGCTCGCCACGGCGCTGGCGCCGGACGGAAGCACCGTCGTCTGCTGGATCTGGGGTGCGATCGCGGTGATGAACCTCGCCTGGCTGCGGACCGCGCGCCGTTGTTGAGGGGTTCGGGACGCGGCGCTCGCGGGCGTGGTGCCGCGTACGGCTACTTCTTGCCGCCTCCCAGGATGTCCCCCAGCAGATCCGCGAGCCCGCCGCCGCCCTGACCGGCGGTGGGCGCCGCACCCGGCGCGGCGCCGGAGGGCCCGGTCCTCTGCGTCCTCTGCGCGCGCTTCGTGAGCACCGCGAGGACCACCGGGATCAGAAGCTCCACCGCGCGCGTCACCGTCGCCACGGGCAGACCCGTCTTCTTCGCGACCGCGTTCGCCACCGGGCGGCTCAGCTTGCCGAGCATGCCCGCCATGATGCCGCCGCCGAGCAGCCCGCCGAGGCCGCCGCCCAGGGTGGCCACGCCCTGGAGCGGGGCCTCCTCCGTGAAGGCCTGGCGCACCTCGGCCGCCTCCGCCGGGTCGGCCGTCCGCGCCTTGTCCCGCAGGGTGCCCGAGAGCGTCGAGACCGTCTGGCCCACGACGGCCTGCGCGCCGGCCGGGTCCGTGCCGAGCACGTCGGCGATCTCCTGGAGCCTGTCGTCGCCCAGCTCGGTCAGTACGTCCTGCTCGAATGAGGTGTCGTCGCCCATGGGCGAAACGCTACGTCCGTGGTGGTTTGTCGGCACGCCGAAATCTTCCGGGGGAACTTGCCGAAGTCGTGCAACCCTTCCGCCACGACGCGTGTCGTACTGGGTGTCAGAAGCTCTGGAGGGGGGATCTGGGGGGATCCGTGGAGCGACTGACAAGGGGAGGGAAACCGAGGGGGCCCGGTCGACGGACAGGGCCCCCTCGAAACGTTCCCGGGCCAGGGGGAGATGTCCCCGAGGGCAGCAGGAGATCGTTCGCCGGGGTCAGCAGGGAACCGTTCCCGGGATCAGAAGAAGACCCCGCACGTCAACAACGCGTTCGCGTACGGACTCGCCTCGCCCGTCCGCACCACGAGCCGCGCCCCCGCCGACCGCTCCTTCAGCTCCTGATGCGGGACCAACCCCAGCGCCGCCCCCGGAAACCGCCGCTCCAACAACGCCGCCGCCCCCGGATTCGCCTCCCGCACCTCCCGCGCCGCCACCGCGCCCTCCACCACGAGCTCCGCGAGCAGCCCGTCCAGGACCTGCGCGAACGACGGCACCCCGGCGACGAACGCCAGATCCACCACCCGCGGCCCCGCCGGAATCGGCATCCCCGCGTCGCACACCAGGACCCGGTCGCCATGACCCAGCTCGGCCAGCGCGCCCGACAGATGGCGGTTGAGTATCCCGGCCTTCCTCACAGCGCCGCCACCTCGGCACCCGACGGATACGACACCTGAGCCCCCGCCCGCGTCACCGCGAGCGCCCCCACCTTCGCCGCGTACCGAGCCGCCGACTCCAGGTCCTCGCCCGCGCCGAGCCGCCACGCCAACGCCGCCGTGAACGCGTCCCCGGCACCCGTCGTGTCCACGGCGTCCACCTTCACCGACGGCACCCGCGCCACCCCCTCGGGACCCGCCACCAGCGCGCCGTCGCCGCCGAGCGTCACCACCACCGACCCCGGGCCGAGCGCCAGCAACCCCCGCGCCCAGTCCTCCGGCGCCTCGGGCACGTCCGCCCCGGCGCCCCGCAGGATCACCCGCGCCTCGTGCTCGTTCACCACGAGCGGATCGCAGGCCGCGAGGACCTCGTCCGGCAGCGGCGCCGGCGGCGACGGATTCAGGACCAGACGCGTGCCCTCGGGCAGGACACGCACCACCTCCGCGACCGTGTCGAGGGGGATCTCCAACTGCACCGACACCACCCGGGCCGCCTGGAAGAGGCTCGCCGCGGCCCGAACGTCCGCGGGCGTCAGGCGGGAATTCGCGCCCGGCGCCACCACGATGCTGTTGTCGCCCGACGGATCCACCGTGATCAGCGCGACCCCGGTCGGCGCGCCGCCCACCAGGACCCCCACCGTGTCCACGCCCGCCGACCGCTGCGACTCCAGGAGCAGCCTGCCGTACGCGTCGTCGCCGACCCGGGCGAGCAGCGCCGTCCGCGCGCCCAGCCTGCCCGCCGCCACCGCCTGGTTCGCGCCCTTGCCGCCCGGATGGACGGCCAGGTCCGAGCCGAGGACCGTCTCACCCGCGCCCGGCCGCCGCTCGACTGCGGTCACCAGGTCGGCGTTGGCCGAGCCCACGACCAGCAGGTCGTAGTCATGCATCGTGGTTCTGCCTTTCCCAAGTTCCCCGTGGTCCCCGTGTCAGGGACTGCTGCCCTTTGCCCCGCGTACGCCCCGCGCACGCGGCACCTCACTTGAACCGTGCCACGTTCTTCTCCGTGACCACCTTCACCGGCACCTTCACCACGGCGTTGACCTTCTTGTCGTCCGCCGCGCGGATCGCGTTGCGCACCGCGATCCGGCCCAGCTCCGCGGGCTGCTGCGCCACCGACGCGTACAAGGTGCCCGCCTCGACCGCCTTCAGGCCGTCCGGGGTGCCGTCGAAGCCGACCACCGACACCGACTCGCCCGCCTTGTCGCCGAGCGCCTTGACCGCGCCGAGCGCCATCTCGTCGTTCTCCGCGAAGACGCCGTCGACGCCCGGGTTGCCCTGGAGCAGGTTCGTCATGACGTCCAGGCCCTTGGTGCGGTCGAAGTCCGCGGGCTGCTTGGCGACGACCTTGATGCCGGGGAACGCCTTGATGCCCTCGGCGAAGCCCTGCCCGCGCTCGCGGCTCGCGGAGGTGCCCGCGGTGCCCTGGAGGACGACGACCTCGCCCTTGCCGCCGAGCTTGTCGGCGAGGGCCTTCGCGGCCTGCCTGCCGCCCGCGACGTTGTCGGAGGCCACGAGGGTGGCGACGTCCGCCTTGTTCACGCCGCGGTCGGCGGCGATCACCGGGATGTCCGCCTTGTTCGCGGCGCGCGCGGCCGGGCCGACGGCGTCGGAGTCGACCGGGTTGACGATGACGGCCTTCATGCTCTCGCTGGTGAAGTTCTGCAGCTGGTTGGCCTGTTGGGACGCGTCGTTCTGCGCGTCCGTGACCGTCAGGTCCACGCCCGCCTTCCTGGCCTCCGCCTGCGCGCCCTCCTTCATCTGGACGAAGAAGGGGTTGTTGAGGGTGGAGAGGGACAGGCCGATCTTCGTCGACGTACCCGAAGAGCCGGAGTTGAAGACGGACACCGCGGCGATGACGGCTGCCGCGACCACGGCCGCGAGCGTGTACGTGAGGGCTTGCGGACCCTTGCGCCCGGACCCGGAGGACGTACTGCCGACGGCGCCCCCGCCCGAACCCGCCCCGGCCCGCCTGCGCAGCGAGTCGAGGAGCACGGCCAGCGCGATCACGACGCCGATGACGACCTGCTGCCAGAACGCCGACACGGAAAGGAGGTTGAGGCCGTTGCGCAGCACCGCGAGGATCAGCGCGCCGATCAGCGTCCCGGACGCCTTGCCGACGCCGCCCGCGAGGCTCGCGCCGCCGATGACGACCGCGGCGATCGCGTCCAGCTCGTAGCCCTGCGCGGCCTGCGGCTGCGCGGACACCAGACGGGAGGCGAGCACGATGCCCGCGACGGCCGCGAACAGGCCGGAGAGCGCGTAGATGACGATCTTCTGGCGCTTCACGCGCAGACCGGAGAGGCGCGCGGCCTCTTCGTTGCCGCCGATCGCGTACATGGAGCGGCCGATGTACGTACGCGTCAGGATCAGCGCCGTGATCAGGCCCATCGCCACCATCACGATGACCGGCACCGGCAGCCAGCCGCCCAGCGTGTCGCCGACCTTGGAGACCGACTCCGGGAAGGCGATGGGGGAGCCCTGCGAGATCACCAGGGACAGGCCGCGCCCGATCGACAGCATCGCGAGGGTCGCGATGAAGGGCGGCAGTTTCCCGTACGAGACGAGCACGCCGTTGACCAGACCGCAGGCGATGCCCGTGGCGACCGCGAGGAGCACCGCGATCCAGACGGGCACGCCCTCCTTCGTCGCCGACCAGGCGAGGACCGTCGCCGAGAGCGCCGCCACCGAGCCGACCGACAGGTCGATGCCCGCCGCGACGATGACGAAGGTGACACCGAACGCGAGGATCGCCGTCACGGCCGCCTGCACGCCGACGTTGAGGAGGTTCTGCGTGGTCAGGAAGTCGCCGGAGAGCAGCGACATCGCGACCACCAGGACCACGAGGGCGCTGAGCGCGCCGTTGTCGAGCAGGACGCGGCGCAGGTCGAGGCCGCCGCCCGCGCCGCCTGTGCCCGTCTTGTCCGGACGGGTGTCAGTGGTTGCCACGGGAGTCCTCCTTCGCGTCCCCGGCAGGGGCGTCGTCGCCCGCGGGGGTGTTGTCGTTGTCCACAGGAGCGCCGGTGTCCACAGGGGCGCCGGTGTCCACAGGCGAGGCGGCGTCCACAGGCGCCGTCGAGGCCCCCGTGCTGACGGCCAGCGCCATCACCGCGTCCTGCGTCGCCTCGTCCGCGGCGAGTTCGCCCGCGATCCGGCCCTGCGCCATGACCAGGACCCGGTCGCTCATCCCGAGGACCTCCGGCAGATCGCTGGAGATCATCAGGACGGCGTGCCCGGCGGCCGTGAGCTCGTTGACGAGCTGGTAGATCTCGACCTTCGCGCCGACGTCGATGCCGCGCGTCGGCTCGTCGAGGATGAGGACCTTCGCCTGGGCGAGGAGCCACTTGCCGATGACGACCTTCTGCTGATTGCCGCCGGAGAGGGTGCGCACGTGCTGGTGGAGTCCCGCCATCCGTACGCCCAGTTGGCCCGCGATCCGCTCGGCGGCGGCGCGCTGCCCGGCCCGGTCGACCAGGCCCGCGCGGGTCGCCGCCCGCAGCGTCACCAGGCCGAGGTTCTCCTCCACGGACGCGTCGAGCACGAGCCCCTGGCCCTTGCGGTCCTCCGGCACGAGCCCGACCCCGGCGGTCATCGCCGCGTACACGTCGTGCCGGGGCAGCGCACGGCCCGCGACCTCCACCGTGCCCGCGTCGTACGGATCAGCGCCGAACACGGCCCGCGCCACCTCCGTGCGCCCCGCTCCGACCAGGCCCGCCACACCGACGACCTCACCGGCGCGCACCTCGAAGCCGACGTCGTGGAAGACACCGCCGCGCGTGAGCCCGCGGACCCGCAGCAACGGCGCGTCCCCGTCGGCCTGTTGACCCTTCTCGGTCCGCTCGCGCGGATACTGCTGCTCGATGGACCGGCCCACCATGAGGCGTACGAGTTCGTCCTCGGGCGTCGACGCGGGCACCTGGCCCACGCTGCGGCCGTCCCGCAGCACGCTCACACGGTCGCCGAGCGCGGCGATCTCCTCCAGGTGGTGGGTGATGAAGACGACGCCGACGCCGTCGGCGCGCAGCCCCCGCACGATGGTGAAGAGCTTCTCCACCTCCTCGGAGGTGAGCACGGCCGTCGGCTCGTCCATGACGAGCACGCGCGCGTGCAGGCTGAGCGCCTTGGCGATCTCCACCATCTGGAGCCGGGCGATGCCCAGTTCGCGGCAGCGGGCGCGCGGTGACACGTCGACGCCCACGCGCGCGAGGAGCTCGGCGGCTTCGGCCTCCATCTTCTTGCGGTCGATGAGGCCGAAGCGGCGGGGCTGCCGGCCCAGGAAGACGTTCTCGGCGACCGTGAGGTCGGGGACGAGGTTGAACTCCTGGTAGATGGTGGCGATCCCGAGGCGCTCGGCGTCCTGCGCGCCGTGGATGCGGACCTCGTCGCCGCCGACGAGGATCCGGCCCGCGTCGGGCTGGTTGGCGCCGGAGAACATCTTGATGAGCGTGCTCTTGCCCGCCCCGTTCTCGCCGAGGAGTACGTGCACCTCCCCGCCGCGCAGGTCGAAGTCCACGCCGTCGAGGGCGACGACGCCGGGGAAGGCCTTGCGGATGCCCTCGACGCGCAGCAGTTCCGGTGCGTCCTGCACGGCGTCGCGCACCGGTGCGGGGCCAGTCATGCGTCACTCCTTCGGGTCGTGCCGGTCGTGCTGGTTGTGGGGGCCTCGCCGCACGAACCGCGTACGACAAGGCGGGCGGGCAGCGTCACGGACTCCGGCGCCCGGCCCTCGATCAGGTCGGTGAGCGCCCGCACGGCGGCCCGGCCCAGCTCGCCCGTGGGCTGGGCGATCGCCGTGATCGGGGGATCGGTGTGCACGAACCAGGGGATGTCGTCGAACGCGGCGAGCGCGATGTCGTGCGGAATCCGGAGGCCGCGCGCGCGGATCGCGTCGAGCGCGCCGAGCGCCATCAAGTTGTCGGCGGCGAAGACGACTTCGGGCGGCTCGGGCAGCTCCAGGAACCGCTCGGTGGCGCGCCGCCCGCTCGTGGCTTGGAAGTCGCCCTGGCCGATGTACTCCCGCGGCAGTTCGAGCCCGTACGCGGCCAGCGCGTCCCGGAAGGCCGCCACGCGCTCGCTGCCGGTGGTCGTGGCCGCCGGGCCCGCGATGATGGCGAGCCTGCGGTGGCCGAGCCCGTGCAGATGCGCGACCAGGTCGCGCACGGCGGAGCTGCCGTCGGCCCGCACCACGGGCACGTCGAGGCCCGGGATCCAGCGGTCGACGAAGACCATCGGGGTGCCCGCGCGGGCCGCGTCCAGGACCAGCGGGGAGCCGCCGTCGGCGGGGGAGACGAGGAGGCCGTCGATGCGGCGGTCCAGGAGCGTGCGGATGTGGTGGTCCTGCAGCTCGGGCCGCTCGTCGGCGTTGCCGAAGATGATGCTGTAGCCGAGCGCGCGGGCCTCCTCCTCGACGGAGCGGGCCAGTTCGGTGAAGTACGGATTGAGCACGTCGCTGATGACCAGGCCGAGCGTGCGCGTCTGGTCCGTCCTGAGGGACCGCGCGAGCGTGTTGGGCCGGTAGCCGAGCGCGTCCACCGCGGCGAGCACACGCTCCCGGGCGGCCGGACTCACGGACGCGTGCGCGTTCAGGACACGCGAGACCGTGGCCACGGAGACGCCCGCGCGGGCCGCGACGTCTTTGATGCCGACGCTTGCCACTGCCGATGCCACCTCCTCGTGGAATCGATTACACGAGGATTGGAATCGATTACACGGCTGGTGGCAACCCCCTGTCCGCTGGCTGAAACTCGATCGTGATTTTTGCTGGCGGGGGCGCCTTGACCAGCGGGCGCCCGCCAGGCCGACCTGAGCCCCGTCAGGGGCGCGGGGAACTGCGCGACCGGCCACAGCAAAGCCGCAGTCGCGTCTGCCGAGATCCCGGCAGACGCGTCTGCGGCTCTTCGCGCGCTGAGCGCGCAGTTCCCCGCGCCCCCGACGGGGCGCTGTCAGTGGGCGGCGGTAGCTTCGGGGCATGTCCAGTGCCGCACAGCCGAACAGCGCCAGCGTCCCCGCACCCCGCATGGCCGTTGTCGAGGGCGTCCTGGAGCGGGTGACGTACGCCAACGAGGAGAACGGGTACACGGTCGCGCGTGTGGACACCGGCCGGGGCGGCGGCGATCTGCTGACCGTGGTCGGCGCGCTGCTCGGTGCGCAGGTCGGCGAGTCGCTGCGGATGGAGGGGCGTTGGGGCTCCCACCCGCAGTACGGCAAGCAGTTCACCGTCGAGAACTACACGACGGTGCTCCCGGCCACGATCCAGGGCATCCGGCGCTATCTGGGCTCCGGCCTCATCAAGGGCATCGGCCCGGTGATGGCCGACCGCATCACGACGCACTTCGGCGTGGACACCCTCGACGTCATCGAGACCGAGCCCAAGCGCCTCATCGAGGTCCCCGGCCTCGGCCCCAAGCGCACGAAGAAGATCGCCGCCGCGTGGGAGGAGCAGAAGGCCATCAAGGAGGTGATGGTCTTCCTCCAGGGCGTCGGCGTCTCCACGTCCATCGCCGTGCGGATCTACAAGAAGTACGAGGACGCCTCCATCTCGATCGTGCGGAATCAGCCCTACCGCCTCGCCGCCGACGTGTGGGGCATCGGCTTCCTCACCGCCGACCGCATCGCCCAGTCCGTCGGCATCCCGCACGACAGCCCGGAGCGCGTCAAGGCCGGTCTCCAGTACGCCCTTTCGCAATCCACCGACCAGGGCAACTGCTTCCTGCCCGAGGAGCGCCTGATCGCCGACGCGGTCAAGCTCCTCCAGGTCGACACGGGCCTCGTCATCGACTGCCTGGCCGAGCTGGCCAAGGACCCCGAAGGGGTGGTCCGCGAGGCCGTCCCCGGACCGGACGGCGACGACGTCACGGCCGTCTACCTGATCCCCTTCCACCGCGCCGAGCTGTCCCTCGCGGGCCAGGTCCTGCGGCTGCTGCGGGCGCCGGAGGACCGGATGCCGGGCTTCGGGGACGTCGCCTGGGACAAGGCGCTCGGCTGGCTCAAGGGGCGCACGGGGGCCGACCTCGCGCCCGAGCAGGAGGAGGCCGTCAAGCTCGCCCTGACCAGCAAGGTCGCCGTCCTCACCGGCGGGCCCGGCTGCGGCAAGTCCTTCACGGTCCGCTCGATCGTGGAGCTGGCCCGCGCGAAGAGGGCGAAGGTGCTGCTCGCCGCGCCCACGGGCCGCGCCGCCAAGCGCCTGGCCGAGCTGACCGGCGCCGAGGCCTCCACCGTCCACCGCCTCCTGGAGCTGAAGCCGGGCGGCGACGCCGCGTACGACAAGGACCGGCCCCTGGACGCCGACCTGGTGGTCGTCGACGAGGCCTCCATGCTCGACCTGCTCCTCGCCAACAAGCTGGTGAAGGCCGTCCCGCCGGGCGCCCATCTGCTCTTCGTGGGGGATGTGGACCAGTTGCCCAGCGTCGGCGCGGGCGAGGTCCTGCGGGACCTGCTCAGCGAGGAGGGACCGGTCCCCGCGGTCCGCCTCACCCGGGTCTTCCGCCAGGCGCAGCAGTCCGGCGTGGTCACCAACGCCCACCGCATCAACGCCGGGCAACCACCCCTGACCCAGGGCCTGAACGACTTCTTCCTCTTCGTCGAGGACGACACCGAGGAGGCCGGGCGGCTCACCGTCGACGTGGCCGCGCGCCGCCTGCCCGCGAAGTTCGGCCTCGATCCGCGCCGGGACGTGCAGGTCCTCGCCCCCATGCACCGGGGCCCGGCGGGCGCGGGCCATCTGAACGGCCTGCTCCAGCAGGCCATCACCCCCGGCCGCCCCGACCTGCCGGAGAAGCGCTTCGGCGGCCGCGTCTTCCGCGTCGGCGACAAGGTCACGCAGATCCGCAACAACTACGAGAAGGGCGCGAACGGCGTCTTCAACGGCACGGTGGGCGTGGTCACCGCCCTGGACGCCGACGAGCAGCGCCTCACGGTCAAGACGGACGAGGACGAGGAGGTCGGGTACGACTTCGACGAACTCGACGAACTCGCCCACGCCTACGCGGTGACGATCCACCGCTCACAGGGAAGTGAGTACCCAGCTGTGGTGATCCCGGTCACCACCGGCGCCTGGATGATGCTCCAGCGGAATCTGCTCTACACGGCCGTGACGCGGGCCAGGAAACTGGTCGTCCTGGTCGGTTCGCGCAAGGCTCTGGGGCAGGCGGTCCGCACGGTCTCCGCGGGCCGCAGGTGGACGGCCCTGGATCATCGGCTCGCGGTTCGGCGCGGCGGCTGAGGGTAGGCGTCAACGCACTGCCGACCTTTGATCGATCAAACGAGTCGGAAACGTCACACAGCACTTTCGGAACTGGGGCGAAGGGGGCAGGATGAGCAGGTTGGCGGCACTGAGTGCCGCCAATAGGCCCAATGGTCGACCCCGAGTGCACTCTCCAGGGCCAAATGGGGGATGGTAGAGACAGTCAGGGCACCTCGAAGAAGAGGCACAACGTCGGTGAGGGATGACGTGAGCGAGAACGCTAACAAGGCTGTAGTACTGCGGTACGGCGATGGCGAGTACACCTACCCGGTGATCGAGTCCACTGTCGGCGACAAGGGCTTCGATATCGGCAAGCTCCGCGCCCAGACCGGTCTGGTGACCCTGGACAGCGGTTATGGCAACACGGCCGCCTATAAATCCGCCATCACGTACCTCGACGGCGAGCAGGGCATCCTGCGCTACCGCGGCTACCCGATCGAGCAGCTCGCGGAGCGCTCCACCTTCACCGAGGTGGCGTACCTGCTGATCAACGGCGAGCTGCCGAAGGTCGACGAGCTCGCGACCTTCAAGAACGAGATCACCCAGCACACCCTGCTGCACGAGGACGTCAAGCGCTTCTACGACGGCTTCCCGCGCGACGCGCACCCGATGGCGATGCTGTCCTCCGTGGTCAGCGCGCTGTCGACGTTCTACCAGGACAGCCACAACCCGTTCGACGAGAAGCAGCGTCACCTCTCGACGATCCGGCTGCTCGCCAAGCTTCCGACGATCGCGGCGTACGCGTACAAGAAGTCGGTCGGCCACCCGGTGGTCTACCCGCGCAACGACCTCGGCTACGTCGAGAACTTCCTGCGCATGACCTTCTCGGTGCCCGCCGCCGAGTACGACCTGGACCCGGTCGTCGTCGCCGCGCTCGACAAGCTCCTGATCCTGCACGCGGACCACGAGCAGAACTGTTCGACGTCCACGGTCCGGCTGGTCGGCTCCTCGCAGGCCAACATGTTCGCGTCGATCTCCGCGGGCATCTCCGCCCTCTGGGGTCCGCTGCACGGCGGTGCCAACCAGTCGGTCCTGGAGATGCTGGAGGGCATCCAGGCCTCCGGCGGCGACGTCGACACCTTCATCCGCAAGGTGAAGAACAAGGAAGACGGCGTGAAGCTCATGGGCTTCGGGCACCGCGTCTACAAGAACTTCGACCCCCGGGCGAAGATCATCAAGGCGGCGGCGCACGACGTCCTCTCGGCGCTCGGCAAGTCCGACGAGCTCCTGGACATCGCCCTCAAGCTGGAGGAGCACGCGCTGGCCGACGACTACTTCGTCGAGCGCAAGCTCTACCCCAACGTGGACTTCTACACCGGCCTGATCTACCGCGCCATGGGCTTCCCGACCGAGATGTTCACGGTGCTCTTCGCTCTGGGGCGTCTGCCCGGCTGGATCGCCCAGTGGCACGAGATGATCAAGGAGCCCGGCTCGCGTATCGGGCGCCCCCGCCAGATCTACACCGGCGAGGTCATCCGGGACTTCGTCCCGGTGGAGTCCCGCTAGCCTGCGGCCGCGGCTGACTTTGCCCTGTGCCCCGTAAGGGGCGCGGGGAACTGCGCGCTCAGCGTGCGAGAAGCCGCAGACGCGTCTGCCGGGATCCCGGCAGACGCGTCTGCGGCTTTTGTTGTGGCTGGTCGCGCAGTTCCCCGCGCCCCTGACGGGGCTTACGTCGGCCGGACAGGCGCCCACTGGTCAAGGCGCCCCGGCCATGAAAAACGCCCCGCCGTCGATCCCCCCACGGGTCGACGGTCGGGGCGCTTTCCTGTGCCCCGGTGCGGATTCCCCCCACGGGATCCGGCCGGGAGTTTGTGTGGTCTGCGTTCTGCCGGGACGCGTACGAGATCGGGAGGGCCGCTCAAAGCTCCCCGGTGCACGTGCCCCGGCCAACACATCCGGGACATCCCCCAAGATGTCCCCCGACGCCCGATGGATCCCCCAAGATCCCTCTGGTGTCGCCCTCTTAGACTCGCGAGCCCCCCTGATGGTTACGTTGCGATCGCTGTGATCTACGTCTCTTGCATATGCCATCGAACGGACGCAAGGGGGCCCATATGCGGATATCTCGCTCGAGGTGAGAGTCCCGCGAAGACAGTGTGAAGGATCGCGAGGCTATGTGAAAGACCGCAAGCGGAGGCTGTTGGTGACGACGAACACGGAGGAGAACGCCATGGCCGCTCCGGCGATCATCGGGTTGAGCAGTCCGGCCGCCGCGAGGGGCAGCGCGGCGACGTTGTAGCCGAAGGCCCAGCAGAGGTTGCCCTTGATGGTGGCGAGGGTGCGGCGGGCGAGCCGGATCGCGTCGGCGGCCACCCGCAGGTCGCCCCGGACGAGGGTGAGGTCGCCCGCCTCGATGGCCGCGTCGGTGCCCGTGCCCATGGCCAGCCCCAGATCGGCCGTCGCCAGGGCCGCCGCGTCGTTCACGCCGTCGCCGACCATGGCCACGACCCGCCCCTCGTCCTGGAGGCGGCGCACCACGTCGGCCTTGTCCTCGGGCAGCACCTCGGCGTGCACGGCGTCGGGGGCGATGCCGACGGCCGCCGCGACCGCCTCGGCCACGGATCGGTTGTCGCCGGTCAGGAGGACCGGTTCGAGGCCGAGTTCGCGCAGTCGGCGTACGGCCTCGGGGCTGGTGTCCTTGACCGTGTCGGCGATCGCGAGCAGCCCGCGGGCCACCCCGTCCACGGCGACGAGGACGGCGGTGCGGCCCGCGGCCTCGGCCCGCTCCCGGGCGGCGGTCAGCCCGGCCAGGCCGGTCACGCCCGCATCGGCGAGCAGCCGTTCGCGCCCGGCGAGCACCTCGTGCCCGTCGACCGTGCCGCGCACCCCGGCCCCGGGGGCGTTCTCGAAGCGCGTCGGCACCGGCAGGGCGCCCGCGTCGAGGCCGAGCCGCTGGGCGGCGCCCGCCGCGACGGCCCGCGCCACCGGGTGCTCGGAGGCGTGCTCCAGGGCGCCCGCGAGCCGCAGCAGCTCCTTCTCGTCGGCGCCCTCGGCCGCGTACACGTCCTGGAGGGCCATGCGGCCCGTCGTCACCGTGCCGGTCTTGTCGAGGACGATCGTGTCGACGCGGCGGGTGGACTCCAGGACCTCGGGGCCCTTGATGAGGATGCCGAGCTGGGCGCCGCGGCCGGTGCCGACGAGCAGGGCGGTGGGCGTGGCGAGGCCGAGGGCGCACGGGCAGGCGATGATCAGTACGGCGACGGCGGCCGTGAACGCCGCGGCCGCGCCCACGCCGTTGCCCAGCCAGAAGCCGAGCGTGGCCACGGCGAGCGCGATGACGACGGGGACGAACACGGCGGCGACCCGGTCGGCCAGGCGCTGCACCTCGGCCTTGCCGCTCTGCGCGTCCTCGACGAGCCGGGCCATGCGGGCCAGTTGGGTGTCGGCGCCGACGCGGGTGGCCGCGACGACCAGGCGCCCGCCCGCGTTCACGGTCGCGCCGGTCACCGCGTCCCCGACCGTGACGTCGGCGGGCACGGACTCGCCGGTCAGCATCGACACGTCGACGGCGGACGCGCCCTCGACGACGGTGCCGTCGGTGGCGACGGTCTCGCCGGGCCGGACGACGAAGCGGTCCCCGACGGCGAGCCGCCCCACCGGGATCCGCGTCTCCGTGCCGTCGGCGCCGAGCACGGACACGTCCTTGGCGCCGAGTTCGAGCAGGGCCCGCAGGGCCGCGCCCGCCTTCCGCTTGGAGCGGGCCTCCAGATAGCGGCCGAGCAGGATGAACGTGACGACGCCTGCGGCCACTTCGAGATAGAGCGCCGAGGAGCTGTCGCCGCGCGCGATCGTGAACTCGAAGCCGTGCCGCATGCCCGGCTCGCCCGCCGTGCCGAGGAACAGCGCCCACACCGACCAGCCGAACGCGGCGAGCGTGCCGAGGGACACCAGGGTGTCCATGGTCGCCGCGCCGTGCCGGGCGTTGGCGAGCGCCGCCTTGTGGAAGGGCAGCCCGCCCCACACGACGACCGGCGCGGCGAGTGTCAGGGACAGCCACTGCCAGTACTCGAACTGGAGCGAGGGCACCATCGCGAGCACCACGACGGGCAGCGCGAGGGCGGCGGAGACGAGCAGGCGCTGCAGGAGCCGGTCGGCCTCGGTGAGGTCGATGGTGACGGGCAGGTCGGCGCCGTCGTCCGGCCCGGCGTCCGGCGGGGGCGGCACGATCTCGCGCGCCGAATAGCCGAGCTTCTCGACGGTGGCGAGGAGTTGGCCGACCTCGACCCCGTCCGCGTAGGAGACCTTGGCCTTCTCGGTGGCGAGGTTGACCGACGCGGTCACGCCCTCGATGCGGTTCAGCTTCCTCTCGATGCGGGCCGAGCAGGAGGCGCAGGTCATTCCGCCGATGGCGAGTTCGACCTCGGAGGTGTTCATGGCGGCTCTTTCGGGGAAAGGCGCCGGGCCCCGCGGCCGTGGGTGGCGTGCCGCGGGGCCCGGGGGAGGGGAGGGGCGGCGGTCAGGCCTTGCCGACGAGCTCGTAGCCGGCCTCGTCGACGGCGGCGCGGACCGCCTCCTCGTCCAGCGCGGCGGCGGAGACCACGGTCACCTTGCCGCTGGCGGCCTCGGCCTTGACCGAGTGGACGCCCGCCAGCTCGCCGATCTCGTCGGCCACGGCGCCCTCACAGTGGCCGCACGTCATGCCCTTCACGGCGAACACCGTGGTGACGGATTCGGTCTGCGAGGTCTGGGCGTTGGCGGTCATGTCGTTCTCCTCGGTGAAAGGTGTGGACGTGTCGGACGTCTGCGCACGCGTGGGGTCCCGTGGGTTCCAGGGAACCCCTGACGTGCTTCACACTATACCCCTAGGGGGTACTCATCCAAGAGGGGGCGCCGGGCTCGTCTCAGCCGTCCCTGCGGGCGCGGTTGCCCGGCCGGGACGCGACCCAGGCGCGGATGGTGTCGGCGTACCAGTAGGGCTTGCCGCCCTCGACGTGGTCGGGCTCGGGCAGCAGACCGTGCTTGCGGTAGGAGCGCACGGTGTCGGGCTGGACCCGGATGTGCGCCGCGATGTCCTTGTACGACCAGAGCCTTCGGTCGGTCATGGGTGGCTCCTCCCTGCGCGCGCCCAGGGGCGGCCGGAACGGCCGACGGGGGAGCTGGGCGCGGCACTGGCGATCACTCAGCCTGTGCCCCGTGAACGACGCAGAGTGACCGCGCGGGGGCGTCTGTCGACTGGCTGTGACGCAAGACCCGCGTACGCGAGACATGTGTGACGAGAAAGGGGCGTTTGTGACGGAAGTGTCGCCCGCGAAGGGCGCGGGCGCGGGGCGTGTCCGGGGCGCGTGATTACCCGTGGTGGCGGCCCCGGGAGTCGGTGCGCCGGTGCCCTTGCCTGGCGTGCGGGTGCCCTTGCCGCCGGTGCGCCGGTGCCTCTGCCTCGGCGCGCTGGTGCCCCTGCCGAGGCGTGGCCCCCGGTCGGCCGGTCCTCAGCGGCGGCGGCCTGCGGTCTTCGCGAACAGCGCCCGCTGCCCCGGTGTGCCGGGCGCGAGGACCAGGCTCGTCTGCTCGCCCGCGAGCCGCTCGGCGGACGGCGGCCCGCTGTGCGCCGGGAGCGCGGCGGCCCCGGCGAGCGCGAACCGGCGCGGGGTGCAGCCCGTCATCGCCTTGAACTCGCCGCTGAGGTGCGCCTGGTCGTAGAAGCCGCAGAGCGCGGCCGTCTCCGCCTGGCCGCGGCCCGCGGCGAGCAGCCGGCGGGCGTGCTGGAGGCGCAGGATCCGGCCCGCCGCCTTCGGGCCGACGCCGATCTGTTCGCGGAACCGGTTCTCCAACTGCCGCACGCTCCAGCCGACCTCCTCCGCGATCCGGGCCACGGACGCCCGGCCGCGGCTCCGCACCAGCTCCTCCCAGGCCCGCACGGTCCGCGCCGAGCACGGCGGCCCGTCCTCGGACCAGCGGGTGAGGACGTCGTCGAGGAGGCCGAAGCGGTCGCTCCAGCGGGGCAGCGCGCCGAGCGCCGACGCGAGGTCCCCGACCCCCTCCCGCCGGCCCCGCCCGGGCCGGACGCCGAGCACGTCCGGATCCAGGGCGCGCTCGGCCAGCTCGTGCTGCTCCGTGGCGAGGAGCGTGAACGCGGCCCACGGCGTGAGCAGCACCTCGACGCCCGCGAGCCGTCCGTCGTGCTCGCCGAGCACCGGCCGCGTGGTGAGCCCGGAGACCACCGAGACCAGGGACACCGGCGGGCGCGCGGAGCCCGTGAGGTCCCGGATGCGCAGTTGGTCACCGAAGCCGAGCATCAAGGTGACGGCGCCGATGGGGACTTCGAGCCGCCGCCGGGGCGCGCCGAGGGCGAGCCGGAAGCCGCGGTAGCTGATGACGCCGGGACGCAGCCGCGGGTGCGGCCGGGCCAGGGCGACCTCCCAGAGGCCGTCCGGGCCGTGCAGGGAGCGCACCGCGGTGCGCGTGCGTGCGTCGTGCCAGCGGCCCGTGTTCATCCGGCCTCCCGCTCGTCGTCGGCCCGGCCTCGCCCGTCGTGCGACCAGCGTGCCGTACGCGGGCGCCGCGCAGGAGGCCCGGGGCGGAGCCGGGTGCCGGGGACGGGTCCTAGGCCCCGCAGGAGCGCAGGAACGAGCGGGTGCGGCGGGCGATCGGCAGCGGCTTGTCCGGCTCGCACGGGTACATGTCCTGCTCGACGATGGCGAACAGGTCGACGTCCAGCCTCGCCGCCGCCGCGAGGACCGGTTCGAGCGCGGGCACCCCGGTCGGCGGCTCGCACATCACGCCGCGCGCGACGGCGGGCCCGAACGGCATGTCCTGCGCGCGCACTTCGGCGAGCACGGCCGGGTCGACCTGCTTCAGGTGCAGATAGCCGAGGCGCTCGCCGTACGTCTCGATGAGCTTGACGCTGTCGCCGCCGCAGTAGGCGTAGTGCCCGGTGTCCAGGCACAGCGACACCAGGTCGGAGTCCGTCCCGTCCAGGAAGCGGGTGACGTTCTCCTCGGTGTCGATGTGGGTGTCGGCGTGCGGGTGGACGACGATGTCGAGGCCGTAGCGCTCGCGCACCTCGCGGCCCAGGCGCTCGGTCTGGGTGGTGAGCCGGCGCCACTGCTCGGGGGTGAGGGTGGAGTCCTCCAGGACCTCGCCGGTCTTGTCGTCCCGCCAGAAGGACGGGATGACGACCAGGTGGCGCGCGCCCGTCGCCCGGGTCAGCTCCGCGATGGCGGAGACGTGCTCCCAGGTCCTGTCCCAGACGTCCGGGCCGTGGTGCAGACCCGTGAAGACCGTCCCCGCGGACACCTTGAGGCCCCGGCGGTCCGTCTCGGCGGTCAGCCGCGCCGGGTCGGTCGGCAGATAGCCGTACGGGCCCAGCTCGATCCACTCGTAACCGGAGTCGGCGACCTCGTCCAGGAAGCGCGTCCAGGGGACCTGCTGGGGATCCTCGGGGAACCACACGCCCCAGGAGTCGGGGGCCGAGCCGACGCGGATGCGGGACAAAGCCGACGATGGGGTCAAGGAGGTCTGGGTCGCCATGGGCGTCAGCCTCCACGGCGGCCGAGAAGAGTGTCAAGGAGTAGTCCGAATGTAAGGACAAAATGTTGACAGGGTTCCTGGGACGGGATTAGACCTGGGGGAGGCGGCAGGCTGCCTCCAGGAAGGGATGTGCAGGGTGAGCGATCCGAACACCGATCCGTACGACCCGTACGACGTCATCACGATGGGCCGGATCGGGGTGGACCTCTACCCCCTGCAGACCGGGGTGCCGCTCTCGAAGGTCACGACCTTCGGGAAGTTCCTCGGCGGCTCGGCCACGAACGTGGCGGTCGCGGCGGCGCGGCTCGGGCGGCGCGTGGGTGTCGTCACGCGGACGGGACAGGACCCCTTCGGCACGTACCTGCGGGAGCAGCTGCGGGAGTTCGGCGTCGACGACCGATGGGTCGGCGAG
Organism: Streptomyces sp. NPDC041205; assembly: GCF_055591765.1. Lineage (NCBI taxonomy): Bacteria > Bacillati > Actinomycetota > Actinomycetes > Kitasatosporales > Streptomycetaceae > Streptomyces > Streptomyces sp. NPDC041205. The sequence continues at coordinate 1,201,126 of NZ_JBVIZH010000001.1, read as the reverse complement.
GTCGCCGGGCTGCCCACGCCCGTGACGTTCTGCGAGATCTTCCCGCCCGACGACTTCCCGCTGTACTTCTACCGTCAGCCCAAGGCACCCGACCTGGAGCTGGCCGCGGCCGACCTCGACCTCGACGCGATCGCCGAGGCCAGCATCTTCTGGATGACCGGGACCGGGCTGTGCGCGGAGCCCAGCAGGACGGCGACCGTCGCCGCGCTCGGCGCGCGCTCCGGCGGCATCACCGTCTTCGACCTCGACTGGCGGCCCATGTTCTGGAACGACCCCGACGAGGCCCGGCCGCACTACGCCGCCGCGCTGCGGCACGCGAGCGTCGCCGTCGGCAACGTGGACGAGGTGGAGATCGCCACGGGGGTGCGGGAGCCGCGGGCCGCCGCGGGGGCGCTCCTGTCGGCCGGGGTCGAGCTGGCCGTGGTCAAGCAGGGGCCCAAGGGGGTGCTCGCCATGAACCGCGAGGGGGACACCGTCGAGGTGCCGCCGCTGCCCGTGACCGTCCTGAACGGGCTCGGGGCGGGGGACGCGTTCGGTGGGGCGCTGTGTCACGGGCTGCTGGCCGGGTGGGAGTTGGAGCGGGTGATCCGGTACGCCAACGCGGCGGGGGCGATCGTCGCCTCCCGCCTGGAGTGCTCCTCGGCGATGCCGTACGCGTCCGAGGTGGACGCCGCGCTTGCAGCGGGGGCCGTCACATGACCGCCGTGGACGTGGCCCGGCTCGTACGGACCCGGGTGCGGGAGCCCGAGGCCATCGCCGAGGCCGCCGCCCGGCGCAAGCGGCGGGAGCTGGTCGGGGACTCCGGGCGGCTCATGATCATCGCGGCGGACCATCCGGCCCGGGGCGCCCTCGGCGTCGGGAAGGACCCGATGGCGATGGCCGACCGGGCCGACCTCCTGGAGCGACTGTGCCTGGCCCTGTCGCGGCCGGGGGTGGACGGAGTGCTGGCCACCGCGGACATCCTCGACGACCTGCTCCTGCTCGGCGCCCTGGAGGGCAAGGTCGTCATGGGGTCCATGAACCGCGGCGGCCTCGCGGGCGCCGCGTTCGAGCTGGACGACCGCTTCACCGGCTACCGCCCCCGGGACCTGCGCCGCCTCGGCTTCGACGCGGGCAAGCTGCTGCTGCGCGTCGACTACGCCGACCCGGGCTCCCTGGCGACCCTGGAGGCCACCGCGCGGGCCGTCGACGGCATGGCCGCGCGCAAACTGCCCGTGTTCGTCGAGCCGTTCCTGTGCCGCAGGTCCGACGACGGGGTGCTGCGCAACGACCTGAGCGCGGCGGCCGTCACCCGGTCCATCGCCATCGCCGCGGGACTCGGCGGCACCTCGGCGTACACCTGGCTGAAGGTCCCCGTCACCGAGAACCCCGACGACATGGCCCGCGTCATGGAGACCTCGACGCTGCCCGCCGTGCTGCTCGGCGGCGACATCGCGGGCGACGCGGACGCCGCGTACGAGAAGTGGCGCGGCGCCCTGTGCCTGCCCACCGTGCAGGGCCTGGTCGCGGGCCGGACACTGCTCTACCCGGCGGACGGCGATGTCGCGGGCGCGGTCGACACCGCGGTCGGCCTGTTGTAGCCGTGACGTACGCGATCAGGAGGAGCCCCGCATGACGTACGTACCAAAAGGAAGTGCGGCCGATGGGACGTACGCCGTCGCCATCGACCCCAAAAGCGCAGCCTGGACGTATGCCGGGCTGCGAGTCCTCGACATCCCGGCGGGTGGAATGCACTCCTTCGCCACCGGTGAGAGTGAATGGATCGTGCTCCCGCTGACCGGCGGCTGTACGGTGCACGCGGAGGGCGAGATCATCGAACTCCTGGGCCGCGAGAGCGTGTTCAGCGGAGCCACCGACTTCGCTTACGTTCCCCGTGACGCCCATATCCAGATCGCCTCCGGCGTGGGAGGCCGCTTCGCCCTGGCAGGAGCGAAGTGCGAGCGCCGACTCCCCGCCCGCTACGGCCCCGCGCCGGAGGTCCCCGTCGAAGCGCGCGGCAGCGGAAGCTGCGCGCGCCAGGTCCGCAACTTCGCGTCCGCGGACGCCTTCGACTGCGACCGGCTGATCGCCGTGGAGGTGATCACGCCGGGCGGCAACTGGTCCTCGTACCCGCCGCACAAGCACGACGAGCACCGCCCCGGCGTCGAGTCGGTCCTCGAGGAGATCTACTACTTCGAGATCGAGGGCGACAACGGCTTCGGCTACCAGCGGGTGTCCCCCTCCCGCGAGGGCGGCACCGACCTGCTCGCCGAGGTGCGCTCCGGCGACGCGGTGCTCGTGCCCGACGGCTGGCACGGCCCGTCCATCGCCCAGCCGGGGCACACCATGTACTACCTGAACGTCATGGCGGGACCGGGGAACGAGCGGGAGTGGAAGATCTGCTTCCACCCCGACCACACGGAGGGTTACCGATGAGCGAAACGCAGGGCGGCACGCGCGGCGCGCCCGGCACGGTCCGGCTCACGACGGCCCAGGCCCTGGTGCGCTTCCTGGCGCGGCAGTTCACCGAGCGGGACGGCGAGCGGCGCCGCCTCATCGGCGCGACCTGGGGCATCTTCGGGCACGGCAACGTCGCCGGACTCGGCCAGGCGCTCGTGGAGTACGGCGAGCGGATGCCGTTCCACCAGGGCCGCAACGAACAGGCCATGGTGCACGCGGCCGTCGGGTACGCCCGGCAGTGCGGCCGCCTGTCCACGCACGCCGTGACGACGTCCATCGGCCCCGGCGCCACCAACCTCGTCACGGGCGCCGCGCTCGCGACCGTCAACCACCTGCCGGTGCTCCTGCTCCCCGGCGACACCTTCGCGACCCGCCCCGCCGACCCCGTCCTCCAGCAGCTCGAAGTGCCGTACGCGGGCGACGTGTCCGTGAACGACTGCCTGCGGCCCGTCTCGAAGTACTTCGACCGCATCACCCGCCCCGAGGCGCTGATCCCGGCCGCGCTCCAGGCGATGCGCGTGCTCACCGACCCCGTCGACACGGGCGCGGTGACCCTCGCGCTGCCGCAGGACGTGCAGGCGGAAGCCTTCGACTGGCCCGAGGAGTTCTTCGTCGAGCGGGTCTGGACGGTACGCCGCCAGGCCCCCGACCCCGCCGAACTCGCCGCCGCCGCCCGCCTGGTGCAGGGCAGCGACCGGCCCCTGATCATCGCGGGCGGCGGCGTCCACCACAGCGCCGCCGAGCAGGCACTCGCCGACCTCGCGGGCGCCACCGGCATCCCCGTCGCCTCCACCCAGGCCGGCAAGGGCTCGCTGCGCCACGACCACCCCGCCGACGTCGGCGGCATCGGCCACACCGGCACCGCGACCGCCGACGAACTCGCCCGCACCGCCGACCTGGTGATCGGCGTCGGCACCCGCTACACCGACTTCACCACTGCCTCCGGCACCCTCTTCGCCGCGCCCGGCGTGCGCTTCCTCAACATCAACGTCGCCGCGTTCGACGCCCACAAGATGGCGGGCGCCACCGTCGTCGCCGACGCCCGCGCCGCCCTCGAAGGGCTGCGGGACATGCTGTCCGGCCATCGCGTCGACCCCGCGTACGCGAACGAGTACGTCGACGACAAGGCCCGCTGGGAGCACCGTGTCGACGCCGCCTACGAAGCGGACGAACCCGATGTGCGGCCCACCCAGGCGCAGGTGCTCGGCCTGCTCGACGAGCTGGTCACCGACGCCGACGTCCTCATCAACGCGGCCGGTTCGCTCCCCGGCGACCTGCACAAGCTGTGGCGGGCGCGCTCGCCCCGGCAGTACCACGTGGAGTACGGCTACTCCTGCATGGGCTACGAGATCCCCGCCGCGATCGGGGTCTCGCTCGCCTCGCCGGAGCGGCCCGTGTGGGCGCTGGTCGGCGACGGGACGTATCTGATGATGCCCACCGAGATCGTCACGGCCGTCCAGGAGAACATCCCGATCAAGGTCGTGATCCTGCAGAACCACGGGTACGCCTCCATCGGGGGCCTCTCGGAGTCCGTCGGCGGCGAGCGGTTCGGCACCGCCTACCGCCACCGGGCGCCCGACGGCACCTACACGGGTGCCCCGCTGCCCGTCGACCTCGCCGCCAACGCGGCCTCGCTCGGACTGCCGGTGCGGCGCGCGAAGACCGTCCGCGACCTGCGCGAGGCCCTGCGCGAAGCACGCGAAGCGGACGGCCCCACATGTGTCTACGTGGAGACGGAAACGGCAGACACAGTGTCGGGCCCGCCCCCCGCGCAGGCGTGGTGGGATGTGCCCGTGGCCGAGACCGCGACCCGGGCGTCGGCGGTCAAGGCACGCGAGGAGTACGACCGGCACGTCTCAGCCCGGCGCCGCCATCTGTGAAGGGAATTCTCGGCATGACGAGCATGACGAAGACCGTCGACCACTGGATCGGTGGCAAGACCGTCGAGGGTGCGTCCGGTACGTACGGCCCCGTCACCGACCCGGCGACCGGTGCCGTGACGACCCGCGTCGCCTTCGCGTCGGTGGACGAGGTGGACGCGGCGGTGGCCGCCGCGAAGGCCGCGTACACGACCTGGGGCCAGTCCTCGCTCGCCCAGCGCACCTCGGTCCTGTTCAAGTTCCGGGCGCTGCTCGACGCGCACCGCGACGAGATCGCCGAGCTGATCACCGCCGAGCACGGCAAGGTGCACTCCGACGCCCTCGGCGAGGTCGCCCGCGGCCTGGAGGTCGTCGACCTGGCCTGCGGCATCAACGTGCAGCTCAAGGGCGAGCTGTCCACGCAGGTCGCGAGCCGCGTGGACGTCTCCTCGATCCGCCAGCCCCTCGGCGTGGTCGCGGGCATCACGCCCTTCAACTTCCCGGCCATGGTGCCGATGTGGATGTTCCCGCTCGCCATCGCGTGCGGCAACACCTTCGTGCTCAAGCCCAGCGAGAAGGACCCCTCGGCGTCGATGCGCGTCGCGGAGCTGCTCGCCGAGGCGGGCCTGCCGGACGGCGTGTTCAACGTCGTGCACGGCGACAAGGTGGCCGTGGACCGCCTCCTGGAGCACCCGGACGTGGCCGCCGTCTCCTTCGTCGGCTCCACCCCGATCGCCCGCTACATCCACACCACCGCCTCCGCCAACGGCAAGCGCGTCCAGGCACTCGGCGGCGCCAAGAACCACATGCTCGTCCTGCCGGACGCCGACCTGGACGCGGCCGCCGACGCCGCCGTCTCGGCCGCGTACGGCTCGGCGGGCGAGCGCTGCATGGCCATCTCCGCGGTCGTGGCCGTCGGCGCGGTCGGCGACGAACTGGTCGCCAAGATCAAGGAGCGCGCCGAGAAGATCAAGATCGGCCCCGGCACCGACCCGGCCTCCGAGATGGGCCCGCTCATCACCGCCGCCCACCGCGACAAGGTGGCGTCGTACGTGACGGGCGCGGCGGCGCAGGGCAGCGAGGTCGTCCTGGACGGCACCGGCTACACCGTCGAGGGCCACCCCGAATGCGCTGACGGCCACTGGATCGGGCTCTCGCTGCTCGACCGGGTGCCGGTGACGGCGGACGCGTACAAGGACGAGATCTTCGGCCCGGTGCTGTGCGTGCTGCGCGTCGACACGTACGAGGAGGGGCTCGCCCTCATCAACGCCTCGCCGTTCGGCAACGGCACCGCGATCTTCACCCGGGACGGCGGCGCCGCGCGGCGCTTCCAGCTGGAGGTGGAGGCGGGCATGGTCGGCGTGAACGTGCCGATCCCGGTGCCGGTGGGCTACCACTCCTTCGGCGGCTGGAAGGACTCGCTCTTCGGCGACCACCACATCTACGGCAACGACGGCACGCACTTCTACACCCGCGGCAAGGTCGTCACGACCCGCTGGCCGGACCCGTCGGACGCCCCGGCGGGCGTGGACCTGGGGTTCCCGCGCAATCACTGAGCGGTACGCCATAAGGCAGTGGTAGGGCACGAAGCCGTCCGGACTCCGGACGGCTTCGTTTGTTTTTCGGGGCTCGGGCTGCGGTTCTCGTACAGACGGGATGAAACGGGTGGCAGAGGTACTGGTCGTAATTGACCTTGGTATTGAAGGTCATGCGCGGAGCTGATCAGTTGAAATTCACCTAGGGGTGTGAAGGGCTGGGATTCAATGGTGAGTTGATGACTGGCCGGGGTGCGGATTCCGTAGGCAAACGGGCATTGACGTTCCCCTTACGCCGGGGTTTCCTGACGGCTCTGCCTCCCCCCTTGGTACGAGCCGATCGGATCCGCCGTATGACCGAAACGCTGCACACGCCTTCGCCCGCGACCCTCGCGCCGGAGGCGGCCCCGGAGCCGGAACAGGCCCCGCGCAAGCTGAAGCGTTCCATCGGCGTCGTCGGCGGCACCCTGCTCACGCTGTCCTGCGTCACGCCCGCCTCCACGCTCTTCGTGGTCGTGCCCGACCTCTTCTCCTCGCTCGGCACCGCCACCGCCCTCACCATCGCCATCGGCGCGCTGCTGTGTGTGGGCGTCGCGTTCTGCTACTCGGAGCTGGGCACCCTCATCCCCAGCGCGGGCGGCGAGTACGCGATGGTGTCGACCATGGCCGGACGGCTCGCGGGCTGGCTGGTGTTCGTCCTGTCCCTGCTCGTCGTGATGATCGTGCCGCCGGTGATCGCCATGGGCACGGCCGACTACCTCGCCCCGGTCGTGCACCTGGACCCGTCCACGGCGGGCGCCGGCGTGATGCTCCTGGCCACCCTCGCGGGCCTGCTCGACCTGCGGGCGAACGCGTGGATCACCGGGATCTTCCTGGTCCTGGAGGTGGTCGCGGCCGGTGTGGTGGCCGTGCTCGGGTTCGCGCACGCCGAGCGGGGCGCGGGCAGCCTCGTCGACCTCACCGTGGCCACGGGGTCCGGCTCCGGCGACGGCACCAAGACCGTCACCGCCATGCTGATCGTCTCCGGGCTCGCCATCGCCCTCTTCGTCACCCAGGGCTTCTCCACGGCCGTGTACCTCTCCGAGGAGATGGAGGACCCCCGCAGGAACGTCACCCGCACCGTGCTGCTCACCCTCGGCATCTCGGCGGTCGTGCTCCTCGTGCCGGTCGCCGCCATCACCATGGGCGCGCCCGATCTCGCCGCGCTCACCAGCGGTGACATCGGCGGCATGGTCGCCGCCTGGTCCAGCTCCGGGGTCGGCACCTTCATCAGCCTGTGCGTCGCCCTCGCCATCATCAACGCGGGCATCGTCATGGTGATCCAGAACTCGCGGGTCCTGTTCGCCTCCGCCCGCGACAAGGCCTGGCCCGAGCCCGTGAACAACGTCCTGTCGCGGCTCGGCCGCTTCGGCTCGCCCTGGGTCGCCACGCTCCTGGTGGGCGTGCCGGGCGCCGCGCTGTGCTTCGTGAACCTGGACACCCTCTACGGGGTGACCGGGGTGTCCGTGACCGGGATGTACCTGCTGGTCGCCGTCGCGGCGCTGCTCGCCCGGCGCGGGACGCACCGGCACGCGCCGGCCTGGCGGATGCCGCTGTGGCCGGGGGTTCCGGTGGTGCTGATCGCGGTGCTCGCGTACGTGCTGAGCCGCCAGGAGGCCTCGTACCTGCTCTGGACGGGCGGGATCGTGGGCGCGGCGACGCTTTACTGGCTCTGCTACCTGCGGCCGCGCCGGGAGAGCCGGTGGCTGGTGAGTGTGCCGGAGGACATGCGGGAGTAGTCCCGGCTGGCGCGCGGGCCCGCTGCCGGTCCGGGCGCTCAGGCGGGCCTCGAGGATGGTCTCGACGCCGAAGGTGATCCTCGCGGGGCTCTGACCTCCGGGGGTGGTGCGGGGCTCCGGGGTGTGCGACTGCCGCGTGTCCGGGTCCTGGGTGTCCTGGGTGTCCTGAGCGTCCTGGGCCCGTGCGTCCCGCTCCTCCGTGAGGCGGGCCCGCGCCCCCGCCTCGATGCGGGCGCGCAGCCGAGGGAACTCCTTCGCGATGTCGTTCGCCCACTCGACGACCTCCTTGACCTCCCGCTCCTCGTCGCCGCCCCGCCTGCGGATCTGGGCCCGCAGGGTGGCGGCGGCCGCGTCCTCCAGGGCCGTGCCGGTCACGAACGTCAGGAGCGTGGTCACGGCCCCGTCCAACTCGTCGCCGGAGAAACCGGCTGTGTCGGCCGCCATGGGCCTGGGCGCGAGGACCGTCGAGGCGGCCAGCAACGCGCCCGCGCCGCTGACCTTCCTGCCCTTCCTCGGCTCCGCGGTGGTCACCCCCGAATCGATGCCGACGGGCCTGCGCTGGTTCGCCGAGTACCAGCCCTTCACGCCGATCAACGAGACGCTGCGCGGGCTGCTGCTCGGCACCGGGATCGGCACCAGCGGCGCCCAGGCCCTGGCCTGGATCGCGGGCCTGACCCTGGTCGGCTTCCTCTGGGCCCGCTCGGTCTTCGGCCGGGCGGTCAAGAGCTGAGGCGCCCGGCCGGGTGCCGTCACGCCTGGCGCAGCCGCCGCTCCACCGCGTCCCAGTCCTCCGGGTCGACCACCTCCGACGGCCCGGCGGCCAGCAGGTCCTGGTCCTTGAAGCCGCTGGACGTGGACACGCACACCACGGGGCCGTCCTCCGGGCGGCCGATCCGCCGGAGCCCGGCGAGGCCCGCGGCGGCGGAGAGCTCGGCCCACACCCCGTTGCGGGCCAACTCCGAGCGGGCGGCCGCCATCTCCGCGTCGGTGACGAGGAGCGGAGCCCCCTCGCTCTCCCGGACGGCGACGACCCCGCGATACCCGCCGACGGGACAGGCGATGGCGTACGCGGCGGTGGCCCCGAGAGGAACATGCGCCGCGGGCACCCCGCCCCGCACGGCCGCGGCGAGCGGACCCCCGGCGGCGGGCTCGCACCCGTACAGCCGAGGCACCCGCTCCGCGTGCCCGAGCCGCACCAGCTCGGCGAACCCCTTCCAGAGGCCGAACAGCATCTCTCCGTAGCCGGTGGGCACGAACACCGCGCGCGGGACGACGCCGAGGTCGGCGAAGATCTCGTAGGCGAGGGTCTTGTAGCCCTCGGGCCCGAAGCCGTGCCCGGTGTGCGCGGCGGGCGTGAGGTTGCTGACGGGGTGGTAGCCGGTCCGCTCGACGATCCGGCGCAGGAGCGGCCACCGCGCCTCGGAGGGCACCCGCAGGACGACCGCTCCGTAGCCGCGCAGGAACGCGTCGACGGCCGCGGGCACCTCGGCGGAGGTGAGGACGGCGCAGCGGAGCCCGGCCCGCGCCGCGTACGCCGCCGCGGAGGCGCCGTGGTTGCCGGAGGAGGCGACGACGACCCCCGCCGCGCCGACCCCGACGGCCGCGCCGACGGCGACCCGGTTGAGGCGGTCCTTGTGGCTCCAGGTCGGATTGCGGGACTCGTCCTTGATCCACACCCCGTCCTCCAGGGGCAGCAGCGGAGTGCCGCCCTCCGCGAGCCCGGGGCCGTGCAGGGGCGGAAGCAGCGGCGCCCACCGCTCGTGCCCGCGCGGCCGCGCCGCGGCGGTCGCGAAGAAGTCGGCGGGCACCTTGTCGTAGGCGTAATCGACCTCTACGGGGTACGCGACGGACTCCGTGCTCGTGACCGGGCAGCCTTCGGTGAGCGGCGGCCACAGCGGGAACAGCACGGAGGGGTCGCCGAGCGAGCGCTGGCCGACGGCCAGGGATTCCGTGGGGGCCGTGGGCGTCCTGGGGTTCGCGGGCTGAGGTGTCATGGGTCAACAGGGTAGGCGCCCCTGACAGTTGACCCCTGGCCCGGCGGGGCCGGGGCGCGGCGGCGGGGGCACGGGGCGGCCCGCGCCTACCGTGCCGGACGGCCCGCTCCTACCGCGTCGGCGGTATGCCACCGGCCCGCCGTACTTCCCGGGGAGGCATCGGGGTTCCGACCGGCGGGGGCATTGGTTGTCGGTGGGCCCCCGTACCGTTGACGCCATGGATCTACGACGGCCCAAGGCCGGAGCCTGGAAGGCCGCGCTGCGCGGGCCGCGGCGGCTGTTCGCCGCCGCGGCCGCCGTCGTGGTGCTCGCAGGGGCGGGTACGTGGACGGCGTTGGCGTCGGACGAGGGTCCGGACGTGCGGCGCTCGGACCGGATGCTCGACATGGGCAAGGCGGCCGACGGCCAGGAGGTGCGGATCGACACGTCGTACTTCACGGCGGGCGACCCCGGCACCAAGCGGCCCGCCGTCCTCATCGGGCACGGCTTCGGCGGCAGCAAGAGCGACGTGCGCGACCAGGCCGAGAAGCTGGCCCGCGAGGGCTACGCGGTCATGACCTGGTCCGCGCGCGGCTTCGGCAGGTCCACCGGGCGGATCGGGCTGAACGACCCCAAGGGCGAGGGCGCCGACGTCTCCCGCCTCATCGACTGGCTTGCCAAGCGCCCCGAGGTCCGCCTCGACAAGGCGGGCGACCCGCGCGTGGGCGTCACGGGCGCCTCGTACGGCGGCGCGGCCGCCCTGCTCGCCGCCGGGTACGACCAGCGGGTCGACGCCATCGCCCCGGTCGTCACGTACTGGAACCTGGCGGACGCGCTGTTCCCCCAGGGCGTGTTCAAGAAGCTGTGGGCCGGGATGTTCCTCAGCGCGGGCGGCGGCTGCGACCGGTTCGAGAAGCGGCTGTGCGAGATGTACGACCGCGTGGCGGTGGCCGGGAAGCCGGACGCGAAGGCGCGCGATCTCCTGAGCGAGCGCAGCCCCGCCGCCGTCGGCGACCGCGTCAAGGTGCCCGCGCTGATCGTGCAGGGCCAGACCGACTCGCTGTTCACGCTCGACCAGTCCGACGCCATGGCCAGGGCGATCCGCGCCAACCACGCCCCCGTCTCGGTCGACTGGATCGCGGGCGGTCACGACGGCGGCGACATGGAGACCGACCGGGTCGCGGGCCGCGTCGGGACGTGGTTCGACCGCTATCTGAAGGACGACAAGGGCGTCGACACCGGGCCCGCCTTCCGCGTCACGCGCACGGGCGGCATCGACTCCACGGACGGCGCGGCCACCCTGCGCGGCGCGAGCGGCGACCGCTATCCGGGCCTGGCGAGCGGCGTGCGCGAAGTTCCCCTCGCCGGGCGCCCGCAGACCTTCGACAACCCCGCGGGCGCCTCGCCGCCCGCCGTCTCCTCGCTGCCCGGCATCGGCTCGGCGGCCGGTGGCGGTGGCCGGGGCGGCGGCCTCGCCCAGCTCTCCTCGCTCGGCATCGGCGTCTCCCTCGACTTCCCCGGCCAGTACGCGGCCTTCGAGTCGAAGCCCGTCTCCGCGGACCTGCGGGTCACCGGCGCGCCGACCGTGCGGGCGCATGTGAAGTCCGACAGCGAGGACACGGTCCTGTTCGGGAAGGTGTACGACATCGGGCCCGGCGGCGACCAGCGGGTCCTGCCCGCCCAACTCGTCGCCCCCGTGCGGGTGCCGGGCACCGCGGACGGCGTCGACGTCGACCTGACGCTGCCCGCCGTCGACCACGAGGTGAAGAAGGGCCACCGGCTCCGCCTCGTGCTCGCCTCGACCGACCTCGGCTACGCCTCACCGGCCCGCCCGGCCGCGTACACGGTGTCGTTGAAGAGCGGCCTGAAGGTCCCGACGGCCCCCGGCGTGGAGACCGCAGCCGCCCCGCTGCCCGCCTGGGTGTGGTGGCTGCCGATCACCGGCGCCGTGCTCGCGGTGGGCCTCCTCGTCCTCGGCCGCAGGCGCACCACGGCGCCCGCGCCCGACCCGGCGCTCGCCGAAGTCCCCCTGCAGATCACGGACCTGAGCAAGCGGTACGCGAAGTCCACCGACCGGTACGCGGTCCGCGACCTGTCCTTCCGCGTCGAGAAGGGCCAGGTCCTCGGCCTCCTCGGGCCGAACGGCGCGGGTAAGACGACGACCCTGCGCATGCTCATGGGCCTCATCCGCCCCGACGCGGGCGAGATCCGCGTCTTCGGCCGCGCGATCAGGCCCGGCGCACCCGTCCTGTCCCGGGTCGGCGCGTTCGTCGAGGGCGCCGGATTCCTGCCGCACCTCTCCGGCCGGGAGAACCTGGAGCTGTACTGGAAGGCCACCGGCCGCCCCGCCGATGACGCCCACCTCGACGAGGCCCTGGAGATCGCCGGACTCGGCGACGCCCTCGCCCGCGCCGTGCGGACGTACTCCCAGGGCATGCGCCAGCGCCTCGCCATCGCCCAGGCCATGCTCGGCCTGCCGGACCTGCTCATCCTCGACGAGCCGACCAACGGCCTCGACCCGCCGCAGATCCGCGAGATGCGCGAGGTGATGATCCGGTACGCCGAGGGCGGGCGCACCGTCATCGTCTCCAGCCACCTCCTCGCCGAGGTCGAGCAGTCCTGCACGCACCTGGTCGTCATGGACCGCGGCCGCCTCGTCCAGGCGGGGCCCGTGGACGAGATCGTCGGCTCCGGGGACACGCTCCTGGTCGGCCTCGCCGCCGACATCGCGGACCCGCTGGTGGAGAAGGTGGCGTCGCTGCCGGGCGTGGCGTCGGCGACGCGCGCCGACGGCGGGCTCCTGGTGCGCCTCGAAGGACCGGGGACCGGGGACGGCTCCCCGGCGTCCCGGCTGCTCGTCGAACTCGTCCGTCTTGAGGTGCCCGTCGAGTCCGTCGGACCGCACCGCCGCCTGGAGGACGCGTTCCTGACCCTGATCGGAGGCACCGCATGACGGCGACCGAGAGCACACCGGACGCACCCGACGCGGCGGCCGCCGTGGGCGTGGCGGAAGTGACCGACGCGGCGACCGCGGACCCCGCTGACGGCCCCGCCGAGGGAGCCACCGCACCCGGATACCGCGCCGGGCGCACCCTGCCCCTGCGCGTCGAGGCGATCCGCCAGCTGAAGCGGCGGCGCACCCTGGTGATGGGCGGCATCCTCGCCCTGCTGCCGTTCGTGCTGCTCATCGCCTTCGCCGTCGCCGGATCACCGGGCGGGCGGAACGACCAGGTCACCCTCATGGACACGGCCACGGCGTCCGGCGTGAACTTCGCCGCGACCTGCCTGTTCGTGTCGGCCGGGTTCCTGCTCGTGATCCCCGTGGCGCTGTTCTGCGGGGACACCGTCGCCTCCGAGGCGGGCTGGTCAAGCCTGCGCTATCTGCTCGCGGCGCCCGTGCCGCGCGCCCGGCTCCTGTGGTCCAAGCTCGCCGTGGCACTCGGCCTGAGCGCCGCCGCGATGCTGCTGCTCCCGGTGGTCGCGCTCGCGGTCGGCGCGGCGGCGTACGGCTGGGGGCCGCTGGAGATCCCGACCGGCGGCACGCTCGAAGCGGGCACGGCCGCGCGGCGCCTCGCGATCGTCGTGGCGTACGTCTTCGTGTCCCAACTGGTCACCGCGGGCCTCGCCTTCTGGCTCTCGACGAAGACCGACGCCCCGCTGGGCGCCGTCGGCGGCGCCGTCGGCCTCACCATCGCCGGGAACGTCCTGGACGCCGTGACGGCCCTCGGCGGCTGGCGCGACTTCCTGCCCGCGCACTGGCAGTTCGCCTGGGCGGACGTGTTCCAGCCGACACCGGAGTGGGGCGGCATGATCCAGGGGTCGGCGATCTCGGTGACGTACGCCCTGGTGCTGTTCGCGCTCGCGTTCCGGGGGTTCTCGCGGAAGGACGTGGTGTCGTAGGGCCTGTCCGACGGGTCGGCCCCAGGGGCGGCCACGGTGGCGGAGCCCTGACTTCCGCTCGCCGTGGCCGACTTGAGACCCTTCCGCAACGTACGGGACCGATCGTCCTCGGCCCCCCGGCCGTCACAGGCACGAACGCCGACGAGACGAACCGGGGGGCCGACCCATGCGCCACACCCTTTCCGTACGCACGCGGGCCCGCTCACGAACCCGCGACCGCACCCGAACCCATACGGCCCGCGCCCGATCCCGCACCCGTATACGTGACCGCCGCACCGCCCTGGCCGCCGCCCTCCTCGCGGGCGGCATGCTCCTCTCGGGCTGCAGCGGCGGCGGGGACGCCAGCGGCGACAAGCGCCGGGCGGCGGGCAAGGAACGCGGGTCGAACGCCCTGCCCGCGCCCGCCCCGCCGCCCGACGGGGCGCAGGACTCACGGCAGCGCGAGAGCGGCCTGAACCGTGACATCGCCCCCGGCCCCCGCCCCGCCGACATGCGCTCCACCTTCGCCCTGGACGTGGACACCGCCTCGTACGGCTTCGCGCGCCGCACCCTGGACCAGGGCCGGCTGCCCGACCCGGCGGCGGTGCGCCCCGAGGAGTTCGTGAACAGCTTCCGGCAGGACTACCCGAAGCCCGCGGGCGACGGCTTCTCCGTGAGCGTCGACGGCGCCCGCACCGGCGCCGACGGCTGGTCCCTGATGCGCGTCGGCCTCGCCACCCGCCCGGACGACGACGAGCGCCGCCGCCCGCCCGCCGCGCTCACCTTCGTGATCGACATCTCCGGCTCCATGGCCGAGCCGGGCCGCCTCGACCTGGTCAGGAAGTCCCTCGGCGTGATGACCGACCGGCTGCGCGACGACGACTCGGTCGCCCTCGTGACCTTCAGCGACCGCGCCGAGACCGTGCTGCCCATGACCCGCGTCGGCGACAGCCGCGACGAGGTGCACGCCGCCGTCGACGAACTGCGCCCCACCGCCTCCACGAACGTGGAGGCGGGCATCACCACCGGCTACGACACCGCGTCCCGCGGCCTGCGCGAGGGCGCCACCAACCGCGTCGTGCTGCTCTCCGACGCCCTCGCCAACACCGGCGACACCAGCGCCGACGGCATCCTGCGGCGCGTCGAGGACGCCCGCCGCGCGCACGGCATCACGCTGTTCGGCGTCGGCGTCGGCAGCGACTACGGGGACGCCCTGATGGAACGGCTCGCCGACCGGGGCGACGGCCACACCACCTACGTGGCGGACGAGGACGACGCCCGCGAGGTGTTCTGCGAGCGGCTGCCCGCGAACATCGACCTGCGCGCCCGCGACGCCAAGTCCCAGGTGACCTTCGACCCGGAGACGGTCGAGCGGTTCCGGCTCATCGGGTACGACAACCGGCGCGTCGCCGACGACGCCTTCCGCGACGACCGCGTGGACGGCGGGGAGGTCGGCCCCGGGCACACGGTGACGGCCCTGTACGCCGTCCGCACCCGGCCCGGCGCGAGCGGCCCCGTGGCCACGGCGCGCGTCCGCTGGCTCGACCCCGGGAGCCGCGCCCCGCGCGAGGCGTCGGCCGACATCGGCACCGACGACCTGGACGGCACGCTGGAGAAGGCCGAGCCGCGCTTCCAAGTGGCCGCCACCGCCGCGTACTTCGCCGACGGGCTGCGCGCGTACGACCGCGTCGCCGACGCCGAACCGCAGCGGGAGGGCGGCCCGGACGACCGCGGCGGCCAGGGCGAGGACAACGGCACGGCCCCGCTGCCGGGCGCCCCGGCGCCGGACCGCCTGGAGGAGTGGGCGCGCGGCCTCGCGTACACGACCGGCGACAAGGACGTGAGCGAGCTGGCGGAGAGCATCCGCGAGGCGAACGACCTGCGGGGCCGGGTGCCCACGCGGCAGAGCGAGCCGCCCACCCCCTACCCGCCCACCCCTTACCCGCCCCGGACACCGGCCCCGGGTCACGACAGCCCCGCTCCGCGCTGACGGCTCCCCGCGCGGCCGCTCACCGCCCGCCGCCGCACAACTCCCGCTCCGCCCGCACCGGATCGTTCGGGAAGCGGAACGCCGTCCGCTCCAGGGCACCGGCGGCGTTGCGCAGGAACCGCCCCGGTGTGAGGGGGGCGCGCGTGGCGGCGCGCAGTTCGGCGAGCGGCCCGCAGGCGAGCGCGCGGCGGGCGGCGGCCACCCGGGCCGGGTCGAGCCCGGACGGCAGGTCGGCGGTGCCGCGGTCGGCGACGACCCACTCGTCGGGCAGCCACTTGTCGTGACCCACGCGCGCGTGGTCGATGCGCTGGGAGTGGGCGGCCAGGGGGTAGGCCAGGCCGATCGGGTCGAGGGCGGCGCCGTCCAGGGGGACGACGGTGCCGTTGAGGCCGAGGGTGGCGTAGAAGCCGGTCACGGAGGGGGCGGCGGCGGTCACGCGGGTACGCGAGACGAACAGGGCCGCCGCCTCGCCGCCGCGCCCGGCCGCCGCGCGCACCTCGCGCGCGTACGCGGCGTTCTCGCTGTAGCCGCCGAACGTGTGGTGGACGGGGTGGGCGGCTGCGTTCTGCCGGACGTACACACCGCGTTCGTCCGCGATGCCGCCGGGCCCGATCCGCCCCTCGTACCCGATCCGCAGCACGGCGGCGCACACCACGGCCCACACGCACACCCCCGCGGCGGCAAGCGCCCACGCGCGCGTGGCGGGCACCACGAACACCGGCAGGACCATCAGGAACAGCCCCGGCAGGAACATCCGCGCGTGCATGAAGTCGCCGCCGACCTTGATGACGTACGCCCAGCAGAGCGCGCCCGCGAGGACCGGCGCGAGGGCGGGGACGAGCGGCACGGACATCCCGAGGGGCACGGACATCCCGAGGGGCCGGGACATGTGGGTGGGCCCGGACGCCCCCGCGCTCCCGGCCGCCCCGCCGCGCCCGAACAGCCGCGCCCGACCCGACGGCAGCGCGGCCGCGACCACGAACAGGGCGGGCACCCACAGCAGATAGGGCCCGGCGAAGTCGCCGAGGTAGCCAAGGCCGCGCCCCCACAGGCTCCGCGAGGCCTCCTTGGTGACGCCGGGCAGCGGCACCAGATGCCCGTAGTACCCGATCCGGAAGATCTCGTACGCGACGGGCAGCGCCCCCGCCGCCCCCGCCCCGGCGAGCGCGGCGCGCCGGGAGGGGCGCGCGCTCAGCCACTGCGCGCCCAGGAACACGGCGGAGACCAGCGCCAGATCGGGCCGTACGAGCGGGCCGAGCCCGATGACGAAGGCGGTGGCGAGGGAGCGGGGCCGCGCGACCAGCAGCAGCCAGGCACCGCCGAGCCAGCAGGTGGCGAGCCCCGTCTCCAGGCCGGAGGTGGCGAAGTCCCAGACGGGCGGCAGGGCGAGCGGCACCAGGACACCGAGGGGGAGCAGTACCCGGCCGCCGCGCCCGCCGTCACCCGCGCCGTCCCCGTCGTACAGCCGGAGCGCCCCCCACGCGGCGAGCGCGAACCCGGCGGCGGTGAGCAGCAGTCCGCCGTACACGGCGGCGCTCGCGATGTCCGCGCCCGGCAGCCCCGCGAGCACGAGCAGCCACTGCCACAGCGTCCCCGTGGACGACTCGGCGCGCTCGCCCGCGTTGAACACGGGCCCGTGCCCGGCGAGGATCTGCCGGACCGTGCGGACGTAGATGTGCCCGTCGTCGGACATCCAGCGCCGCTGGAACCCGGCGACGAGGATCAGCAGGGCGGGCGCCAGACAGAGAGCCGCCCGCAGATACGGCCGGGCGTCGGCGAGTCGACCGCCCGGCCGCGCGGTGGCCGTTCCGGCGAGCGCGGTGAGGGCGCCCAGCGTGCCGCGGCCGCGGACTGGGGTGCGTGTAGAGGTCATGCAGCGTACTTCGGCGCAGGTCAGCCGGGTCTTGAGGTACGGGGGACAGCCCCGTGCGCACGGGGACAGGGACTACGACCGCGCGTAGGCGCGGTGGGTGCTGCGCTGGTGGGCCACGACGACCCCGTCCGGCCGTCGAGGCGCAGCGAGCGGGCGGACGCGCTGACCGGGTGCGTTGTGAGCTCCGCACGCGGTCCGGAGTTCTTCTGCGTGAACCATTGAATTTCCCTTACGCGTCGGTAAGTTGACCCAAAAGTAAGTGCCAGGATCCGCACCTCCGCACCCCCGCACCGCACCCCCGCACCCGCGCCGAGCGAACGAACGGGAGCCGTCATGGGCGTACGCAAGGACCTGAAACAGGCGCGCCGCCGCACCGATCTGGCGGATCGCGCCAAGGTCGAGACCGTCAGGGATGAGCACGGCGTCGTACGGGAGGCCCGCACCCCCGCCCTCGCGGCGGCGGCCACCCGCGGCAGCGCCGCCGACATCCCCTTCACCAACGCCGCCGAGGCCCCCGACGCCGTCGTCCTGCGCCGCAAGGAGGCGGGCCAGTGGCGCCCCGTCACGGCCGCTGCCTTCGCCCGTGAGGTCACCGCGGCCGCCAAGGGCCTGATCGCGTCCGGCCTCGAACCGGGCGGCCGGGTCGCCCTGATGTCCCGCACGCGCTACGAGTGGGCGGTCCTCGACTTCGCGATCTGGGCGGCGGGCGGCCAGACCGTGCCCGTCTACCCGACGTCGTCCGCCGACCAGATCGAGTGGATCGTGCGCGACTCCGGCGCCACGCTCCTCATCGCCGAGACCGCGGAGAACGCGGAGACGGCGCGCCGCGCGGTCGCCGCGCATCCCGTACCCCCGGCCGTGTCGGTCCTCGACGACGGCGCGGTCATCGAACTGGCCGAGCGCGGCCACGAGGTGGGCGACGAGCAGGTCACCGCACGCCGCACGGCCCTCACGCCCGACTCCGTCGCAACCGTCTGCTACACCTCCGGCACCACCGGCAGACCCAAGGGCTGCGTCCTCACGCACGGCAATCTGCACGCCGAGGCCGCGAACACCGTCGAGCTCATGCACCCGGTCTTCAAGGTGGTCACGGGCCAGACCGCGTCGACCCTGCTGTTCCTGCCGCTGGCCCACATCCTGGGCCGCTCCATCCAGATCGCCTGCATGCTCGCCCGCATCGAACTGGGTCACTTCCCGAGCGTCAGACCGGACGAGCTCCGCCCCGAACTGCGCGCCTTCAGGCCGACGTTCGTCGTCGGCGTCCCGTATCTCTTCGAGCGGATCCACGACACCGGGCGCGCGACCGCCGAACGGATGGGCCGCGGCGCCTCCTTCGAGCGCGCGGACCGCGTCGCGGTGCGCTTCGCCGAGGCGTACCTGAACAAGTTCCAGGGCCGCGGCCGCGGCCCCTCCCCGGGCCTGTACCTCGCCTGGGCGCTGTACGAACTCCTCGTCTACCGCCGCGTCCGCAAGGAGGTCGGCGGCCGCCTCCGCTACGCGATCAGCGGCGGCTCCCCGCTCGACAAACGCCTCAACCTCTTCTTCTACGCCGCCGGAATCCTCATCTACGAGGGGTACGGCCTGACGGAGACCACCGCGGCCGCGACCATCGTGCCGCCGCTCGGCCCGCGCCCGGGCACCGTCGGCACGCCCGTGCCCGGCACCGCGATCCGCATCGCGGACGACGGCGAGGTCCTCATCAAGGGCGGCATCGTCTTCAGCTCGTACTGGAACAACAAGGAAGCCACCGACGCCGTCCTCGCCGACGACTGGCTGGCGACCGGGGACCTCGGATCCCTCGACGACGACGGCTACCTCACCATCACCGGCCGGAAGAAGGACCTCATCGTCACCTCCGGCGGCAAGAACGTCTCACCCGCCGTCCTGGAGGACCGCCTGCGCGGCCGCCCCCTGGTCGGCCAGTGCCTGATCGTCGGCGACAACCGCCCCTACGTGGCTGCGCTCATCACCCTCGAACCGGAAGCCGTCGCCCACTGGCTGTCCGTGCGCAAGCGCCCCAAGGACACACCCCTGTCCGAGCTGTGCCACGACCCCCAACTGCTCGCGGACCTGCAGAAGGCGGTGGACTACACCAACGAGGCGGTGTCGCGCGCGGAGTCCATCCGCCGCTTCGTGGTCGCCGAGGGCGAGTTCACCGAGGCGAACGGCCTGCTCACACCGTCCCTGAAGATCAAGCGGTCGGCGGTGGCGGCGGCGTACGCGAAGGAGATCGAGAAGCTGTACGACTAGCTCTGCGCCTGGCTTTGTGACTGGCCCTGTGACTGGCTCCGCCCCCGGCCCTGTCAGCCCTGCGCCCGGGTCTGTGGCTGATCGCCGCGGTAGCGCGCCGCCGCCTCCGACTCCTGCGCGAGGCGGCGGAGCGCGAGGAGGGCCGGTTCGAGGAGGTAGGTGAGCAGGACGGCGCGCTCGGCCTTCTCCAGCGGGTCGTCCGGGCCCTCGATCTGGTCGAGGTCGAGGGCGGCGGTGCGTTCGGCGAGGCGGGCGTAGGGGAGCAGGGTGCGCCAGTCGTACGGGACGCCGAGGCCGCGCAGGGTGTTCAGGGTCTGGGTGACGGTCTTGCGGGCGGGGCTGAACTCGGTGATGTCCCAGCCGAGTTCGGCGATGAGGGCGTCGGTGTCGGTGTCGGTGTCGACGTCGGAGTCGGTGTCGACGTCGGCTTCGGAGGCCTGCCCGGTGTGGGAGTCCGTGCCGCCGCCCGCGCCGCCACCCGTGCCGGGCCACACCCCGAAGACGAGCCCGAGCAACTCGTACGTATCCCCCTCCACCTCGCCCAGGCTGCCCACGATTTCCTTGGTGGCGTTGACACTCAGCCCGCGCGCGCTGATCAGCGCGCGGACGAGCCGCAGCCGCCGCAGATGCGTCTCGTCGTACTCGGCCTGCGTGGCGGAGGTGGCCCGCCCGGGCGGCACGAGCCCTTCCCGCAGATAGAACTTGATCGTCGCGGTGGGCACTCCACTGCGCCGACTCAACTCGGAGATCCGCACAGCCGTCACCCTCTCCTTGGACTGACCTATGGCATTAGAGAGTGCCACTACCTAATATGGATAGCGCCACTCTCTAACTAGGGATCGAGGATACCGTGCCGATCATTCCCTGGGTGACCCCGCACGAGGCGGCCCCCGACACCACAGCGTTCGTCATGGCCTCCCGCCTGGAGACGAAGTCCCTCAAGCACGTCCCGCTCTTCTTCTGGCAGTCGTACAAGGCCTGGAAACAGGTCCGCACCGCCCCGGGCGCCCTCGGCGCGTCCCTGGAGGCCCAGCTCACCAAGGGCGTCTTCTACACCCTCTCCGCCTGGCAGGATCGCACCGCCCTGTACGCGTACGCCCGCGCGGAACCCCACAAGAGCATCATGACGGGCCTGCGCCGAGCGGCACGGGACTCGGTGTTCACGTTCTGGGAGGTGCCGGCGGGGGAACTGCCGATCGATTGGGCGGAGGCGAAGCGACGCCTGGAGGAGGAGGCGTCGACGGCACAGAGCCACCCGTGACGAGGCTGGCCCCCTCTCGCCCGCCGCCCCTCCCTGCCTCCCCTTACCTCACAGGTAATTGCCGCACTCCCCCCGCCGAACGAGTCTGGAGTAGCCCGGAACAGGGTGAGGAGACGAGCGGGAGGAACCACAAGATGACATCGGCGAACTACTCCGGACCCGTCACGACGACCGACGCGACGAAGCCGCGACACGAGGACTCCCTGGCCCGCCTGACCCTGAAACTGGACGCGGCCGTCACCGGCCCCAACGGCCTCGCCTACCTGGCCCTGGCCCAGATCCTCGACTCCGTCCTCGGACTCGAAGCGGCACTCCTCTACCCCGTGGGCGCCTTCCTCCTCCTCTACGCGGCGGCGGTCCAGTTCGCGGCGACCCGCCCCCGAATCACCCGCCCCGCCCTCGCGGCGATCATCACCGCGAACCTCCTCTGGACCCTCCTCAGCCTCACCCTCGCGGCCACGGACGCGCTGTCCACGACGACGGTGGGGACGGTGTGGATCGTCTTGCAGGGCTTGGTGGTGGGGGGATTCGCGGCGGTGCAGTACGTGGCGTTGGGGCGGCTGCGGGGGGCGGGCCCGGGGCGTAACGGCTAAGTGCAGAACCAGCCATAACGCCGACGTCCTGCTTCTGGACGAGCCGACCGCCGGGATGGGCCCCACGCGGCGCCGCGTCTTCCGTGACCTGATCCAGACCCTCGCCACCGCGGACGTGCGCGTGCTCATGTCCACAAGTGAGGGGAGGACTAGGGAGCGAGGGGCAGGCGTGGGAGCGGAGGAGGAATCCGCCGCCCACGTGCGGTGTGGCGCCCCCGGCAGGACTCGAACCTGCGGCCAAGTGCTTAGAAGGCACCTGCTCCTCTGCGGTGAACTTTGAGCAGTCTACCTGCACCTTTGGGCCTGAACAACCGGCCCTATAGCAGGTAAGCACCTTCTCTAACCACGCCCGGAATCCCGCCCTGAGTAGCCCTGTATGCCTTTCTAGCGGCTTCTTTTATCTTCCTGGTCTCTCAGTAGCCCTACTTCTTTTCAATGCGCTTGTAGCACTTCAAGTGGTAGAAGCCCTGGTCTTCAACATAGACTTCCTTCTCATCCTTACTGATTCCCTTACGGCATCTTGCGCATCTAACGGTTCCTCCCATATCACCTCCTTAAAAGAAGAAACCCGCCATTTTCAGGCGGGTTCTGTCTCAGACTCTTGAGAGCCTATCTCTAAATCTCTCACTCTTTGGCCACTCATGCTCAGGGTCATTGATTGGCGCATCTGTGAAGTCATCTCTTGTTAGCTCTCTACCTAGCCTCTTCTCAAGGCATCCTAGGCAAAGCATCCCTTCACCCGATTCGTTCACCTTTCGCCAAATCTCATGCTTGACCATGTAATACTCTGCAATTCCGCCACCGCTGGTGTCTTCCTTACAATCAAGGCAATGGAAGACTTTGTAGTCCTCATAGTTACCGTAATAGTGAGCAAGCTCTACAAGAGCCCTTACGAAATCCTCTCTTTCGGCTACGTCCTCTTCCAAGATATAGAAGAGGTCATCTGCCATCATGTCTGCCAATGAACTTAGTCTCATGTTTTTCTCAGGATTAAATCCTTCCCAATTCCCTTCCTAGTCTTCTTGCTTCTTCTGTTGCTGCTTCTCTTGCTCTCTTAGGGCTCTCTTCCCAACCCCCGGCAAAGAATGTCTCTGCCGTTCCTTCTCTGTGATGCACTTGCCAAAACCACTCGCCAGGAAATAGCTGTCTGGTTCTGATGACTGCATAGATGTCATCGTTCATATACAGACGCCACACTCTCAGCAAGCACTCTCAGAACGTTCTCAAGCCCTCTAACTACTAGGTCTGCGTCCATCATTCGTTCAATCAAAAGGTGCTCTACGGTCTCCTCTAGCTCTCCTTCAATCACGTCTAGCTGCTCTCGGCTCATCATGCGTAATCCTTCTCCCTATTGTTGTAAGTTTCCTTAGCGGAACCTAGGGCTACTCGATTACTGACAACCTTTCTGCTACCGGTTCCCTCATACTCATACGTCGCCTTCTTCTTCCTGTAATTCAAGGTGCTAGTGACCTTACGAACTACTCGGCTGTATCTCTGACGCTCTGCTGTGTCCTTAGCCTCTGAGTCAAAGAAGTAGGTCTGTAGTACCTCTACGTCTGCCTCTGGTAGTCCATCCAAGACCCGCGCAATATCTCCAAAGATGGCTAGGTCATCGTCTCCATGAATGCTCTTGGCATCCTCAGGAACGAACATCCCTTCCTTCTTACCCCCAAAGAACTGCTCAAGCATGACCTTGACATCTGCTGTCTGATACTCGTAAAGGTCGCTCTCTCGCTTTTCCTTGCGCTTCTCTGCCATGCACGCACGCCATGCAGCGTTCTTAAGAATTACCTTTGTGTAGCCTGCTGGCTTCTCCATGTTGATGAATGCCTTAGCTAGACGCTCCTCCTTAGTGATTAGCTCAATGGCAATCTCCTGGTAAACATCCTCCCAGTGACCAAGCCACTCATCACGCTTAGGCCAATATGTCTTGGCAAACTGCTTAGCGACTCTTTCCGCGTACTCAAGCCACTCGTTCAATACAAATTCCATGTCTGTTGTTTCTCCTAAGTTAATGTCAGGGCATCACGTCCTTTCTAGACTGCTTGCCCTTATGCTTCTATCTTAAGCCCAGACGAATTATGAAGCAAAATCCCGCCGGGCATTTTTAGGGAATGAGAAACCCCGCACTTGGCGGGGTTAGTCTCACTTAGCGTATGCCTTGATAAGCATTCCGGTTGCCTGGTAGCTAAAGGCTCCAAGCAGTCCTAGCAAGTAGAAGAAGAGGAAGATGCTCATGCTGCCTTCCTGACTACTACTAGGTTCCCTGTGTCGTAGTTACGGTGGCAAGCGCGGGACATTGGAACGTAGTCATCAACGTTGTCTGACCATGTGTAGCGCTTTGACTTCTTGAGGTCTGATGCATCGTTCATCAGAGCCCAGTCATAAGCCTGCTTGCCACAACCACAAGCGCAAAGGTAGCCAGAGGCAGAACCATGAGCCCTTCTGACTGCCTGGTGGGCTCTCGCGTATGCGCGGTGTCCCTCTAGGTCTTCTGCGATTCTCTCGGCTGCATAAGCAGCCTGGTACTCAGAACGTCGTTCCTTGTTGGCCTCATACCACTCTGACCAGTAACCAGGGTTAGCGTCACGCCACTTCTGATTGATGTCCTTACGGCATACTCGGCACTCGCTCTGTAGTCCACCGGTCTTGTGTGCATTGCTTCCGAATGCCTCTAGTGGAAGAACCTTCTTGCATGGTCCTGAGCACTTCTTAGTCTTGATGTTGTCTGTCATTTTAAAACTCCTCGTTAATTTGTTTTCCGATGGCATCACCCTTTCTTATCGATTGGCTACCATCTACTATTAGTATACAACATATTCTTTTCTAAAGCGGCCTCAAAAGGCTGTTTTAGAGGTTATTCTTTGTAACAATATCTGGCTTTATCTGTTACATAAAGCCTTATCGAGAACCCGCCCATTCCTTGTCCAGTAGAAACGGGCGGGTTGGTCTTTACTTGCTGCCGTTGACTGACTCTTCAACCGAAGACCAGTCAATATCCATTTCCTTAAGCATGTAGTAGAAGCGAGTCTCAATACATGGCTTGCAAACCTTTGGCTTCTTAGAGCCCCAAGGGAAGTAGTGTCTACTCTTGGGCCAATCAGAACTACAATCAATGCACTTTACAGTGCCCATTGTCACCACTCCTCATCAAATGATTCAGTAACGGTCTTAGTCTTAGCGGCTGGAACAAGAACCTTCTCAACCTTGAATGCTGCGGCTGCTGCACGCTTCACAACGTCTGTCGTTGTTGGAAGCCACTCACTGTCATTGAACAACTTACGAGCCTCTACAGGGTCATCAGACTTCTCAAGAATTTCAGTAGCCTTCTGCTGGTCTGCATCCTCAAGGGTGTCCTTGAGAGACTTGGTTGGTAGCTCTAGTGGCTCATCCCCAAAGTCATCATGGTCAAGGATTCGCTGAGCCTCTTCATCAGTCATTTCCTCAACAGGCTCTACAACGTCCTGTGCGGCTGTCTGAGGCTCTGCAACAGGCTCAGGGTCTTCCTGTACCTCTACAACGGCTACAGGCTCCTCAGCAGGCTCCTGCTCAGTCTGTGGCTCCTCTGTCTCAAGCCAGACGATTTCCTCGCTGGTGGTCTCCTTAACAGGAACAAGAGAGGCTAGAGCCTTCTCGTCAATGCGGTAGACAGTCGTTGTGTCCTTACGTAGCCCTTCCTTGACTAGCCCCTTCTTGATGAGGCTGTTCCTGGTTCGGTAGTACGTATCCTTACTCATTCCCATGTCACCGGCGGCTGTCTGCCACTCTGAGTACATGATTCCTCTTGAAGCAACTACGAACAAGAAAGTCTTCTCGTTAGCGTTGATTCCTCTTGCGTCTCTGATGTTCCAAATGGCCTGAACGCTCATGTTCTGGCTCTCTACTGTGTTTGTCATTCTGGGTACGACCTTTCTAATCGTTAGTGTTTGTATTCTTCTCGGTAAGCACGAGAAAGCCCCCTTCCCGGAGAGGTCCAGTTCTCGGGAAGGGGGCCGTTGAATACAAACTATTAGAAATAGTCGTAAAGCTTGGGTGTGTTCCTCCTTCGGTACTGGACTTACCTACGGGGTGTTTCTTGCTTACGTTATTAAGTGTACACCCTTAAAACCTTCTTGTCAAGTCAAGGAGGTTCATTCTGAGGTTTATCAGAAACCCGCCCGGTGGCGGGCGGCGGGTCTTTCTAAAAACACACAAAGACAGGGCGGGGCCTATCTACATAAAGGCAAAGGAAGAGCTACAACTAGAATCAAGGAAAGGTCTAGATAACTACATACAAGGAAAGACTAGCTAACTCCTTCATCCTCCTTTGCCTAAGAGGTATCTCTAGAGTACGGCGGCCGTAGGCCGCTATATGTTTCCTTTAAAGGTTCCCTTCTTGGTTACCTTCATGGTTACCTTATGTTCCGGCTGGTGCGAATAACTGTTCTCAATCTGCGAATGACCATTCTCAACCTGAGAAGACCCATTCTCAATATGAGAATGATGCAGGTGAGAGGGGTTGTGAGCCCCTTCCTTGCCTTGAGATAGAGCTGTTGACTGTACCCAAATAAGGTACAAGGACAGCACAAAGCCCCGGCAGAGGGGTAACCGGGGCTTCATACTAACTATCTAGAGAATCTTCTTCGTTCTCTCGTGTCTGTCTCTATCTCTCTTGTTCTTCTCTAGTGTAATGATAGTAAGCCTGTGCCTTGCCTCTTGTCAAGAAAGACCTTGAAAGGCTCTGTACGTTTATCTAAGCCTTTGGATTAAAGCAGTCGCCCACAGAGACCAGGACTATTTAATTGTTCCGTAGAAAGGCGTCCAGGGGCCTTCCTGAGCCTGCCAGCAGATAAGGTGTCCGGCATGACGTATGACGTGCGCGTGACCAGCGATGTAGTGGACGACGTGAGCGCGACAGCCGCCAACTGGACAGAGGTTCGGCAGGCTGTCGGCAACGCTGTTGAGCAGGCTCTAGGCACCCTGCCTCCTGGTAAGGGTCACCTTGCCTACGCTGAGGACGTGATGCCCTTGAACATGGCTCTGACCAGCGGAGAGGTCTCGAACACCGTTGAGGAACAAGGGTGGTTCAGGGTGGCGTTTCAGTCGGTGCCCCTGACAGTCACCATCAGCAAGCGGTAGCCTCCCATGCCATGAACCTTGAAGCGGTTCCCCTTCTAGAAGGGCCGATTGACACCGAGCAATGGTGCTCAATGGGCTTCAAGACGACTGACCAGAAAGCCCCTGCCTCTCTACGTGGAGCGGTTCAGGGGCTTCTCTGGCATTGGGAGGTAACTGACAGGGCATTCAGTGAAGACGTGTCTCTCATCGTCTCAGAGCTTGTCTCTAACGTCGTAGAGCACACACAAGAGGACTACCACTCAGGCTCTCTTACGGTTTGGCTGAATGAGGGAATGCTTCTCCTCTCTTGCCATGACCGTTCAAAGAAGCCTGCTGAGCCCAACTCTGACCTTCTGACAGAAGGCGGTAGGGGACTCATCATCGTCAATGCTCTCTGTGCAGAGCGAAACGGCTATGTCGAAACCTGCCCGGATTGGGATGGACAGGGCAAGGTAATCAAGGCATGGCTTCAGGTCCCTATGGGTCAAGGTAGAAGGGAGGCTCTTCCTCGTAGGCTCATCACCACTAACCGGCCGGTACTAGTCGGCTAAGGAGCGGCATGGACAGATACAAGGTGACTCGCAGTGCCGACCAAAGGTCATGGGTCATCCTTGATAGGGAGTGGTACGACTTCTGTACTCTCCCCAATCCAGAAGAGCCGGACAAGCCCATAGAGCTTCAGTGGGTACTCAGGGAAGGTGCTGAGCATTGGCTTAAGCGGTGCTACAGCATTTGGGGCCGGTGGGAACAGGTGGCTAAGCACGAGAAGCTTCCGTTCATGGTCACCCCTCAAAGGTGGAAGCCTCTTCCTCCTACGCGAAACCCATTCGAAGAAGACTGGTATGACAGATAAGGTCTAAGCCCCTGCTATCTGGCCAGAAGCAGTGGACAACTAAAGACCTAGAAGCCCTACCCTCAAACCAGGGGGTAGGGCTTCTGTCATGTCTAGTGGACATCCACTTGACTTGCTTCATAATTCAATCCAAGAGATAATGGACTAGTCATCAAGAAAGGTGACAGTCCACCTATAGAAGAAGGAGGACATAACTAACACTTAGGAGAGCAATAAAATGAATAAGACAAAGATTGTCCAGTGGATTGGATTTGGGGTGGTGCTTCTAGTAGCCCTTTCAATCTCTTGGTACAGCATGGCAACAATGGCAATGGACTTCTTCCACTTGCCAGAATGGATTGCTTACGCAGTAAGCGCAGCATTTGATGGGGCGGCTATCTACACAGGAGTTCTAGCCTCTGAATACAGTAAGACAGAAGACTCAGGTCTTATGCCTAGGGTTGTGACTCTAGGGCTTGTAGGCGTATCAGCTTGGTTGAACTTCCAGCACGCTTCTCTAATGGGACTAGGGCTTGCCGGACAGGTGTTCTTCGCAGCACCACCGTTTGTAGCGTATCTGCTGTTTGAGCAGTTCTTGAAGTTCGAGAACCGTAAGGAGCTTAGGAAGCGTGGACGCGTAGCACAGGCTCTACCGGTCTACGGTCGTGCAGCATGGCTCAGATACCCACTGGACACATTCAAGGGCATGTCCAGTGTCATCAAGCATCGTCTAGAGGGTGTCACCAGGACAGAAACGGCCGGTGGACAGATGGACAGTGGACAGGTGGACGTTAAGCCTATGGACACGTCCACAAAGCCTGTGTCCATGAAGAAGATGGACAAGCCTAAGAGGACACCTAAGAAGGTTGACACTCCTACGGCTAAGGAACTGGACAATGAGTTTCCAGAACTGACAGCAGACATGTCCATTGCTCGTTTGGCTCAGGCTCTATACAAGCAAGGCATTGAGAGTAGGCCAGAGATTCAGCGTAGGGTCTCAGCCATCAAGGGACAGGATGTTTCCTTGAACACCATTTGCAAGAGCGTCAAGCGTCTAGGCGAGTAAGACCAGGAAGAGCCGCCCAAAAAAATTGGGCGGTTTTTTCATGTAAAAATTCGGCCGGTGGTGAGGGTAGAGAGCCCAAAAACCCATAGGAAAAAGAAGCCAAAAAAGTTCGTGAGTCCTCATGTCACACTCTTGAGCTGATGAGCCTTATTACTAGTAGAAGGTGGTTGAGAGACTGCCTTTCCTCCATTAAATGGTTAGGGCCGGACGGGTGTTCTTCTATTGCTCTCGCACCAATGGGCGTCCATATGCGTTCAAGTCGCATCGGCTCACTACGGTCTGTCAACCGTTAGTCATTCTCATTTGAATGATGTTTCTCCTCGGAATCGCTTAGGGCTAGAGATAGTCCTAAGCATAGACTCATAGCTCAGAGGCAGAGCACTGCTCTTACAAAGCAGGGGCCGGGATTTCGAAATTCCCTGAGTCTACTGAATGTCCATCAGCACATTCTCATGTAAGTCACTTCTCTTTCCATAACCCCTCAGGCTCACCAACAGCCTGAGGGGCTTCTTGCACCTGTGGGCAAATTAGGCAAAGCCGTTGCGTTTAGGCCGCAAAGTCTGAGAGTTCGAGTCTCTCCAGGTGTACTCAATAAAAACCGGCGGGTTGGAAAGGAAACGCACCATGAACACAACCAAACTAGAAAACCTCCAAGAAGAACTAGCTAGGCACGAGCATGAGGCTCACACAATCACTGTTGCCCTTTTGGCCATTGACACTCTTGGTTGCATGAGCGATGACCTTCTAGACACGCTTGCAGCAGAAGTCACTATGGAGCAGGTAGCTAGAGCTTCAAGTGAGCGAGACTGCTAATGGATGAGCTAGAGCGCATCCTTTGGGATTACTGGCGTAGGTCAGGCATTACAGCCAATGGGCTAGCCAACAGGCTAAAGACCATCGCTAAGGATATCGAAGCAGCAGAGCGCGACATTAAGCGTAAGAAGTAACACAGACCACCGACCATCTATTTACGGCAGGGTTCTAGATGACTCGGAATACTACAAACCTTGCAACAGATAAGGATGATGATGGGAAATCTACTAGGTGAAATGTTTGACAGGGCTGAGGCTCTAGCAAACACAGCTAAGGCACTCAAGGGCTTGAAGGCTCTAGATGATGAGATTCTTGAATACCTCTACGTTCAGGTTAAGGCGGAGCGTAGAGAACGTAACAAGGCAATCAATGCACGTCATGACATGGTTCTTGCTGAAGAGTTCAAGGCTGCCATGCCCGATAGCGAACTACTATCGCTAGAGACTCAGGATGACAGCTCCGTAAAGGTTGTTATCAAGCAAGGCTCTAGCGTAATGGCCAAGACATTTGAAAACCGCTGGATTCTTTCCGCTTGGATGAAGGGTCCACAGGACTAAGACTTAGGGAGACTGGCAGGCATCAGGTTTCGAGCACCTGACTCCCACTAGAGAGACACCACCTTTCTTCAGGTGTGATTAAAAGCGCACGGTGTCTCTCCTAAACGTGCCTCATCACAGGTGGCTTTTGTGGTGCCCCTGTCTTGAGGCATACCAATTCAACTACCACCAGGCCCCCTCTTAACTGTAAGGCACTCAAATGCGGGTCTTTGAGTAGGTAGTTCCTTGAGGAGGAAATATGAATTTGATTGTGAATGAGTGCTGCCAAGACAAGGCCCTAAATGAAGTATGCGGTGAATGCCGACTTGACTTGATGGTCTTCTTCTTGAACAACAAGGCCGGTGTCATGAAGTACCTACTTCAGCATGACCCAAAGCTTTGGAGAGAGATTAATAGCGCAAACTTTCAGCTATAGACGATAAGGAGAATTATGGCAAAGCCAATGAGTGCGGCTCAGATAGTCGCACAGCTAAAGAAGTGGGGTTTGACTTACAAGGAATACAAGTCATGGGAAACCCACAACAGGAATCATGTAGGAGCTTGGGGGCCGGTTAGCGGCTTCATGCTTCATCACACAGGAAGTGACTCAACAGACCAGAGAGCTTTGCTCTATGACGGTATTGCTGGTCTTCCTGGTCCTCTATGTCAGTTCGGTCTAGCGCAAGATGGAACAGTTCACCTCATTGGTTGGGGTAGGGCTAACCATGCCGGTGCTGGAGACCCTGACGTATTGAGCGCGGTAGTAAATGAGTCTTACGGTGACTATCCACCACAGGACAACCAATCAAGCGTAGATGGCAATAGCCGCTTCTACGGTGTTGAGATTTGGTATAGCGGTTCGCACGCTATGACGGCTAAGCAGTATGAAGCTATGCGCAAGCTAGCTGCTGCCATTTGTGATTTTCATGGCTGGTCTGAGAAGAGCGTGATTGCTCATGCTGAGTGGGGTTCTCCTGGCAAGTGGGACCCTGGTATTAGCTCAGGCAAGACCTATGACATGGCTAAGGTTCGAAAGGACATCAAGGCAACACTAAACGGCGGGGTTTCAGTAGAGAAGCCTGAACCTAAGCCAGAGACACCTAAGCCAACTCCAGTAAAGCCACTAATGCCTAAGTTTCCTGGCAGGCAGTATTTCAAGGTAGGAGTTACCAGCAAGCACGTTACTGCTTTGGATAAGTTGCTTGTTAAGACTGGCTTCACCAAGTTCAAGTCAGGCAAGGCTTATGAGCCTGGTCCTTACTACAGTGAGTACACCAAGAAGAACGTTCAAGCCTTTCAGAAGTCTCTAGGTTGGACAGGCAATGACGCAGACGGTCTAGTCGGCCCTGAGACATGGAGAAGGCTTCACCTAAAGGCAGGCTATAGAGACCAATGAAAGAGACCTTCTACTTCTGCCTTGATTGCTTGGTAGCTAGGTTCTCTAAGGAGCCTAAGGAGCTATGCCCTGTCTGCTCTATGCCAATGACTGAGTCAGGTTGGATGCAGGGGCTAGCCGAGAACAGCCCTGAGAAGGGGCTAGAAGGCACCTCTGAGCCTCTGTCAGCCTGAGCACGACCTAGGAGACCCCGGAACCCTGAGAAGGGCACACAGCGGGTCTCCAAGCTTTTTGTACCAAGGATTGTAGCAACATGGATTTGCCGGCCTCTGGGGGTTGGTACAAAACATGACACAAAACCCTGTGCCGACACAGGGGCACGTGAGCGTCCACCAGGACGTGACTCACCTCCTGGTGCCAGGGGACAGCAAGAAGCCCCCTGACGGTCTGCCAGAGGGCTTCTGAGGCTTGCTGTTCAGTTGTGGCCGAACTCCTCGTAGAGGGCTATCCAGTCGGCTGCTTCCAGGGTCTTGCTGCTGAGACTGCTTCGGTCCCTCAGGTACCGCTTAGCCGCCTCTGAGAAGGACTCAACTGAGTCCCTGGGGAAGCTGTCTCCAACCTTGTGCCACATGCTCGATTCACGGTGGAGAGCCTTCCCTACCGACTGAGTGGCCTTACTCCCTAGAACGTTCCGAGAGAGACCACTCAGACGGCTAGCACTTCAAGTGCCAGGGTGAGCCTTCTTGTATTCGTCAATGAAGCTCTGAGGCACGCGGCCCTTTTCGTTGATGGGCTTGCCATCAACCTTGATGTCATTTTCCTGAGCCCACTTACGAACGGTGGCGGTGTCCACACCATCCGGCAGGGTCGGAGCGGTGTAGGAGCGAGAAGGAGCCGAGACCACCGGAGCAGCCTTCTCACGCGCACCCTTCACGAACGGGGCGAGAGCCTTGAGGAGCTTGTCACGGGACGCAGGAGCCATGTCCACCTCGTAGTGAACGGTCTTCCAGTACGTCTCAGTCTTGAGCTTGGTAGAGCCATCGTCGTTCTTCTCAGGCTCTCCATCCTCACCGATGACCTCTACCTCTTCCTGAGCCTCCACCGGCATGGAGAAGGAGTAGGTCTCGACACCCTCAGTGGTCTTACCGTCCACGTCATCGGTCTTCTCAACCTTGACGTAGATGGTCATGTTGCCGACACCAGGCACGTGAGTCAGGGTCTCGACTACCCCCGGCTCATCCTTCTGGTCTGCGGTAACCGGAATCGGGTTCGTTGCCATGCTTCCCCCTGAGGGTTCTGACCAGGGCTTCTAGCCCTAGTAGCTGATTGGTGAGGGGACTCTAGCACACCTCTAAGGCTCTAGGTCAAGCCTTGATGCAGTGCTTGAAAGTTCTAGCTCTTCTTATGTCACAGTCTTGAGTGAATCACACTTATTACTAGTAGAGGTACTTAAAGCTAAGGAGGTTGGAGCCATGAAGGCTAAGGAGTACGAGAAGGCAGAGTGCTCATGTGGCTGGTTCTGCCATGTCCTTAGAGAAGCTAAGGCTGAGGTTTTCCATTGCGGAGAGCTTCTAACAAAAACGGCCGGTGGTAAGGAGGAAGCATGGGTTACACAGAAGACCTAAAGAACAGCTTCAATGACGCACAGGCTGTCTACTATAACGAGATTAGCCGTTATGCATCTGACGTATTCGACAGGTTCAGGGCTATCTCAGAAGAAGACGTTCCTGTTGTCCTTGAGGTTATTCACCTTGAATGGATTGAGAGGGTAGAGAACAACGATGAAGTATGAGTATTTGATTGAGAGAGTTCCGGGCGGGTCTCGGATTACTGAGGACAGACTTAACCAACTAGGTTCTCAGGGATATGAGCTTGTGCAC
This sequence comes from Streptomyces sp. NPDC041205, assembly GCF_055591765.1. NCBI lineage: Bacteria > Bacillati > Actinomycetota > Actinomycetes > Kitasatosporales > Streptomycetaceae > Streptomyces > Streptomyces sp. NPDC041205. The sequence continues at coordinate 1,168,136 of NZ_JBVIZH010000001.1, read as the reverse complement.
GTAAGCAGTGACAGCAAGGAATTCATCTTTAAGAAGCAGGCAAGAGCGACACGAGCCAAGAAGGCTGATGCCTAATGGGTGCGTCTGTTGCATCTCTTGTCAGGTACGTAGAGGGCACCAACGAAAGACTAGACGCTGTTCTAAACGGTGAGACTGTCTGGCGTATTCAGGGTGACCGAGGACTACGGCCAATCATTGCAGAGACAGAAGAAGAGGCAAGGGAAAAGTACCTTGCCATTCCCAAGAAGGGTTACTGACAATTTCGGGCGGTGGTGAATGAAGGATGAGTAAAGACCCTAGACGTAACCTCCGTGCATACAGAGACAAGGTAGCTAGAGCTAAGGCAAAGGCTAGACAGAGTAGTGAACCAACACTCTGCTATCTGTGTAACAAGGTAATTGATATGACTCTTCCCTACCAAGACAAGTGGGCATTCACTCTTGACCATATTGATGCTATCGCCACGGGAGGTCATATCCTCGGGGACACAATGCCTGCCCATCGTTCTTGCAACAGTAAGAAGGGTGATGGCACAAAGCCTAAGCCAACCAAGGGAAAGCTTAGAGACTGGTAGCAACAACAACGGAATAGGAGTAACGATATGCCAAGCATTCGAGTGGAGTACCCACAAGACAAGGCACTAGAGGCGACAGGCAAAGACATTGATGAGATGGTTGATGCTGTGAACATTGCCATTGCCTTGCTATGGGGAAAGAGAAACTACGGAAGCAATGCAATCTCTCTTGAAGAGATGGATGCATGGCTAGGACGTAGTATGCAGAACACCAAGTAAGTAAAGGAGGTAATGCCATATGGATAACTGGGAAGACACTGATGATGGATTTAGCTATGACACCAACGAAGGTCGAATGACCTTCAAGTGGAATAAGGATGCGTCTCAGCGATTCGCCAATGAACTAGGACAGCTATTCAAGACTCGCAAGCATGAGGTTGAAACGCTTGAGGAGCTTTGGGCTCTCTGAGGGGTGGCACCCTCCCCCTCCCCCCGCCTCCACGGCACACCACGCGGCATTGCGTCAATCCCCCCGCGATAGAGGAGCCCAACAGGGCAGAGGAGTAGCAACAAAAGCAAGAACAACAACGAATAAACGACTTAGAGCCCCGGTCATTCGGCCGGGGTTTCTTCATGACAGGAGTAGCTATGAAGCTAACCATTCGTCTTGAAGGAGCGGTAGAGGCAGACACCGTAGAAGACCTTATGGCAGCAGCCATTGAGCTAATGACTCGCCCTTTCAGTGATGAGATTCTTCCTCACTATGGGAAGTTCGAGCCTGACTCACACAAGGTTGTGAATCTGAACTTCCACGGCAGTTTCCCTCTTGGCTCCATCAAAGACGCAAACGACTAAGACTTAGAAAGGAGGTCCCTCAATGAGTGGACTAGTAGAAGCGGCTCTCTCCGGAGATAAGCGGGCGGCTCTAATCGCTCTGAGGGACCGACTTGCAGAAGAGATTGAAACAACGACATCAGGCAGAGACCTAGCTGCTTTGTCTCGTCAGTTCACTGATGTGCTCAAGCAGCTAGACGAGATTCCAGACCATGAGGAGGTGACTGCTGTTGATGACATCGCTAGACGAGAAGAGGAGCTACGTAGGCAGAGGCAGTCAGACACCGAGACTCAGCCTGGTTCCTGAGAGCGTCTACCACACCGCTTGGAGCCTTGCCACAGAGCTAGGCGAGAAGTACGGCACCACCCTTGATGAGTGGCAAGAGAACGTGCTTAAGGGGTGGATGGGTGAGAACGCGTATGGCCGATGGACTTGCACTCAGTGTGCTCTCTCCGTTCCAAGACAGAACGGTAAGGGAGCGACGCTAGAGATTCGAGAGCTATTCGGTTTGGTGATTCGGAAGGAAAGAATCCTTCACACCGCTCACGAATTGAAGACTGCTAAAGACCACTTCCGAAGAATGCAAGCTTACTTTGAGCATGAAGACTTGAAGAAGCTAGTCAAGAAGATTGTTAACACTAACGGTGAAGAAGCTATCTGGCTAATCAACGGCGGTGTTATTCGCTTTGTCGCTCGTTCCAAGAGTTCCGGCCGTGGATTCTCCGCAGACTTGCTTGTCTGTGATGAAGCACAGGAAATGGACGATGACAAGTTTGAGGCACTTCAGTACGTACTAGCTACGTCCAAGAATCCTCAGACGATTCTTACGGGTACTCCACCGGCACCGAATATGAACGGTGAGGTATTCGGCCGGTTTCGCCAGACAGCTCTAGATGCTAAGTCAGAACGTCTCTCATGGCTCGAATGGTCAGCCGACAAGACAGACGACATTGACGCTCATGAGACTTGGGCAAAGGCTAATCCAGCACTCGGCTACAGGCTGAAGCTGGAGACCACACAGGATGAACGTAACGCTTCATCTGAGGACGGTTTCGCAAGAGAGCGTCTAGGAATGTGGACGACAGTAGCCAGCAACTCAGTCTTTGACCTAGAGCTATGGGCTTCTCTTGAAGCAGAGATTGACCCTGAAGACCCTGTTGCCTTTGCGCTTGATGTCTCTCCTATGCGAGACAGAGCAAGCATCGGAATGGCGGGTTATGTGGGAGAGAAGGTCATTGTAGAAGTGACTCACTCCAAGAAGGGGACAGGTTGGGTTGTAGAGGAACTAGCTCGAATGAACAAGGCATGGAGACCATGCGCGGTAATCATTGATGCTGGTTCTGCTGCTGCCTCTCTAATCCCTGAGCTAAAGGCTAAGGGAGTACGAGTCATCACAACTCAAGGTAGAGAAATGGGCCAAGCCTGTGGACAGTTCCTTGACCGAGTGAACAACGAACGTCTCTATCACACCAATCAGGCTCCACTAAATCTGGCGGTAGCCAATGTGAAGACACGTCCAATCCTTGATGCCTTTGGATGGCACAGGAAGAACGACACAGACATTACCCCGCTGGTAGCAGTCACTCTTGCTACATACGGACTGACACTAAAGCGCAAGCCTAAGGGAGAGCGTAAGGAGTCACATGAATACAACGAAAGGCCACGACAGAGAGTTGTGGTTATGAATTAACTTGAGGAGTTGATATTGATGGCAGTAGCCATTGCGACTCCGACACTTGAAGTTACTCAGGATGAGCTAGACCTTGTTGAGCACATGCTTGCAAAGCTCACTGTTTATGCGGGTAAGAATCGAGTAGCGGAGGCATATTACGAAGGAAAGAACCGAATCAAGCAGCTTGGTATTTCCATTCCACCGCACCTAGCAAACATTGAGACTGTAGTTGGTTGGGCGGGTACGGCTGTAGACGTTCTAGATGAGCGTCTTGAATTCCAGGGGTGGACAAGCATTGCCGGTAATGACTTTGGACTAAGCGAGATTTACCAGGAGAACACACTAGCTGTGGACTCTGGTCTAGGACATCTAGACGCTTTGGTTTACGGAACAGCCTTTGTCATGGTCGGCAAGGGTGACGCTGGTGAGCCATCCACTCTTGTAACTGTTGAGTCAGCCAAGAATACAACGGGTATTTGGAATGCTCGAAAGCGTCGCCTTTCAGCGGCTCTAGCTATTCTCGGCCATGACAGAGATGGTCACGTAACTGAGGTGATTCTTTACACCGACTACGCGAATATCACGCTTGGTCGAGTTAGGTCCTCTTGGGTTGTCCTTGATAGGGATGACCACAAGATTGGGCGGGTTATGGTTGCACAGATTTTCAACCGTACAAGAGCCGGTGACCTAAAGGGACGCTCAGAGATTACAAGGGCTATCCGCTCTTACACAGACATGGGTGTTCGCACACTTCTAGGAATGGAAGTAAACCGAGAGTTCTACTCAGTCCCTCAGCGCTACATGCTTGGTGCAGATATGAGCATGTTCACGGATGGTGACGGAAACACGCTCACAGGTTGGGAAGCTATTGCAGGTCGAATGCTTGCTATTGCTGACCCGGTTGATGAGAACGGCCAGAGGGACCGAGACAAGGACAGAGTTGAAGTTGGTCAGTTCTCTGCTGCTTCTCCTGCACCTTATCTAGAGCAGGTACGCGGACTAAGCCAGATGGTTGCTGCTGAAGCGGCTCTACCTGCTTCCTACTTTGGATTCGTAACGGCTAACCCTTCTTCTGCTGATGCTATTCGTCAGGAAGAGGCAAGGCTTATCAAGCGTGCCGAACGTAGACAGCTCATGTTTGGTCAGGGTTGGAACGAGGTTGGAAAGCTAGCTCTTCTTGTAAGAGATGGCTCTATTCCAGACGACTATAAGAACGTCTCTGTTAAGTGGCGTGACGCTGCGACTCCTACCCGTTCTGCTGCTGCTGATGAAGCTGTAAAGCTCATCACTTCTGGTGTTCTTACTGCTGATTCAACGGTTACTTACGACCGAATCGGACTGACACCACAAGAGCAGAAGCAGCTAATCAACGATAAGCGTAGGGCTCAGGCTTCACAGAGGCTTGCCGACATTAAGGAAGCGGTAGCGGCTACGTCCACTACGGCACCCGCTGTAGAGGCTGCTGGTGCCCCTCAGGAAGCCCCTGAGGAGGCTGGTGAGTAATGGCTACGGCTACCGCTGTTGAGGAGTTCAGAGACGCACTCAAGGACGTTGTGACTCTCTCAGAGCGAGAGCTACGGCTGTTCCTCTTGAGTCTCGACTTTGACAACATCGTTGCTTCTACCAATGCGCTTGAAATCTTCATGCCTGCCCTTGTGGCCGAGTATGGCGAGATTGGCGCGGCGGTAGCAGTGGACTTCTACGACGAACTACGAGAAGGAAGCCCAGCTAAGAACCTCAAGCCCTTTAAGGCTGAGATGGCTGAGCTTCCAGAACAGAAGGCTATTCAAGCCTCTGTTAGATGGGCTGTTGGTCCTCTCTTTCAGGCTGAGTCAAACCCTGCACAGGCAATCAGCAATCTGACTGAGGTTAACGACCGATTCGTTAAAGCAGCCCCAAGGAACACCATCTTCTATAGCGCACAGAAGGACACTTCAAGGGCTAGCTTTGCAAGAGTTCCCTCAGGTTCAAAGACCTGTGAGTTCTGCTTGATGCTGGCTTCTCGTGGTGCTGTCTATGCCAATGCCAAGAAGGCAGGCGAGACAAAGAAGTTCCACGGTCACTGTGACTGCCAAATCATCCCTATGTGGGATGGGGATGAGTACCCAAGAGGCTATGACCCTGAAAGCCTCTATAACCAATACGTTGACCTACAGGTTGCGAAGCAGGGTCACTGACGACATTGAGCTACCGGCCCAAAACGGGCCGGTGGTAATCAGAGAAGGAACCGCACGGTACCTAACTCAATACATAGCCGCACGGCAGAAAGGAATTAACAATGTCTGAGACAAAGGATGACGCCATCAACTCTCTTGATGGTCTAGTTAATAAGAAGGAAAGCGAAACCGAGACTGAGGTAGTTGAGGAGAAGGAAACAACCACTGAGGAGCCTGTTGAGAATCCTGCACAGGATGAAGAGGAGTCCACAGAGGAGAAGCCTGACACTGACTATAAGGCTGAGTCTCGCAAGTGGGAATCACGCGCTAAGGCCAACAAGGCTGCTGCTGATGAACTACCAAAGGTTACAGAGAAGCTTGAAGCGACTAAGAAGGAACTAGCCGAACAGAAGAAGGCGACTGCAAACGCTGAAGCAGCTCTAACCCGATACAAGATTGCGACTAAGTACGCAATCTCAGAAGAGGACATGGGGCTATTCCTCACCGCTTCTGATGAAGAGACTTTGGAGAAGCAGGCTAGTGCTCTAAGTGAGCGCACTGCTAGGACTCCAAGACCAGACCGAGCACAGGGCAACCGAAACGGTTCTGGTGCAACAACCAATCGTGAGCGTTTCGCTTCCACGCTTGGTGACTTGTTCAACTGACGCTAAGGCGTCAACCAATAAATAAATAAGCCAGACAAGACAAGGGCTTCCGGCAATTCGGCCGGTGGCCCTTTTTCTATGCCCTGGCACTTCCAATATTGAAAGGAGGGCATATCACTATGCCTAACATTGCTCGTAACACCTCTGGTGTTTCACTACCTACAGAGGTCTCTACTGAAATCTGGGGTAAGACTCAGGAGTCAAGCGCTGTAATGCGTCTTGCTCGCAAGGTAGACCTACCAGGAAGCGGCGTAACCGTTCACTACGTAACGGCTGATGCTGAGGCTGACTGGGTAAACGAGACTGCTGAGAAGCCAGTCTCTAACGCCACTCTTGGCAACAAGGCTATGTCAGCTTACAAGCTAGCCGTTATCGAGACCTTCTCTGACGAATTCCGTCGTGACATTCCTGGTCTCTACGATGAGCTAGTTCGTCGTCTGCCAAACGCTCTTGGTAAGAAGTTTGATGAGACTGTATTCCACGCTACCTCTGGTCCTGGTTCTAACTTTGGACTTCTAGAGGCTGCACCAGTCAAGACCGTTGACGGTACTGGTACATGGGGTGACCTAGTAGCTGTAGACGCTGCTGTTGCTGCTGCCGGTGGAGAGCTAAACGGATGGGTCTTTGCCCCTCAGGGTAAGGCGACTCTTCTTAACGCTTCTGACTCTACTAACCGTCCTCTATTCATCAGCGACCTACAGAACGGCGGGGTTGGTTCTGTTCTAGGAAGCCCTGTCATCTTCTCTCGTCACGCTTACAAGGCTGACGCTGCTGGTGACGATGGTGAGGTTATCGGTTTCGCTGGTGACTGGTCTTCAGCCGTATACGGAACTGTAAACGGTATTGAGGTCTCTATGTCTGACCAGGCCACTGTCACTGTTGCTGGTTCTCCAGTGAACCTATGGCAGCGAAACATGTTCGCTCTACGCGTTGAGGTAGAGATTGGTTTCCAGGTCCACGACATCAACCGCTTCGTCAAGATTACTTCTGGCGTTAACTCCGTTTCCTAATCTTGACGGTCCCTAAGACGATGAAAAGGGGCGGGGTTTTCCTGCCCCTTTCTTCGCACCAAAACTTATATAGGAGGTTTCAAACATGGCTTACGCCACTTATGCCGATGTGCTTGCACGTTGGTTTGATTCAGAAACCCTCACAGCAAGCGAAGCACAGATTGAAACCCTTCTAGAGGATGCTGAAGACACGATTCTTAGAGAGTTCCCTGACCTTGACGACAGAGTTGATTCAGGAGAACTACCACTAAGGCGAGTGGTCAAGGTTGAAGTAGGAATGGTTAAGCGTCACCTACGTAATCCAGAAGGTGTGAGAAGCACTCAGAAGGGTGCTGGTCCTTTTCAGGAGACAGTCACCTTTGGTGGTGAAGAACCAGGAAGCCTCTACCTAACCGAGGATGACAGACGCGAATTGCGTGCTGCTTCTGCGACTAAGGGCAAGGCATTCACTGTTGATACAACCCCAGCTAACTACACCAACCCTTACCTTGATGAACTTTGGTGGGTGAGGCTATGAGACTAAAGGCTAAGTACAAGCTTGGAATCAAGCGGTACCAAGAAGGAGCCACAGACGCTCATGGCAACCCCGTAGAGGGTTGGGGAGACGTAGAGCTAGTGGACGTATACGCAATCGCTCCTACGTCCTCTACAGAGCCTTACAGCCCCGGTAGAGAGGCTGTCATTGATGGTCTGACTGTGCTTGCTCCTGAGGACTACGGCATTACCCCTAAGGACGTAGCCGTTTATGACGGCTCTGAGTATTCCATTGAAGGCAATCTAGCCGACTGGAATAACGGTCCCTTCTCATTTACGCCGGGCTTTCAGTTCGCCTTGAAGAAGGTGGATGGCTGATGGCTAACGTACAAATCAGATGGAACATGGCTGGTTTCAAGAAGATTCGTAAGTCTCCAGAGATGGAGGCTCTTCTACAGAAGGTTGTAGACGAAATGCTGAATGAGCTTGGTGACGGCTATGAGGGAAATGTTGAACAGGGTAGAACGCGTGCCCGTGGAGGAGTCGTAACGGCTTCTGCTGAGGCTAAGCGTGAGAACGCTAGAGACAACACTCTTCTCAGGGCTCTTGCTAAGGCAAGGAGTGGTAGCTAATGGCAACAGAAGTTATCGCATTCCCTGACGCTGAGGCTCTAGTTATCAGCTATCTCAAGACAAAGATTGCCGGGGTTACGGTGTCAACAAAGGTGCCTAACCCTAGACCGGCCAATAACAAGCTCATCAAGGTAACAAGAGTAGGCGGCTCAAAGCTAAGGCTTAATGCTGACTCTCCTCTCTTGGTCTTTGAGTGCTGGGGCTCAACTTCAGTAGAAGCATCAGAGCTTTGCCGACAAGCAAGAGCTTATGTAGACGCTATGGCTGGAGAAAAGGTTAATGGCGTTTGGGTCTTCAAGGTTCGAGAAGTAGGCGGTCCCGCTTATTTCCCTGACCCTGACTCAGACCTACCGCGCTATCAGTTCTCCGCAGCAATCGACATGAAGGGAGTTGCCCTATGAGGCTAAAGAATCCAAACGTTCCTGACTGGTTCGTTGAGCTAGACGACAAGGACAAGGAATCAATTAAGGCGCACATTGAAGCCGGATGGCAAGAGGTGCCTAACAAGCGCAGTACCACCAAGAAGGCGGTAAGCGCTAAGGCTGCTGACAAGGCAGCAAATGAAACAAGCCCAGCTACAGAAGCTGGAGACACAATTAATTAAGGAATGGTGGTTTTAAAACTATGCCAAATTCAAACAACGTGCTAACTGGTAAGCCTCTTGCGACCGGTGGTGTTCTAGTAGCTCCTATCGGTACGGCCGCACCAACCAATGCCACGACTGCTCTAAACGCAGCGTTCAAGGCTCTTGGTTACATTGGTGAGGATGGTCTTACCGAGTCTAACGAGCGTTCTACCGACAAGATTAAGGCTTGGGGTGGTGACGTAGTAAAGGTAGTTCAGACTGACTTTGCAACTACGTACACATTCACTCTGATTGAGACTCTGAATTCAGACGTTCTTAAGGCTGTCTACGGTGCAGACAACGTAACTACTACGGCTGCTACCTCTACTGCGGGAACGCTTCAGGCTGTAAAGGTCAATAGCGATACGCTAGAGCGTCAGTCATTCGTCTTTGAGGTCAAGGATGGGGATGCTCGCATCCGTATCTACGTGCCTAATGGTCAGGTCACTGAGGTTGGTGAGATTACCTACTCTGATGAGGACGTAATTGGTTACGAAGTGACTGTTGAAGCATTCCGTGACGCTACTCTTGGTGCTCAGGCAATGAAGTACATTGACGATGGTGTCTTCTCTGCCTAAGAGATAGATGCTCTACAACTGAATAACGAACAGCCCCCTCTACTACCGATTCGGCCCGGTAGAGGGGGCTTACTCATGGGCCGACACTAAATAACAGGAAGAGGAATAACAAAATGTCAAACTTTACTTTTACTCACAAGGGTGAGGAAATCGAATTCGAGAAGCCATTCTCAGTAGTGCGTGCCCCTAAGTGGCTCCGTGCCAATCGTCGTAGGGATGAGGTTGACCTTATCTTCACAATCATTGAGGACATCGGTGGTGAAGACGTTTGTGACGCTGTAGACGAGATGAATGAGGAAGAGTTCCAGGATTTCGTCAAGGCAGTCATGAAGGAATTTAGTAAGGACGCCTCAGAGAAGTAATGAGGCCATGAGGTGAAGTCGTGCAGCTAAGAACTAATGCGGCTTCCCTTCTTACTCCTGACTTCATCAAGTCACGTCCTAGCTTTTGGGACCTAGTAGAGGAAATTCTTACTGCTAAGTCTTTGAAGGAGCTTGACTCTATGACAGAGGAAGACATTCCTAGTCTAGTCAAGTGGATTGACGACGAAATCAAGAGACTCAAGGGAGCCAGTTACTCAGAAATCCTTGGCTTGCTTGACCTTATCGATAAGCACGAAGAAGCAATTGCTTATGACTGCATCACCCTAGGACTGAGACTCAGAAACGTAGGAACAGAAGACTTTACATGGGGTGACTTGCTGGCAGTAGTTCGGCAGTCACCCCGTTCTTCTGCTTTGTTCAGGGCTCAGCATCCTGATGAATCAGTCTGGGGACTGCAAGAACAGCTTCTAGCGACTATCGCTGACTATATCGCTGCCGGTAACTGGCAGAGGGGTCAAGGAAAGCAGAAGGACTATCCAAAGCCTATCCCGCGTCCGGGTGTTAGGTCTGAAAAGGAAACCGTAGGCAAGGAAGCCATGTCCATGGAGGCAATGGCGGATTGGCTTGGATGGAAGAAATAACAATAACTTAAGGAGGCAATGCACTCATGGCAAACATTGAGCTTGGTGCAGCGTATATTTCAGTGCTGCCAAGCACTAATCAATTGGCACAAGGCATCAGGCAGGCTCTAAATCAGGCTGCTAGTCATGCTCAAACCGCTGGTAATCAGATGGGTAACAACCTTGCTAGCGGCATTAACTCCAACCTGAATAGCGTAGGTCAGCATCTACAGCAGCAGCTAAACGCTGGTGCTAGTGCGGCTACTAATGCGGGTAATCAGGCTGGTAGTAACTTCACGAATCAGTTCAACTCTGGTCTTAGAGGAGTAGGACAGAGATTCAGGAGTCTCTTTAACGGCTCAGTGCAGCAAGCACAGGGTGCCGGTAGCGATGCCGGACAGAGGTTCCATGCAGCCCTGAGTAGGGGCGTAGACCGTGCCAGGGAGACCATGCGCACGGCCATGGCAGCAGGAGGTGTAGCCGCCGGTGCTGCGGTCGCTGGTGGCCTTCTAGAGGGCATGAGCCAGGAAGCCTCAGCCGACAAGCTAGCGGCTCAGCTTGGTCTCACAGGTGGAGAACAGAAGAAGTTTGGTGCTATTGCCGGGGCTCTCTACAAGAAGGGCTTTGGAGAGTCAGTAAGCGATAACCAAATCACTGTTCAGGCTGTACTAGCTGGACTACCTGAGATGCGTAACGAGTCAACTAAGGCTGTTACAGATGTAGCCAAGAAGGTTGCCACTATCTCTGAACTGACAGAGGAAGAGGCTTCAAGCGTTACCAACTCAGCTAAGCAGCTTGTGACTTCTGGTCTTGCCGGTAGTTACAAGGAAGCCCTTGACGTCATCATGAAGGGTAATCAGCTAGGTCTTAACAGCTCTCAGGACCTTCTAGACACCTTTAACGAGTACAGCCCTTACCTAGGAAAGCTAGGTCTTGATGCCAAGACTTCTCTTGGAATCATGAAGCAGGGTCTTGCTGGTGGCGCTAGGAATCTTGACGTAGTTGGAGACGCTTGGAAGGAATTTGGTATCCGTGCTATTGACGGCTCTGCCACTTCAGTTCAGGCATACAAGGACCTAGGTCTAAATGCCGATGACATGGCAGCCAAGATTGCTAAGGGTGGTCCTGCTGCGGCTAAGGCAACATCAACCATCCTTGAGAAGATTAAGGCAATCAAGGACCCGGTTAAGCAGAACGCTGCTGGTGTTGGTCTATTCGGTACGATGTGGGAAGACAACTCTAAGGCTCTTCTCAACACCGATTTCTCTAAGGCTGCTTCAGAGGTAGGCAAGGTAGGCGGTGCTGCCGATAAGGCAGGAAAGACACTGCACGATAATGCCAAGGGCAATATTGAGACCTTCTACCGCACCATTAAGCAGCGATTCGTAGAGTACATCGGTAATGAGGTTCTGCCGGTTGTCACTCAGCTAGGTAGCTTCATTAAGCAGAATGCAACGGCATTCAAGATTCTTGGTGGTGCAATCCTAGGCATCATTGCGGCTGCTTACGCTTACCGTGCGGCTGTATGGGCAGTCAAGATTGCTCAGGATGCAATGGCTCTAGCTCGATTCATCAGCAATATCAGCATTGCTGCGGCTAGACAGAAGATTATGGCGGCGGCTACTAGGGCTTGGGCAGTAGCTCAGAGGCTCCTTAACGCTGCGATGAGCATGAACCCTATCGGTATCGTCATCACGTCTCTGGTGGCTCTTGGAGCTATCTTCACGGTGCTCTACAAGAAGAACGAGACATTCAGGAACCTTGTAAACACCGTTTGGGCTTCAGTCAAGACCGCCATTGTCGGTACTTGGAACAACTACATCAAGCCTGCCTTGATGGCTTTCTGGGGATTCATCAAGAACACCCTATGGCCAATCATTCAGCAGCTTTGGACCAACGTAGTTAAGCCAATCTTTGGGCTCATCGGTACAGCAATTGGTCTTTGGTGGACAGGAGTAAAGGTCTACTTCAACGCTTGGAAGTACATCATCACAGAGGTTCTATGGCCTGCCCTCAAGGGTCTTTGGTCCGTAGTCTCTACTGTGTTCTCAGGCATTTGGACAGCCATCAAGCTCTATTGGGGCTTTGTGAAGGGTGTCTTTAATGCGTGGAAGTACATCATCATGGAAGTCATTTGGCCGGTACTGAAGTTCCTATGGAATGGTGTAAAGAGCGTCTTCAATGGAATCTGGTCAGCTATCAAGACTGCTTGGGGATTCGTTAAGGGAGTCTTCCAGGGATGGAAGAACTTCATCAACAACGTTCTAGCTCCTGCTTTCAGGTGGCTACGTGACTCTGTTGTGAAGCCTGTCTTTGATGGAATCCGCAACAAGATTAGCTCTATCTGGAACAACGGCATCAAGCCTATCTTCAATGCCCTAAGGAACTTCATCACAGACAAGGTGAAGCCAGGATTCAAGAAGGGTGTTGACGCTATTGGTTCTATCTGGAACAGCCTTAAGAGGCTAGCGGCAAAGCCTATCAACTTCTTGATTGAGTGGGTGTACAACAAGGGTATTCGAAAGATGATTAACCTTATCCCTGGTGTAAAGGACTTGCCTGCTGCTTCAACGATTAAGTTCGCTCGTGGTGGTGCCGTTAACGGTGGCATCAAGGGTAAGGACTCAGTTAACGCAATGTTGATGCCTGGTGAGCACGTATGGACCACCAAGGAAGTTGAGGCTATGGGTGGTCAGAAGAACATGTATGCACTACGTGCGGCTGTTCGTCATGGCAAGTTCCATCCTGGTGAGGCTCAGCACTTTGCCAAGGGTGGAGCCGTTAAGAATCCTGATGAGCGTGTCTATTGGGATGGTGAGCCAATCACCCGTATTACGGCGGCTCAGCTATCTCTAGCACAGCAGCTCTCTAACTCTCGTATTCGAGTAATGCAGGGTTCTTGGCAGCCACGTACTAGCTACTCAGGTACCTCTCACACTGGTCCTGGTGTAGTCGATACCTCTCCTGGTTCTTTCAATCAGCAGTATTGGCTACGTCGTGTTGGTTTTGCTGCTTGGGCTAGAAACATTCCAGGAGCGGCTACGGCTGGTTCTGGTGCCCACGTTCACTCAGTCTCAAGGCTTGACCCTGGTGCAAGAGGACATGGACAGCTAAGCGCGTTCAACAGTGGTGGAAACGGTCTAGGAGGAAGGGACTACGGTCCTAACCCTGGTCTTCTACCGGGGCTTCTAGACAGGCTTGGTGAGTTCGGCAACCTATCCGTTTACGGCGGTAAGGGTGGAGACAACAGCTCTTGGCTAGGTCTCATCACCAAGGTTAAGGGAGTCATTGACAGCATTAAGAAGGTAGTCAACGGAGGCTTTGACAAGTTCGGGGCTTGGGGTGACATGGCCGTTGATGCTGCGAAGAACATTGCTAACAACGTTGTTCAGTACGTCAATGACAAGATTCCTAACAGGTTCCTGCCTGATAACCCAATCCCTAGCATCTTTGACACTGGTGGTGTCCTAGAGCCAGGAATGTTGGCTTACAACGCGTCTAGCCGACCAGAGGCAGTCTTTAACCACGCTCAGTTCAAGTCATTTGCTCAGAGCGCTGGTGCTGCTAACACAGCTAATGCCGGTACTGCCTATGAAATGCAAATCACTAACTGGGATAGAGGAACGGGTTATATCCGTGCCATTGCTCAGGAAGAAGTAGAAAGCACAGCAACATTCAATAACTACAGAGAAAGGATGGGTGGAAGATGAGTTCAACGCCTATCAAGGTATCCAATGGAACGGATACGTTCGTCAAGCAAAACAGGCCGAGTGATAAGCACGCGGGCACTGACTATCTAGAGTTCACCAATATCTCTGGTAAGCAGCGTTTCGCGTACCTCAACTTTGCCCGTCCATTCCCTAAGGGTGTCACTATTCTTAGCGCTAAGCTCCGAATGACTCAGCGCTATGTAGAGACTGGTTCAACAACGGTCACCCTTAAGAAGGTCACACAGGCTTGGACATCAACCAAGATGACTTGGAACAACAAGCCTGCTGTGACCTCTACAGATAGCAAGTCTCTTACCAAGGGTTCAGCTCCTCAGTACACAGTCTGGGAGTTTGACGTTACGTCTCACATGCAGGCTGTAGCTGATGGAGCTGCTTGGTACGGATGGCGATTCGAGACCAGTAACACAACGGCTTACCGTCAGTTCTACTCAGCCAATGCTTCTGTATCCGGCCGTTCAGTAAAGCCAACCCTTGAGATTGTTTATATCGAGAAGCCAAGCAAGCCAACTCAGTTGGCTCCTGCTGCTGGAAGGGTTACGTCTCTGGCTAAGCCTGTGTTGCGATTCGACTTCACAGACTCTCAGGGCTCAACCACCATGCAGGCTTTTCAGGTGCAGATGAACAGCACTAACAGCTTCACTACACCATCATTCGATACAGGCACGGTTCTTGCCTCTGTTCCTCAGCTAGACCTCAATGACACCGCGTTCACTGGTCTAGCTGATGGAGCAACTATCTATTGGCGCGTAAGGGTTCAGGATGACTCAGGGCTATGGTCCTCATGGTCTGACGCTACGTCTTTCACAAGGCGAGTGAAGCCAACACTGACCATCCTTAATCCACCTGCCAATGAAATTGATGAACCAACCCCGCCAATTCTGTGGTCACTGACTGGTGGTACTCAGACTGCCTATCAGGTCATTGTCAAGAATGCTGCTGGTGACTGGCTTTCCTCTTCTGGAAAGCTGACTAGCACTGACACTGACTACACAATTCCGGCCGGGGTTATTAAGTGGTGGGGTGTTTCAAACGAATACACCATTGAAGTCAGAGTATGGGACACGTACAACCGTGAAAGCACTCCAGGAGATACCGCCTACATTGCGGCCTCAAGGACTGTCACCTATCACTACGACTCAACCACTGACCCTGTAACCAGCCTTACGGCTCAGTTGCAATATCCAAAGCCAGTAGTCAAGTTGACTTGGTCTAGGTCTCTTGCTCCTGACTCATTCGTAATCCGACGCAACGACGAAATCATTGATTCCTTTGTTGAGCCTCTTGAGGCTCTTGTCTCAGGCACTACGTATGAGTTCATTGACTACAACGCTTCTCCTGGTACGACTCACGTCTACAAGGTTGATGCGGTAGTCAACGGCAAGACATCTGCTGACAGCCCCTCTGTGACCATCAAGCCAGAGTCCGTAGGCATTTGGCTTATGGACCCTTCTCAGGACATCTACGTACAGCTTATGGACGTTGATGAGGGCACTTGGTCAATGGGTGAGGATGCAGGTATCTACTCACCTCTTGGTGGAACTAAGTCAGTTCGAGTTACACAAGCACTCAGAGGCTATGAGGGTTCTCTATCCGGAAGGCTAGTCCAAACCCCCGATAGTCTCGGAACAGTAAAGGAACAGGAGGATGACATTTGGAAGTTGAAGTCTCGCCCCGGCAAGACGCTCACACTTGCTCTGTCAGACATTTCTATGAAGGTAGTTATTGGAAACGTGGTAGTAGCCCCTCTACCAAACAGAGAGACCATGAAGAAGGTCTCATTTGATTTCTGGGCACAGGAAGTGCCTTTCCAGGCGGAAATGTGATTCCTCTTGGACTCACGGCGACTCAGCAAGGGTGGCTTCATTCCACCCTTGCTGGCTCCCATTCAGTTCACATCACTGTTCAGCTATTGACTCTCTCAGGGGCGAGAGTGTCAGACCTTTCATCAAGGCTTCTTGGTGGACAGGTGAACTGTGATTATGAAGCAGAGGTAACTAGGAACTGCACCATGCAGCTTCTAGACCCTGACAGGACTCTTTCATTCGAGAGTGATTCTTCCGATGAAGGAGCCATCTACATGGACCGAATGATTCGGGTTATCTACTCAGTCAAGGTCCCTCAGATGAACGATTGGGTTGACATCCCTGTCTTTGTTGGGCCGGTGGTCTCAATGGACAGAGACAACGACGTAATCAACATTGAGTGTCAGGGTAAGGAGACCCTTGCTAAGGGTGTTGCGTATAGAACCTTCACGCGCAAGAAGAACACCAACAAGGGCAACGTCATCAGAGACATTCTGAGAGACCTAACAGGTGAGGATAAGTTTGACTTCCCTGAGGTCTCTAACAAGCTCTCAGCCGACTACTCACTAGGTCGAGAGAGCATCCCTTGGGACTCTGCCAAGAGCATTGCTAGCGGTATCTCTCGTCAGTTGTTCTATGACGGTAGAGGCTATGCCCGTATGCGTAGCCTGCCAGGAACACCAGTCTTCACGTTCAAGTCTGGTGATGGCGGAACAGTCGTTTCTACGCCAAAGATTAGCTATGACAGCTCTGAGGTTAAGAACGCTGTTCAGGTCAAGGGCGGAATCCCTAAGGGTTCCAAGACTGCTGTGAATGAAACGGTGGTTGCCGACAAGACGCACCCTCTAAGCCCATCAAGGCTTGGACGTAACGGCGTCGGTCGTTATCTGCTTGAGGTCATTGAGGATGAATCCATCCGCTCTAAGACTGAGGCAATCGAGAAGGCAGGCACCACCTTGAATGACAGGCTTCTACAGGAAGTCTCAGTCACCTTTGACGCTATGCCTATCCCTCACCTTGAGCCGGGGGATATGTGCAGAATCCAGACCGATGAATACGCTACTTCATTCAGGCTTAGAGAGTTCAGTATCCCTCTTGTAGCTGGAGACACCATGAGCGTTGGTCAGATTAAGAAGATGCCTGTTCGCAAGAACGCTTGGAAGTGGGCACCCAAGAAGAAGAAATAACAACAGACAGGAGCAACAATAAATGCGAGAAGAAGGGTACGTGCATGACGTTGAGGTAATCACAGCAGGTTCATTCCTAGATGGTGAACACCTAACGGGTGCAACAACACTAAAGATTATGGATGCCGCCGACTTTAACGAGTCAGGCGGCATTCTCATTTTGGATGGACAGTCTTACACCTATGTAAGTGCTGATTTGGATGCTGACACTATTCAGCTAGCTGTAGGTCTTCTAGCGGACTATGAGGATTCAATGCCTCTGTACGCTAGTCCACTCACCTACGAGAAGCGTGCAACGGTAGTCGTTGACGGCTATGACGAGTCAATCTCTGCTGTAGTCCCTCACAGCCTCTATGACAGGCTTGCAGAGGGTATGCGAGAGGACTTCAACCGAGAGTCAGTCAGCCTTGAGCTAAAGGGCAACACTTGGTATGTCGAGAACGTCTACGGAATTGAGCCGGTTATTGATGGTCAGTTCCTTGAGAACGTAGTAGCCGATGACATCATTGATGGCATTGTCACTACGGTTAAGTTGGCCAATGATGCTGTAACTCAAGCCAAGATTGCTACTGGTGCTATTGGCTTTAATGAGCTAGCCGTAGGTACGGGAAACCTCGTAGCCGATGGTTCCTTTGAGGGTGAGATTGGTGCAGCCCTAGCCGCTACAGATGCCAATTACTCAATCTCAACACCAGGCAATAACAGCCCTAAGGCTCTACGTATCAACTGTGTCTCTGCTTCAGCAGTCACCAGAAGGCCAGTAGTCGCTAAGTTCCCTGTGAACCCTGGTGAGACGCTTTATATCTCTGCTGACTACCGAGTCTCTTCCGATTGGGCCGGACAGTTCCTCAAGGTCTACCCACGTTGGGAGGATGCCTCAGGAGCAGTTATCGGCTATGGAGTCTTGGCAGACCTTACGCCTACTCCTGGTGGTGCTTGGGCTACGTCTAAGGGCATGAAGACTGCTCCTGCTGGCACTGTCTATGCAGTCATCTGTGTAGAGGCTTACAACGTCACGGCCGGTTGGGCTGAGTTCGATAACGTCACTGTCTACAACGCTGTCATTGCCGGAATGGTTCAGGCAAACACCATCACGTCTAATGAGCTAGCGGCTAATGCTGTAACGGCTGGAAAGATTGCAGCGGGTTCTATTCAGGCTGGTTCTTTTGCGGCGGGTTCTATTGCAGCAGGAGACATTGCATCTAACGCCATTACAACAGCTAAGTTGGATGCTCTAGCTGTCACGGCAGACAAGATTGCGGCTAACGCGATTACGGCTACAAAGATTCTTGCTGGGGCTATCACGGCCGATAAGCTAGACGTGAATGCGTTGATTGGTAAGACAGCTCAGTCAAGCAACTTTGTGAATGACCCTGAGGCAGGCATTACCGGTTGGCAGTTCAATGCTGATGGTTCTGCTTACATCCGTAGCGCAACCATTGGTAATGACCTCTACTCCATCAGTCCTACCGGTGACGCTAAGTTCCAGTCTCTCAGCGTCAATGACATCTACGTAGATGGTGAAGACCTGCAAGCCTATGTAGATAACATGGCTAGAGGCGTCATGGCTGTTACGACTCTCACCGGTGCTTATACATTTCCTGCAATCAATACGGAATACCTAATCGCCAAGATTCAGATTCCGAACGTTGAAGCGCGTATGTACAAGATGACGCTAGACAACTTCCGCTTTGACCGTGGTAGCGGTACACCACCTACTCAGATGCAGGTGAACGTTTACTCAAAGTACGGAAGTCAGGCAACCAATGCTGACTACAACATCCACAGCTTTTGGCGCGGTGCTGCTGGTACTGCGGCTAATGACGACCTTTGGTCTTCAAGCCATGTGTTCTCAGTGCCGGACGCTAGTGCTGGTCAGGATATGTACATTGCCATTTACGCAAGCACTAACAGCGTTTCTTCTACACCAAGACTCGAATGCACAGACAACACGCGCTTTGTCTTTGAGGACGTTGGTGGAAAGGTCGTCTACAACACCGTAGATATCAGTAACGCAACCGTTCCCGCTAAGACCACTTACACCAAGACTTACTCATCTTCTTGGATGAGCACTTGGGGTGTTAACAGTGGACGTAGAACAGACGGTAAGGCTTACCAGGGTAACTACTCTTCAACCAACGGAAACAACTACACCAAGTACGGCTTCAGCTCTGCTATTCAGACTGACCTTTCTGGTGCAACCGTCAAGAAGGTTGAGCTTTACCTTGATAACAACCACTTCTATTCAAACAGTGGTGGTAACGCAATCATCGGTACCCATGCGAACAGCTCTCAGCCAACCGGCTCTAGCTCTACAACGGGAACCTTTGGAAGGCAGTCAACTGCTTTCACATACGGACAGGCTAAGTGGGTCACTCTCTCTAGCGTGTTCGGTACTGACCTTAAGTCTGGTGCCGCTCTAGGTATCACCCTTGGTCGCACAAGCGGAGGAACGCTATCCGAGTATGGATACTTCTCTAGCTCCGCAAAGTTGAGAATCACATACGAGAAGTAATCCTTCTCCCTAACAATTAAGGAGGCCCTACATGGCTGAATACAAGGTAGCTGTTAGCTACGAGACATTTGATGGTGGAGTCATTGTCGTTGACTTTGACCTCACCCCTGGTGAGTCTGGTCTTTCTGGTCAGAACAAGGAAACTCTAGTTCAGGCAGTAGCTCAGGCTATTGCCGACACTCTAGAGACCATCGTTGTGAATACGCCTAATGCAACCCTGAACAACACTGTTGCTAAGCGCTATTACGATGCAGAAGAGACCCTTACGCTTGTTTGAGTTGTAAGGATTTCGCCGGGGTTCCAAAAGAGCCCCGGCTCTATCTCCTCATAGAGAGGAAACGTATAAATAACTGAAGAGGGTGATTGAACTGCTAGAACTACTAGGCAACATTCCCGGACCTTGGCTAGCTCTTGCTGGTGCTCTATTTGGTGGAGGTGGCCTTAAGGTCATTGAGCACTTCTTGGGTCGGAACAAGGTTAAGAACGACATTGCCACGGAACTACGTAATGAGCTTCGTAAAGACATTAAGGACCTGCAAAACAGGGTTGATGAACTAGAAGCTGAGAACGAGAAGTGGAGGGCAAGAGCCTTCAAGGCAGAAGAGGAAGTAGCGGTAAGAAATGCTCTCATCGCTAGCCACGGATGCATGTCTGACATGCTTAAGCCACCATCAGACGACTAGCACGAAACCCCCGGTTTTCTCAGGATTACCGGGGGCTCTTCTTGTCTAACACCCTCTAACAACACGCATTCCGACCAATCTAATCGGAAGGAGAAATCGTCAATGTCCAACAAACTAGTAACGTTCTTGCTTACAAGGATGATGAACGTCTATGTCTTGAGTCTAGGTATCCTGGCTTTTGGTTGGGGACTAATCCTCTGCCTGCCTGCTGGTGGTACGACTACGGGACAGGTAGGAGCCTTTATGACCTACCTAGCACCAGAGCCAGTATGGGGACTCTTCTCTATGCTTGCTGGTGGCCTTATGGGTTATGGAGCACTCAAGTCTGATTCTTGTACGTCTAAGCTAGGTCTTTTCCTAGGCTTCCTCGTATGGGTCTTTGTCTTCATGACCAACATCATTGGACTACCTCTAGGCACTGGAGTTATGTCCTCAGCATTTCTTGCTTGGGCTCACGTAATGGCTCATCTAGTCATTAGTACCCGCCCGGAAGTTTTGAAGGAACGTCTATAAAACCCGCCGGTGGTGCTATGCTCTCCTCATGAACAAAGATGAGCTTGCAGCAATGCACGACCGGTACACGGTCAAGCACAAGGACACGGAGAAGAATCAGGAGTTCACCACCTACAACCTCACAGAGCTTGAAGCAGTGAGGCTCAAGGAACGGTGCGATATCTACATGAACCTTGAGTTCGTGAGTGTCACTCCTGAGCCTGACTGGTCCAAGTACAGGACTCAAGCCCCTGAGAAGCCCTGAGAGCCCCTAGAAGGCTTCCGGGCATGAAGAAGCCCCTCTAACCGATTCAGATTGGTTAGAGGGGCTTTTCTGTGCGTTCTAGGGCTAGTAGCGGTCCCCTAGGGCCGAGACAGCAGCAACGGCACGATGTGTTGCCCTGTCGGCTCCATACCGCTGAAGCATGGCAGGAGACTTCCAACCACGAATGGTCATGACGTTCTCTCCGCTTACTCCTGCTGACAAGAGGTCATCACACCACGTGTGGCAGTACGAGTGAGGAGAGACAAGCTTAGGGTCATAGCCCTCAGCCTCAGCAAGACGCTTAACCAGCCTGTAGAGCCCCGAGTAGGTCATGCGTGCCCGGTTACGCGTACCAAGCCATACGGCAGCGTCCTTAGCCCTCTTGTGGCTTGCCCGGTAGCGAAGGTAGCGACGCAATGCCTTGATGGTAGAAGGCTGAAGAGGAATTGCGCGGGTGTCTTTGGAGTTCCTGTCACCCTTGAGAGGAACCACATAGAGAAGACCACCATTCAAATCCAAGTGGTCTACATCAAGCCTTAGAAGCTCTTCAGACCTAAGACCCTCAGTCAGTACCCGCACAATGGCGTGATTCCTGACTGTCTCAAAGTCTTTAGCCCGACCATTGCCGGTTGCCTTGAGCATGTCTCCAACAAAGTCATTGCTCAGAGTCTTAGGCTTGCCAGCTTTGGGAGCCGAATACTTCTGAAACCTCTTGTCCGCATAGGCGTCCTCTACGTCAAACTCTTCACTGAGCCATGCCACGAAAGGACGCAGATTCCTTTGAAGGGTGTTAGTTCCGCCCGTATAGCCGCCCTGACCATCAGGAGACTTAGGAACGTCATAGGTCTCGTAGTAAGACCTAAAGAATGTGTTGAGAGTAGAGACGTTGCAGTGTTCCTCAAATGAGCCACTAAGCCTGTTCTCAGTCAGCCACCGGTCAAGGGCATAGACAGGCTTCAGATAAGCCTTAACGGTCTTAGGGGAGAAGGGCCGACCAAACCGATTGGTAGTGGTCAGCAAATGGTCTGCGTACTCAGCCACTACGTCATCACGCTCTGAGGACACCCCACGTCCCCCGTAGGGATGGTGGCTAGCAGCCACAGGGGCGGAGGAACGAAGGGGGCTCTTCCTGGCAGTCACGGCGTCTCCTGGCGAGTCTGCGCTAGAGAAGAACCAAGATGACTAGGCACCTTCTCTAGCGTCCTGTGGACGTTGGTCCACTCGCAGACTGTGACGCCGAACTGACCCAAACATGCAGGTCAAGTAGGTTAAGGCGCCCCCGGCAGGACTCGAACCTGCGGCCAAGTGCTTAGAAGGCACCT
Organism: Streptomyces sp. NPDC041205; assembly: GCF_055591765.1. NCBI lineage: Bacteria > Bacillati > Actinomycetota > Actinomycetes > Kitasatosporales > Streptomycetaceae > Streptomyces > Streptomyces sp. NPDC041205. Next base: position 1,146,035 of record NZ_JBVIZH010000001.1, on the reverse strand, counting down.
GCTCTATCCACTGAGCTACGGGGGCCGGGTGGTGGCCGGTGGCCTGGAGCCCGGTGTGGGGTGGTCCGTGGCCTTTGCCGGGGGCCGTGGACCATGGACCGGGGACAAGGATAGGGCTCCTGGTGGCTTGTCCCTGGTGCTTCACCTCCGCCACGCGATGTGGAGGTTCGGTGAAGCGGTCCTGATAATCGCAGGCAGGTGCGAATCTCGCACCGCTTTTGGCGTCTGTCGCCCCGGGTGTTGTGCACTCGTTATGCCTGCGCCCCAGTCGTCCCTTCCGTCGCGGGTGTCCGATCGGCGCGCAGGGGTGCCCATATGCTTCAGAAAGGCGCCAAAATTGGGCATTCTTCGCATGTGGTGACCTTGGACGTACGGCCTCAACTGCTTGACGCACTCTCCGCCCTGCGTGAGCGTGTCGCCGCCGCACGCTTTCCGCTCCCCCTCGCGGGGGCGCCACGCGCGCGGGCCAACCGGGACGAGCTTCTCGCACAGCTCGACGACTATCTGGTGCCCCGGCTACGGGCCCCCGAAGCACCCTTGCTGGCCGTTGTCGGCGGCTCCACCGGCGCCGGCAAGTCCACCCTCGTGAACTCTCTGGTGGGCCGTCAGGTCAGCGAGGCGGGCGTCCTGCGGCCCACGACCCGCACACCCGTCCTGGTGTGCCACCCGGAGGACAAGGACTGGTTCGCGGGAATGCGCGTCCTGCCGCACCTCACGCGCGCGTGGGCGCCCCGCCAGGGCGGCGCGGGCGACGACGGGGCGGGCAGGGGGTCGGGCGGCGAGAACGAGCGTGTGCTGCGCGTCGAGACCGCCGACACGCTGCCCTGCGGCCTCGCCCTCCTCGACGCCCCCGACATCGACTCCCTCGTCGCCGACAACCGCGTGCTCGCCGCCGAGCTGATCTGCGCGGCCGACGTGTGGGTCATGGTCACGACCGCCTCCCGGTACGCCGACGCCGTGCCCTGGCACCTGCTGCGTACCGCCAAGGAACAGGACGCCACCCTCGTCACCGTCCTCGACCGCGTGCCCCACCAGGTCGTCGGCGAGGTGTCGCGGCAGTACGGCGCCCTCCTCGCCAAGGCCGGCCTCGGCGACGTACCCCGCTTCACCGTCCCCGAACTGCCCGAGTCCGCGGGCGGCGGCGGACTCCTCCCCGCCACCGCCGTGGAACCCCTGCGCACCTGGCTCGCCCACCGCGCCCAGGAACCCGCCTCCCGTAGACAAGCCATCGAACGCACCGCCTACGGAGTGCTCGGTTCGCTCAACTCCCGCATGCCGGAGCTCGCCGGTGCCGTCGCCGCCCAGTACGCCGCCGCCCTGCGCCTCACGTCCGCCGTCGACGAGGCCTACGAAAGCGAGCACGCGCGCGTACGCGCCCGCCTCCAGGCAGGCGCCGCGCTCGCCGGGGACGCCCTGAAGCGCTGGCGCGCGTACCCGCTCGACTGCGGCCCCGGAGAGCTCCTGGACGCCATCGCCGAGAGCCTCGAAGCGCTCCTGCTGTGCGCGGTCACAGCCGCCGACGAACACATCGACGACGCGTGGCGGCGCGAGCCCGCCGCCCAGGCCCCCGCGCTCGTCCGCAGCGGCGGACGGTACGAAAGGGCCCCCTACGAAGACGGCGACAGCCCCGAACACCGCATCGGCATGGCCGTACGGCGCTGGCGGCGCGAACTCGAGGAGTACGCCGAGGAGGAGGTACGCGCCCTCGACCGCGCCGACAAGAGCACCCTGCCCGACGCCGACGTCGTCGCCGCGCTGCTCGCGACCGCCCTGCTCGGCGGGCGCCGGGCACGCACCGCCGGAGAGACCCTGGCCGAGCGCATCGGCGCCCACGGGGCGCTGCGGCTGCGCGACCGCGGCGGCCGACTGCTCACCGACTACCTGGACAAGGTCCTCCGCGCGGAGCGCGAGCGGCGCCTGGCCCCCCTCGACGCACTCGACGTCAACCCGGAGCCCCAGGCCGAACTCATCGCCGCACTGTCCGTACTGCAGAAGGAGAGGTGACCGCGGTGACCGCCGTCACGGGCCACACCGACCACCCCGGCGATCTGGAACGCGCGGACAGCGCAGACGGCACGGATGCCACGGCAGGCGGCATTGACGGAGCCGAGAGCGCTGGGAGGGCCACGAGCGCTGAGAGGACTGAGCGGGCTGAGAGCGCCCCGGGCGCGGGGCTCGCCGATCACGCCGGTCAGGACGAGGAAAACGGCAACCACGCGCGCGAGGCCGACGGCGTCTGGGACGACGGGCTCATCGCGCGGCGCGCGGTGCCCGGCGCGTCCCCGGCGAACGGGGACTCCAGAACCGTGGCCGAGGTGCTCGCCGGATCGGTGGCCACCGGTTCGCCGGCGGCCGCGGCTACGGGGAGACCGTCCTCGTACGGGGACCCCACCGCGTACGACACCCGCACCCCGTACGAGAACAGCGCCCCCGCGCAGGACACAACCGTCGTCTACGAAGGGCCCCTTCGAGGGCGCCTTGACGCGCTGCGCGAGCTGATCGGGCTGTCCCGTACGCGGCTCGACGGCGAGACGCTCGCCGAGGCCGGGCGCGTGCTCGACGAGGCCGCGGCGCGGCGGCGGCTGTCCGACCGGCACACCGTCGTCGCCCTCGCGGGCGCCACGGGCAGCGGCAAGTCGACCCTCTTCAACGCCCTGGCGGGCGTGATGATCTCGGAGACGGGCGTACGCAGACCGACCACGGCCGCGCCCATCGGGTGCAGTTGGACGGACGGCGCCGCGGGGCTGCTCGACCGGCTCGGCATCCCCGGGAGGCTGCGCCGACGGCCGCTCCCGGGGGCCGACGCGCAGACCCTCCAGGGCCTCGTCCTCGTCGACCTGCCCGACCACGACTCGGCCGCGGCGGACCACCGCGAGCACGTCGACCGGATCCTCGGGCTCGTCGACGCGGTCATCTGGGTCGTCGACCCCGAGAAGTACGCGGACGCGATGCTCCACGAGCGCTATCTGCGGCCCCTCGCCGGGCACGCCGAGGTCATGTTCGTCGTGCTCAACCAGGTGGACCGGCTCCCCGGAGACGCCGCCGACCAGGTGCTCGACGATCTGCGGCGACTCCTCGACGAGGACGGCATCGCCCTCGGCGAGCACGGCGAACCGGGCGCCACAGTGCTCGCGCTGTCCGCCCTCACCGGTGAGGGCGTCGGCGATCTGCGGGAGGCCCTCGGCCAGTTCACCCGCGAACGGGGAGCCGCGGCGCGGCGCATCGAGGCGGACCTGGACGCGGCGGCGACGCGCCTGCGGCCGGTGTACGCCGCCGGGGCGGGATCGGCGTCCGCGCGGGGCGCGATCGGGCTCAGCGAGGAAGCGCGCGAGGAGTTCTCCGAACGGCTCGGGGAGGCGGTCGGCGCGGCGGCGGCGGGCCAGGCCGCCGAGCGGGCCTGGCGCAGGCACGCAGGCCGGGCGTGCTCCTCGCCCTGGCTGCGGCTGTGGCGCTGGTACGAGGCGCAGCGCTTCCCGCACAGCACGGGCAGGCACGCTGTGGCGCCGCCCGCGGACGAGGAGGCGACGGCACGCGCGCGCGTGGAGCACGCCGTGCGGGCCGTCGCCGACGAGGCGGCCACCGGGCTGCCCACGCCCTGGGGGCAGGCCGTGCGGGAGGCGGCGGCACGCGGGGCCCAGGGCCTGCCCGAGGCGCTCGACGAGTTGGCACTGCGGGCGGCCCTGCCGGACGGGCGGCCGCCGCGGCCCGGCTGGTGGCCGGCGGCGGTCCTCGCGCAAGCGGCCATGACGCTGCTTCAAGTCGTCGGCGGGCTGTGGCTGGTGGGGCAGATCGTCGGGGTCGCGCAGCCCAACCTGGGCGTGCCGGTGCTCCTGATGGCCCTTGGCATCGTCGGCGGGCCGTGCGTGGAGTGGGCCAGCGGGATGGCGGCGCGCGGGCCGGCCCGGCGGTACGGCTTCGAGGCCGAGCGACGGCTGCGGGAGGCGGCCGCGGGGTGCGGGCGGGCGCGGGTGCTTGATCCGGTGGCGGCGGAGCTGCTGCGGTACCGGGAGGTTCGGGAGCAGTACGTGCGGGTGGCGCGGCGGGGGTGAGGGCTGGGGGCGGGGCGTGGGCTCGGGACGTGGGCCCGGCGTGTGAGCTCGGGACGTGGGCCCGGGGTGCGGGGGAAGCGGAAGGGCTCCATCGGGTGACGGAGTTGTCCACAACCGGCCGGTAGGACACAGGGCTCAGCGGGCTCGGTCCGGCCGGTGCAATCTGAGATCGCGGCAGCCCGCCGACCGCCGACGCCGGAGCGCGAAGGCGGAGGTGAGCGGTCGCGGACTCAGACGTGGGCGTGCGGGACGAGCCCGCACGTGTGTGGACGTAGGGAGGGGTCGGCATGAACGACACGGTGGTGACGGTGGTGGGGAACGTGGCGACGACGCCGGTGTTCAGGGAGCTGCCGTCCGGACCGGTGACACGCTTTCGGATCGCGGTCACGGCACGGCACTTCGACCGCTCGCGCAACGCGTGGGCGGACGGGCACACCAACTTCTTCACGGTATGGGCCTGGCGGACGCTCGGCGTCAATGTGCAGGGGTCGCTCGCGATCGGCGAACCGGTCATCGTGCAGGGCAGGTTGAGGGTGCGCGACGAGGAGCGGGGCGGGCAGCACTTCCGGTCGGTGGACATCGACGCCCAGTCCATCGGACACGACCTCGCCCGCGGGACGTCCGCGTTCCGGCGCACGCGCAGGGTGATGGACTCCGCCGTGCAGGAGCGAAGTGCCGTGTCCGGGGCGGAGGATGAGCCGGAGTTCGAGTTCCCCACCCAGTCCGGCGCCAGGGACCGGGCGCACGCCAAGGCCCAGCAGGAGGCGAGGGTCCGGATGGGGCCGGGGGCGCAGACGCGGACCAAGTCGGAGGCGGAGCCGGGCGGTGAGCCGGAGGCCGCGGCGGAAGGCGCCCAGGGCGTCGAGTTGGAGCGGGATCCGGCCCCCGTCGGCTGACCCGCACCGCACGGCCGGACATGGCCCGATCCCCTAACCGGAACCATGGATTTGTCGATATGCCCAGCTCAGAAGGGCGTTGTCGATAACAATTCCGATTCGGATCGGTTGCCGGACGGCGCTACTGGGAACGGCGATGCGTCGCTTCCTTAGGATGCCGGGCGTGGCTCCGTAAGGCGGTTGAGGCCTGAGCGGGGCGGTCGGCAGGTGAGTCTGCTCGGTTGAATCTGCTGGCGGGGCCAGTCCCCCCATGTGAATTGGGTCCCGCCCGGAGGGGATTTCTGTGTTTTCTGCGTGGTCAGGGTGTCGGGCACTCAAGGCGTTCGCGATATCGCCCGCGCACGGCCGTGGCGCGGCCCGAATCGCCGCCGCGACGGTGGCGTCGGGGCTTGTCGTGGCCTGTGCGACGGTCAGCGCGACCGCGGCCACCGCGGTGGACGCCCCGCAGCACCGGGGCGGGGCGAGCGCGACCCTCAGCGGCCTGAAGACGTACGGCCAGGCGGTCGTCCGTGAGGACGGCGAGAGCCAGCGAATCCCCGCAGGCCTCTTCGAGATGTCCGTGGACAACGGCGGCACGCTGCAGACGTACTGCATCGACCTGCACACCCCGACGCAGAAGGACGCGAAGTACCAGGAGACCCCCTGGAGCGGCACGTCCCTGAACGGCAACGCGCACGCGGGCAAGATCCGCTGGATCCTGCAGCACTCCTACCCCCGGGTGAACAACCTCGCCCAGCTCGCGCGGCAGTCGGGCGCGGGCACGCTCACCGAGAAGTCGGCCGCGGCCGGCACCCAGGTGGCGATCTGGCGGTACTCGGAGAATCTGGGCAAGTGGAAATCCCGCACGTCGGACAAGTCGAGCGAGCCCGGCGCGGCGAGGGAGGCGGCGAAGCCACGCAGGATCAAGGTCGAGGCCGCCGATCCTCGGGCCGAGAAGCTCGCGGACTATCTGGAGCGCAGCGCGCGCAACAGCCCCGAGCCGAAGGCGTCGCTGACGCTGGAGCCCTCGGCCGTCTCCGGGAACGCCGGGAAGCGACTGGGCCCGGTGACCGTGCGGACCGACGCGGAGAGCGTGACCGTCACACCGCCCGCGGACTCGGCGAGCGGGGTGAAGATCGTCGGCAAGGACGGCAAGAAGGTCAAGACGGCCCGTGACGGCAGCCGGCTGTTCTTCGACGTGCCGAAGGGCACGCCGGACGGCACGGCCGCGCTGGAGGTGCAGGCGGCGACGACCGTGCCGGTCGGACGGGCCTTCACCTCCGAGACCCGCAGCCAGACACAGATACTCGCGGGCTCCAGCGAGTCCACGGTGTCCGCCGCCGCGACGGCGCACTGGGCGGAGAAGGGCGCGATACCCGCGCTGTCCGCGGAGAAGAACTGCGCCAAGAACGGCGTGGACATCACGGCGAGCAACAAGGGGGACGCGCCGTTCACCTTCAGCCTGATGAAGTTCAAGCACACCATCAAGGCCGGTGAGCGACGGACGGTGACGATACCGCTGCAGGAGGACCAGCCCTACGACTTCACGATCATGGGGCCGGGCGGGTTCGAGAAGCGGTTCAAGGGAGTGCTCGACTGCCGGACCGAGGGCAGCGCGGTCGCCGTCGACGGCAAGGCGCAGCCCGCCTCGAACCCGAGCCCCGCGTCGGCGGGCGGTACGAGCGGCGGCGGCGACCTCGCGGAGACCGGCGGGTCGAACGCGACGCCGCTGATAGCCGCCATCGCGGTCGTGCTGGTCGTCGTCGGCGGTGGCGCGGTGTTCCTCCTGCGCAGGAAGAAGGACCCGGCGGCCCCGGCGGAGCCCGCGGAGACGGCGTCGTCCGAGGAGTGAGTGGAGCGAGCGGGGCGCGGGGGACGCCCGGCGGCGGGCCGCGGCCACGGTCGGTGACAGATCAACTACGTAGGTGGGCGCGGAAGGGCCAGGTCACGGGGTCCTCGTGATACTGGTTTCTTCCGGGGGGTGGCTGTACGGCAAGATGGGGTGTATCTGCCCACACACTGATTGCCGGACGGTTTCTCTTGGCTGAGTACATCTACACCATGCGCAAGACGCGCAAGGCGCACGGCGACAAGGTGATCCTCGATGACGTCACCTTGAACTTCCTGCCCGGCGCGAAGATCGGTGTCGTGGGTCCGAACGGTGCCGGTAAGTCCACGGTGCTCAAGATCATGGCGGGCCTCGAGCAGCCGTCGAACGGTGACGCGTTCCTGTCGCCGGGCTACACGGTCGGCATGCTCCTGCAGGAGCCGCCGCTGGACGAGTCCAAGACGGTCCTGGAGAACGTGCAGGACGGCGCCGCCGAGATCATGGGCAAGCTGAAGCGGTTCAACGAGGTCGCCGAGCTGATGGCGACCGACTACTCGGACGCGCTGATGGAGGAGATGGGCAAGCTCCAGGAGGACCTGGACCACGCGGGCGCGTGGGACCTGGACACCCAGCTGGAGCAGGCCATGGACGCCCTCGGCTGCCCGCCCGGCGACTGGCCGGTCACCAACCTCTCCGGTGGTGAGCGCCGCCGCGTCGCGCTCTGCAAGCTGCTCCTCGAGGCGCCCGACCTGCTGCTCCTCGACGAGCCCACCAACCACCTGGACGCCGAGTCCGTGCAGTGGCTGGAGCAGCACCTCGCGAAGTACCCCGGCACCGTCGTCGCCGTCACCCACGACCGGTACTTCCTGGACAACGTCGCCGAGTGGATCCTCGAGCTGGACCGCGGCCGCGCGCACCCGTACGAGGGCAACTACTCGACGTACCTCGACAAGAAGGCCACCCGCCTCAAGGTCGAGGGCCAGAAGGACGCCAAGCGTGCGAAGCGTCTGAAGGAAGAGCTCGAGTGGGTGCGGTCGAACGCCAAGGGGCGTCAGGCCAAGTCCAAGGCGCGACTGTCGCGTTACGAGGAGATGGCCGCCGAGGCGGACAAGATGCGGAAGCTGGACTTCGAGGAGATCCAGATCCCGCCGGGCCCGCGCCTCGGCAACATCGTCGTCGAGATCGAGAACCTGTCGAAGGCGTTCGGCGACAAGGTGCTGATCGACGACCTGTCGTTCACGCTGCCGCGCAACGGCATCGTGGGCGTGATCGGCCCGAACGGCGCGGGCAAGACCACGCTGTTCAAGATGATCCAGGGTCTGGAGACGCCGGACTCGGGCAGCATCAAGGTCGGCGACACCGTCAAGATCTCCTACGTCGACCAGGGCCGCGCCAACATCGACCCGAAGAAGACGCTCTGGGCGGTCGTGTCGGACGAACTGGACTACATCAACGTGGGCCAGGTCGAGATGCCCTCGCGCGCGTACGTCTCCGCGTTCGGCTTCAAGGGCCCGGACCAGCAGAAGCCGGCGGGTGTGCTCTCCGGCGGTGAGCGCAACCGGCTGAACCTGGCGCTGACCCTCAAGCAGGGCGGCAACCTGCTGCTCCTCGACGAGCCCACCAACGACCTCGACGTCGAGACGCTGTCGTCGCTGGAGAACGCGCTCCTGGAGTTCCCGGGCTGCGCCGTGGTGGTCTCCCACGACCGGTGGTTCCTGGACCGGGTCGCCACGCACATCCTCGCCTACGAGGGCGAGTCCAAGTGGTTCTGGTTCGAGGGCAACTTCGAGTCGTACGAGAAGAACAAGATCGAGCGGCTCGGTCCGGACGCGGCCCGTCCGCACCGCGCCACGTACAAGAAGCTCACGCGGGGCTGACATGGCGCGCCACATCTACAGCTGCCCGCTGCGGTGGTCGGACATGGATGCCTTCGGGCACGTCAACAACGCCGTCTTCCTGCGGTACTTGGAAGAGGCGCGGATCGACTTCATGTTCCGGCTCTCGTCCGACGACGGCGGGCCGTCGTTCTCGGGCGGCTCCGTCGTGGCGCGCCACGAGATCGACTATCTGCGGCCGTTGGTGCACCGGCACGAGCCGGTCACCATCGAGTCGTGGGTGACGAAGATCGGGGCCGCGTCGCTGACGATCTCGTACGAGATAAAGGAGCCCGAGGCGGGCGGGCAGGTGTACGTGCGGGCCTCGACGATCGTCGTCCCGTTCGACCTGCGGGCGCAGCGGCCGCGGCGGATCACCGCCGAGGAGCGCGCCGTGCTCGAGGAGTACCGCCCCGAGGACACGGCGAGCGCGACGGGCGGCCGGCGCGCGGGCGGTGCGGGGGCGCTTGTCGCATGACCGTGCGACTGGACTTCGTCGACGCCGGGGAGGCGGTGGATCTCACCGCCTTCCTGGCGCGGCTCGTCCACTACGACAAGGCGGCCGCGGTGCGGTTGCAGGCCGCGGGGGACACCCTGGCGGTGTTCGGGCGGCCGCCGTCGTTCGAGGTGCTCGCCATCCGTACGGCGCGCCTCGCGAAGCCGTACGAGTACGGGCTCGACACCTCGCTCGACGTGACCGTCTCCGCGGGGGAGTTCCTGGAGTCCGTGGCGGAGGCGGGGGAGACCGCGGGTACGGCTGTGGTGCCGGACGCGGTCACCGGGCCGCCGTGGGCCGGGGTGCTGCCGCCCCGTGGGGGCTGGCGGCAGGTGCGCGGGCTGCCTTCGGCGGGGGAGGTGCGGGAACTGGTGCGGGGCGCTGTCGCTGAATTCCGGGGACGGGTCGAGGAGTTGGCGCCCGAGCTGCGGGTCCGGGCCCAGCTGGACCTCGTGGGGCGGGAGATTTGGTCTCGGGCGATTCCCGGGACCGAGTTGCCCGTGCGGGCCGCGCACGCTGCGCACGCGCTGGGGTTTTTGCGGGGCGACGTCCTGGACTTGCTGTCGGCCGGGCCGTGGCTGCGGTTGCGGACGCCGTTCGGATCGATTGCCCTGCGCCGGGCCGGCGTCGGGGCGCTGACCGTCACACCGACCTAGTAGGCACCCCTGGCCGGGGCTGCGCCCACCCGTTCCACCCTGCGGAACGCCTGCCCACAGTCCTGGAGCGATCAGGGCTGACCGTCTCCACCACGGGCAGGCGGGCGAAGTGGTCAGCCGGGGGTGTTGACCATCGAGGCTGCCGCGTAGGTCAGGTAGTTCCAGAGGGTGCGGTCGTGTTCCTCGGAGAGGCCGAGGGAGTCGACGGCGGCGCGCATGTGCTTGAGCCAGGCGTCGTGGGCTTCCCTGTTGACCGTGAACGGGGCGTGGCGCATGCGCAGGCGGGGGTGGCCGCGGTTGTCGCTGTAGGTGCGGGGGCCGCCCCAGTACTGCATCAGGAACAGGACGAGGCGTTCCTCGGCCGGGCCCAGGTCCTCCTCCGGGTACATCGGCCGGAGCAGCGGGTCCTCCGCGACTCCCTGGTAGAAGTGGTGCACCAGGCGCCTGAAGGTCTCCTCGCCGCCGACCTGTTCGTAGAAGGTCTGCTCCTGAAGCGTGCCGCGCGGGATCTCATTCACTCCTCCATGGTCTCAGACGCGACGGCCGAGGACGGAAGGCTTAGGACCACTCGCATCGAGCGGCCCGGGGCAGCAGAGTGGGGGTATGGGTGAGAGGGTTCCACTTGCTGACGAACCCGAGGGGCCGGACCCCGTGCGGGCGGCCGAGGCGCGCGCCGGCCTGGTGCGGGAGATCGAGGCCGGCGGGGCCTGGGACGACGACCCGGCCTGGCGGGAGGTGTTCCAGGCGGTGCCGCGGCACCTCTTCGTGCCGTACTACTACGTGAGCACGGGCGGCGGGTACGAGCGGATGTGGGGCGAGGACCCCGACCCGGTGCGGCGGGGGCGGTGGCTGCGAGGGGCGTACGCGGACGCGCCGCTCGCGACCCGGGTACGGGACGGGGAGCTGATCTCGTCCAGCAGCCAGCCCTCGCTGATGGCCAAGATGCTCGTCGAGCTCGATGTCGGGGACGGGGCGCGGCACGACGTCCTGGAGATCGGGGCCGGTACGGGCTACAACGCGGCGCTGCTCGCGCACCGGCTCGGGGACGAGCACGTCACCACCGTCGACCTCGACCCGGAGATCACCGAGTCCGCGCGGCGGCACCTGGCGGCCGCCGGGTACCGGCCGGTCGTCGTGACCGGCGACGGCGCCGCGGGCTGTCCGCGGCGGGCGCCCTTCGACCGGATCATCGCCACCTGCACGCTCAGCTCGGTGCCGCGGGCCTGGCTCGCCCAGTGCCGCCCCGGCGCGCGGGTCCTCGCGCCGCTGGCGACCGGCCTGATCGCGCTGCGGGTCGCGGACGCCGAGCACGCCGAGGGGCGGTTCCTGCACACGCCCGCGTACTTCGTGCCGCTGCGCGGCGGCGGCGCGCCGCCGCGGCCCGAGCAGTACATCGGCGGGCTGCCGCGCCGGGCGCTGCAGAGCGAGCTGTTCCGGTTCCTGCTCGAACTCACGGCGGGCAGCCTCGACCCACAGGAGGCGCTGGCGCTGTGGCAGCGGGAGCGGCGGCCGGTGCGGGAGCGGTTCGGGGTGACGGTCAGCGGGCCGTACGCGTGGGCGTGGCTGGACGACCCGGAAGGGCCGTACGCCTGGCCGCTGTGACGGCGGCGGGCGTACGGCCCTTCGGTGGTGCGGGTGGTGCGGGGTGACCCCGGTGGCCGGGGTCAGTCCCTGCGGACGGTGATCGTCGTCCAGGCGCCGACGTGCACCTGGTCGCCGTCCTGGAGCGGGATCGGGACGAAGGGCTGGATGGGCTCCTCGCCGGCGTTGACCGTGGTGCCGTTGGTCGAGTTCTGGTCGACGACCGCCCAGCCGCCGTCCGGCTGCTGGACCAGGACCGCGTGCTGGTGCGATACGCCCGGGTCCTCCGGCGGCACCGACAGGTCGATGTCGGGGGTGTCGCCGGTGGAGTGGCGGCGGCGGCCGATCGTGATCTGGTTGCCGACCAGCGGACGCTGCTGCTCCGGGGAGTACGCGGGCAGGTTCAGGCCCGCGGCCTCGGGGCCGCTGCGCTGCATCATCGCCATGAAGTAGTCACGGTCGGGACCGATGGTCGCGGTCCAGGTCCCGGGGCCCGCCGGCTGGGGCGGACCGCCCTGGCCGGGGTAGCCCTGCGGGGGCTGCTGGGCCGGGGCGCCGGGGCCTCCGGGGCCGCCCTGGCCGCCGGGGTGACCCTGGCCGGGTGCCGAGGTCGAGGGCGGGGAGAGGACCCAGTCGTCTCCGCCGCCGAAGGAGGGCGCGCCGGGGCCGCCGGGACCACCGGGTCCGCCAGGTCCACCGGGTCCGCCCTGGCCGGGCGGGGGCGGCGGGCCCTGCGGGGTGCCCGTCTCCTGCGGGAACGCGGGCGGTGCGGGCGGACCCTGCTGCTGGAACCCCTGCGGCGCGCCAGGACCGTTGGGTCCGCCCGGTCCGTTGGGGCCGCCCTGGCCGGGCGCGGAGCCGGGGCCGCCGGGAGCGCCGCCGCCGTTGCCGAACGGAGGGATCGGCTCCGCGGGGCGGTTCATCTGCGAGGGCCGCGAGCCCTGGTAGCCGAACGGGTCCTGGCCGGGGCCGGGGGACTGCTGGCCGGTCGGGGAGGTGGTGCCGGGGCCGTTGGGGCCACCGGGGCCACCCGGGCCGCCAGGTCCACCGGGTCCGCCCGGAGCACCGGGGCCCGGCTGGGGCGGGCCCTGCTGGAACTGCTGGGAGGGGTTGGGGGCGCCAGGAGCACCACCCGGTCCGCCGGGGCCGTCGTACCCACCGGGTCCCCCTGGTCCGCCGGGGCCGCTCGGGCCGGGCCCACCAGGGCCGCCGTGCGCACCGGGGCCGGGGCCGTCGGGGCCGTCGTACCCGCCGGGTCGGCCGGGGCCACCGGGACCGCCCGGGCCGTGGGGGCCACCGGGCCGGCCCGGCCCCTGAGGCGGGTAGCCGTACCCACCGGAACCGGGACCACCGGGCTGGCCAGGGCCGCCGGGCCCACCAGCACCGGGGCCGCCGGGCTGACCCGGACCACCGGGCTGCCCCGGACCTTGCGGCGGGTAGCCGTACCCACCGGGCCCACCGGAACCGGGTCCACCGGCACCCGGACCGCCAGGCTGGCCGGGACCGCCGGGCTGCCCCGGACCGCCGGGCTGACCAGGCCCCTGAGGCGGGTACCCGTACCCACCAGGACCGGAACCGGCACCGGGCCCGCGCCCGCCAAAGCCAGGACCACCGGGTCCACCCGGACCACCGGCACCAGGCCCACCGGGCCCAGGCATCCCCGGACCACCAGGCCCACCGGGCCGCCCCGCCCCACTCGTGGGCAGTGGCGGATTAGGCGCGGCAGGCGTGTACGACGTCGCCGTACCCGTCAGGAAGTTCCACCGGCACTCCTCGCAGAACGGCGCGTTGGCCTCGCGGGGCGTGCGGCACTGCGGGCAGAGCTCGGGCTCGGGCCCGAGGTCCGGCACCGCGGAAAGGTGCGAGCGGCCGGGCTGGCCGGGACCGCCGGGCTGGCCGGGGCCACCAGGACCACCGGGCTGGCCGGGGCCGCCGGGGCCCTGCTGCGGCTGGCCGTAGCCCGCGGCCGGGGGCGGTGGCGGAGGTGGCGGTGGTACGGCACCAGCCATGCGGTGACCGCAGACCTCGCACCAGTCGTCGGAACCCGACTGGTGTCCGTTCGGGCAGGTCGGCATGTCGGCGCTTCCCCCTCTCCTTCTCCGGCCCGTGGGCCGCGTGCACTGGCGTTCTTCCGGTACTGACAGGGCGTACGCGGGGCGTGCTCGGCGTACGGGACGCCGTGGGACGCCCTGCTACTTCTTCACGCGGACCGTTTTCGTCGAGCGCGTCTCGAGTGTCATCTCGTCGGCCTCGGCGACCCGCGCCTTCAATCGAACAGTACCTGTCGCGGCGTCGACCACGTCCACCACCTTGGAAAGGAGCTTGGCGGTATCGGCGTTGCCGGAGGCGCTCGCGAGCTGAACGGCCCTGCCCAGTTTGGCCGTTGCTCCGTCGTAATCGCCCGATTTGCGGGCGTCGAGGCCCTGCTGGATGACCTGGGCCAGCTCCGCCTGGCCCGTGTAGTGCGCGACCTGCGGATTGATGGAGGTGGATGCCGCCATGTCGTCCGTCCAGACGGCCCGGACCAGGCCCTGGGACAGGGTCTGCACGGTGCCGTCGGCCGCCGGGACGACGAGCGAGACACGGGCCGCGAGCATCTCCTGGCCGAGCTCGGCGCCGGGAACGCGTACACAGACGTGGTAGTCGCGGGACTCGTCGCCCCAGGAGCCGGTGGGGTAGTCACCCGCACGGGGCCCTGCCTCGGTGCGGCGGTCGGTCAACTCCTCGACCGTGGGTGCCACTTGCTTCACGAACACGATCTCCACGCCCATGGGGGTCCACAGCCGCAGACTGACGTCGGCGACCTCCTTGCCCATCGCGGACTCCATCATCTGCGTGAAGTCCGCGGCGAGGCCCGCGGGGTCGGCGACGATGTCGGCGGTGCCGAGCAGCGCCGAGGCGATGCCTGTGACCTCTTTCACTTCCCAGTCGGTGCCGACGCCGCGCGCGTCACAGGTGAAGCGGCCCGCGCAGGCGTCGAGGGAGGCGCGCAGGTCCTCCGGTGACTCGTGTTCGTTGCGGCCGTCGGTGAGCAGGATGCCGTGTCTGATGGAGACGTCGGCGGAGGCGAGGAGGCGGTCGGCCAGGCGCAGCCAGGTGCCGATGGCGGTGCCGCCGCCCGCGCTGAGCTTGCGCAGGGCCTCCTTGGCCTGGGCGCGGGTCTGCGGGCCCGCGACGGCGAGGCGGCCGCCGCCGGGGTAGACCTCCGTGGCGACGTGGGTGCCGCCGATGACGGCGAAGTGCACGCCGTCGCGCAGGGCGTCGATCGCGGCGGCGGTGGCGTCACGGGCGCCGCGCATCTTCGTCGGCGGGTAGTCCATGGAGCCGGAACAGTCGACCATGATCGCGACCGCGGCGTCGGGGCCGTCGCCCACCGCGTACAGATGGGGCGCGCCGACAGCGGCGCCGATGGTGCCGCCGCCGGTCGAGGTGACCGTGGCGATCGCGTTGACCTCGCGGCCGCCCTCGGGCAGGTACTCGTTCTGGTAGACGTCGACGGTGAACTGCGGAACGTTCGACTTGGAGAAATTGGCCATGGACGTTGCTCCCCCCTAGGACTTCTTTCCACGGACTCGGATCTGCTGCCCGCCGCGGTGTCCGCGCGTACGGGTGGTGCCGGTGGCGCGCGTGGGGCGAAAGCCACCGGGCCAACCGACCGGCCGCGCGGCGCGGTCCCCGTCCGCGCTAGGCCGATCCTGCCCCCTGCGGCGGGGCGGGGAACGGCAGGACCGCCACTGTTACGTTGTCGTGGCCGCCGCCGTCGAGCGCGTGGCCGACGAGCACCTGGGCGCTGTGCAGCGGCCGCCGGGCGGCGTCGAGGGGGACGGCGCGGGCCATCTCCTCGGCCGCCTCGGCGTAGTTCCACAGGCCGTCCGTGCACACCACCACTACACCCGGGCGGTCCGGCTTGAAGGAAGCGGTGTGCGGCTCCAGTTCGTACGCGTCGGCGCCGAGCCAGCCCGTGATGGCGTGGGCCCGCTCGTCCGCGTACGCCTCGGCCTCGCTCATCAGGCCCGTGGCGACCATCTGGGCGGCCCAGGAGTCGTCCTCGGTGAGGCGCGCCGCGGGGCCGGAGCGGTCGACCGGCACCCAGTAGACACGGCTGTCGCCGACCCAGCCGATGACGAGGAGGCCGCCCGCGACGACGGCGCCGACGAGGGTGCAGGCGGGGGCGTTCTGGTGCGGGCTGTGCTCGCGGGCGCCGGTGGGTTCGTCGGCGAGCGCGTTCACGGCCTCGGCGGCGGCGACGATCGCCTCGTGCATGGCCTGCTGCGGGTGGGTGCCGCGCGGCAGGGCGGCCCTGAGGGTGGCGTCGGCGGCGCGGGACGCGGCCAGGGAGGCCTCGTCGGGGCGGGTCGCCGAGGAGACGCCGTCGCAGACGACGGCGATGACGGCGGGCGAGCCGTCGGGCAGCGCGGCCGCGGAGATCGCGAACGCGTCCTCGTTGCGGTGGTGGCGCAGGCCCCGGTCGCTGACGGCGGCGACCGCGTCGAGCTGCTGCTCCATGTGGTCGCGCTCGCGCGGCTGGGCGTGCCCGCAGTTCTCGCAGTAGCCGTCGGGGGCCACGTGCCCGGAGCGGCAGGCGACACAGAGTTTCGTTCCCGCGGGCGGGGTGGGTGCCTCGGCGCTCGCTGTGGGCCGTGGTGCGGGGGCCGCGGCCGGCGGGGCGGGAGCCGGGGGTGCCGGAGGGCTGGAGGGGGCCTGGGGCGCCGGGACCGCCGGGGCCGTCGGACACACGGACTGGTCGGGGGTGGGCGCGCCGGTGCGCGGGTCGGCGGCCGGGGCGGCGCCGGGGGACGTGGGTGCGGGCAGGGGGTAGTCGTCGGGCTCGGCGCTGGGGGAGGTGGGTCGGCCGGGAGCCTCGGGGCCGGTGGCCGGGGGGGCCGGTCGACCGGGCATTCCCGGTCCGGTGGCCGAGGGAGCGGATCCGCCGGGCGTCCCCGCTCCAGTGCCCGGAGCGCCCGGAGTGCCCGGAGTGCCCGCGCCGCCGGAATCGCCGAGCTCGGCCCCCGAGGAGTCCGTGCCGGGCAGGTCGGAGGACCGGTGCGTCGGGGCCGGGGTGTCGGAGCTGTCGACCTCGGGTGCCACGGGCCACTGGCCGGCACCGGGGGCCTGGCCCGCGGCGGCCACGGCGGAGGCGGCGGCCGCGCCGCCGGAACCCGGGCCGGGGCCTTGGCCGAAGGTGGAGCCCGGGCCGGATGCGGAACCCTGGCCGGAGCCCGGCCCGGCCTGCGGCGCGGAGTCCGGCAGCGGAGGCAGGCCGTTGATCGCGAGCGTGGGCCGGTCGTCCGGCGGCGCCGGGACCGCCGAGAGGTCGTAGCCGCACGCGCCGCAGAACAAGTCGCCCGTCTCCAGGGGCTCCTCGCAGCTCGGACACGTGGACAAGGCCGCCGGTTGGTGCATTTGCGCCATCTTCACACCCACGTCCGGGGGCGGAAACGGTTGGCCCGCTCCACCAGTTCGATCCTTTCCTCGCCACCCTGTGCGAGCCGGGCCAGGGTCCGGTACGAACGTTCCAGACCGAACCGGAGGCCCCGCTCGTCCAGCTCGCTGCCGAGCAGTACGGCTCCCGTACGCCCGTCGCCCGCGGCCGCCGGGGGTCCAGAGGACCCCGAGGACACTGCGGCATGGCCGGAGTGGTGGCTACCGGAGAGTACCCAGTCGAGCGCCGTACCGAGGACTTCCGTCGAAAGGCGCTCTCTGCGCACCGCGTCCAGGCCGAAGCCCGCGAGCGCCTCGACCTGCCCGGCGGCGGCCGTCAGGTCGTCGAGGAACCGGGCTCCGGGCCCGGTCGCCGTGTCGAACGTCATACGCCGCCGCAGCCGCGCCCGCACCGCGGCGACGCGGGCCGCCGTGTAGTGGATGGACGACTCCGGCACGGACTCCAGCGTACGCACCGCTCCGCTCCGGTCGCCCGAGGCGAGCTGCACCCGGGCGAGCCCGAAGGCGGCGCTGACGTAGCTCGGGTCGGTCGCCCACACCAGGCGGTAGTACTCGGCGGCGTTGTCGAGCTGGCCGAGCACCTCCGCGCAGACGCCGAGGGCGAGCTTGGGCGCGGGCTCGCCCGGGAACGCGTCGTACACCGCGTCGAAGGAGAGCGCCGCGATCTCGTGGTCGCCGTTGGTGAGCGAGGCGACGCCGCGGTACCAGATCACCCGCCAGTCGTCGGGGTGGTCGATCTCCAGGGACTCCAGCGTCTTGCCCGCGGCGGCTGGGTCGCCCATGGTGAGCAGCGCCCGCAGCTCGCGCAGGCGCAGTTCGGTGGAGGGCGCGGGGGCGGCCGCGAGCGCGGCGATCAGCTCGGCTCCCGACGAGTCCACGAGCCCGGCGAGGAAACCGGCGTTGGCGTCGCCCGGGTCGACCCGGGGCACGGGCAGGGCGAGCGACGTCGCGGGCGCGTCGAGGGCGCGCACCAGCGACGCGACCGCGGCGCCTTCGCCGGCTCCGCCGGGACCGCCATGACCGGCTCCGCCGGACCCGTTCCCCCCGGCTCCGCCGGGCAGCGCACCAGCGCCACCCTCACCACCGGCACCACCGCCGGACCCTTCCCCGAACGCCCCGAGGCCCAGCGCACTGGCGGCTCCGCCGCCCAGCATCCCGTCGCCTCCGGCGCCACCGGACGCCCGCACCACCGGCCCCCGGGCCCCGAGCACCGACACCTCCCCGGCCAGCTCCGCGAACAACTCCGTGTCCGTGACCTTCACTTCAGGCCCGAACAGCGTGGACAGCGCGGGCCGAGGCCGCCCGCTCTGCACCGCCACGACCTCCCGCAGCACACCGGTCAGCTGCTCGGCCATCTCCTGGGCGGAGCTGAAGCGCCGGGCCGGGTCGGGGTCCGTGGCCCGTACGAGCAGCCGGTAGAACGACTCGTACGTCCGGAAGACCTCGATGTTGTCCGGGTCGGGCAGCGAGTCCACGAAGACGTTCGTGTAGCCCTGGAAGTCGAAGGTGAGCACGGCCAGCGTGCGCGCGACCGTGTACAGGTCGGAGGCCACCGAGGGGCCGACCTCCGCGACCTCCGGGGCCTGGTAGCCCACGGTGCCGTAGATCGCCGACTCGTCGTCGTCCATGCGGCGGACCGCGCCCATGTCGATGAGCTTGAGCTGGTCCTCGGTCTGGATGGCGTTGTCGACCTTGAAGTCGCAGTACAGCAGGTTGCGGCTGTGCAGATGACCGAGGGCCTCCAGGGCCTCGATGCCGTACGCGCAGGCCTGCTCGACGGGCAGCGGGTCGCGCTTGCCGGTGGGCGTGCGGCGGCCGTTGGCGATCTCCTTCAGGGACTTGCCGCCGACGTACTCCATGACGATGTAGCCGTCCATGGAACCGGTGCGCTGGTCCAGGTGCTCGACGAAGTTGTAGATCCGCACGATGTTGGCGTGCTCGATCTCGGCGAGGAAGCGGCGCTCGGAGATCGCCGCGGCCATCGCGTCCTGGTCGCCGGTGTCGAGCAGGCCCTTGAGGACCACCCAGCGGTCGGACACCGCGCGGTCCACGGCGAGATACACCCAGCCGAGGCCGCCGTGCGCGAGACAGCCCACGACCTCGTACTGGCCGTGCACGATGTCGCCCGCGGCCAGCTTCGGCACGAAGGAGTAGGGGTGCCCGCACTTGGTGCAGAAACCTTCCGTGCGGCCGGAGCGCTCACCGCGCGCGCGGCCCACCGGGGCGCCGCAGTCGGAGCGCGAGCAGAACCGCTTCCGCTCGGGCACCTCGGGGTTCTGCTGCACTGCGCCGCGCGGGTCCGGGCGCGGCACCTGCGGCACCGAGACCAGGCCGACGCCGAGCCTGCTGCGGGCCGATGACGCCGCCGACGAGCCGGAGCTGCGCACCGACACCGACCGCGCCGACGTACTGCCCGACGTGGAGCGCGAGAGCCGCCCCGAGACCGAGCGGCGCGACGAGGCGGACCGGGAGGAGCGCGTGCTGCCGCGGGTGCCGCGCGAGCCGACGCTGGACGAGGCCCGCGAGCCCCGGGCGCTGCGCCCGCCGACCGTGATGCCCGTGGCCGGGGAGCCCACCATGCCGCTCGCCGACACGACCGGGGCGAGGCCGCACGTGTCGCAGTACAGCTCGCCGCCGCCCACGTCCTCGTACGAACCCGTGCACTTGGGCCGCTGGCACGGCTGCTGTCCGCCGTTCTCCTCGCTCATGCTTCCCCCCTCCGGTCGGTGGGCCCGCTCTGGTGCGGGACCCTCGGCGCCAGCGTGTCGGCCGCCGCCTGTTGGTAGCGCAACACCGCCTGCTCGGCCACGCGCAGGTCGCAGGGCGCGCTCCAGAGCATGCGGCGCGCCGCGTCGTACCGCTCCATGAGGACCGGGTCCTCCGCGTGGCCGTGCCGGGCGACCTTCGCCTTGTACGCGTCGAGGCGGCCGCGCAGCTCCGCGCGGACCGCGAGCGGCGCGGTGACCGCCGTCAACGACTCGCGGGCGCGCAGCAGTTCGTCCTCGGCCTTCTCCTCCAGGGACTCGAGGAGCGGCGAGAGGCGGTGCCACTGGGCGTTCCTGCGGTAGTCCGCGGCCATCGCGAGCTGCTCCTGGAGCGCCGTGGGCGGCCCGGACACGGCGGGCACCTCGGAGGCGGCGATCTTCGCGAGCACCTCGCCGCGCGCGGAGCGGGCCTCGGCCAGCGTGCGGTCCGCGCGGGACAGCACGTCGCGCAGCCTGCCGAGGCGGGCCTCGGCGTCCTGGCGGACCGTGAGCACGGCGTCGATCTCGCGGCGCACGTCCTCCAGGGCGCGGGCCGCGTCGTCGTAGCGTTCGGTGTGCGGGCGGCCGCCGCCGGGGGCCGAACTGCCGCGCGCGGGCTGCCAGAACGCGAGCGGGTCGGACACGACCTGCTCGCGCAGCGCCGTCAGCTCCCGTGTGATGCGCTCCAGGTCGTCGCCCGAGGGGTGCTCGCCGGGGCGCACGCCGACGGAGTGCGCGAGCTGGCGGGTGCGCTGGAGTTCGGCGGCGAGCAGGTCGATGCGGGCGGGCAGCGCGGACCAGACGGCGTCGGCGGCGACCACCATGTCCAGGGAGTGCGCGTACAGGTCGTTCATGCGCGCGACCAGCTCTTCGAGCGTGAACTGTTCGGTGAGCTTCGCGGGCCCCGTGATCGACGGCGCCGCGCCGGACGACGAGCCGCCCGCGACGGTGACGCTCCGGCCGCGCAGCAGCCGGGTGAGTTCGAGCAGGTCGTCGCGGTTGGGCCAGCGTCTGCGCTCGCGCACCTCACGGGCGGTGTTCAGGGCGCCCGCGTACGCGTCGAAGTATGTCCAGAGCAGCGTGATCTGGGCTTCCGTGGCGAGCCAGCGTTCGTGCGTGGTGCCGGTGAGCCGTGCGCCTTCGAGGAGGCGGCGGCCCGCGTGGTCCTGGAGGGCGAGGAGCGACGTCTCGATCGCCTCGTGCTCGGCGTCGAGCCGCACCAGCGCACGGTCCACCTCGTCCCGGTCCATGACAGGGCCGGGGGGTCCCGCGACGCTCATCGATCACCTCTCCGCTCTGCGTTCCGTGTGCTTCGGGTCCTGCGGGATCAGTCCTTGTACTTCGGCTTCGGCGGGCCCGCCGAATCGCCGAGGTCGTCCGCGAGCCACCTGTCGTAGGAGGCGCGCCAGCCGTCCTTGTCCTTGCGGAAGTCGTCCAGTACGTCGTTCACACGCCGCACCAGGTCGTCCGCGTCCTTCTTCATCGCCACGCCGTAGTACTCCGTGGTGAACGGCTTGGAGCCCTTCAGCTCCACCGTCGGGTCCTGGGCGGCCTGGCCCGCGGCGAGCGCGCTGTCGGTGACCACCGCGTCCACTTCGCCGAGCTGGAGCCTTACCAGGCAGTCGAGTTGGTTCGGCACCGTGGTCCTGATGTCGGCACCGAAGCTGTTCTCCTTGAGGGCCGTCTCCGCCGTGGAGCCCGCCGCGGAGCAGACCTTCTTGCCCTTCAGCGTGGTGTTGTAGCCGGTGATGTCGGAGGTCTTCGGGGCGAGGACCTGCTGGCCGGTCTCGAAGTACGCCGTGGAGAAGGCGACGTCCTTGATGCGGTCGCAGTTGACGGTCATCGTGCGCACGACCATGTCGACCTGGCCGCTCTGGATCGCGGGGACGCGCTGGTTGGTGGGGATCGCGCGGAACACCACGGCGTCGCGGTCGCCGAGCAGCCGCTCCGCGATCTCGTGCGCCAGGTCGATGTCGAAGCCCTCCAGCTTGCCGACGCCCTTGTTGGGGTCGCGGTAGCCCCAGCGGTAGCTGTTCTGGTCGACGCCGACGACGAGCTTCCTGACCTTGCGCTGCTTGATCTTCTCGATCGTCGGGCCGTCCTTGGTGGCGGGCCGCAGGCTGCGCTCGGGCGCCTCGCACTCGTCGGCGCGCGCGGGCGCGGCCTGCGTCAGCCGGTCCGCGTCGGCCGAACCGCCGCCGCCCCCCGGTCCGTTGCCGCCGCGCAGATGCGGCAGCGCGAGGATCAGGGTGGTCGCCAGGAGGCAGGCGAGGGCCATCGAGGCGACCCCGCCCCAGCCGCGCAGGGCCGCGAGGCCGCGGCGCGGGCGCGCCGCGCGCCGGATCGCCGCGGCGACGTGCTGTTCCGTCTCGCCAGGTCGCGTACGCATCGTCCGCGCGCCCCCCATCACCGGTACTCCGAAAGCCTGCGGCCGATGCCGAGCACGGCGGCCGCCGCGCCGACGACCGCGAGCACGGCCGCGCCGATGGGCAGGCCCGTCATGGCGCCCTTGCCGTCCTCGGCGGCCCGCTTGAACTCCCGCTGCTCGTGCGCGAGCGCGACATCGAGGGCCGCGTCCACGTTGTCGAAGGACTCGCCGGTCGGCCGGTCGCTCTTCGCGCCTATGACCTTGTCGAGCGCGCCCTCGTAGTCACCCGAGTCGTCGCTCGCGCGGGCCGACTTGTGGCGGTCCTTCCACTCGGTCACGTTCGCCGCGGCGGCCGCCACGGGGCGCTTGCCCGAGTCGTCGTCGGCCAGCTCCGCCGCCCGGCCGAGCAGCCCCTTCTCGCCCGCCTTCGCGCCCGCGAGGCGCGCCATCTGCCGCTGGTAGGCCACGTCGAACTTGTCCTTCGTGGCGTCGCCCACGACGACGGTCTCGGCGCCTCGGCTGACCAGCGTCAGGTTCTCGTTGCCCCGGGCCTTCAGGGAGCTGATGCGGGCGTCGTTCAGGACGTTCAGGGACTTCACGCCTCGGTCGTAGGACTCGTTCAGGCCGGAGCGGGCGAAGGTGTGTCCGGCGAGCAGCCACAGCAGCGTCACCGCCGCGGCCGTCGTCGCGGCCACCAGGCCCGTGTTGAACACCCTGTTCGTCCGGCGGTAGTTGCGGTGCTGGGCCCAGCCGAGGGCGGCCAGGGCCAGCACTCCGAAGGCGATCGCCAGCCACGGATACGGCTTCGCGTCCGCGTAGTCGTCGGTCAGGCGCTCGTTCTCCGCCTTGTAGAGCTTCTCGGCGGCCGGGAGCATGCGGGTCTGCATCGTGTCGTTCGCGTACCGCAGATAGGCGCCGCCCAGCGGCAGGCCCTGGCGGTTGTTGGCGCGGGCCCGCTCGATCAGGGCCGTGTACTGGGGGAGGAGCTTGTTCAGGCGGCTCACCGATGCCGCCGACGAGGAGTCCGAGCCCGCGTTCGACGCGGCCGTCGCGAGCTTCTCGCTGGCCCGGTCGACGTCCCGCTGATACCGCTCGCGGACCTTCGCGGGCTCCTGGCCGCCCGCCAGGAAGCCGCTCGACGCCGCCGTGTTGGCGTCCGCCAGCGAGCGGTAGATCGCGGCTGCGTCGTTGCTCAGCGGCTGGCTGCTGTTCAGGACGCGGTCCGCCGCGTCCGCCCGGGAGGTCGTCTGCCAGGCCGTGACCGCGCCGAACACCAGGACCAGGGCCGCGAGGACGGCGCCGATGGCGCGCAGTCTGCCCGGCTCTGTCGTCGCCGCCACGCGCAGGCGGTCCACTCCCTCCGCCCACGCCGTTCCTCTCGCGGGCGCGGGCGCCTGGCCTGGTGGCTGCGCCGCCTTCTGCGTCGGCAGTGGCGGGTGGTTCGGTGCGGGCGCGTGCGGTGGTGCCTGTGGTGGGTGTGTCACCTGACCTCGACCTCCCCCTTGGTCTGTGGACTGCCCTTCTTCCGTGCCGTGGTGGCGGTGGAAGCAGTGCACGGCCGCAAGTATCGCCGTAGGGACTGACATCCGCACAGGGCTTGACTCGATCTTGTGCGGATTGGTGGGCCGCCGGGCGTCTTTGAACACGCCTCGGAGGCGTGTTCGGTTCCCTGTGCGGGGGCGGGACGGGGGCCTTGCCAGGGGGCTCCCCAGTCCCGCCCCTTCCCGTAACCAGGGGCGCTGCGCCCCCTGGACCCCAGCTCCCCCCGCCGATGTCCCCTTCGGGTGGGACGGGCCTCCGCCGGATCGGCGCTTCGCGCCTCGTCCTCAAACGCCGGACGGGCTGAATACCTGCCGGGACGGGCTGAGAAGTCCCCGGGACGGGCTGAATACCTGCCGGGCCGGGCGCGATGTCGGCCCGGCCCGGGCCCGCTAGCCGTCCGCGCGGTAGTGCTCCCGTACCCGCGCGTGCACCCGGGCCGGAGCGCCCACCTCGTCCAGGCCCAGGAGGATCGCGCCCAGGACCGGGCGTTCCGTCACCACGCGGGGGGTCGCCTTGGGGGCGCGGTCGGACAGGAGGGTGCGGATGGTGTCGTCCAGGCGGGGGTGGCGGGCTGCCAGGACGCTGCCGCCCAGGAGGACGGGGGCCGCCTCGTCCAGGAGGTCCAGGCGGGTGAGGGCGACCGTGGACATGGCGACGACCTCCTCGGCCATGCGGTCGACCAGGGAGCAGGCGACGGAGTCGCCGGTGGCTGCCGTCGTGAACAGGACGGGGGTCAGCTCGTGTTGGCGGGCGGGCTCGATGTGGCCGAGGTGGAGGGCCTCGATGAGGGCGTACATGGAGGGCAGGCCGAAGTGCGCGGGGAGGGCCGTCATGAGGGCCGTCGGGCCGCCCCTGCCGTCCTCCGCGCGGGCCGCGTGCCACAGCGCCTCCTGGGCGAGGTGGCCGCCGCCGCCCCAGTCGCCGGAGATCTTGCCGATCGCCGGGAAGCGGGCCGTGCGGCCGTCCGGCAGCATGCCCACGCAGTTGATGCCCGCCCCGCACACCACGGCGACACCGCGCGGCTCGGCGTCCTCGACCAGGCCGGCCCTGAGGATGGCGAAGGTGTCGTTGCGCACGTCCACGCTGTCGCCCCAGCCACGCCGCCGCAGCGCGGCCGCCAACTCCCGTTCCTCCACCGGGAGATCTGCGTTGGCCAGGCACGCCGAGACATGCCCGACCGAGGGGAGACCGGCCTCGCCGAGGGCGGCGGCGACCGCCTCGGCGAGGCTGTCCACGGCTGTCTCCACGCCGACCAGCGGGGGCTGGAAGCCGCCCCCGCGGGCCGCGCCGACGACCTCGCCGGCCGCCGTGACCACCGCGACGTCGGTCTTGCTGTTGCCCGCGTCGATGGCGAGCAGTGACGTGGACGCCGAAGGGCCCGCGCCGTGCGGTGTGCTCAGGCCCACGCCAGGTGCTCCCGGTTGTGTGCGACGAGATCGTCCGTGAGCTTCTCCGCGTACTCGTACTGCCCCACCAGCGGGTGGGCGAGCAGCGCCTTGAAGACGCGGTCGCGGCCGCCGTGCAGGGCGGCGTGCAGTGCCAGGTCCTCGTACGCGGTGACGTTCGCGATCAGGCCGGAGAAGAGGGGATCGAGGGTGGGGACGGGCAGTGGCGTCGCGCCGGATCCGTCCACGGACGCCTGGACCTCGATCACGGCGTCGTCGGGGAGGAAGGGCAGCGTGCCGTTGTTGTGGGTGTTGACCACCTGGTACGGGCTGCCGCCTCCCGCCCGTCTCCCACCACCGCCCTCAACCGAGGGTCCTGCGGACCCGCTGCTCTGGTTTCCCAGGAGCGACGCCGCCAGGTCCACGGCCGCCTCGGAGTAGAACGCGCCGCCCCGCTTGGCGAGCAGCTCCGGCTTCTCGTCGAGGGCCGGGTCGCCGTACATCTTCAGCAACTGCTCCTCCATCGCGGCGACTTCGGCCGCGCGGGAGGGCTTGGTGCGCAGTTCTCGTACGACGGCGTCGTGCTGGTAGTAGTAGCGCAGGTAGTACGACGGGACGACGCCGAGGCGGTCGACGATGGTCTGCGGCATGTGCAGGTCCTCGGCGATGGCCTCGCCGTGTTCGGCGAGCAGCTTCGGAAGGACGTTCTCGCCGTCGGGGCCGCCCAGGCGTACGCCCAGCTCCCAGGTGAGGTGGTTGAGGCCGACGTGGTCCAGGTGGACCTGGCCGGGCTCGACGCCCAGGTGCGCGGCGAACTTCCGCTGGAAGCCGATGGCGACGTTGCACAGGCCGACGGCCTTGTGCCCGGCCTGGAGCAGGGCGCGGGTGACGATGCCGACGGGGTTGGTGAAGTCGATGATCCAGGCGTCGGGGTTGGTGCGGCGGACGCGCTCGGCGATGTCGAGGACGACGGGGACGGTGCGAAGGGCCTTGGCGAGGCCGCCCGCTCCGGTCGTCTCCTGGCCGACGCAGCCGCACTCCAGGGGCCACGTCTCGTCCTGCTGACGGGCCGCCTGGCCGCCCACGCGGAGCTGGAGCAGGACCGCGTCGGCGTCGGCGACGCCCGCGTCCACGTCGGACGTGGTGACGATGCGGCCCGGGTGGCCCTGCTTGGCGAAGATGCGGCGGGCGAGGCCGCCGACCAGCTCCAGGCGGTCGGCCGCCGGGTCGACGAGGACGAGTTCCTGGATCGGCAGGGTGTCCCTCAACCGCGCGAATCCGTCGATGAGTTCGGGTGTGTAGGTCGAGCCTCCGCCGACCACTGCGAGCTTCATGTGCTGAATCAGCCCTTTACTCCGGTGAGGGTGACGCCTTCGACGAAGGCCTTCTGTGCGAAGAAGAAGACGACGATGACCGGGGCCATGACCAGCAGCGTCGCCGCCATGGTCATGTTCCAGTTCACCATGTGGGCGCTCTTGAAGGACTCCAGGCCGTAGCTGAGGGTCCAGGAGCCCGGGTCCTGCGCCGCGTAGATCTGCGGGCCGAAGTAGTCGTTCCAGCAGTAGAAGAACTGGAACAGCGCGATCGCCGCGATGCCCGGCTTGGCCATCGGAACGATGATCTTCAGCAGGGTCTTGACCTCGCCGCAGCCGTCGACGCGCGCCGACTCGATGTACTCCTTGGGGATCGTCAGGAGGAACTGCCGAAGGAGGAAGATCGAGTACGCGTCGCCGAACGCCATCGGGATGATCAGCGGCCACAGCGTGCCCGACAGGTGGAACTGCTGCGCCCACACCAGGTACATGGGGATCACGATGACCTGAGGCGGCAGCATCATCGTCGAGATGACGAGCAGCATCGCGGTGCGGCGGCCGCGGAAGCGGAACTTGGCGAGGGCGTACGCCACGGGAATCGCCGAGCACACCGTGAACAGGGTGCCGAGGCCCGCGTACATCAGGGAGTTGCGCCACCAGGTGAGGAAGCCGTCCGTCTCGAAGACGGCCTTGTAGTTCTCCCAGTGCCAGGAGGACGGCCACAGGTCGCCGCTCATCGCCTGCGAGTCGCTCATCACGGACGTCAGGAAGACGAACACGAAGGGCAGGATGAACAGCAGGGCCACGGCAATGGCGACGCTGTGCACCGCGATCCAGTGCAGGATGCGCTTGCGGCGGGCGCGGGCGGCCTCCGGCCCGCGCGGCTTGACGGGCGCGGCGGAGGACGCCGTGGCGGGCGCGCTGAGTGTCGTGGAAGTCATCGGGGATCAGTCCTCCGCCGAGAGCAGACCGGAGCGCTTGCGCATCAGCAGCATCGTCACGGCCATGGCGATGACGAAGAGGACGAGCGAGAGGACGCACGCCGCACCGGTGTTGAAGTTCTGGAAGCCCATCTGGTAGACGAGCTGCGGGACCGTGAGGGTCGAGTGGTCCGGATAGCCGGGCTGGATCACCGAGCCGGGTCCGATGGAGACGCCGGAGGCGATCTTCCCGGCGACCAGGGCCTGCGTGTAGTACTGCATGGTCTGTACGACGCCCGTGACCACGGCGAACATCACGATCGGGGTGATGGAGGGCCAGGTGACGTACCGGAACTTCGCCCAGGAGCCCGCGCCGTCGAGCTCGGCCGCCTCGTACTGCTCCTTCGGTACGTCGAGCAGCGCCGCCATGAAGATCACCATCAGGTCGCCGATGCCCCACAGGGAGAGCATCACCAGCGACGGTTTCGCCCACGTCGGATCGTTGAACCAGGTGGGCGCCGTGATGCCGATCTTGGAGAGGAGCTCGTTGACCGGCCCCGTGCCCGGGTTCAGGAGGAAGACGAAGGCGACCGTGGCCGCCACCGGCGGGGCGAGATAGGGGATGTAGAAGGCGGTCCGGAAGAACCCGACCCCCGACTTGATCTTCGTGATGAGCAGCCCGAGCGAGAGCCCGAAGACCACCCGCAGCGCCACCATCACCACGACCAGCCACAGCGTGTTCCACAGCGCCGGGCCGAACAGCGGCATCTGCTCGAACACGTACCGCCAGTTCTTCAGGCCCACGAAGGTGGGCTCCTTGATCTGGTTGTAGTGCATGAACGAGAAGTAGACGGTGGCGATCAGCGGGTACGCGAAGAAGACGCTGAAGCCGATCAGCCAGGGGGAGAGGAAACCGAGGACGCGCAGTCTGCGGCGCGCGGGGCGGGAGAGTGACAGGGCCATGGCGGGGCGCTCCTCAGTTCTCTGCCTGGAGGTTGTCGGCGTCGATCTGCTCGTCGAGCTTCTTCAGCGCCTCGCGCAGGTTCTTCTTGCCGCCGGCTTCGACGGAGTACGCGAGGTCCGCGAGCGAGACGATGTAGGAGCCGCCGTTCGTGGACTGCGGGAGCGCCGTGCTGTGCTCGTTCTCCAGGATCTTGAAGAAGGTGCGGAAGCGCTTGTCGGCGTCCAGGCGGGGCGACTTGAGGGCCGCGAAGGTGGACGGCACGTTGTGGATGTCGTTGGCGAGGTCCACGACCTGGTTGGTGTTCGCCGTCAGGAACCTGACCAGCTCCCAGGCGGCGTTCTGCTTCTTGCTGCTGTGCGCGATGCCGAGGACCGTGCCCGTGATGAACCCGCGGCCGTAGCTGTCGGCCTGGTCGTCGGGGACCGGCAGCGGCGCCACGCCCCAGTCGAACTTCGCCTTCTTCTCGTCCAGCATCAGACCGCGCCACTCGCCGTCGAGGTGCATCGCCAGCTTCCCGGTGAGGAAGCCGTTCTGGCTGGACATCTCCTCGCCGAACGTGGCCCGGAACTTCTCCAGGTCGTCGTAGCCGCCCTGCGCCGCGATCAGCTCATTGGTCGTCTTGAAGTAGTCGTACGTCTTGGGCTCGTCGGCGAGGTTCGACTTGCCGTCGGCGTCGAAGTACCGCGGGCCCCACTGCGCGAAGAGCCGGTCGGGGGCGTTCTGGTAGAGCCGGAAGTTCGGCATGAAACCGACGCGCTCGTACGAGTCCTTGCCGCTGCGCACGGTCAGCTTCGCCGCGGCCTCCTTGAACTCCGACATGGTGCGCGGCGGGCGCGCGATGCCCGCCTCCTTGAAGGCGTCCTTGTTGTAGTACATGCCGAACGCGTCCGCGAGGAACGGCAGCGCGCACTGGTTGCCCTCGTAACTCGTGTAGTCGAGGAGGGTCTTGGGGAACGTCTTCTTCTTGTCGAGCCCGGTCTTCTTCATGAACGGGTCGAGGTTGACCCACATGCCGGAGTCGCAGTACTGGCCGACGTTGTTCGTCGTGAACGACGACACCACGTCGGGGGCCTCGCCGCCGCCCGCCCTGAGGGCCTGGTTGATGGTCTCGTCGGTGACGTTCCCGATCGCCTTCACATTGATGTTCGGGTGCAGTTTCTCGAACCGCTCGATGCTCGCGTTGATCGCCTTGACTTCACCGGGGGCCGACCAGCCGTGCCAGAACTTCAGCGTCACGGGCTTGGTCGGGTCGTCGTCGGCGCTGCCGGTGCTCGGGTTGGCGCAGCCGGACAGGAGCAGTCCGGCGGCGGCGAGCGCGACCGGCACACGTGCGGGTATTCGCCATCGCGGCATGGCGGACGTCCTTTGCGGGAGGCGGTGTTGGGGAGAAGAAGGGAGGGGGCGGGAGGGGACGGGAGAAGACGGGAGGGGACGGGAGAAGACGGGAGGGGACGGGAGAAGACGGGAGGGGACGGGGAAGGGTGCGGGCGGTGGGACTCGCTGTGCCGAGCGCTCAGGCGGTGTCGAAGAGGGTGTCGCGGGCCTGGGTGAGGGCGGTGCGCAGGGCGCCGGTGAGGATCGGGTCGCCGTCCAGCTCGCTGATGCGCAGGAGCGGGCGCGGCAGGGCGAGGCCGGTCATCTCCTCCTTGACGCGCAGGCGCAGCTCCTCGCCGCCCGCCTGGGCCACCTGGCCGGACAGGACGACGAGTTCGGGGTCGACGACCGCCACGACCGCGGCGAGGCCGGTGGCGATGTGCCCGGCGAGCTCGTCGCGCGCGGCGGGGTCGGCGAGTGCCTCGGTGAGCGGCTTGCCGCCCGCGCGCTCGCGGACCACGGCACCGGAGACGAGGCTCTCGAAGCCGCCCCGGTACGCGTCCGGCGCCGCCTCCGGGCCGCCGCGCAGCAGCGGGGCGCCCGGCACCGGCATGTAGCCGATCTCGCCCGCGCCGCCGGTCGCGCCGCGAAGCAGCACGCCGCCGAGCACGATCGCCGCGCCCACGCCCTCGTCCAGCCAGGCGAGCACGAAGTTGTCGTTGTCCTGCGCCGCGCCCTCGTACTGCTCGGCGATGGCGGCGAGGTTCACGTCGTTCTCGATGGTCACCGGGGTGCCGAGGACCTCGGCCAGCTCGGCGCGCAGGGTGCGCGAGTGCCAGCCGGGCAGGTGCGGGGCGTAGCGGAGCTGGCCGCTGCGCGGGTCGATGGCGCCGGGTGTGCCGATGACGGTGGCGCGCAGGTCGTGGTGGCCGAGCCCGGCCTTCGCGAGGGCGCCGTCCACGGCCTCCACGACCAGCTGGGCGGTGCGGTGGCGCACGTCCTCGGTGACCGGCTTCTCGGGGTAGGCCTCGATGCGCTGCCGGCCGACCTCGCGCCCGGTGATGTCGGCGACCAGGGCGGTGATGCCGGTGGGGTCGGCGGACAGGGCGGCGACGTGGCCGACGGCGGGGTCGATCTCGTACAGGACGGCGTTGGGGCCCGGGCGGCCGCTCTGGCGGCCGGTGGTGCGGACGAGCCCCGCCGACTCCAGGCGGCTGAGCAGCTGGGAGGTGGTGGGCTTGGACAGGCCGGTCAGCTCGCCGATGCGGGTGCGGGTGAGCGGGCCGTGGGCGGCGAGCAGGTCGAGCGCGGCGCGGTCGTTCATGGCGCGGAGCACTCGGGGCGTGCCCGGCACGCCGGGAGACCCATTGGATGGGGTGGTTCCAGCCATCGCTGACGACACCTGCCCTTCGGCGGCCCGCCTTCCTCGCTTCACTGTTAGGAAGGCTTCCTATTTGATGCGAGGAACGTAAAGGCCCGTGAAGGGGGCGTCAAGAGCGAGCGCCCCCGAGGCAACCAACTCGTTACCTGTGGGGGCGCTGTCGTACGGGGTGCTGCGGGGCGGCTACTTCGACAGGTTCGGCGGCGGGGCTATCGGCGACGCCGCCAGGGACTGCGGGGACGTCGAGGAGGCGTACGCGGACGGGGCCGCCATGCCCGCGGTCGGGTCCGGGGCCTGGGCCACGCCGCCGTCCGGCAGCATCGGCAGGCCGCCCACCAGACGGATGCCCTCCGCGTCGAAGGCCCGCTTGATGCGCCAGCGCAGCTCCCGCTCCACGCCGAGCGACTTGCCCGGCATGGTTTTGGCGGAGACCCGCACCACCATCTGGTCGATCAGCACGCTGTCCAGGCCGAGCACCTCGACCGGACCCCACAGCTGCTCGTTCCACGGCTCGTCCTTGCCGAGCCGCTCGCCGACCTCGCCGAGGACCCGCTTGACCTTGTCCAGGTCCTCGTCCGGGCGCACCGTCACATCGACACCGGCCGTCGACCAGCCCTGGGAGAGGTTGCCGATGCGCTTGACCTCGCCGTTGCGGACGTACCAGATCTCGCCGTCGTCGCCGCGCAGCTTGGTCACGCGCAGCCCCACCTCGATGACCTCGCCGGAGGCCA
This sequence comes from Streptomyces sp. NPDC041205, assembly GCF_055591765.1. Taxonomy (NCBI): domain Bacteria; kingdom Bacillati; phylum Actinomycetota; class Actinomycetes; order Kitasatosporales; family Streptomycetaceae; genus Streptomyces; species Streptomyces sp. NPDC041205. The sequence continues at coordinate 1,114,572 of NZ_JBVIZH010000001.1, read as the reverse complement.
CTCCGGCGTCGATGGAGTCACCGACGCCGTACTGGTCCTCCAGGATCATGAAGACGCCGGACAGGAAGTCCGTGACCAGGTTGCGGGCGCCGAAACCGATCGCGACGCCCGCGACGCCCGCGGACGCGAGCAGCGGCGCCAGATTGATCTGGAACGTGCCGAGGATCATCAGCGCGGCCGTGCCGAGGATCAGGAACGACGCCACCGACCGCAGCACCGACCCGATGGCCTGCGAACGCTGCCGCCGCCGCTCCACATTGACGAGCAGCCCGCCGAGCGCGGTGCCGTCCACGGCCTGCGCCGTGCGGTTCATCCGCTCTATCAGCTTGGTGATGGCACGCCGCACGATCACGCGCAGCACCATCGCGATCACGACGATCAGCAGGATGCGCAGGCCGATGGCGAGCCACGTCGACCAGTTCTCCTCCACCCAACTGGCGGCGTTGGTCGCGCTCTCCTGGGCGTCGTCGAGCGTCACGGGCTTGCGCGTCGGCGTCGGTGTCGGGTCCGGGTCGGCCCCGGCGGCCGACAGGGCGGACAGGAACACGGCTGGTACCTCCAGGCATAGCGGCCTGCCCAGGAGATGCACCGGGCAGACTCACCACACTAACGGGGCATTGTGTGGGGATCGTTGTCATGTTCGGAGGAGAGACGGTGCTCACCAGTGCGGAAACGTGTCTCCGTCACAGGTGTGGTCGAAAACACTTCAGGGCCGTTACCGGCTGATGGTGGCGCTACGACCAGGCATGAGGGGAGACTGGCTACAGATCGTCCCGGCGCGAGCCACGCGCCGCCGGCGTACAAGGAGGCATCCGTGCCGCATGTCCTGGTCCTCAACGCGTCGTACGAGCCGCTCGGCGTCGTACCGCTCCGCCGCGCGCTCGTCCTCGTCCTCGAGAACAAGGCCCTCTGCCTCGAGGAGTCCGGCGCCTTCATGCACAGCGCGACCCGCACCATCCCCGCACCCAGCGTGGTCCGGCTCAAGCGCTTCGTGCGGGTCCCCTACCGGGGGCCCGTTCCACTGACCCGCCGTGCCCTGTTCGCCCGCGACGGCGGCCGGTGCATGTACTGCGGTGGCGTCGCAACCAGCGTCGACCACGTCATTCCGCGCAGCCGGGGCGGCCAGCACGCCTGGGACAACGTGGTGGCCTCGTGCCGCCGCTGCAATCACGTCAAGGCCGACCGGCACCTGCTGGAGCTCGGCTGGCGCCTGCGGCACAAACCCGCCCCGCCCTCGGGACTCGCCTGGCGCATCATCGGCACCGGGCATAGGGACCCGCGCTGGCTGCCGTACTTGCAGCCGTTCGGCGCGGACGACGTGATGGCCCGGATCGACGGCATTTCCGCCTAGGAACCGATCCGGGCCTTGTTGTACGCAGTGCCGGAGGCGCGGTTGCACGCGGTGCCGGAGGCAGGCTCAGTCCTCCGCCACCGCGTAGGCCGCGACCGACCACAGCGAGTATCCGAACCGGGTCGCACGGCGCTCGCCGCGCACGCGCACGAAGCGGGTGTCCGGGGCGTCCATGCGGACGGACTCGCGGCCGCCCGCGCCGTCGCGCACGACGGCGGCGGTCCGCCAGGTCCTGCCGTCGGCCGACGTCTGGATCCGGTACCCGGCGGCGTACGCGTCCTGCCAGCGCAGCACCACCTGTCCCAGGCGCACCGGCTCGGCCAGCTCCACCTGCCACCACGCGTCGTCGTCGGCGGGCGAGGACCAGCGGGTCGTGGCGTCGCCGTCGAGCGCGGCCGACGCGGGGAAGTCCGCCGTCTCGTCCCCCGAGGACCTGGCCCGTCCGCCGCGCGCGAGATCGGGGCCGCCGGCCGGCGGGAACGCCCGCACCGACACGGTCCGCGTCCGGCCCGCGAGCGTGACGGACACCTCGTACGTCCCCGCGCGCGTGCCCCTCGGCACGGTCACGTCGAGCGGCACCCCGACGTCCGTGCCGCGCGGCAGCGTCACCGCCCGCGGGGCCCGCACCCGCACCCCCCTCGGCGCCCGCACCGTGATCTCACCCCGTACGTCACCGGGCCGCCGGGACGACAGCTCCGCCGTGACCCGGCGCGGGCCGCCGCCGATCTCGACGTCCACGTCCGCCGGGATCCGCCCGAGGCGCGCGACGGCCGTGTCGGCGAACCACGGCACGACGTGCCGCACGGTGCCGTGGTCGAGGACGACGCGGAGGGCGTCGGCGCGCAGGCCTTCCGGGAGGGCGGCGCCGAGTGGGGCGCCCGCGGGGGCCGTCCCCCGGGGCGTCAGCTCCGTGCAGCCCGCGGGGGACAGGGCCGCCGCGAGACGGCGCCAGCCCTCGCCGGGGACGTGGGCCTCCAGGGTGCCGCGGGTGCCGGGCTCGGCCAGGACCGTGACCCCGGCGAGCGGCCGCGCACCCTGCCAGCGGGCGCCCGGACCCGACCCGACGTGCTCCCCGTCGAGGCCCGCCCACCTCTCGTACGCCTCCCGGGCACGCTCCACGAACGGACCGAGCACCCCCTCCCCGACGGTGACCCGCCCCCCTCCCTTCTCCTCCTTCTCTCCATCAGCACGTTGCGCGTGCAGGGCGCGCGCGGCCCGCCACGCGCCCTCGGTGTCCCCGTGCGCCGCCGCGCTCAGCATCCGGACGGCCGTCCCGCCCGCCTCGCCGTAACGCGCCAGCCGCTCCGTCCACGGCCGCACCTCCGCCGCGAGGGCGCCGACGCCCTCCACATCGCTGTCGGCCAGCCGCCCCGGCGCGTCCCGCATCACTCGGAAGGCGTCGCCCAGCGCCCGCGCGGCGGCGTCGACGCGGCCCCGGTCGGCCGTCGTGCGCGCGTGCCAGAACTCCCGCAGCAGCGGCCGGAGATACGCCGACTCGGTGGCGCCGAGGACCGACGACGCGTCGTTCCCGGCGAGCGCCGCCAGCGCGGCGCGCGCCTTCGTGTCGCCGCCCGCGAGATCGTCGATCGCGGCGTGCCAGGACTCCCGGGGACGGTAACCCCGCGGATTCCAGGCGAAGTCGGCCACCGTGAACAGAGGGATGCGGGACGCCGCCGACTGCGCCATCGCGTTGCCGAGCAGAGCGGCCGACCCCTGGGCGACGGCGGGCTCACGGCCCAGGTACGGCCCGAGGAAGATCCTGTCCCGGGCGAAGTCGTTCACGGGGTAGTTGTCCGCCGTGACCAGCGGCTGCTCCCCGAACGCCCGCCGCGCGCCCGCAAGTTCGCGGCCCGTGATGGTGCGCGGTACGACGCCGACTCCCGTCCACGTCACCTCGACGGAGTCGTGGAGCGCGGCGGACAGGGCCGCGCGGTAGTCCGTGGCGCCGTCCTGGAAGTACTCGGTGGGCATGAGGGAGAGCGGTACGGCACCCGGGTGCCGTACCGCGAGATGCCGCGCGACGGCGTTGGCCACGCGTGCCTGCGCGCGCGCCGCGGCGCGCGGCCCCGAACCGAACGCGTCCGCGTCCTCCTCGCAGTGCCACTCGCTGTAACTCACGTCCTGGAACTGCAGTTGAAACGCCCGCACGCCCAGCGCCCACATCGCGTCGACCTTCCGCGTCAGGGCCCGTACGTCGGCGTCCGACGACAGGCACATCGACTGGCCGGGGGCCACGGCCCAGGCGAGCGTCACGTGGTTGCGGGCCGCCCGCGCGGCGAGGGCGCGGAACTCGGCGCGCCGCGCCGCCGGATAGGGCTCGCGCCAGCGTGCCTGGCGGTACAGGTCGTCGCCCGGCGCGTACAGGTAGCGGTTCTGCTTCGTGCGGCCCATGAAGTCGAGGTGGGCGAGGCGCTGGCGGTGGGTCCACGGCGTGCCGTAGAAGCCCTCTGTCAGGCCGCGTACCGCTGTCGCGGGCCAGTCGCGGACGCGGACGCCCGGGATCGTGCGGGTCGTGGGGTCGGCGAGCTGGCGCAGGGTCTGCACGGCGTGGAACAGGCCGTCCGGGCCCGCGCCGTCCAGCGCCACGGTGTCCCGGCCGTCGATCCGGCCGACGGCGAGGCGGTAGCCGCCCGGAGGGAGGTCGGCGCGGGGCTTCGCGCCGAGCGCGCGCAGGGCCTTCCCGGCGCTCGCGCCTCCCACGTGCACCACGAGGTGGCGGGTTGGGGGGAGAGAGGTGTCCGCGGGGACTTCGCTGATACGGCGGGCGCCGGTCGTACGAAGCAGCGTGCGCAACGCCTCGACGGCGTGCGGGTCGGCGGGCTCGTCCGGTGTTCCCGTTACGAGGACCACGTCGTCGCCGACGGTGGCCGTGCTCCCTCGACCCGTGCCCTCCAGGGCCTGCGGCCTCGGCCAGACCTTCGGCACGGGGGCCGAGCGGGGGGCGTCGTCCGGGGTGGTCGGCGGGGGGCCGCCCGCGGGTGGGGCTGGGGTGGCCAGGGCGTTCGGGGTGGGGGTGAAGGTGCTGGCGAGGGCGGCCAGGGCGAGGGTGGCTGCGCCTCTGCTACGTCGCCGCCGCACGTGCTTCTCCCTTGCCGCTCGGCAGTGGTGCGGCGGGGGTCCGCCCCGCCATCCTCGTCACTGTGCCCACTCGTGTGGTCACACAGGGTTCCGGAAGCTCATCACTGGGGTGGGGAGGGTGTCAATGTGTGCCCTTGGACCCTCGCCCTCGCCGATCGGCCTTCGGTCTCGTCCTCGTCCTCGAACGCCGGACGGGCTTCTTCCCACCCGCCCGCCCAACTAGTCGCAGACTGAGCAACAGCCCGGCACTCCCAGCCCGAGCGGCCCACCCTGGCGGAATTCTCTGCCCACCCCGGCGGAATTCTCGGCCAGCCCCGGCGAGATTTTCAGCCCGCCCCGGCGACGTTTCAGCCCGTCCGGCGTTTGAGGACGAGGCGCGGAGCGCCGATTCGGCGGTGGCCCGTCCCACCCGAAGGGGAAACCCACCCCCGGGGTCCAGGGGCGCAGCCCCGGTTTCGGAGAAGGGGCGGGATCGGGGCGCCCCGCGAGGGCCCGGGTGTGACCACCGCCACGTTCCCCGACCGTATACGGATGCCCCCGACGGCAGTGGGTAGGGCTTCGGAACCGGCATCCGCGACCAAGGGAGCACCCCATGCCCGCCTCCGCGAACCTCCTCCTCTCCGCCCTGTCCAAACAGGTCTCGCACCCCGACTCCGGCCTCGACGGCTCCTGCTCCTGCGGCTGCCTGGAGCCGCCCCTGACCAGCGAGCCCCCGCTGGCCGACGCCTCCCCCCTGACCAGCGAGCCGCCCCTGATGGACGCCGCCCCGCTGACCAGCGAGCCCACCTCGACGGGCACGGCCGCGGGCCTGGACCCCATGGGCGTATAGATGACCCTTGCCCGGCTGGCCGCCCTGTACGGCGTGGCCACCTCCTACGCACCGTCCCCGGACCGCACGGTGCGGGCCTCCGAGGCCGCGGTCGTTGCGGCCCTCGCCGCGCTCGATGTCGACGCGAACACACCGGAGGCGATACGGGACGCGGTGGCGGCGCGCGAACGGGATTTACGGGAGAGGCTGTTACCGCCCACTGTGGTGCTCTGGACCGACGAGTGGCCCGCAGCCGAGAACGCTTCCCCTCGACGCGAGGGCGACGCACACGCCACGCCAGGGGAGCTCCCACAGACGGCACAGGCCGTACAGACGCCGCAGGCCCCGGCACCGCAGGCGCCGCAGGCCGAGCAAGCCCAGCAGGCCCCACCAGCCTTACAACCCCCGCAGGCTCCGCAGCCCCCGCAAGCCGCGCAGCCTCCACGAGCTCCGCAGCCCCCGCAAGCTCCGCAGCCTCCACGAGCCGCGCATTCCCCGCAGGCTCCGCATTCCCCGCAAGCTCCGCATTCCCCGCAAGCCCCGCAGCCCCCGCAAGCTCCGCAGTCCCCGCAAGCCGCGCAGTCCCCGCAGCCCCCGCAAGCCCCGCAGCCTCCACGAGCCGCGCAGCCCCCACACTCCCCGCAATCCCCCCACCTCCCAGACCTCCTCACCACCCTCCCCCCAGGCACCCACCTCACCGTGGAGACGGAGTGGGATGGGACCCTCATCAAGCTCAGCGCGACCCCCGCGACCCCCGCGACCCCCGCGACCCCCGCGACCCCCGCGACCCCCTCCACCCCCGCAGCCCCCTCCGCCCCTTCCACCCCAGCAACCCCCCATCTCCCCCTGGGCGTTCACCGCCTCACCGCCACCACCCCCGACGGCCTCACCGCCCAGGCGCACCTGATCGTCGCCCCGCGCCGCGCCCCCGCGCCGCCGCCCCGCGCCTATGGCTTCCTCGTGCAGCTGTACTCGCTGCTCAGCCGGCACTCCTGGGGGATGGGGGACCTGGGTGACCTCGCGGAGCTCGCGGGGTGGGCGGGGCGGGTGTTGGGGGCGGGGTTCGTGCAGGTGAATCCGTTGCACGCGGCGGTGCCGAGGGCGCCGGGCGGTGCCGGGGACCCCTCGCCGTACCGCCCGTCGTCGCGCCGCTTCCCGGACCCCGTGCACCTGCGGGTCGAGAACGTCCCGGAGTTCGCGCACCTGCGGGGCGAGGCGCGCGAGAGGGCGGGTGTGTTCGGGGAGAGGGGGGAGGCGCTGCGCCGCGTGGTCGTGGGGGAGGGCGGGCTCATCGACCGGGACGCCGTGTGGGAAGTGAAGGCGGCCGCGCTGGAGTTGATCCGGGGCGTGCCGCTGGGGCCCGGCCGGTGCGCCGCCTACAGCGACTTCCTCGCCGAGCACGGCGAGGACCTGGAGGACCACGCGACGTGGTGCGCGCTCGCCGAGCGGCACGGGCCGAACTGGCGCGCCTGGCCCGAGCCGCTGCGGGACCCGGCGTCGCCCGAAACCGCCCGCGCCCGCACCGAGTTGATGGACCGCGTGGACTTCCACGAGCGCCTCGCCTGGCTCACGGACGAGCAACTCGCCGCCGCGCAGCGGGCCGCGCGGGACGCCGGGATGTCCGTCGGCCTCATCCACGACCTGGCCGTCGGCGTGCATCCGGACGGCGCCGACGCCTGGGCGCGGCAGCGGTACTTCGCCGCGGGCATGTCGGTGGGCGCGCCCCCGGACGCCTTCAACGAACGCGGTCAGGACTGGGGCCTGCCGCCGTGGCGCCCGGACCGGCTCGCCGAGTCCGGCTACGCCCCGTTCCGCGCCCTGCTGCGCGCGACCCTGCGGCACGCGGGCGCCGTCCGCGTCGACCACGTCATGGGGCTCTTCCGGCTCTGGTGGGTGCCGGACGGACGTACCCCCGGCGACGGGACGTACGTGCGCTACGACGCGGAGGCCATGCTCGCCGTCCTCGTCCTGGAAGCGCACCGCGCGGGTGCCCTCGTCATCGGCGAGGACCTCGGCACCGTGGAGCCGGGCGTGCGCGACGCGCTGCGCGCGCACGGGGTGCTCGGCACGTCCGTGCTGTGGTTCGAGCGGGACTGGGAGGGCACAGGGCAGCCGCTCGCGCCCGCCGACTGGCGCGCCGACTGCCTGGCCACCGCCACCACCCACGACCTGCCGTCCACGGCCGCCCGCGTCACCGGCGCGCACGTACGCCTCCGGCACGACCTGGGCCTGCTCACCCGCCCGCTGGCCGCCGAGCGCTCCGAGGCCGCCGCCGACGTCCGCGAATGGCTCGGCCTGCTGTCCCGGCTCGGCCTGCTGCCGGGCGGCGCGGGGAACGAGGAGGACGAGGTCCGCGCCGTGCACCGGTTCCTGCTCGCGACGCCCGCCCGCATGGTCGGCGTCTGGCTGCCCGACACCGTCGGCGACCGCCGCCCGCAGAACCTGCCGGGCACCTGGGACCAGTACCCCAACTGGCGCCTGCCGATCGCCGACGCCGCGGGCCGCCCCGTCACCCTGGAGGACCTCGCCGCCGCCCCGCGCCTGCACGCCCTCATGGAGGTGTTCCGCGCGTTCCGGACGCCCTGACCGCGCCCGCCGCGCACCGGGTGGGGCGCCCGTACGGCACCCCGGGCGCGCGGGCCGCGCGGCGGTTCGCTACGTTGGGCACCGTGGACAAGAAGAACGCCCTGCGCGCCGGTGCACTGACGGCCGGTACGACGCTGATGATGCTGCTCATGTCGTCCCCCGCGCTCGCGCTCAACCGCGACGACGGCGACGACCCGGGCCCGGGCCTGAGCGTGATGGAGACGCTCGGCCTGTATGTCGCCGCGCCGATCGTGCTGTTCCTGGTGATCGCCGGTCTGGTGATGGTCGGCGACAAGTCCCGCAAGCAGCAGAAGCAGAGCTGACGACGCGGGTCCGCCCCTTCACGCTTATCGCTTTTCTTCGCCGAGGGCGCCCCTCGGCCACGTACGCAGACGGTTGTTGACGTCTTCGTACGAGGCCGGAGGGCGCCCTCGGTGTTTCACGAACCCCCGGCGCCGCCCGCCGTCATGAGCCGTCGCCGGGCTGCGAGCCCGCGAGCAGCTTGCGCAGCAGGGCCGCGAGCTGCGCCGTCTCCGCCTCGTCGAGCCCGGCGGCCGTGAGCGCCGCGTGCTGCACCTCCAGGCCCGCCGCGACGGCCCGGTCGACCAGCTCCCGGCCCTCCTCGGTCAGCGTCACCTGAAGGCCGCGCCGGTCGTGCGGGTCGGGGGAGCGGCGCAGCAGCCCGGCCCGCTCCAGCTTGTCCAGGCGCCCCGTCATGCCGCCCGTCGTCAGCATCAGCGTCGAGGAGAGCTGGCGCGGCGAGAGCGTGTACGGCTCGCCGTGCCGGCGCAGCGTCGCGAGCACGTCGAACTCCCCGCGCGTGGTGCCGAGGCGGCGGTACGCCTTCTCGATGCGCTCGCCCATGGCCTGTGTGGTGCGGTAGACGCGGCCGAAGACTTCCATGGGTGTGGTCTCCAGGTCCGGCCGGACGGCGGCCCACTGCTCGATGATCGCGTCGACGCCGTCGGGCGCGGCGGCCGCCGCTTCTCCGGAGTGCGTGGCGCTCGGGGAGGACATCACGTTGCTCGCGTTCATGGGGGAAGTATCCACGAGACACGGACGCTTGCAAGTAAGTGGGTCGGCGCTGAGTTGCTTTTTACTAAGTGGGTTGACGGTAAGTAGCTTACGGCTAAGCTACTTACTGCTCAGCTTCCTCCGTGAGTCCTCGGGAGACATCTGCCATGAAGCGCGCCACCGCCATCCTCCTCACCGCCTACGCCCCCCTCACCTGGGGCTCCACCTACGCCGTCACCACCGAGTTCCTGCCGGCGGACCGCCCCTTGTTCACGGCCCTCATGCGCGCCCTGCCCGCCGGGCTGCTGCTGCTCCTGCTCGCCAGACGCCTGCCCAGAGGGGAGTGGTGGTGGAAGTCGGCGGTCCTCGGCGCCCTCAACATCGGCGCCTTCTTCCCGCTGCTCTTCCTGTCCGCCTACCGCCTGCCCGGCGGCATGGCCGCGGTCGTCGGCTCCGTCGGCCCGCTCTTCGTCGCCGGACTCGCGGCCCTGCTCCTCGCCGACCGGCCGACCCCGCGCACCCTGCTCACCGGGGCCGCGGCGGCCCTCGGCGTCAGCCTGGTCGTCCTGAAGGCCACCGGGTCGCTGGACGCGGTCGGGCTGCTCGCGGCCGTGGGGTCGACGGCCTCGATGTCGACGGGCACGGTGCTCACCAAGCGCTGGGGCCGCCCGGACGGCGTCGGACCGCTCGCGCTCACGGCCTGGCAGCTGACGGTCGGCGGCCTGCTCATCGCCCCGATCGCGTTCCTGGTCGAGGGTGCGCCGCCCGCCCTCGACGGACGGAACATCGCGGGCTACCTCTACCTGTCCCTCGCCGGTACGGCCGTCGCGTACTGGCTGTGGTTCCGCGGCATCGGCCGCCTCAGCGCCACCCAGGCCAGCCTCCTCGGCCCGCTCTCGCCGCTGACGGCCGCGGTCATCGGGTGGGCGGCGCTCGGCCAGTCGCTGACGGCGGTGCAGGTGGCGGGGATGGCGCTCGCGTTCGGGGCGACGGTGTTCGGTCAACTGCGCCCGAAGGCGAAGGTGAAGCCGGAGCCGCAGCCGCAGATGCTCGCCGAGGAATCGTTCACCTCAGCTTCAAAGAACGATCGGAAAGATTCGATGGACCTGAGCGGTCCCGGACTGCGACGGTAGCTCAGCCGGCCCCGGAGCGGGGCCGCGCGAGCGCCCCGGAGCGGGGAGAGAGGCAAGGAGATACCAGTGGCGAGCGTCCTGGACCTGGACCGGAGCGGCAGCGGCGACACGAGCGTGCGGGGTGCGGGAGGCGGACGCGCCGCCGCCGCGGGGCTCGGCGTCGGGCTCGCCCTCGCCGCGCTCGCCACCGCCGTCTGGTCGGGCAGCTTCGTCACCTCCCGCGCCCTCGCCGACAGCGTCCCGCCGATCCAGCACGCGTTCTGGCGCTGGCTCATCGCCATCGCGGCCGTCGCGCCGTTCGCGGTCCGCGGGACCTGGCGCCAACGCGCCCCGCTCCGCCGGCACTTCCGCTTCCTCCTCGCCGCCTCCTTCCTCGGCGTCACCGTCTACAACACCCTGGTGAACCAGGCCGGAGTGACCACCACCGCGGGCAACATGGGCATGATCATGGCCGCGTCGCCCGTCCTGATGGCGGTCTACGAACGCCTCGGCGGTGCCCGCCTCGGCGCGCGGCGCGTCACGGGCATGCTCGTCGCCTGCGTCGGCGTGCTGCTCCTGGTCAGCGGCGGCTCCCTCGCCATGGACCTCGCGGCGGGCGACCTGTGGGTGATCGGCGGCGCCGTCGCCTTCGGCTCGTACAGCGCGCTCCTGCGCCGCAAGCCCGCCGAGATCTCCGGACTGCCCTTCCTCTTCAGCACCTTCGTCCTGGGCGCGCTGATGCTGCTGCCCCTGTTCCTCGTCAGCCTCGCCGTGCAGGGCGGCTTCGAACCGACGGCCGCGACGGTGTCCCCGCTCCTGTACGTCGGCGTCGTCTCCTCCGCGGTCGCCTTCTTCGCCTGGAACAAGGCGATCTCCGTCATCGGCGCGGCCCGCGCGGGCGTCGTCTACTACCTCCAGCCGGTGTGCGTGGCCCTGCTGTCCTTCGCCGTCCTCGGCGAGGGCATGGGCCGGCTCCAGGTGATGTGCATGGGGCTGATCCTCGGCGGCGTGGTGCTGGGGTCGGCGGGCGGGAAGTAGCGGCCGGTGCGCGGGTACGTTGACGCCATGACCGAGTGGGACATCAAGAAGCTGCGGATCCTGCGCACCCTCGACGAACGCGGGACCGTCACCGCGACCGCGCGGGCCCTTCTGATGACCCCCTCCGCGGTGTCGCAGCAGCTCTCCAACCTCGCCAAGCAGGTCGGCGTGCCGCTCCTCGAGGCCCACGGGCGCCGGGTGCGGCTCACCGGCGCCGCCCGGCTCCTGCTCGTCCACGCCGACGCCGTCCTCGCCCAACTGGAGCGGGCCGACGCCGAGTTGGCGGCGTACGCCAAGGGGGAGGCCGGGGAGGTGCGGGTCGGGGCCTTCGCCACCGCCGTGCCCGCCCTTGTGGTGCCCGCCGTCAAGGCCCTGCGGGTGGCGCACCCCGGGATCTCGGTGCGGGTGCGGGAGGCCGAGGCGGGCGCCGCCTACGAACTCCTCGCCGCCGGGGACGTCGACCTCGCCCTCTCCCTCGCCGCGCAGGCGCCCCGGGGGCGCGACGGCCGGTTCACCCGCGTCACGCTCCTCGCCGACCCGCTCGACGTCGCGCTCCCCCTCGACCACCCGCTCGCCCGCACCGACGCCCTGCTCCTCGCCGACCTCGCCGACGAGCCATGGATCTTCGGCGGTTCCGGCCCCTGGTCGGAGATCACGCGTGCCGCGTGCGAGGCCGCCGGGTTCGTCCCCGAGCAGGCACACAGCGCGGCCGGGTGGGAGGCGATCCTGGCGATGGTGGAGGCGGGGATGGGGGTGGCGCTGGTGCCCCGGATGGCCGGGGCGGGGGCCTTCGGCCGGGCCGGGGTGGCGATGCGGGAGCTGGCGGAGGACCGGCCGCATCGGCATGTGGTCGCGGCGGTGCGGCGGGGGGTGGAAACATCCCTGACGGTGGGCCATGTGCTGGCGGCCCTGCGCGGGGCTGCGTCCCCCTGACGTCAGGGCCACCCTCGGCCGGGGCTGTGCCCACCCGTTCCGCCCTTTGGGCGGCCCAGCTGCCCACAGAGTGAAGCCGCAGGCGCCGGGCGAGCCCGGCCACAGAGGTGAGTGAGGGGTGGGCGGGGCCTCTGTGCGGGGTGAGATTGCCCGGGGCGGTCGCGGCCGTGGTGGGGAGCAACGGGTGGGCGGGTGGGAGGAAATCCGCCGGGGGCGGGCTCGACCAGCCCGCCCCCGGCGTCCCCACCCGCCCGGCCAGGGCTACGCGTCGGCGGCCTGCGCCCGCAGCGCCCGCTCCACGCCCGCCCGGGACTCGGTGATCAGACGGTGCAGCGCCGCCGTGGGCTCCGCGGACCCGAGCCACGCGTCCGTCGCGTCCAGCGTCGCCTGGGACACCTGGACGGCCGGGTACAGGCCGACCGCGACCTGCTGGGCCATCTCGTGGGACCGGGACTCCCAGACGGACTTCACGGCGTCGAAGTACTTCTGGGTGTACGGGGCGAGAAGCTCCCGCTGCTCGGTCTGGACGAAGCCGGAGATCACCGCCTCCTGCACGGCGTTGGGCAGCTTGTCCGACTCGACGACGGACGCCCACGCCTCGGCCTTCGCGGCGGCGGTGGGCCGCGCGGCCCGCGCCGCGGCGGCGTGCCGCTCACCCGCGGCGGTCTTGTCCCGCTCGAACTCGGCGGCGATCCCCGCCTCGTCGAGCCGCCCGGTCGCCGCGAGCCGCGCCACGAACGCCCACCGCAGCTCGGTGTCGACGGCCAGGCCCTCGATGGACTCCGAGCCGTCGAGAAGCCCTTCGAGGAGCGCCAGGTCGGACTCCGTACGGGCGGTCGCGGCGAACGCGCGCGCCCACGCCAGCTGGTGGTCCCCGCCGGGCTCGGCCGCCCGCAGGTGCTCCAGGGTCGCCTCGGTCCACCGCGCGAGCGCGGCCTCGCGGCCCGCCGGGGCGGCGTACAGGTCGAGCGCCAGCTTCACCTGCCGGTGCAGCGACTGCACGACGCCGATGTCGGACTCCTTGCCGATGCCGGACAGGACGAGGGAGAGGTAGTCCCGCGTCGGCAGCTCGGCGTCGCGCGTCATGTCCCACGCGGAGGCCCAGCACAGCGCCCGCGGCAGCGAGGCCTCGAAGTCGCCCAGGTGCTCGGTGACGAACGCGAGGGACTCGGTGTCGAGCCGGACCTTGGCGTACGACAGGTCGTCGTCGTTGAGCAGGATCACGTCCGGCCGGGCCCGGCCCACGAGCTCCTCCACCGCGGTCAGCTCGCCGTCGACGTCCAGCTCGACGCGGTCGGTGCGCACCAGCTTGCCGGAGCCGCCCGCCGAGTCGTCCAGGTCGTACAGGCCGATGGCGATGCGGTGCGGGCGCAGCGTCGGCTCGCCCCTCGCGCCCTCGGGCAGCGCCGGGGCCTCCTGCTTGATGGCGAAGGAGGTGATGTTCCCGGCGGAGTCGACGTCCACGACGGGGCGCAGCACGTTGATGCCGGCCGTCTCCAGCCACTTCTTCGACCAGGTCTTCAGGTCACGCCCGCTGGTCTCCTCCAGGGCGCCGAGCAGGTCGGACAGGCGCGTGTTGCCGAACGCGTGCCGCTTGAAGTACGTCTGCACACCGCTGAAGAACTCGTCCATGCCGACGTACGCCACGAGCTGCTTGAGGACACTCGCGCCCTTGGCGTACGTGATGCCGTCGAAGTTGACGAGCACGTCGTCCAGGTCGCGGATGTCCGCCATGATCGGGTGCGTGGACGGCAGTTGGTCCTGCCGGTAGGCCCAGGTCTTCATGGAGTTCGCGAACGTGGTCCAGGAGTGCGGCCACTTCGACCCGGGCGCGTACGCCTGGCAGGCCGCCTCGGCGAACGTCGCGAACGACTCGTTCAGCCACAGGTCGTTCCACCACTCCATGGTCACGAGGTCGCCGAACCACATGTGGGCGAGCTCGTGCAGGATCGTCGCGGCCCGCACCTCGTACGCCGCGTCCGTCACCTTGGAGCGGAACACGTACTGGTCGCGGATCGTCACCGCGCCCGCGTTCTCCATCGCGCCCGCGTTGAACTCCGGCACGAACAGCTGGTCGTACTTGGCGAACGGGTAGGCGTAGTCGAACTTCTCCTGGAACCAGTCGAAGCCCTGCCGGGTGACCTCGAAGATCGCGTCCGCGTCCAGGAACTCGGCGAGCGAGGGACGGCAGTAGATGCCGAGCGGGACCGACTGTCCGTCCTTCTCGTACACGCTGTGCACCGAGTGGTACGGGCCGACGATGAGCGCCGTCACATACGTGGACATCCGGGGCGTCGGTGCGAAGGTCCAGACGTCGTCCTTGGGCTCCGGCGTCGGCGAGTTCGAGATGACGGTCCAGCCGGAGGGCGCCTTCACGGTGAACTGGAAGGTGGCCTTCAGGTCGGGCTGCTCGAAGGAGGCGAACACGCGGCGCGCGTCCGGGACCTCGAACTGGGTGTACAGATAGGCCTGCTGGTCGACCGGGTCGACGAAGCGGTGCAGGCCCTCACCGGTGTTGGTGTACTCGCAGTCCGCGACGACCTTCAGCTCGTTGGTGCCCCGCACCAGGTGCCGCAGCGCGATGCGGGAGTCCCGGAAGACCGCCGCCACCTCGAGCGCGTGCCCGTTCAGGACGACCTCGTGGACGGCGGGGGCGACGAGATCGATGAAGGTCTCGGCGTTCGCCTCGGCGCAGTCGAAACGCACCGTGGTCACCGACCGGTACGTCCCTCCCCCGTTCTCGGTGCTCCCGGCGTCGCCAGAGGGGGAGGTGCCCCCACTCTGCGCTCCGGAGAGGTCGAGATCGATCTCGTACGAGTCAACGGTGAGCAGCTTCGCCCGCTGCTGCGCCTCTTCGCGGGTCAGATTGGTGCCGGGCACGCGGTCATCTCCTCGGTACGACTTGCGAACTTTTTGCGATGTTTCCCGCCATCCTTCCATGTGCCGTCGCCACCCGCTCCGGGCCATTGTTCTCAGGTCGCGCGGCCGTTAGCATCCGCGCGTCGGCTCAGGTCAAGGAGCGGCCTGAAGCGGGCTGAAGCGGGCTGAAACGGTCGGGAGCAGATGTATATGGCAAGGGGTGCACGCGGTGCGCAGGGTCCGCGCGGGCCGCGGCGGTCACGGAGCCGGGCACGGTTACGCGGCGCGCCCGCCCTCGCCCTGCTCCTGCTGGCCGCCACCGCGGGCTGCGGCTCGCCCGACGGCTCCGACGGCTCCGGCGGCGGTGACGGCAAGGGCCCGGAGAAGACCCGGATCACCGTCGGCACCATGCCCGTCGCCGACACCGCTCCCCTGGAGATGGCCCAGCGCAAGGGGTTCTTCAAGGCGGAGGGCCTGACCGTGCGCACCACCACGCTCAGCGGCGGCGCGGAGTCCGTCAGCCGGCTGCGGGCGGGCGCCCTCGACATCTCCTTCGGCAACTACGTCTCGTACTTCCTCGCCCACGCCAACAAGGCCATCGACGTCCGCGTCGTCTCCGACGCCTTCCAGTCCGCGCCCCGCACACACGCGGTCCTCGTCCGGAAGGACTCGCCGGTCAAGTCCCTGAAGGACCTCCAGGACAAGAAGATCGGCGTCAACACCAAGCGGAACATCAGCGCCCTGCTCGTCAAGAAGGCCGGCCGGGCCGAGGGCGCCGCCTTCGACGACGACAAGAACTTCGCCGAGGTCGACATGCCGAACATGGAGACCGCCCTGAAGTCCGGCAGCGTCGACGCCGTGCAGGCCGTCGAGCCGTTCGTCTCCGCGATCGAGCGGTCCGGCACCGGCCGGGTCGTCGCCGACCTCGGCAAGCCGCCGACCGCGGGCTTCCCGATCGCCGGGTACGCGGCCACGGCGTCCTTCGCCGAGGACAACCCCAAGACGGTCGCCGCCTTCCAGCGGGCCATGGCCCGCGCCCAGCGGCAGGCCGCCAACCGCTCGGCCGTCGTCGACACGCTCCCCGACTACACGAAGATCACCACCGGCCAGGCCGCCCAGCTGAACCTCGGCGGCTACCCCGCGGCGCTCGACCCGGCACGCCTTGAACGGGTGGTCGACCTGATGCGGGAGTTCGGCTATCTGAAGCGGAAACTCGACGTGGAGCCGCTGCTCGTGCGCGCGGGGCCGTGAGGGGGCTGCGCGGTGAGGGGGGCCAGGCGGGCCGTGGGAATGGCCCGGGCGGTGTGGATGGCCCGGGCGGTGTGGATGGCGCGGGCGGTGTGGATGGCGCGGGTGGCGCGAGCCGCGTGGGTCACGCGGGCGGCGCGAGCCAGGCGGACGGCGCGGTTCACATACGCCACGCGGGCGGCGCGGACCGCACGGGTCACGTGGGCCACTCGGACAGCGCGGGCCGCGCAGACGGCGCAGGCCGCGCGGACCACGTGGGCGATGCGGTGAAGCGGGCGATGCGGTGAAACGGGACGCGCGCTCCGGTCCGGGCCTCGGCCCGGGATGCGGGGCGCGCGCTCGCCCGCGCGCCGGTGCGCGCTCCGGGCGGCTGGTCGAGCGCAGGTCGGGACGGGTCCTGTTGGGGGCGCTCGGCCTCTGCGGCGCCTTCCTCGTGGTGGAACTCGTCGCCCGCGGCGGGGTGTTCGACGACCAGGCGCTGCCGCCCGCCTCCTCCGTGCTCGCCCGTGCCGCCGAGATGGCCGTCGACGACGGGTTCCTCGACGACCTCTGGACCACCGTCTCCGCCTGGCTCGGCGGGCTCGCCCTCGCCGTCGCCCTCGCCGTGCCCGCCGGGCTCCTGCTCGGCTCCCTGCCCCGCCTGCGCGCCGCCGCCCTCGCCGTCGTCGAGCTGGCCCGCCCCATCCCCTCCGTCGCCCTCATCCCGCTCGCGATCCTCGTCTTCGTCGAGCCCGACCGGGTGGAGCGGTCCCTGGTCTGCTACGCCGCGCTGTGGCCCATCCTCCTCAACACCCTGTACGGGCTCCGCGACGTCGACCCCGTCGCCAAGGAGACCCTGCGGTCCTTCGGGTTCGGACCGCTCGGGGTGGTGTGGCGGGTGTCGCTGCCGAGCGCCGGGCCGTTCGTCGTCACGGGGGTGCGGATCGCGGCGTCCGTCGGGCTGATCGTGGCGGTCAGCGCGGAGCTGCGGGCCGGGGGTGACGGGGGACTCGGCGTCCATCTGCTCGACTCGCAGTCCGGGGGCGGGCGGCCGGATCTGATGGTGGCGGGGGCGTGTTGGGCGGGGGTGCTGGGGGTGGTGGCCAACGCGGGGCTCGTGGCGGTGGGGAGGGTGTTGTTTCCCCACAGTGCCCGATCAGCGCGCTCCGCGCGCGGGCGCCCCTTCCTCCGGCCAGGGGGCTCCGCCCCCGTGCCCCCGCGTGTCGCGCTGCGCGCTCGTCCTCAATCGCCGGACGGGCTCGATGGATCAGGAGCGGGACGATGAGCGGGGGAGGGGCGCGGCCGGGGGCGGAGGGCACGGCGGGCACTGTCGGCGGGCGGGCGCGGGACGTCGGCCCTGGGCGGGCGCGGGGCGCAGGGGACGCCGTCCCCGGGCGGGCGGGGCGCGTCGGTGGCGGGCCGGTGCGGCGGGGCGTTCTCGGGCTTCTCGCCCGGGGGTGGCTGCTCGTACTCCTCGTCCTCGTCTGGGAGTCGGCCGCCCGGCGGGCCGGGGACCTGTACTTCCCGCCGCCCACGCGGATCGTGCGGACCATGCGGGAGCTGTGGTGGTCGGGGCCGCCGACGCGGCTGTGGCTGAGTGACCTCGCCGTCGACGACTTCGTGCCGAGCCTCAGCCATCTGCTGCTCGGCTGGGCCATCGCCGGGGCCGTCGGGATCTGTGTGGGCGTCGGGATCGGGCTCTCCCGGGTGGCCTTCCACGTGCTCGACCCGGTGCTGCAGTTCGGACGTGCCGTGCCGCCGCCCACGCTCATCCCGTTCTTCATGGTCGCCTTCGGGCTCGGCACGTCCATGCAACTGGCGGCCATCGCATTCGGCGTCGTCTGGCCGGTGCTGCTCAACACCGCCGACGGTGTGCGCTCCGTGGAGCCTCTGCATCTCGACACCGCCCGCGTGCTCGGGCTCGGCCGCCTCGCGCGGCTGCGGTACGTCGTCCTGCCGGGAGCCGCGCCGAAGATCTTCGCGGGGCTCCGGGTCGCGCTCGGGTTCGCGCTGATCCTCATGGTCGTCGCCGAGCTGATGGGGTCCGGCGAGGGCATCGGCTCCCGGCTCAACGCCGCCGAGCGGGAGTTCAGGCCGGACCGGCTGTGGGCCGGGATCGTGTTGCTCGGCGCCGTCGGCTGCGTACTGAACGGACTGTTCCTGCTCGTCGAGCGCAGGGCCCTGGCCTGGCACCGGGGCGCACGGCGGGCGGACACCTGGACCACCAGACCACCCGGCCCCGCGGGGGCGGCGGACCGGCCGCGATCCACGGGGGCGCACGGGGAACGCGAGGGCTCTGCGGACCCTCACATCACGTAGACCGCAAGGCAGTTGGCAGCAGGGGGACAGGGGGAACAGGGGATGCTGGAGATCGCTGGGCTCAGTCATCGCTACGCCGACGGACACCGGGCCGTCGAAGGGGTCGAACTGCACGTCGCTCGCGGCGAGTTGGTGAGTATCGTCGGGCCGTCCGGCTGCGGCAAGTCCACGCTGCTGCGGTGCGTCGCGGGGCTGCAACGGCCGAGCGAGGGCCGGGTCGCCGTCGGCGGCCGGGACGTCGACGGCGTACCGGACGACCTCGCCGTCGTCTTCCAGGACTACACCCGCTCGCTCTTCCCGTGGCTGACCGTCCGCGACAACGTCGCACTGCCGCTGCGCCGCCGCGGCCTCGCCCGCGCCGAGCGCCGCGCCCGCGCCGAGGAAGCCCTCGCACAGGTCGGCCTCGACGGCACCGCGGGCAGATACCCGTGGCAGCTCTCCGGCGGCATGCAGCAGCGCGTCGCCATCGCCCGCGCGCTCGCCTACCGGCCCGCGCTGCTCCTGATGGACGAGCCGTTCGGCTCCGTCGACGCCCAGACCAGGGAGGATCTGGAAGACCTGCTGCTCGCGGTGCGCGGGGGAGGGGGCGGGGGCTCGGGTGGTGGGTCGGGCGGGGGAGCGGGCGGGGGGCCGGGTGGCGCCCCCGACGGTCGCGACGGGCGCGGGATGACCATCCTGCTCGTCACCCACGACATCGACGAGAGCGTGTACGTCGGCGACCGCGTCGTCGTCCTCACCGGCGCCCCCGGCCGCGTCCACAGCGAGCTGCGCGTCGAACTGCCCGCGCCGCGCGACCAGATCGGCACCCGCGGCCTGCCGGAGTTCGTGCGGCTGCGGGCCGAGGTCGGGCGGGCGGTGCGGCGGCCATGAGCGCCATGAACGCCGCGAACGCCGACGTCCTGGTCGCGGGCGCGGGCATCGGCGGGCTCACGGCGGCACTGAGCCTGCACGCGGCGGGGATCGGCGTGCGCGTCGTCGAGCCGGTGCAGGTCCTTCGGCCCGTCGGCGTCGGCATCAACCTGCTGCCGCACGCCGTCCGCGAACTGACCGAACTCGGCCTCGGCGAGCAACTGGCCGCGACCGGCGTGGCGACCGCCGAGATGGTCCACTACGACCGGCACGGCAACCGCATCTGGGGCGAGCCGCGCGGCCACGCCCTCGGCTACCACTGGCCGCAGTACTCCATCCACCGCGGCGCCCTGCAGATGATCCTGCTCGACGCGGTGCGCGAACGCCTCGGCGAACGGGCCGTCGTCACCGGCACGTCGTTCGTGCGGTGCGCCGAGACGGAGGGGCAACTGCTGCGGGTCATCCTGCGGGACCTGGCGCGCGGGCGGGAGCACGCCGTGCGCGTGCGGGCCCTTGTCGGCGCCGACGGGCTCTACTCGACGGTGCGCGCCCGGCTGCACCCCGGGGAGGGGCCGCCGCTGTGGAACGGCATCCGGATGTGGCGCGGCGTCGCCGAGTGGGACCCCGTGCTCGGCGGCCGCAGCGTCGCCATCGCGGGCAGCAACGCGCACGCCAAGCTCGTCGTCTACCCCATCTCGGGCGAGGCCGAGCGGCGTGGGCGCGCGCTGCTCAACTGGGTCGCGGAGGTGCGGTTCCCCGTCGAGCACGGGGCGATCTCCGGGGCCGCCGACTGGAACCGCAGCGGCCGCCTCTCCGACGTCCTTCCGTACTTCGCCGGGTGGCGGATCGGGGACCTGGACGTGCCCGCGCTGTTCGCCGCGACCCGGCGCATCCTGGAGTACCCGATGGTCGACCGGGAGCCGCTGCCGCGGTGGGGGCGCGGGCCCGTCACCCTCCTCGGCGACGCCGCCCACCCGATGTACCCTGTCGGCTCCAACGGTGGTTCGCAGGCCGTCCTCGACGCGCGGGTGCTCGCGCGCAGCCTCGCCGTGAACGAGCCCGACCGGGTCGCCGGGCTGCGGGCGTACGAGGAGGTGCGGCGGGAGGCCACGGCGGCGCTCGTCCTCGCCAACCGGCGCATGCCCGCCGACCGGCTCCTCCAAGTCGTCGCCGAGCGCGCCCCCGACGGGTTCGAACGGGTCGAGGACGTGCTGACCCCCGAGGAGTTGGCCGAGCTGGACGCGGCGTATCGGTGGACGACGGGCACGGATGTGGCGGAGCTGAACGGGAGGGGGTCGTGGGGGGTGTAGGCCCTCGCGGGGCGCCCCGGTCCCGCCCCTTCTCCGAAACCGGGGCTGCGCCCCTGGGCCCCGGGGGTGGGTGTCCCGTGCGGGTGGGACGGTCCTCCGCCGAATCGGCGCTCCGCGCCTCGTCCTCAAGCGCCGGACGGGCTGAATACTTCGCCGGGGCGGGCTGGAAGGTACAGCGGGGCGGGCTCAGGGGTGCCCAGCGGGGCGAGGTGTTTCGGGCCCGAGGGTGCCGGGCTTTTGGGCTGGCCCGGGGGAAGGTTGGGCGGGTGGGTGGGGGATAGCCTGTCCGGCGATTGAGGACGAGGCGCGGAGCGCCGATATCGGGGGCGCCCCGGGAACAGGGCAAGGTAGACGTCCGGAAACCGCCGGTCGGAACGTACCGCAGGGGCGAACCTGGGCCCATGAGCACAACATTCACCCCGCACCCCATCACCCCCGACACCCTCAAGCAGCTCCGCGAGACGGACGACGCGGGCAACCCCTGCGTACCGTTCACCGACCCGGAGGGCGGCGACCCCCTGCGCTGCTGCCTGCGCCCCGCCCGCGAGGGCGAACGCATCGCCCTCGTCGCGTACGCCCCCCTGCGCCGCTGGGCGGCGGACACCGGCGCCGACCCGGGTGCCTACGACGAGCAGGGCCCCGTGTTCATCCACGCGGACCCCTGCGAAGGACCGGAACCGGCGGCGACGCGAGCGGAGTACCCGTACGTCAGGCCCGGCGCCCTGCGCACGTTCCGCCGCTACAACGCGGCCGGAAAGATCGTCGGCGGCCGCTTCCTGGAAGCCCCCGAGAACACCACGGCGGCCTTCGACGAGGCCCTCACCGAGGCGTTCGCCGACCCCCAGGTCGCCCTGGTGCACGTCCGCGCCGTGGAGTACGGCTGCTTCCACTTCGAGGTCCGCCGCCCGGCCTGAGCGCCCGCCGCAAAGCCTCAGGCGGCCGACGCCGACCCGTCGGCCGCCCCCACCCCGGCCACCGCCCGCGCGAACGCCCGCACCCGCTCCGTCTCCCCGTCCCGGTGCCACACCAGGCCGAGGACGGAGTCCGGCACCCCCTCCACCGGCACGAACACCACGTCCTGGCGTCCGTGGTACTCCGCCGTCGGACGGCAGAGCAGCATCGCGCCCCGGTCCGCGGCCACCAGTGTCAGCCCCTCCTGGAGGGTGCGCACGGCGGGCGCGGGCACGGCCGACGGCGCCTGCGCCTCGCGCCAGTACGCGGGGGCGGGCGCCGCCGCCGAGATCAGCGGGACGTCCGCGAGCTCGGCCGCGGCCAGTGACGTACGGGACGCGAACGGATGCCGTACCGACACCGCCACCGTCTGCTGCTGGCGCGAGAACAGCGGACCGAGCACCAGCTCGGGCTCCGCCACCGGAAGCAGCACGATCGCCGCGTCCACATCACCGCCGCGCACCGCCCCGAACGGGTCCGCGAACGGCACCTCCACGATCTCCGTCACACAGCCCGGATGCCGCTTCTGGAACGTCGCGATCGCCTCCATCAGACGTGCGTCCGCCGTCCCCTGGAAGCCGAGCCTGATCCGGCCCGCCACCCCCCGCGCCGACTCCCGAGCCCGCCCCACCACGCCCGCCAACTCCGCGTACGCGGGACGCAGTTCCGCGTGGAACCGCTCGCCGAGCGGGGTCAGCCGCACCCGTCGGCTAGTACGCTCCACGAGGCGCGCGCCGATCCGCTGTTCCAGCGCGGCCAGCAGCTGACTGACCCGGCTCTGGGAGACATAGAGCCGCTCGCCCGCCCGGCCGAAGTGCAGTTCCTCGGCCAGTGCCAGAAAACACTCCAGCTCCCGGACTTCGAGCCCACTCATAAACGTTCGCCCCGTCCCTCGATCGATGAGCCACGCTCATTCAAGGATGAGAGGTCCGACGTTGTTCCCGGTGATCGCTCGGGCGTTGGCTGGTGCCCATGAAAACCGTGACTGAAACCGCGCCGGTCCCCACCGGACGACGGTCCCTGCCGCTGTCCGTCGTCGCCGTCGCGGCCGCCACCTTCTCCGTCGTCACCACGGAAATGCTGCCCGTGGGACTGCTCACCTCCCTGTCCTCGGGCCTGCACGTCAGCGACGGCACCGCAGGGCTCACCGTCACCCTGCCCGGCCTCGTCGCCGCTCTCGCCGCCCTGCTGCTGCCCGTCGCCGCCCGCCGCGCGGACCGGCGCGCGGTGCTGTGCGGGCTGATGCTGCTGCTCGGCGCCGTGAACCTGCTGTCCGCGCTCGCGCCGTCCTTCGCGGTGCTCCTCGGCGCCCGCATCGTCGTCGGCCTGTGCATCGGCGGCGTCTGGGCCGTCGCCGCCTCCCTCGCGGTACGCCTGGTGCGCACCGAGTCCATCGGGCGGGCCACCGCCGTGATCTTCAGCGGGATAGCCGTGGCGTCGGTGCTCGGCGTGCCCGCGGGCACCTTCCTCGGCGAGGTCGCGGGCTGGCGCTGGGCGTTCGGTGCCGTCGCCGTGCTCGGCGTCGCCGTCGCCGCGCTGCTCGCCGTCGTCCTGCCCCCGCTCCCGCCCACCGAGCCGGTGCGCCTCGGCGTCTTCCCGGAGCTGCTGCGCCTGTCGCGGCTGCGGGTCGGCCTGATCGCGGTGGCGCTGCTCGTCGTCGGCCACTTCACCGCGTACACCTATGTGCGACCCGTCCTGGAGCGGGTGCCGGACCTCGGCGCGGGCCTCGTCAGCGGGCTGCTGCTCGGCTACGGCGTCGCCGGGATCGCGGGGAACTTCCTCGGCGGCTCCCTCGCCGCACGCGACCCGCGCCGCGCGCTCCTGCTGATCTCGGCGGCGCTCGGCGCCGTGATGCTCCTGCTGGTCCCGGCCGGGGGCTCGCTCGCCGCGTCGGTGGTGCTCCTGATCGCGTGGGGCCTCGCCTACGGAGGTGTGTCGGTGTCCTCGCAGAACTGGGTGATGGCGGCCGCGCCGGGAGCGCGGGAAGCGGCGTCCGCGCTGTTCGCGGGGGTGTTCAACGTGGCCATCGCGGTGGGCGCGCTGACCGGGGGCCGGGTCGCCGACGGGTTCGGCGTGACCGATGTCCTGCTGGTCGGCGGCGGGCTCGCGGTGGTGGCCCTCGGGGTGGTGGCGGTTGCGCGGAACGGCAAGGCGTGACGTCACGGCACCGCGCCCGTACGGACCTGGTCGGGGTCCGTACGGGCGCGGTGGTGTCCCGGGCCTGAGATCGTCAGGTCACGGGGCCAGGCAACCCGTGGCCGGGACCTCGGCGGGCACGCCGGGGCTGGCGAGGTCGACGAGGCCGGTGACGTCGTGGACGGCACAGTCGACGGTGGCTACAGGGTCCGGGACGGCGCTCGCCGGGGCGGCGAGCACACCGGCGAGGGCGAGGGCTCCGACGGCCATGGTGGCGACGGCGGTGATACGGCGCATGAACTTCCCTTGTGAGTGGTGCGGTTGGTGCACCGAGGTCCTGCCCGGACCCGCCCGGGAGGCATGCGCCGTTTCACTCATGCGTGGGTGCTGAAACGATCCCCCGCGACCAGCGGGTTTACCGGTCGCTCAGCTTTCCGGCGGCCCGGGTCTCCCGCCCGTCGGGGCCGCGGCGCCCCGGCGCCTCAGGAACCCGAGAGCTCCGCCGCGACCAGCTCCGCGATCTGCACCGCGTTCAGCGCGGCGCCCTTGCGGAGGTTGTCGTCGGAGATGAAGAACGCGAGGCCGTTCTCGACGGTCTCGTCGCCGCGGATACGGCCCACGAAGGACTCGTCGCGGCCCGCGGCGACCAGCGGCGTCGGTACGTCGGTGAGGACGACGCCCTCCGCGGCGGCGAGGATCTCGGTGGCCCGCTCGGGCGAAAGGGGACGCGCGAAGCGGGCGTTGATCTGGAGGGAGTGGCCGGTGAAGACGGGCACGCGGACGCAGGTGCCGGAGACCTTCAGACCCGGGATCTCCAGGATCTTGCGGGACTCGTGGCGCAGCTTCTGCTCCTCGTCGGTCTCGTTCAGGCCGTCGTCGACGACCGAGCCCGCCAGCGGCAGGACGTTGTACGCGATCGGCGCGACGTACTTGTCCGGCTCGGGGAACTCGGCCTGGTCGCCGCCGTGGGTCAGCTTCGGCGCGTCGTCGCCGACCTTCTTGACCTGCTCGAACAGCTCCTCGACGCCCGCGAGCCCGGAGCCCGACACGGCCTGGTAGGTGGCGACGACCAGCGAGGTCAGCTCCGCCTCCCGGTGCAGCGGCTTGAGGACCGGCATCGCGGCCATCGTCGTGCAGTTCGGGTTCGCGATGATGCCCTTGGGGCGGTCCGCGACGGCGTGCGGGTTCACCTCGGAGACGACCAGCGGCACCTCGGGGTCGCGGCGCCAGGCCGAGGAGTTGTCGATCACCACGGCGCCCTGCGAGGCGACCTTCTCGGCGAGCGCCTTGGAGGTGGCGCCGCCCGCGGAGAACAGCACGATGTCCAGGCCCGTGTAGTCGGCCGTCGAGGCGTCCTCGACCGTCACCCCGTCCAGGACCGAGCCGGCCGAGCGGGCCGAGGCGAACAGGCGCAGCTCGTCGATCGGGAACTTCCGCTCGGCGAGGATCTTGCGCATGACCGTGCCGACCTGACCGGTGGCTCCGACGATTCCGACCTTCACAGGGGTCCCTCCGTAGTTGCGTGCCTGGCGCGGCAGTCTCCTGCCCGGGCGGGCGGCCGTCCGGCCAGGGGCGCTGCCGCCGCTCCATGATGCGTCTGTCCACGGCCGCTTTGTCCAATCCATTGTCCGAGGTGCGGGACGCCACATCCGCGCGAACGTTTCGGCCCGCTCCGGCGTCCTAGGGGAAACGCGGGAACGCGCGCGCCGAAGGGGCGACAAAGGGGGAGGGCCATTGCTGCGCAGAAGCACGCGCCGCGGAGCGCGGGGACAGGAGGCCGCCGACCCGCTCGACCCG
Organism: Streptomyces sp. NPDC041205; assembly: GCF_055591765.1. Taxonomy (NCBI): domain Bacteria; kingdom Bacillati; phylum Actinomycetota; class Actinomycetes; order Kitasatosporales; family Streptomycetaceae; genus Streptomyces; species Streptomyces sp. NPDC041205. The sequence goes on along the minus strand of NZ_JBVIZH010000001.1, from coordinate 1,089,204 downwards.
GACCAGGAGGACCGGGTCCGGGCCGTCCTGTCCCTGGGCGGGGTGCCGCACGGGGAGCTGCAGGACGGGGTGCAGCAGGTCAGGCTGCGGCTCCTGGAGCGGGCGGCGAAGGGGGAGGTGGCGCCGCGCGACGTGTCCGCGTGGGCCGCGGTGGTCGCCTCGAACTGGGCGATGGACTTCCACCGCGCCCGGCGCCGCCAGGAACGGCTCGGGGAGCGGCTCGCCGCGCTGCGCCCCGCGGAGGCCGGGGAGGACGGCGCCGAGTCGCGGGTCCTCTCGCTGGCCGTGGCGCAGGGGCTGGACGCGCTGCCGGACAGCCAGCGGCAGGTCGTCGTGCTGCGCTTCTACGCCGATCTGCCGGTCCGGGACATCGCGGCCGAGCTGGGCATCCCGGAGGGCACGGTCAAGAGCAGGCTGCACGCGGCCGTACGGATGCTGCGGACGCGACTGCACGAGGGAGAGGTGGTGTGACCGTGGCGCACGAGGACAATCACGACGCCGTCGACGCGCTGACGCTGGCGGTCACGGACACACCGGTGCCCGACGCCGTGCGTGACGACGAGCGGTTCATGGCCGAGCACGCGGCGGCGCTCGCCGATGTCGCGGTGCTGCGCGAGCAGCTGCGGATCGTGGGGGAGACGCTGGCGCGGGGGCCCGAGGGGGAGGCGCGGGCCCGCGCGGAGGGGCAGGGCCGGGACCGCGGTACGGAGGGGTGGACCCGGGCCCGTCCGGAGGAGCGGCCGCGGGCCCGTACGGAAGGGCGGCCCCCGACGGCCCCCCTCCCCGACCCCGCCCCCGTCCTGCCGCCCGCCGCCCCCTTCCGGCAGCCCGGCGCCGCCCGCCGCAGTGCCGTGCTCGCCCTCGCGGCCGCGCTCGCCGCCGGACTGCTCGGCGGGCTGGTCTGGCTCGGGGCGAACGCCGGGACCGGGGACGGCGACATGGCGGGCGGCGGCGACGCGAAGCACGCGGCGCCGAGCCTCACCGACGGGCGGGAGCCGGCCCCGGACGCCTCGAAGGCCCCGGACGCCTCCCAGGAAGACGCGGGCGGCGCAGCGGACGGCCGGTCGCCCGAGGGCTACGTCGCCTGCGCGCGGCTCGTCGTCGAGGGCACCGTGCGCCGCGTCGAGGCACTGCCCGGCGGCACCCGGGACCGGATCACGCTCGATGTGTCCCGCTACTACAAGCCCGCCAAGGGCAAGCCGAGGATCACGTTCGTGATGGACACGGACGTGGACCCGCGGCTGCGGACGGGCGACCGCGCGCTGATCGGGATCACCAAGGGGAAGGCCACGCCCGACCTGTGGACGACGGGCAAGCGGATCGCCAGGGACCGCGCGTGGATCGAGAAGGCGCTGCCCGGGTCGCGCGGGCTGACGTGCTGAGCGACACGTTCCGGTGCCGCCGAAGGGAGAAGGTGGGACGGAACCTCACATTCCGGGGCGATGGCACCCGGAGTACTGAGTTCCGGTGACAACTGCGTGAAGGCGCGGTTGCGAACCCCGCGAATCCTCTGAACTGCGGTTTCGCCGGGCTAACGTCCTTCCACCGCTCGCCGGTGATCACCGCCGCACGCCGGTCGCGTACCCGACCAGTACCGACCGCGTGCCCGACCACGGAGGTCATCGGCGCCGAACTCCGACCACGCAAGGAAGGACCTCCGTGCGCGCACCCCGCAGCCGGACCACGGCCGCTCTCGTCTCCGCGGCCGTCGCCGCCCCCCTCCTGCTCGCCGCCGCCCCGGCGGGCGCCCAGGACGCGCCCCGCGGCGCCGGGCACCACACGACGCAGTCCGCGCAGGCGAAGAAGCTCGCCAAGAAGCTGGTGCAGAAGTCCACCGGCAAGAGCGCCTACCGCCACCTGGAGAAGTTCCAGGAGATAGCCGAGGCCAACGGCGGCAACCGCGCCGCGGGCACCAAGGGCCACAAGGCGTCCACGAAGTACGTGTACGACCGCCTGAAGAAGGCCGGTTACAAGGTCTCGTACCAGGACTTCACGTTCTACGAGTCCGAGACCCTGCGCGAGAGCGCCGCCGTGCTCACGCCCGACGCCCGCAAGCTGAACGCCCTGGCGTTCGACTTCAGCAAGTCCACGCCCGAGGGCGGCATCCAGGCGCCCCTCGCCGCCGCCCGCGTCGACGACACGCCGGGCTGCGAGGCCGACGACTACACGTCCGACACCTTCACCGGCAAGATCGCCCTGGTGAAGCGCGGCACCTGCACCTTCGCCGAGAAGGAGGCCGCCGCGGCCAAGGCGGGCGCCATCGGCCTCGTCCTGTACAACCACTCCGGCGACCAGCCCGTGAAGGGCAACCTGGAGGTCCCGGCGAACGCGCACATCCCGTCCGTCGGCATCACCAAGGCCGAGGGCGAGAAGCTGGCCGCTGACCTCGCCAAGGGCGAGGTCAAGGTCTCCGTGGACGTCGCCACCAAGGCCGTCCCGCACAAGACCCGCAACGTCGTCGCCGAGACCCGCGGCGGCCGCGCCGACCGCGTCGTCGGCCTCGGCGCGCACCTGGACTCCGTGCCCGAGGGCCCCGGCATCAACGACAACGGCTCCGGCTCGGCCGGTCTGATCGAGGTCGCCGAGAAGCTCGCCAAGGAGACCAAGGGCGGCAAGAAGCTGACCAACAAGGTCCGCTTCGCCTGGTGGTCGGCCGAGGAGCTGGGTCTGCTCGGCTCGGACCACTACGTCAAGTCGCTGTCGGCGAAGCAGAAGAAGAACATCAAGCTGTACCTGAACTTCGACATGATCGCCTCGCCGAACGCGGCGGAGCTGGTCTACGACGGCGACGACTCCGACAAGGTCGGCGAGGGCGCGGGCCCGGCAGGGTCCGCCCAGATCGAGAAGCTGATCAACGGCTTCCTCGACAAGAAGAAGGTCCCGCACTGGGGCACCGACTTCGACGGCCGCTCGGACTACGGGGCGTTCATCGCCAACGGCATCCCGGCCGGCGGTACCTTCACCGGCGCCGAGGGCCTCAAGACCGAGGAGCAGGCGGCGAAGGCGGGCGGCAAGGCCGGTCAGCCCTACGACCCGAACTACCACGGCGCGGGCGACGACCTGAAGAACATCAACCGCAAGGCGTTCGCGACGAACATCGACGTCATCGCGCACGCGGTGGGCACCTACGCCCACGACCTCAGCTCCCTGAAGAAGTGAACCTCGGCTTCCTGAAGGACTGAGACTTCCTGAAGGGCCGAACGCGGATCTGAACAAGCGAAACAACCGAACGGGGGCGGGCACTTGAGTGCCCGCCCCCGTTCTCATGCCATCAGCACCATCGGCGCCGGCAGCGTTACGGAGTGACCTTCTCCACCGTCACGCTGCCCGTGCCCGCGACGGTCCCGCGCGCGTTCAGGAGGCTGACCTCACCGAACAGAACGCGGCCCGCGGCGGCGGGCCCGCTCGCGACGACCTCGGCGGAGACGTCCGCGGTCGCCCCGTTCGCGAGCTTGACCGCCTTCGTCTCGTCGACCTTGATCTGGCCGAGCGAGCCGGAGAAGAACACGTCACGGTAGTCGTACGCGGTCGACCCCGACGGGATGGAGTAGCCCGCGACCTCGATGGTGTACTTGCCCGCGGCGGGCTTGGTCAGGCTCACCGACTCCTCGGAGTCGCCGTCCGCCGAACTGCCCACCGGCACGCCGTCCTTGAGGACCGCCAGGTCCAGGTCGGCGGCGGCGTCGGCGGTGCCGCCGATCGCCACGTCGAGCCGCTCGGCGCCCGCGGGCACCTCGACCGTCGTGGTCTGCTTCTCACCCTGCTTGATGGTGGGACGCGTGGTCGCGGCCGAGCCGAGCGTGCTGCCCTTCAGCTTGCCGTCGACGGCGGCGTAGTTGTTCGTCGCCTTCCAGGTGACGGGCGTGGCCTGACCGGACTTGGCCTCCGCGAGCTTCTGCGGCGCCGGGGCGAAGGCCACGCCGAGCGCGGCGACACTCAGCTTGTACGGGTTGTCGAGCACCGGCGACGTACGGCGCGACTCGATCTCGATCTCCCAGACGCCCGGCGTCGGGTTCGCGTACGAACGCAGGTCGGGGCGGCAGGTGTTGTCCGGGTTCGGGAAGTCCGGGTAGCAGACGAGCGAGGACGTCGACTCGACCGGGACGCCGTACGGGTGGATGGAGATGAACCGCGTCTGGCTCTTGTCCTTCAGACCGCTGAGCGCGACCTCCAGGGTCTTCGCGCCCTTCGGCACCGTCACGAAGAGGGACTTGGTGCCGTTGCGCTGCACCGAGCTGCTCGACGAGGTGGTGAAGGAGGGCTTGGCGAGGTCCTTGGCCACGACGACCGTCGTCATGATCTGGTGGTCGATGCCGCGGGTGCGCTTGTCGTTCACGGTGAGCACGGCGCTGGAGACGCCGTAGGACTCCGGCTTGGCCTGCACCTTCACGGTCACGGCCGTGTTCAGGGGCAGCAGCACGTCGTCGTCGCCGACCAGGCGGAAGGTGCCGCCGTGGTTGTTGGCGAACGCCAGCTTGTGCAGCACGGGACGGGCCGGGCCCGTCGTCCGCTTGATGGTGACGCTGTACGTCTTCTTCTGGCCCTTCTTCAGGCCGCCCTCACGGTCGTACAGGCCGGTGCCGGGCTTCTTCAGCTCCTGCTCCAGGGCCGTGTCGACGGGCGCCTTGACCGTGTACTCATGGGCCTTGGCGCCGCCCTTGATCGCGCTCCAGGCGTCCACGACGTCGATCAGGCCGGTGCCCTGCGCGTAGGCCTGCACACCCGGGATGCGGTGGGTGGTCGAGGTGAGCGCGGTGCGCAGCTTCGCCGGGGTGAGGTCGACGCGCTGCTGCTTGGCGGCGCTCAGCAGGAGCGCGGAGGCGCCCGCGGCCTGCGGCGACGCCATCGACGTACCCTGCAGCATCGAGTATCCGGCGGGCAGTTGGTACCCGGCCTCGGCGGCGGGGCCGCCCGGCAGCCAGGTCTGCGTGGTGTTGATGGCCGAGCCCGGCGCGGTCACCAGGGGCTGGAAGCCGCCGTCCTCACGCGGGCCGCGCGAGGAGAAGTTGAACATGGCGTTCTTCTTCGTCACCTCGGAGCCGTAGTTGGCGGCCCAGGTCTCCTTGGAGACCGAGGCGCCCACGGAGACGACGTGGTCGGCGAGGGAGGGGTCGCCGATGGTGTTGGCGCCGGGGCCCGAGTTGCCCGCGGAGATCACCAACTGCACGCCGTAGGTGTCGATGAGGCGCTTGTACAGCTCGGCGCGCGCGTTGTTGCCGTCGTTGAGCGCGGGCAGGCCGCCGATCGACATGTTGACGATGTCGACGCCGCGCTTCGTCACGAGGTCGATCATGCCCTCGGTGAGCGCGACGTTGGTGCAGCCGCCGGTCCAGGTGCAGGCGCGCGAGGACACCAGCTTGGCGCCGGGGGCGGCGCCGTTCATCTTGCCGCCGAACAGCTTGTTGGCGGCCGTGATGCCCGCGACGTGCGTGCCGTGCTCGGACTCGATGAGGCCGATGTTCACGAAGTCGGCCTTCTTGCCGACCCAGTCGCCGCCGTAGGGGTCCGTCGGGACGTCCTTGCGGATCTCCACGACGAACGGCACGCGCTCGGCGACGTCGGTCGCCGGGTCGTCCTTGCCGAAGTAGCCGACCTGGTGGTTCTTGCCGTAGGGCTTCATCGGCGCGTCGTCGCCGAAGTCCTTGTTGTCGTTCAGGTCGACGCGGACGGTCCCGGCGGCCGGGTCGTAGAGGACGCCCCAGGTGTCGGTGGTGTCGCCGTCCCGGTTGAGGTCGCCCTTGGCGTCGCCACCGGTCGTGGCGGCCTCACGGAAGCGGCTGATCTGGTACGAGCCCGAAGGGGCCTTCCAGGAGTCGCCGTCGAAGGTGAACGTGGGCCCGGACACCGGGTTGGTCATCCGGCGCCAGGTCGCGTCGGCGTCGACGATCGGGTCGGTCGCCGTCACCCAGTCGGTGATCTTGCGCTCGCCGGTCGTGGTCTTCTGCAGCGCCGGGTGGCCGAGGTCGACGCCCGAGTCGAGGATGCCGATGGTGATGCCGCGGCCGTCCGCCTTCGGGTTCTTCTTCACGAAGTCGACGGCGCCCGTCTCGAAGGACGGGTTGTACGGGTTCTTGGCAGGCGTGTTCTTGTCCGGCGCCGGGTAGGCGGCCCGGCCCTGCGGGCCCTTGGCGCCCTTGGGGCTCTGCGGCTTCGGGTCGTCGAGTTCGATCTCGTGCCGCAGGTCGATGGCGTGCACGGAGGTCAACTTCGACGCGGCCTTGATCGCGGCGTCGGCGCGCGCGGTCGGGACGGCGGCGCGGACGTAGCCGAGCTTGTCGTAGGTGCGGCCGACGGAGCCGCCCTTGACGGCGTCCAGCTCCTTGGCGACCTGCTCGGTCGCGCCGGGCGCGGTGGCGACCATCATCGTGACGGTCTTCTCGCCCTCCGCCTTGGCGTCGGCGAGCAGTTCGGCGTCCTGGGCGCCGAGCTTCGCGGCGGCGTCCTTGGGCGCGGGGGCGGCCGGGGCGGGGGAGGGGCCGTCGGCGGCGAGGGCGAGCGGGAGCGGGGCCGCCGCGCAGAGAGCGGCGGCCACGCCTATCGCGGTGGCGAGGCGGGCCGTGCGTCTTGCGCGGTCGCCACGTCTCGCGCCCTGCTCGGGCGCGCCTTGTGAATCGAGGGTCATCAGCATCCCTGTACGTAAAGACCGGCTGGTCGAGCCGGTGCAGTGAGGGTCCGGAATACGGGGCCGGATGACCGCTCAGCTTTACGTAAGGGGTGCCTGTTTGGGGAGAGTTGCCCGGGGCTGGAATGCCCGGTGGCGTACTTCCGCCATACGCCATCGGGAACAAGGCGCCGCATAACGGGACCTGACGCCCGGCCGGGCGTCCCCCGCGACCCCCGCTAGCTGTCCCGCGAACGCGCGTAGTGACGGGACGCCTTCGCGCGGTTGCCGCACACGGCCATCGAGCACCAGCGGCGGGTGCCGTTGCGCGAGGTGTCGAAGAAGTGCAGGACGCACGCCTCGTGGGCGCAGCCACGGATCCGGTCCGGGGCGGCGGTGAGCAGCTCCAGATAGTCCCGCGCGGCCAGCCACGCAGGACCCCACGCCGGATCCTCGAACTCGGCCTCCTCGCCCGGCCCGTCCGGCGTCAGCGTCGCCCGGACGCGGCCGTGCGCGAGGACCGCGTCGACGCGGGCCACGGCGTCCGGGGCGCCGCCCGGCTTGCCCGGCAGGTCGACGAGCCCGGCGAGGGCGTCGCGGGCCCGCAGCAGCCGCTCCAGGGTGCGGCGGTCGGCGGCGAACCGCCCGTCGAGTCCGTTCGCCCCGAGCCAGACGGCGAGCCCTTCGGTGTCGGTGAGCCCGCCCGCGCCGGCGAGCAGGTCCGCGCGCACGCCGTCCTGGACCCACCGGGTGTTGAGCAGGTCCAGGGAGAGGGGTTCGCCGGTGAGGGGTCGGGGGTCGGGCGGGGCGGTGGGGGTGGGCAAGGAGGGCTCCCTTCGGTACCGGGGCCGGCGCCGCGGCGGCTCACTAACCCCTCAAGTGTACGTGACCGGTTCCCTGGAGCGGGTCGGGACATCGGGGAACGGGACGTGCCTATCCGGTGTACGGGGTCTAACGTCGGCCCGTGCACAAAGAACTGCGGGTGGCGGCCTACGCCGTATGCGTACGCGACGGGTCCGTGCTGCTCGCCCGCTGGGTGGCGGGCGACGGCAGCAGGCGCTGGACGCTGCCCGGGGGTGGCATGGACCACGGCGAGGATCCGTACGACACGGTGATCCGGGAGGCCGACGAGGAGACCGGGTACGCCGTGGAGCCGGTCGCGCTGCTCGGGGTGGACTCGCTGCGGCGTCGCTATCCGAGGCGCCTCGGGGCGGTGGCGGACTTCCACGGGGTGCGGATCGTGTACGAGGCCCGGGTCACCGGGGGTTCCCTCCGCCACGAGACGTCGGGGTCGACGGACCGGGCGGCGTGGCACCCCCTGGACGACGTCGCCGCCCTCGACCGCGTGAGCCTGGTCGACGTCGGCCTCGCCCTCTGGCGCACCCGCCCGGCGGACGGGCATCTGCCGTAGCCGGGGGCTCCCCAACCCCGCCCCTTCCCGAACCGGGGGCTGCCGCCCCCGGACCCCCGCTGTCGGCGCTTCGCGCCTCGTCCTCAATCGCCGGACGGGCTATGCATAGCCCCTCCGGCGATTGAGGAGGGGGGTCTGGGGCGGAGCCCCCCCACGCGGCGGAGCCGCAAATCGACACAGCCGGGAAGGGGCGGGATCGGGGAGCCCCCGGCAAGGCCCCCCTTCCCCCGCAGATGAACACGGAGTAACCCCCACCCCACCCCTCAACGAGCACCCCGTGCACACGCAAAGTACGCCCAGATCCACTTACGGTGATCGGCGCTGCGCGTTGTGGCGACGTTAACGCGCAGGCCACCCCCGCTGCCAACGATCCAGTACGAGCGGGAAGTCCGCCGGCGAAAGCGCCCGGACCTCCCGCGACCACTGCCGACGCGTTCGCACTCGGGGAGACCGCGCCATGTCGCGCATACGCTCTGTCGCCACCACGGCCGCCACCGCCACCGCCTCCGCCACCACGTCCGTCGTCTCCACGGTGAACCGCCGCGCGTTCCTCGCGGCGACGGGCGCCGTCTCCCTCTCGGCGGGCATCGGGTACGCCCTGGGCCCGGGAGCGGGCTCCGGTTCGGCGGCCCCCGCGGCCGCCGCCGCGGCCCCGGTGCCGATGTCCCGCAGGGCCCCGTCGGCCCCGCTGGCCCCGTACCGCTCGGGCACCACCCTGGCCACGGTCTCGGCGCCCCGCGGCACCTCCGGTTACCGCCGCCTCGGCGACGGCCCGGCCTGGGACCGCGTCGTCCGCACGGACCTGGCCCCGGCCGAGCGGGGCCGCGAGTCCCGCCGCACCCCGCTGGCCGCGTTCGTCCAGTTCACCGACCTGCACCTGGTGGACGTACAACACCCGCTGCGCTACGAGTACCTGCGGGCGCAGACGGCCAGCGCCTGGCGTCCGCAGGAGGCGCTGTCCGTCGCCGGAGCCGTCTCGCTGGTCGAGCAGGTCAACGGCCTGCGCGGGGCGCCCGCCACCGGCGCGCCGCTGCACTTCGTGATGACGACGGGCGACAACACGGACAACAACTCCCGCAATGAGCTGGACTGGTTCCTGAAGGTGATGAGCGGCGGCCGCGTCAGGCCGAACTCCGGCGACCCGCGCCGCTACGAGGGCGTACAGGACAGCGGTCTGAAGCTCTACTGGCACCCGGACGCCGCCCTGCGCGACGCCGACAAGGGCGTCGGCTTCCCCCGTCTGGAGGGCTTCCTGGACGCCGCGATCCGCGAGGTGAACAGCCCGGGCCTGAACCTGCCGTGGTACTCCACGGTCGGCAACCACGACGGCCTGCCCGGCGGCTGCTACGCCCCCGGCGACTCGTACCTCACCGAGTTCGCCGTCGGCGGCAGGAAGCTGATGTCCCTGGACGAGGCGCGCGGCGCGGCCCTGTGGAAGAACGTGAAGAAGGGGCACGACCCGAAGGGCGCCGCCTTCCGGGACCTGCTCAAGTCCGAGGCCCGGCGCATGCGTTCGGTCACCCCGGACGAGTCCCGCGCCCCCTTCACCCCCGCCGAGTACGTCAAGGCCCACCTGGACCCGGCGCACGCGGGCCGCGGCCCGGTCGGCCACGGCTACACCCAGGAGAACCTGGCGGAGCGCACCCAGTACTACTCCTTCCGCATCACCGACGACGTCCTCGGCATCAGCCTGGACACCACCGACCCGGGCGGCCACTACGAGGGCTCCCTGGGAACGGCCCAACTGCGCTGGCTGGAGCGGAAGCTGACGGAGGTGGAGAAGAGCGGCGACGCGTCGTACGTGATCGTCTTCAGCCACCACACCAGCAAGTCCATGCGGAACCTGCGCACCGACCCCGACCACCCGCGCGAGTCCCGGCACGGCGGCGACGAGGTCGCGGCGCTGCTCGGGCGGCACCGCTCGGTGCTCGCCTGGGTGAACGGCCACAGCCACAAGAACGCCATCACCCCCCATCACTCGGAGCACGGCTCGTTCTGGGAGGTCTCCACCGCGTCCCACATCGACTTCCCGCAGCTCGCCCGGGTCATCGAGCTGGTCGACAACCACGACGGGACGCTGTCGCTGTTCACCACCCTCATAGAGTCCGCCGCCCCGCACCGCACCGACTTCGCCGACCTGTCGCAGACGGGCCTCGCCGCGCTGTACCGGGAGCTGTCGTTCAACGCCCCCGGCGCGAAGCCCACGCTCGGCGGCGAACCCGGCGACCGCAACACGGAACTCGTCCTGCGCAAGGGGTGACTCCCGGCCCTGCTCCGCTGCGCTACGGTCGCGGCCTGGAGAAGGGACGACGCATGTCAGTACGCAAGCGGTTCATGGGGGTGGCCGCGGTGATGACGGCGGCGGGCGTCCTCGCGGCACCCGCCGTGTCCGCCGCGCCCGCGAGGCCCGGCGCGCCCGGCGCCGACCACGGCCACCGCGCCACCCAGCGCGCCATGGACCGGGCCGTCACGGCGGGCATCCCCGGCGTCACCGGCCAGGCCGTCGACCCGCACGGGACGTGGACCGGCACCTCGGGCCTCGGCGACCTGAGCGCGCGGACCCCGCGCGGCGCGTACGACCACTTCCGCGTCGGCAGCATCACGAAGACGTTCACCGCCGTGGTGCTGCTCCAGCTCGCGGCGGAGGGCAGGCTCGACCTGGACGACACCGTGGGGGAGTGGCTGCCGGGCGTGGTCGAGGGCAACGGCCACGACGGCGACAGGATCACCGTCCGGCAGCTCCTCAACCACACCAGCGGCGTGTACGACTACCTCGCCGACCCCCGGTTCCACCGCGCCTACTTCACCCCGGAGTTCATGAAGCGCCGCTTCGACACCCGGCCCCCGGAGCACTGGGTGCGCATGGCGATGAGCCACCGGCCGCAGTTCCGCCCCGGCACGGGCTGGGGCTACTCCAACACCAACTACCTGCTCGCCGGAATGATCGTGGAGCGGGCGACCGGCCACCCCTACGGCGACGAGATCCACGCCCGCGTCATCGAACCCCTCGGCCTGCGCCACACCTCCGTGCCCGGCACCCGGCCGACCCTGCCGCAGCCCAGCTCCCGGGCGTACTCCAAGCTGTTCGTCGAGGCGAGGTCACGGTCCACGACGTACGACGTGACCGAGCTGAACCCGTCCGAGGCGGGCGCCGCGGGCGAGATGATCTCAAGCTCGGCGGACCTCAACCGCTTCTACCGGGCGCTCCTTGCCGGACGTCTCCTGCCGGACGAGCAACTCGCCCAGATGAAGGAGACGGTCCCGGCGAAGGCCCTGGGCCCCGGCGTCGGCTACGGCCTGGGCCTGATGCGCGTGCGCCTTTCCTGCGGGACGGCCGTGTGGGGCCACGGCGGCGGCATCCAGGGCTCGCAGTCCGAGGCGATGGCCACCGGCGACGGGCGCCGCGCGCTGGCGTTCAACTTCAACGGGGACTGGACGGGCGAGCTGAAGCCGGTCGTCGAGGCGGAGTTCTGCGCGGAGTAGCCCGCGTGGGCCCGTCGTTCGCCCCGGGGCAGTCGCTCGTGCCGGGTGCCGGAGCGCCCGTACGCGCCGGACACGCGTACGGGGGCGGAACCCCGCCGTCCAGGATTCCGCCCCCGCACTCCCCTCCTGCGGGTCCGCCGTGGCCTGCCTATCTGGGCAGCACCACGACATACGCCGCAGGATCCCGGTCAGCGGCCGCCATCAGCGCCGTGCGCAGGACCGTGGCCTGCTGCTCCGCCGTGTCCCGCAGCTTCTTCGGGGTGATGTGGACGACGGTGATGCCGAGGCGCTCCAAGTGGTCGCGTTTACGGGTGTACTCGGACCACTCGCCGAGCTCCCGGCTGCGCTCGGTGAGGGAGGAGCCGAGGCCGTCCTCGCCCTGGCGCGGCGCCCGCGTGTCCAGCTCCACGGCGACGGAGTGCTCGGGCCAGTAGGCGTCGACGCCGCCCAGATGCGGGCCGCCCGGCAGCCGCAGGTCGACGTTCCACAGCGGGTCGGGCAGGCCGAAGTCCCGTACCAACGCGTACAGCCGGTCCTCCGCGAGGGCCCGGCCCTCGGCCAGGAGCGAGTCCACCGCGTCCACCACGTGCGGCCGGGTGAGCAGCCGGGCGTTGTTCAACTCCCGGACCACAGCCGCTGGTTCGCAGTGCCCGCCGCGCACCGCCTCGGTGAGCAGCCGCCGCACCGCGCCCGCCTCGGCGAGCTGTGCCACGGCGTCGGCGAGCGCGCGCGGCACGGGGGCGACGGGGAGCCCGGTGATCTGCTGGGGAGTCGGCAGGCCGTTGGTGCGGACGAGGCGGGCGCAGCCGGTGGAGCGCAGTCGTCGGGTGCGGGGCACGAGCACGTCGATGCGGTCCAGGGAGAGGAGCGGGGGCGCCGAGGAGAAGCGGTGCAGCGCGAGCGCGGCGAGCCCGGTGATCATCGCGTCCGCGTACGCGGCGTGCGGTTCGCCGGGGCCGGGCTGCGCGGGGACGGACCTGGCCTCCTTGGCGGGCGGGCGGCCCGCGTACAGGAGCACGCCGTGCAGCCGCTCCTCGCTGGTGGGCGGTCCCGGGTGGAGCAGGTAGACGCCGGGCAGGAACTGCTGCCAGGGGCCGCCGGGGCGGCAGTGCGCGCTGGTGTCGGCGCCGGAGACGCCGTGCTCGCGCAGTTGTGCGGAGCTCATGACGCGGCGCTGGACGGCGGTGAGGTGGCACAGGGGGCGGGGGGAGAGCGGGGTGTTGTGGTTCATGACGGGGCCTTTCCCGCGCCCGGAGGGCCCGCTAACCGCTGTTACAGTCCCGTCGATAAAACAGGACAACCCCGTCCTAAAGTGCGGGCGTTCGAGAGCCGAAAATGGCCGGTTCGAGGGGCGCTCCGGTGGCGCGGGGGGCGTGCGGGGCGGCGCGATGCCCTCTTGTGGGCGGCGGACACCGTTGTCATACTCGGCGCGATGTTTGGCATGGACGCGACGTAATTCGGGTCACCCCTGAGGCGCGCCCGCGCCAGGCACCGGTAACTCCCGATGACCGCCCCCCACTTGAGCGGTCCATCCCCCCATGGAGGTACTGCGTGAACACCCAACGAGCGAGCAGGCGACGTCTGGCCATCACCGGAGTCGGGGTCGCCGCGCTGGTCGCGGGCACCCTGACGATGGCGCACACCAGCGCCGCGGCACCCGCCCCCACCCCGGACACCCTGACCGCGACCGCGGCGGGCAAGCTCGCGAACTCCCTCTCCACCGACCTGAAGAGCGACCTGGCGGGCACGCACTACGACGCCACCGCCAAGAAGCTCGTCGTCAGCGTGCTCGACAGCGCGGCCGCCGACAGGGCCCGCGCGGCCGGCGCCGAGGCCAGGCTCGTCGAGAACTCCCGGGCCCAGCTGAACTCCGTGCAGAAGACACTGGGCGAGCGTGCCGTCCCCGGCACGTCACGCGCCGTCGACCCGGTCGCCAACAAGGTCGTCGTCACCGCCGACAGCACGGTCAAGGGCGCCGCCCTGAAGCGGCTGCGCGCCGACGTCGCCGCCCAGGACGGCAAGGCCGTGCTCAAGCGCACCGCGGGTAAGTTCCAGCCCCTCATCCGCGGCGGCGACGCCATCCACAGCTCGGGCGGCCGCTGCTCGCTCGGCTTCAACGTGGTGAAGAACGGCCAGCCGTACTTCCTCACCGCGGGCCACTGCGCCGCGCTCGCCGGCACCACCTGGTCCCAGACCCAGGGCGGCTCCGCCATCGGCACCGTCGAGGACTACGGCTTCCCCGGCCGTGACGACGCCATCGTGAAGTACACCGCCAACACGGCGCACCCGAGCGAGGTCAACCTCTACAACGGCGGCGCCCAGCAGATCACCGGCGCCCGCACGGCCGTCGTCGGCGAGCAGGTGCAGCGCAGCGGCAGCACCACCAGACTGCACGGCGGCTCGGTCCAGGCCCTGAACGTCTCCGTCAGCTACCCGCAGGGCACCGTCAACGGCCTCATCCAGACCAACGTCTGCGCGGAGCCCGGCGACAGCGGCGGCGCCATGTTCGCCGGCACCAGCGCCCTCGGTCTGACCTCGGGCGGCAGCGGCAACTGCTCCAGCGGCGGCCAGACGTTCTTCGCCCCGGTCACCGACGCCCTGTCCCGCTACGGGGCACAGATCGGCTGACGCACCGTCACCCCTGCGCGGACGCACACCCAAACGCCGGGCGGGCCGACAACAGCCTGTCCGGTGCCTGAGGACGAGCGCGTAGCCAGCCCCAAGCGCCGGGCGGGCCGACAACAGCCCGTCCGGCGCTTGAGGACGAGCGCACAGCGCGATGTCCTGACAACGAGCACCGCGCCGCGAAAGGCAAGAGAAAACCGCGCAGCGCGACGATCGGGCCCCGGGGGTGGTGTCCCCCGGGCCCCACCCCAGGGCGGCCCCCCCAAGGCCCCCCCCCCCCCCCCCCAAAGGGACCACGCCCCCCCCCCCCCCCTTTTCCCC